>NZ_JACGVM010000001.1:0-574484 GCF_014077195.1 Colwellia sp. BRX9-1
TTTTGTCTAGCGACAATAGCACTGTGGCACCACCTGATCCCATTCCGAACTCAGAAGTGAAACGCAGTAGCGCCGATGGTAGTGTGGGAGTTCCCATGTGAGAGTAGGACATTGCTAGGCTTCTAATTAAGAAAAACCCGTTACTAACGTAACGGGTTTTTTGCTTTCTGACGTTTAAAAATACAGCATTTATACCGTAGAGCAGTAGCGTCAACGGTAGTGTGACTCATGTTCGACATGCCCATATGAGAGTAGGACATTCTCCGCTTCTATTTAGGTCGCTCTTTGCCATCCTTGGCAACGCGACATTAGTATATCCCTACACGTCAGAAACCCGTTACTAACGTAACGGGTTTTTTGCTTTCTGGCGTTTAAAAATACAGTATTTATAACTGTAGAGCAGTAGCGTCAACGGTAGTGTGACTCATGTTCGACAGGCCCATATGAGAGAAGGACATTGCTTGGCTTCTAATTAGGAAAAACCCGTTACTAACGTAACGGGTTTTTTGCTTTCTGACGTTTAAAAAAGACAGCATTTATACCGTAGAGCAGTAGCGTCAACGGTAGTGTGACTCATGTTCGACAGGCCCATGTCAGAGTCTGACATTCACCACTTCTCATTAGAAGGGGCAATCTTTAGCATTCTTGCCGCCTAATTGCATTTACCTAAGCCAACCAATTACATTTAACTACGCCACAATATCTTGGCACTATTAAACCTGTTACCTTTTGATAAATTAAACTCTGCTAATACAGACTTCTGCTATAGAACGGTCCTACTTTTCATATCAATTATTACCAATATTATGCTCACGATTTCTAGAGGAAGCGGACATAAGTATTATATTTATACATCAATTTCGCTGCTCAATTTGGGGGGATAACCATAACTATTAGCACTTTATAAATTTTATTAGTAGGTGACTTCGACTAATTTATTTAAGTTGTATTATTTGCTAAGTATAAATTTTTCTCTTATAAGCCAAGTAAAATATGATTAACTTAAAGTAACAATATTTGTCTTGTTCAATAATGATTGGCAACTTATTATATTAATTCATATTGTCAGTGAGTTATTATAAATAGTGATGTCTAAGCCTCAAATACTGGTTGTCGATGACAGCCCTGAAATCCGTTTAAGTGCAGCCTTTATTCTAGAAGACCAAGGTTTTTCGATACTTGAAGCAGAAAATCACCACTATGCCCAAGCAATATTAGCTGACAACAGTGTCGATCTAATTTTACTGGACATGAATTTTTCACTTGATACTACCTCTGGCGAGGAAGGTTTACGTTTCTTAACTTGGTTAAGTAAATCAGATTTTGTTATCCCTGTAATAGCCATGACTGGTTGGTCTAATGTTGACCTTGCTGTAAGTGCTATGAGACTTGGAGCTTGTGACTTTGTTGAAAAGCCATGGAATAATCAACGATTAATCCAAATTATTCGCCAACAGCTAAAAATGTCTGGTCTGCAAGTTCAGAATCAAAAGCTTAAACAGCAGTTAGAGTCTGTTACGGAACAAGATTTTACGTGGCGGTCTGAATCAATGGAGAAATTGTTACACCAAATAGATTCTGTTGCTGCAACTGATGCCAGTATTTTACTAACGGGTGACAACGGTACCGGTAAAAGTCATTTAGCTAAACGTATTCATGAACAATCTAATCGTGCTTTAGATGCATTTATTTCGGTAAATATGGGCGCTATTTCAGAATCTTTATTTGAAAGCGAAATTTTCGGACACAAAAAAGGCGCATTTACAGATGCTAAAGAAAATCGTATTGGTCGTTTTGAACTTGCCAAACACGGTACTCTTTTTTTAGATGAGATTGCTAATATTCCCCACTCGCAACAAGCTAAATTACTTAGAGTATTGGAATCTGGGGAATATGAAGTATTAGGTTCTAGCCAAACACAGATTGCTGATAGTAGAGTTATTTGCGCTACAAATGGTGATATCTCCAAATTAATAAGAGATGGAGATTTTCGTGAAGATCTCTATTTTCGTCTTAATACTATAGAGTTGAGAGTGCCGTCGTTGCAAGAAAGGTTTCAAGATATAGCTCCTCTTGCAAAGCACTTTATGACTCAACATGGTAAAAAGTATAAACGTGAAGAATTAAACCTTTCACTTGCAGCAATAAAAGCGTTGGAAGCATATCATTGGCCTGGTAATGTCCGAGAAATGAGTCATTTAATGGAGCGTGCGGTTTTGTTAGCTCAGGGGGATAACTTGGAACCAGAAGATCTACATCTTTCTATGATTAAACAGAACAACAGGTTGCCTATGATGACACTAGAGCAGGCTGAAAAAACTCTAATCGAACAAGCACTCGAGCAAAATCATAATAATGTGCCTAAAGCATCGATAATGCTTGGGTTAACTAAATCATCTATGTACCGCCGACTAGAAAAACACGGTATAAACATTCAGTAGTAGCATTAAAGTTAAAATCGAAATGTTATACCGTCTTAAAATACGAGTCCGATCTTATGAAATTATTTATCTTTAAATCCTTAGAGCAGCTTTTACAAGTTTGTTTTATTACCACGAGTTTTATTATAGTAAGCTTGTGGATGGTTATTGGAATAATTCAGGATTGGACAGCGTTAAATATTGTTTTAACCAGTACTGGAGTTGCTGCAGTTTTTTTCTTATTATTCTCTTATATATATAGTAGAACCATTATTGCTTTTAAACGTGCAAGTATGCATCTTGACGCTGTTCGTAATAATGATTATTGTCAGTATTCGAAACCTGCTTTCACTAAAGGTAAGGTCATAGAGTTTCATCAAGATCTCAAAAATTTGAGTTCTCATTTACAATTACTCAAGTCACGCTACGATCAACATATTTTCCTTGTTTATCGACTTATCGAACAACTTGACAGCCCTATTATGGTCTTTGATGAACGACCTCAACTTACTTATGCCAATACAGCCTTTAATGAATTATTCCCCCAACCGTGGCAGATTTTTAGAAATTCCTCTCCAGGGTTATTAGGTCTTGAATATGTAGATAATAATTGGCGTTTCAAAGAAAAACCATGTGACAATAAATGGCAAATACGCCACAGCGAGTTTATTGATCAAGGTAAAACTCATCATTTAATGGTTTTTGTTAATATTGAATCCGCATTGAGGCAAAGCCAGCTTAGTGCTTGGCAACAGCTTATTCGAGTACTCGGACATGAAATTCGTAATTCATTAACGCCAGTATCTGCATTAGCACAAGGATTAAGTTTAAAAGCAGAGGGTGAAAGAGAAAAAAAAGCCCTAGATGTTATCACCGAACGATGCCAGCACTTGGAAGAATTTGTCAGTAGATATGCTTCTATCACCAAACCATTTCATTTAAATTGCCAAATGATTTCGGTCACTAATATCGCTCAACGTATTCAGAGACTACTTAAAGATATTGATTTTGAAATTGAAATAAAAACAGAAAATTTTTGGGCTGATCCTGCTTTTATTGAACAGGTTTTGTTAAATGTGATTAAAAATGCCGACGAGGCTTCTGAACCTGGAGAGAAAATAAAACTGGTCTTTAGGGAAAAAGGAAACACATCATTAATTGAAGTCGTTGATAACGGTCACGGATTTGCTAATTTAGATAACCTTTTTGTTCCATTGTATTCAACTAAGCAAAATGGTCAGGGTATAGGATTGAGTTTTTGCCGAAATATTATAGAACATCACAAGGGCACCATTGAACTTATAAACAACACTAATGCGTCCGGTGTTACGGTTTCAATATCCCTCCCATTGCCTTCAATTACATCTTAAAATTTAATTACATCTACTAACTCTACTACAAATATTTATCAGTTATTTTAATCACTGAATCTTTACGTCACTTCTTATTAATTTTTCAATTGTTTTATATTTTACTGATAGAGTAATTTTTTTACCTTTCACTATAACTGGTTCATATTCGGTTCGTTTAGTTCGATAGCGGTCTACTTTATAATAAAATAATGTAAAAACAAATATATCTCATTGATATTGTTGCTTAATGTTTGTTGGCACAAATTTCGCTATAAGTATTAATTATTAGAAAATATTTATTCAAGGTGTCTCCTAAATGGATGTGAAAAAAGTAAAAACCAAGCAAAGCAAACTCAAATCAATGCCAGTGTACAGTGCTGTTGCGATTTTTTTGCTCGCTGCCCTGACTTGGTATGTGAGTACTCAAACTGGTGGTACTTCGGTTAAGCGTGACGACATGCTTTTTGGCACAGTAAAACATGGTGATTTACAGGTGGAAATCGAAGGATATGGTGCACTACGCAGTGATAAACAGGTACTCATTACTTCACTAACAAGTGCCACAGTTCAGGAAATTGTTCTTAAACCTGGCGCTCTAGTAACAGCGGATAGTATTATTATTCAACTGGCTAATCCTGAATTACAACAACAGGTAGATAGTGCAGTTAGAGAGCTATCTCAACAAAAAGCAAACTTACGACAACTAAAGTTAAATCAAAAACGTGAGATTCTTAACGAAAGTGGCAATTTTGCAGAATTGGAGGCGCGTTACGAAACAGCGAAAGTTAAACTAGAAGCACAGTCTGGTTTGGTTAAATCGGGCATAGTTTCAGTACTTGATTATAAAGAAAGCTTTGTTCAAGAAGCGCAGCTTAATAAGCGTATCAAAATCCATAAACAACGTACTACGGCTCTAAAGTTAGTTAATCAAGAAGCTATAAATATACAGAACGAACAAATAATGCAACAACAAGGGCAGTTAGATATCGCGCAAAACCGACTCGAACGCCTTACCGTTAAAGCGGGTTTTGATGGTGTATTACAACGCCTATCAGTTGAGTTGGGTCAAAGCCTCGCAGCGGGACAAGAAATTGCTCTTATAGGAAGCGTCGAAAATCTTATTGCTTTAGTTAGAGTGCCTCAAAGTAAAGCGCAACAAATATTTATTGGTCAAAAGGCTATTGTTGATACACGTCGAGACAAAATTGTAGGCACCGTTTCACGCATTGATCCCGTCGTAGTAGACAATACCGTTGAAGTTGAAATAGCGTTACCTGATCAACTGCCAGCGAGTGCTCGCCCGCAACTAAGTGTTGATGCCGTTATCATTACAGAGACCTTAGCTAACATCACCTATATGGAACGACCGGTCAACGGTCTAGCTAATTCAAATTCAAGTTTATTCCTACTTGATGATTCAAATAACGCAGCAATAAGAACCAAAGTAGAATTCGGTAAAGAAGCCGGTCGTTACATCCAAATAATTAAAGGAGGCAAAGTTAATGACATTTTTATTGTGTCTGATTTGTCGCTTGTGAAAAATTCAGAGCTGACTATAGACAGCTTTTAAATGCTATTTAGTCAATAACGTTAATTACAAATAATTTAAAAAATTCCCACACATTTAAGGAAAATGAATATGTCTGAAATAAAAATTGAAATGAAGAGTATTAGTAAAGTATTTGAAACTGATGATGTTGAAACCCATGCATTAAAAGACGTTGATATTGTTATTCGTGCAGGAGAATATGTTTCTATTGCAGGCCCGTCAGGGTGTGGTAAGTCTACGCTACTTTCTCTATTGGGTTTATTAGATATGTCTAGTTCAGGTTCTTATACAATAGAAGGGCTCGACGTCAGCTCACTCACTCTTGATGAAGCTGCTGCTATTCGTAATGAAAAAATAGGTTTTGTTTTTCAATCATTTAATCTCATTGATGAACTCTCTGTGTTTGATAACGTGGCGTTACCCTTACAATATAAAAAAGAACTTCCAACAGACGAATTTATTAAAGCAAGAGTTGAAGCCTGTTTAAAAATGGTAGAAATGAGCCATAGAGCTGACCATAAACCTAACCAGTTGTCGGGTGGACAGCAACAGCGTATTGCTATTGCTCGTGCATTGGTTGCCGATCCTGCAATATTACTCGTTGATGAGCCAACCGGTAACCTTGATTCACAAAGTGGTGACACTGTAATGGCAGTATTAGCTGAACTCAATAAAAACGGCACGACTATTTGTATGGTTACACATGATGCGCGTTACGCTGACATGGCTAATATTCAACTTAGATTGCTTGATGGGCAAATTGTCAAAGATGAAGCATTAAAGGTGGCAGTATGAGGAAATTAATTCTTCGACATAAACAAGCTTGGGCCAGTCTGAAAAAGAAACCTGGCTTTGTATTAACCGTATTAATGACCATGGGTATTACTTTAGGCGCTTTGCTATGTGCTGTAACATTAAACTATTTGTTATTAGTTGAGCCATTACCTTACCCAGAGCAAGACAGACTTTTTGTCGCTCAACATAAACTTATTGGCGCTGAAAAAGAAACCAAAGGTGTTGCTTATACCTATCCTGGATTAGTGCACTTATACAAGAGTAAAGAAGCATTTGAACAAGCTGCCATCATGATTTATGGGCAAGATGTGATTATTTCTCACAGCAGTCAACCGCTTGTTAATACAGCATATGTAACACCTGAATTGCACCAGATCTTAGCATCTCCAATGGCAATGGGTCGAATGTTTGAAGCAAGTGAAGCAATGGATACTAATAATCCTGTTGCAATGCTTAGCTATAATACTTGGAAGAAAGAGTATAAAAGTAGTGCTGATATTCTTAATCAAAAAATTAACCTTAGTGGTATCAGTTACCGAATTGTTGGCGTTTTATCTGAAAATTTTGTTGAACCTGAACTGAACGGAATTGGACGAGAAACACAAGTTTGGATGCCATGGGACTATAATCAGACAGGTAATGGTCAGAGACAAAGCTTTGGCAATATAAACGGTGGTCTTAAGTTTATTGGTCAATTAAAAAATGATGTGAGTAAAAGCCAAGCAGAACAACTGTTAACTCCCTTAGTAAGTGATCGTTGGCAAGAAGGTGTTGCTGAGATAGGTTTTTTCAAGGGTTGGTCAATTGTTATGATTGTAACCCCAGTTAAAGAAATTATTCTCGGTGACAGTGAATCTATTGCGATAAAGCTGTTAGCGGGTGTGATTGGTTTAGTTTTGATCGCTTGTCTTAACATTACAAATCTGTTTATGGCACGTACGGCCGAAAAGCAACGACAAATGGCTATTCAAGCGGCGATTGGGGCGACTAAAAAACATTTATTTAAAGGCATGCTTGCTGAAACAAGTTTGTTGATGTTTATGTCTATAATCATTGCCTTGGTGCTTGCTAAAGTCGGATTTAGTGTAATGCAACAATATTTGGGTTCTATATTACCTAGGGTTAGCGAGTTATCGATTAACCCGGTAACCTTTGGTAGTGCAGTGTTAATTACCGTTGTATTTGCATTGTTTTTCGCAAAATTAAGTACCAGTATGATCAATTACCGCGCACTAAATACCACGTTGCAAAGCAGTGGTAAGGGCAGTGGCTTACAGGTATCTAAAAAAATTCGTCAGGTGTTAATTGCCAGTCAGGTAGCATTAGCAACAGTGTTAGTATTTGCTAATATTAGCTTACTTAAAGATGCGGTTAAAACCATTAATGCACCCATTGGTTTTACAACAAATAACATTTCTACTTTAATTTTAAACTTTTCATCGACAGAATTTCCAACTGAGGAAGAAGCGATTCCAATCATGGCTGAAATAATGGATAAACTTGAAGCACTTCCTCAAGTAGAATCGATTAGTCAGACACGATCACCACTTGATGGCTTTAATGTTAGAGCACTAACCAATGTTAGTAATAATGAAAGGTATACTCCTTATTTCAATGGGATTGATCATACTTATTTTAATATGATTGAGCAGCAGATATTACAGGGTGACAACTTTACTGAAATAGACCGTAAAGATGGCAATAATATTATGATTGTTAACCAAGCCTTTGCTAGGCAGTTGAAAGCTGATAGTGATGTCATTGGTTTGCAAATATCGACAGGTCGCCCTGAGCCATTTAAAATCGTGGGTATTGTAAAAGACATTTCTATTCCTAACGATACACCTATAGGAAGCGACAATGCTGATATAGGAGTTCCAAGAGCTTATATACCCAATAACCTAGGCAACCAAAGCTTTATGCTTAAGGTTAAACCTGGTCAGACTGTTAGTCGTGAACAACTCGGTAAATTATTGTCCTCGGTTGATTCTAGATATTCTGTTTTTAGTTATAAATCTGCTGATGACATTCTAACTCAAAGATTGTTTGCTGAAATTACTACAGCCGTTACTACTGCAGTTTTAGCGAGTTTGGTATTCTTACTGGCAGGCATAGGTTTATATGGAATTTTGAGCTATGGCACTCAACTTAGACGCTTTGAACTTGGCGCCCGCATGGCCATAGGTGCAACACGTAAACACTTGCTTTCAATGATAATTAACGATAATACGAAAGCTGTATTGATTGGTTTTGTCGGTAGTGTCGTATTGTTTGCTATCGCTTACATTGGAATGAGTGAATACATTCAACCATTTATTACTTGGCAAGCATTACCTATGGTAGTGGCTAGTTTAGTCTTGATTATAATGGTTACTTTATTCGCCTGTTACTGGCCTTTAAGGCAATACATTAACAAGCCAGCGATATTTAGTTTGCGTGGTAGTGATTAAGTTCATGACTTTGAATAATGTCATGTTTAAAATTAAAATTTTAGCGTAACTCTATGAATTAATAATACACGTGGACGTGACGCGATTTTATAAAATAAAGGTGGGCATGGCCCACCTTTTTTATTGTTAGTCATTTAGCTAAACTTAATTCGTTTGCCTTAAATTATAGAGTAAGCTGGTAAATACAAAAGCACATTTTTAGCTTAAACTATGATTTATAGACACCTATGATTATCTCTTTATTTCGAAATTACAGGGAGACTAAGCGTTTCAATGACAATACCCATAATTAAAGTGCAAAAATTAGACAAGGTGTTTAGCAACGATGACATGCTAACCCATGCATTGCAAGGCATAGACCTTGAAATCCAACAAGGTGAGTATATTTCAATTTCTGGCCCTTCAGGTTGTGGGAAATCGACTTTACTATCTATTATGGGGCTGCTAGATTTTGCTACTACAGGTAAGCTTTTTTTCGAAGGTGTTGATGTCAGCAACCTCACTTTAGAACAAACTGCTGCAATCAGGAATAAGAAAATTGGCTTTATCTTCCAGCAATTTAACCTGATAGATGAATTAAGCGTATACGACAATATAGCCCTGCCATTACGTTATGCAAAGCAACCTATTAGTGAAGAAGATATAAATAAAAAAGTTGATTACTGCTTGGATGTAGTTGGTATAGCCCCACTGGCCAGGCGTAGGCCCACCCAACTTTCTGGCGGCCAACAGCAGTGTGTTACTATTGCTCGCGCCCTAGTCGCTGACCCTGCTATTTTATTAGTGGACGAGCCGACGGGGAATCTGGATTCTAAAAGTAGTGACCACGTTATGGCAATACTAGAGGCTTTAAATAATCAAGGGACTACACTTTGTGTTGTTACTCATGACATAGATTATGCTGAAATGGCAAAACGTAAGATCTATCTGCTTGACGGTCAGGTATTAGGCCAAACTCGCTTAAACCACCAGTGAATATTTTAAGTACAATCAGAATATACGACCATTTTATAGGCTATTTGTGAGTTTTTTAAGTATTGAGACTCACCAAGTAACTTACTCATTGAACGTACATCGCTAACAATTATACGATAGCGTTGAAAAGTTATTCCCCTCTTTTTCAATATAGCGCTTTAGATATTTCTTATAGTTATCTGCCTACTTCTCAGATGATTAGCTTTTCGTATATACTCTATAGAATTATAATTTTTTATTCTAAGTAGTGTACGTAAATGAAGTGGGAAGTAGCTAAGTCTAGAGGAAATGTTATTAATGAGATCAGAGATTTTTTTAAAAATAAAAATGTTATCGAAGTTGAAACACCATCACTCTCTATGGGAACAGTAACAGACCCTTACCTTGATGCCTTTAGCACCCAATACAACTATTTAGATAACAGCGATATAAATCAATCTCAACAACTATATTTACAAACTTCACCTGAGTTTCATATGAAACGACTACTTGCTTCAGGTTATGGCTGTATTTTCCAAATCTGTAAAGCATTTCGTCATGAAGATTCAGGCCGTTATCACAACCCTGAGTTCACCCTATTAGAATGGTACCGTATAGGTTTTGATCAACACGATTTAATGGCTGAAGTTGATGAACTATTATCTACAGTCGTAAAAACGCCAAAATCTGAAAAAATATCCTATCAAAATTTATTCATTAAATTCGTCAGTATAGATCCCTTAACAGCAACTTTTAATCAATTATATGAGGTTATCGAGTTACAGGGTAAAGCCGCAGATTGGTTGTATGAATCAGATGATTGTGACTTATTACTACAGTTTATCTTTTCAGAAATTATAGAAAAGAATATTGGCTTATCTCGACCATGCTTTGTCTATAATTTTCCAATTGCGCAAGCTTCTTTAGCTAAAGAGTGTGTTGAAGATAACCGTGTCGCCCAAAGATTTGAATGCTATTTTAAGGGCGTTGAGTTAGCAAATGGCTTTAATGAATTAACAGATGCTGATATTCAAATAACAAGATTTGAACAAGATAACAGTAAACGTCAACAACTAGGACTTGTTACTAAAAATATAGATGAGAACTTTATTAAAGCTCTACAATCAGGGCTACCACAATGTGCAGGAGTAGCTTTAGGTATCGACCGCTTAATGATGATCGCGCTAGAAAAAAGTGCTATTGAGGATGTAATTTCTTTTCCGATAGAACGCGCTTAAAAGTTTTGTGATACTATATCAATTGTGATATTATCCACTTTTAACAGTAATTATTATCTAATTGTAAGGGGAGTATAAAGTGCTTGATCGTATTGGAATAACCGCAACATCACTTTGTGCGCTTCATTGTATCTTATTACCGGTATTGTTACCGGCACTGCCTTTACTAGGATTAAGCTTTTTAGCTGACCATGCATGGGAACATGTATTCTTATTAATGACTGCTGCACTAGGTACTTTAGCCTTGTTTTCCGGTTTTAAAAAATACCATAGAAAATATTACCCTTTCTACTTACTTTTTTTAGGCGTTGGTATTTACTGGATAAAGCATGATTTTTCAGAAGATATTCAGCCATTCTTTATTGTGATTGGCGCAAGTTTGATTGTAGCTGCCCACATCATTAACTTGAAATTATGTAACAGTTGTAAACAGTGTATCAGTGATACATGTGAAAGTAGCTAAACAGCTACCTTCACATATGTCTTTACATATTAAGCTCTTTTAACTTTCTTGTTAGGGTATTTCTTCCCCAACCTAATTTTTTAGCAGCCTCTTGCTTTCTGCCTTGTGTATAATGAAGCGCACGTTCTAATAGTATTTTCTCAAATTCAGGCAAAGCGGTATCAATAATATTGTTATTCCCTTTGGCTAATTGCTCATCAACCCACTCTTGCAACGCAACTGGCCATGATGAAGCTTTTGCAGTAGGGTTTGTTAATGATGTGTTCTCAGCAAGTTCGCTCGGTAAATCATCTAATATAATTTCTTTACCACTTGCCATTACCGTTAAGTAACGACAAATATTTTCAAGCTGACGAACATTTCCTGGCCACGCACATTGCTGTAAATAACTAAGAGTGGCTTTATGCAGGGTTTTTTGTTCAACCTCTAATTCTTTTGCTGCTAAATGTAAAAAATGATTAATAAGCTGTTCAATATCTTCCTTGCGTTCACGTAAACTGGGTAACTGTATTCTAATGACATTTAAACGGTGAAATAGATCTTCACGAAAATCACCATTACTGACTTGAACTTCTAGGTTCTGATGTGTAGCCGCAATGATCCTTACGTCAACTTTAATCGGTGAATGACCACCAACGCGATAAAATTGTCCATCGGCGAGCACACGTAACAAACGTGTTTGAATATCTAAAGGCATATCGCCAATTTCATCAAGAAACAAGGTTCCTTTATGCGCTTGTTCAAAGCGACCCTGTCTTACGGCATTCGCGCCAGTAAACGCACCTTTCTCATGGCCAAATAACTCTGATTCAATTAAATCTTTTGGTATTGCAGCCATATTTAAGGGAATAAAGGGAGCATTCGATCGTGGACTATGCGTGTGAAGCGCATGTGCAACAAGCTCTTTACCTGTACCAGACTCGCCATTAATGAGTACACTGATACTCGAACGTGATAGTCGTCCAATTGCCCTGAAAACTTCTTGCATAGCTGGAGCCGCACCAATTATCCCAACAGGATCAGGTGCTACTATAGAATGCTTACGTTTAGCACTTTGTTCTCGAGCATGTGTTAGCGCCCGTTTTGTTAGAGAGATAGCTTCGTCAGTATCAAAAGGTTTAGGTAAGTATTCAAATGCCCCACCTTGATAGGCATTTACAGCACTATCGAGATCAGAATGTGCAGTCATTATGATCACCGGTAGGTTAGGGAAATTCTCACTAACACGGCTAAGTAAAGTCATACCATCAATATTTGGCATCTTTATATCAGAAATTATTATTTCTGGTTGTTGATGCTCTAGGGCGATGAGTAAGTCTTCAGGTTTCTCAAAAGAGGCTACAGATATATTTGCTCCTGATAAGGCTTTTTCTAACACCCAGCGAATAGAACTGTCATCATCTACAATCCAAACTTGCTCAACATTCATTATTATTCTCTTCTTGTAAAGGCAGTAAAATTAAAAACTCAGTATGACCCGGTCGGCTATAGCAAGATAATTTACCCTTGTGCTGTTGCACTAAGGTTTGTGAAATAGACAAGCCTAAACCTGTACCGTTATCGCGTGCAGATACCATAGGGTAAAATAGAGTGTCTTGAATCTTTTTTGGAATACCAGGGCCATTATCAATAACACTGATTTGAACACAGAGCTTTACCCGTCTTCCATTAATGGTTTTATTACTAGCGGCTCTTGTTTTTAGGGTTATGTTACAACCCTCATCAATAATTTGAACGGCGTTGTTAACAATGTTCAAAACAGCTTGTTGAAGCTTATCTTGATCAAAACTTATTTCAGGAATAGAGGGGTCATAGTCTCTAATAAATTTAATATTTTTAGGGTTGTTAAAATTAATCAGCTTAAAAACTTTTTCTAAGACAATATGAATATTTTGTTCTGCCATCTGAGGTAATTGATTAGGGCCTAAAAGCTTATCAACCAAATTAGTTAAACGGTCGGCTTGTTCAATAATCATTTCAGTATATTCTTGTTGCTCTTGCGTCAATTCTTTACTTAATAATTGTGCAGCGCCACGAAGACCGCCCAATGGATTCTTAATTTCATGAGCAAGCCCGCGTATCAAATCTCGAGACGACTCCCATTGCTGGTGTTGAAATGCTTCGATACTCATTTGTTTTTGCTGATCAATCTGTTTGAATTCTAAGATAATATGTGGCTGTTTGCTGAATTCAACAGACGAGGCTGTTATTTCCACGGTAATACGGCTGTGATCAAAAAATTCAATGGTGACATCACTGTCACTAAATTCTTGGCCTGAAGTCAGCAGCTGCTCTAAACGTTCCTTTTTAATCGGAGAATTGTAGAAGACTGTTGTTATTGGTAAGTTGCACAGCTTGTTAAAACTCTTAACTAATAGCGCTTCTGCTGCAGGGTTAACATATTTAATCGTTAATTTATTATCTAGCACTACAAGTGCTGTAACCATCTGATTTGGCAGCTTTTGTTGGTAGCTAAATTTTAATTGTTGATCTCTACTGCTGTTGCTAGACATAAAAACCTTTTGCACTGATGTAGTGCGACAAAATAGTAATGTAGTTACATTTGGTGCAAGTTGCAGCAAATGCTACTTAATTTGCGTTATTAACCGATGCTCTATGCATATAAAAGGTTATAGGTTTTGACGATGCAATTATCTTGCCTTTTTCATTAAGTAATTGCATTTTTATGATATGTTCGCCGCGATCTATATTTCGTAGCACAAACATCGAGTGAGATTGCGGAGGTTGATGGGGTTTACCATCTAAAAAAAGTTGAATAGCTAAGCCTTGTTTAAAGATAGGTTTGATACTACCTGCTATGTAAACAGAGCCAGTGTTGTCTCTAACCGTGGCATTTTGTTTAGGTTGGTTGATTTCAACTTGGTAATCATCTTTGATAATTTTTGGTGTTAAATCTAGCATTGAGGTATCAACAGAAGAGGCAGTATTGGGTTCTCTTATTTCAACTTCTTCCGCACCAGTTTGAGGGCTGTCAGAAAAAACTAAGATACCATCATCACTTCTCCAAACATAAATTTTGGTTGCCGTCGCAAAGGTATTACAACTAAGTAATGTGATAATTAAAGTTAATAACAATAAAGAATAACGCAAAAATTTAGCTCAACTTAAGATACTTACCTTAAACTTATATAATTAATCGTCTATTTGCCACAAAAAAGCTCACCGAAGTGAGCTTTTTTTTCATTTAATCATATAGTCGAGATTATACGCTGTAATATAATTCAAACTCTAATGGATGAGTTGTCATGTTTACGCGTTGTGATTCAGCACGTTTAATAGCAATGTATGCATCAATCATATCTTTATCCATAACACCACCAGCGATTAAGAACTCATAATCAGCTTCTAAGCTTTGTAAAGCATCTTCAAGTGATGTTGCTACTTGTGGAATAGCTGCAGCTTCTTCTGCTGGTAAATCGTATAAATCTTTATCCATCGCATCACCAGGATGAATTTTGTTTTTAATACCATCAAGACCAGCCATTAATAAAGCAGTAAAAGCTAAATATGGGTTTGCTGCTGGATCAGGGAAGCGAGCTTCAATACGCATTGCTTTTGGTGATGGAACAATCGGTATACGAATTGATGCAGAGCGGTTACGTGCAGAATATGCAAGCATTACCGGCGCTTCAAAATGTGGAACTAAACGTTTGTAAGAGTTAGTAGCTGGGTTAGTAAAAGCATTCAATGCTTTAGCATGCTTAATAATACCGCCAATATAATAAAGCGCCATTTCAGATAAGCCGCCGTATTTATCACCAGCGAATAAGTTAACACCGTCTTTAGCAAGTGATTGATGAACATGCATACCAGAGCCGTTGTCGCCAACTAATGGCTTAGGCATAAAAGTCGCTGTTTTACCGTAAGCGTGAGCAACGTTATGAACAACATACTTGTATATTTGAACTTCATCAGCTTTTTTAACTAAGGTATTGAAGCGACATGCAATTTCGTTTTGACCAGCCGTTGCTACTTCATGGTGATGCGCTTCAACAACTAAGCCCATTTCTTCCATAACTAAACACATGGCTGAGCGAATATCTTGTGATGAATCTACAGGAGATGTTGGGAAGTAACCGCCTTTAACGCCTGGACGGTGACCCATATTGCCTTCTTCGTATTCAGTACCTGAATTCCAAGCGGCTTCTTTATCATCAATTTTATAGAAAGAACCACTCATATCAGTACTAAAGCGTACATCATCAAATAAGAAGAATTCTGGCTCAGGACCAATTAATACAGTATCAGCGATACCTGTGCTACGTAAGTACTCTTCAGCGCGTTTAGCAACTGAACGAGGATCACGGCTGTAACCTTGCATTGTACTTGGTTCTAAAATATCACAACGAATATTTAATGTTACTGCATCTGTAAAAGGATCTAATACCGCTGAATCAGCATCAGGCATCATTACCATGTCAGATTCATTAATACCTTTCCAACCTTCAATAGAAGAACCATCGAACATTTTACCGTCTTCAAAAAAGTCTTCATTTACTTGGTGATAAGGAATTGAAACGTGTTGCTCTTTACCTTTTGAATCAGTAAAACGTAGGTCTACAAATTTAACATCGTTGTCTTTGATTAAATCTAATACGGCTTGTGACATGTAAAGTCTCCAGTGTCATTAAAATAAAATACGTTTGCATTTCGCATGATGGGCATAAAGCGAAATTCATGCCAATAGATAAAGCCTTTATATATAAGGTGTTAACTTATTTACTAAAGCCTACTTGCACCACTACTGTGCGTGAGCTGCGCTAAATTGGTGCGCCTGCTGGTTGTTGGTGCTTAAGAGTATAACAGGGCATTACGATTCGTGTATGGAGAATTTAATAGGAGCTGAAATATTTGTTGCTGTCTTTGTTGACTTCGTTGCTGTATAATTCGCGCCCAATTATAGCCCTATATTCTTTTGATGAAAAAGTCTTGCAAGAAGTGAGTAAAACCCGTGTTAGATAAATTACGTAATGTTGCCATCATAGCCCACGTTGATCATGGTAAAACAACTTTGGTTGATAAATTATTAGAACAATCAGGTACCCTTGATGCCCGCGGCGGTCTTGAAGAGCGTACGATGGATTCGAATGATATCGAAAAAGAACGTGGTATCACAATCTTAGCTAAAAATACGGCTATTAACTGGAACGGTTACCGTGTAAACATCGTAGATACTCCTGGCCATGCTGATTTCGGTGGTGAAGTTGAGCGTGTTATGTCAATGGTAGATTCGGTTTTACTTATTGTTGATGCACAAGAAGGCCCTATGCCACAAACGCGTTTCGTAACGAAAAAAGCGTTTGCTCAAGGTTTAAAGCCAATCCTTGTTATTAATAAAGTTGATAAGCCTGGTTCTCGCCCTGATTGGGTTATGGACCAAGTTTTTGAATTGTTTGACAACCTTGGCGCTACAGATGAACAGCTTGACTTTAAAGTTGTTTACGCTTCAGCAATCAATGGTTGGGCTTCGCTTGAAGAAGGCGTAACCGGCACAGACATGACTCCTTTATTTGATACTATTCTTAAAGAAGTGCCTGCACCAACAGCGGATCCAGATGGTCCATTCCAAATGCAAATATCTCAACTTGATTACAGCTCTTACTTAGGTGTAATTGGCGTTGGCCGTATTACTCGTGGTTCTGTTAAACCAAACCAACAAGTAACGATTAAATTAGCAACTGGCAAGATCCATAACGCTAAAGTTGGTAAAGTATTTGGTTACTTAGGTCTAGAAAGACTTGATATCGAAGAAGGTTTTGCTGGCGATATTATTGCTATTACTGGTTTAGGCGAGTTAAAAATATCAGATACGGTTTGTTGTCCTACAGAAGTTGAAGGCTTACCAGCATTATCTGTTGATGAACCTACTATCAATATGACTTTCCAAGTAAACACTTCACCATTTTGTGGTAAAGAAGGTAAGTATGTTACTTCACGTAACATCAAAGACCGTTTAGACAAAGAATTAATTCACAACGTTGCTTTACGTGTTGAACAACTTCCTGATGCTGATAAATTTAAAGTATCAGGTCGTGGTGAGCTTCACTTAGGCATTTTAATCGAAAACATGCGTCGCGAAGGTTTTGAGTTAGCGGTATCACGTCCTGAAGTTATTATTCGTGAAATTGATGGTCAAATACAAGAACCTTATGAAAACGTGACCATTGATGTTGAAGAGCAGCATCAAGGACCTATCATGGAAAGAATGGGTGTTCGTAAAGCTGAATTAACAGATATGGCACCTGATGGAACGGGCCGTATTCGTATGGACTTCATCATGCCAAGTCGTGGTTTGATCGGTTTCCAAACTGAATTCATGACATTAACGTCAGGTTCTGGCTTAATTTATCATACATTTTTTGAATACGGACCTCATAAAGGTGGCGATATTGGCCAGCGTAAAAATGGTGTAATGATCGGTAATGCAACAGGTAAAGCATTAACGAATGCAATATTCAACTTACAATCACGTGGTCGTATGTTGATCGGACACGGTGTTGATATTTATGAAGGTCAAGTTATTGGTATTCATAGCCGCGACAACGATTTAACAGTAAACGCTCTTAAAGGTAAGCAGTTAACTAACGTTCGTTCATCAGGTACTGATGAAGCACAAACGTTAACACCGCCTATCGTTATGTCGCTTGAACAAGCGCTTGAGTTTATTGATAACGATGAGCTAGTTGAAGTTACACCACTGAGCATTCGTATTCGTAAAAAGCTTTTAAAAGAAAATGAACGTAAGCGTGATACTCGTCCTAAATAAGCCTCTTATTTAGACGATTGATAAAAACCAGCTTCGGCTGGTTTTTTTGTCAGTAAATTTGAGTAAGCCTAAACGTAATATTGCGTAAGACATGTCTTAAAAATATATAGGAAGTAACACAACACACGGTTAATAAAGTGGATGACTGTGTTTTAATCTATTGTTTTTTAATGAAAATTAATTAAGTGAGTCAGTTATGTCTAAATGTTGAGTTGACGCTAATCATTACACCTCACTTGTGAATATTAGTTTTACTGATACGATTAGTTGCATGTGAACTTTGAAAGTAACGGTGCAGGGAGCAAACTTATTATGGAGCAGAGAAAATTAACTCGTTTAAATGATCTATTCGAAAAAGCTGTTGCTGATAAAGCTAACGTTATCGAACGCAGAGAGTTAAAAGTCCTTTATCAAGAGTACATCGATGATGGCAGGGAAATAGTTTTACCGGTACAAGTCGCTATTTACCACCAACATGCCACGGCTTCATAACGACCAAGCGGTATCTTTAAAGAATATTATTAAGAAAGGGAATTTCGAAATGTCTCCAGAGCAACTCAAAGTGTTACAACGATTAAGTCAACTTTTTGAAGAGGGCCGAGCGGGTCCGAGTCAAATAAGAGAGCTGTCAAGCTTACTTACTGCTATTAACCAAAACCAAGATCGAAGTGATGTTTTTGCTAATCCCCCCTTTTCACACGCTAGATCAAGTAATGACACGTTATAACTTATAATCTCAGCAACATAAAATCCTACCAATAAAGAGTAAGTCTCTGTCATTAAGTTGATGGCGGCTCATTTAACATAAACAAGCTACCATCTATTATCACTTACCATTAACTTTATGGTACTAAGCAGACACTCATAAAAGTGCTCCTTTTGTACTAAGGGTTCTTAAGTGATTTTATGAATGTTTGTGATTTGTTAATTGAATTGTTCATTTCGTTAATTAAGCGTTCAACATCTTGTTCAATTAATTTATATTCTGTTTTAAGCTCACCGATAGCTCGCGCATTAAGATTATGTTTTAAATAAAGCATATTATCTTTAAGCGCATCAAGAATAGGTTGCATTCTCTTCTCCGCATTACGCATTGATTCAATCACTGAAGTATAACGATTTTGGGTTTCGTTATAACGCGATTGACTTTGGCGTTTTAATGATTGATTAGTAAATTGTTCTAATTCACTATTCCATTCATTAAACAAAGCTTCAGCGACAGCTTCAATTGAATTAATACGAGCAGTTACATCCTCAGCAGCAACTTTACTTGTATGATAGTGATCATTACTTATTTCATATTGTTGTTGCAGTTCACCACCATCAAAATTTACTAATGCAGAGAACTGTTCTAAGGCATTTTTAAATTCTTCTTTTGCTTCCTCTTGTGACTCAGTGGCAGTTTCAACACGATCGATTAATATATCACGTTTATGTTTACCTACTTTTTCCATGGCCGAATAGTAAGCAGATTGACAGCCGACTATTGACAGTAAAAGAAAAAATAACGAGACCTTAATTGTAATCTTATGCATTAGTTCCTACCTTTATAGCGAGCAGCATCGATGACTGCCCACAGATGAAAAATAAGACCAGGAACCGCCATAAAGAATAAGATTCCTGTCGCTGCTAATGTGTAGTTAACCCAGGTTAACAGGAAAAACAGGATTGCTGCGAGGATCCTCCCTTGAACTAATTGACCTAAACCTGCAATAAAAAAACTACATATTGCCGCTAAAACATTACCACCTGAACCTTGATTAGACATCATTACTCCTACGTTAAATTTTATTACGATTATTATCACTATCACTTGCTTAGCAATTATCATAATATATTGTACACCATAAGATAATAACTAATTTGTAATGAACTGGATTAAAAGCATTAAAAACAACCAGCAAAGTCAGACTATTTGGCACTTTTGTTTGTTTTTTATAAATAGAATATTAAAAGAGCAAATACACATTACTGCCGGTTACTTATCTTATGTAACCTTGATGTCGCTGGTGCCTTTGATTGTAGTCATGTTGTCAGTTATGACCGCTTTTCCTATCTTTACTGATATTAAAGAAATTATTGAAAATTTTGTTTATCAAAATTTTATGCCTGCTGCGGGTGATGTGGTTAAAGAACATATTACCGGTTTTGTCACGAATGCTTCAGAGATGTCAGCTATCGCCATTAGTTTTTTATTCTTATTTGCCCTATTGCTAATTTCTGCCATTGACACCAGCTTAAATAAAATTTGGCGGGTCACAACCAAAAGACGCATTGTTACCGCTTTTTCTATGTACTGGATGGTACTGACTCTTGGACCTGTCTTAATGGGCAGTAGTATAGCGGCAACTTCATATATTGTTTCTTTGATATCGATAGGGAATTATGACGTTTTCGGCCTTACCAATATAGCGTTAAGAGCTTTGCCTATTTTTGCTTCGATTGGCGCATTCCTTATTTTATATATGGTGGTGCCTAATAAAGTGGTACCGCTTAAACATGCCTTGTTTGGTGCAACATTAGCGGCACTTTTATTTGAAGTCGCAAAAAAAGGCTTTGCTTTTTATATCACGCAACTCCCTTCTTATGAAGCTATTTACGGTGCTCTAGCGGGTATTCCGATTCTTTTTTTATGGGTGTATTTATCTTGGCTAGTCGTGCTTTTCGGTGCATTGTTTACGGTCAGCTTAGAAAATTTTAAACCAGAAGATCACCAAAGAGAACACTTAGATAAGCATCAGATAAGTTAATTTATAAAGGCTTGTTTGAAACTGACAGTTTTTAATATTTTGCGCCATAATATTATTTATGGTCTCAATAAACAGAGTAAATACATGTCACGGTCTTTATATCCTAAAATAGCAACATATTCTGAAGAGTTGTTACCTGTTGGGGGGCAGCATCAAATATATCTTGAGCAGTCGGGTAACCCAACAGGAATACCTGTGTTATACCTTCATGGTGGTCCTGGTAGTGGTTCAAGTGAGAACCATCGGCGTTATTTTGATCCTGAACTGTATCGTATTATTTTATTTGATCAGCGAGGTTGTGGGCGCTCAAAGCCCTCTCCGTCCGTACTAGATAATACCACCGTTCATTTAATTGACGATATCGAAGTTATTCGTCAACACCTAAATATTGAACAGTGGTTAATTTGTGGTGGCTCATGGGGAACAACTTTAGCACTAACCTATGGTATCGCTCATTCAGATAAAATCTTAGCTTTTATCTTACGTGGTGTATTCCTCGGGACTCGATCTGAATATCAATGGCTTTACAGTCAGAAGGGGGCAAAAAACTTTTTCCCAGAGTACTATCAAGAATTTGTTGAACACTTACCAGCCGAGCTACAACATTCTCCACTGTCAGGTTACCACCAAGTACTCAATTCAAGTAATGAGGTCGCGGTGATCTCGGCCAGTAAAGCTTGGACATTATGGGAATTAAGGTTATCAACCCTTGAGCATCACCATATAGGTCTAGCGCATGTTGATGACGCCCATCAAGCTCTATGCATGGCAAAGGTATCAAGTCATTACTTTACTCAAGATTGTTTTATCAATGAGAATTACATTTTAGAAAATATTGATAAACTAACCGCGATCCCTGCGATTATTCTTCATGGCCGTTACGACATGGTTTGTCAGCTTGATAATGCTTTTTCACTGACTAAATTTTGGGATAACGCGCAATTACAAATTTTGCCTTGTGCAGGACATAGTGGTTTTGAGCGACAAACTATTGATGCATTTTGTCGAGCGAGCGATACTATGGCAAATTTTCTAGCCGAGCAATAAAATGATCGCAGTTATTCAAAGAGTTTCACAAGCAAGCGTTACGGTTAATCAACAAGTAATAGGGAAAATTGATCGAGGGATTTTAGTGTTACTTGCCATTGAGCCTGACGACAACGAAACTAAAGCGAAACGATTAGCGCAACGGATTGCAGGTTATCGTATCTTTGAAGACGAAGCAGGAAAAATGAACCTAAATGTTAGCGATATTGACGGAGAAATTTTAGTTGTTTCACAATTTACACTAGCCGCCGATACGCGTTCAGGTATGCGTCCAAGCTTTACTTCTGCAGCTAAACCAGAAGTCAGCATCCCACTATATAATTATTTCTGTTTACAATTGCGTGGTCATGGTTTTGCCGTGCCTACGGGCGAGTTTGGTGCTGATATGAAAGTAGCACTAGTGAATGATGGTCCCGTTACCTTTACACTCACTTGCTAAGCGCAATGAACTATTGCATGCCATGTCGCCAATATTTACGCCAGCGTTTAAATGTTCTCGCGGGTAGCACGGTGTCAGCAAGTAAGCTCTCTTCAGCTTGACTTAACATATCGTAGGGCAGTAAATGAATAATAACATTTAAGTAATGAGGAATATGAAAGTACACTAGCTGTTTAGTTGGAGCGAGTACTTTTAACTCGGCGAGAAAATAATTAATTTCTTCGTTTGATGGGCTTGGCAAGTTAAGTGATAAAACAGCTCGCTCGTCCACTTTTTTTAAGATATTTTTGGTTAAAATCAATGAGTCGTTAATAGACTGATTTTTATGGTAAATGTCACAAATAAACCAATCAGGTTTCATTTTTTTATGGTGATGAAGCCAATCTAGTGCCGAGCAATGATGCAAATTAACCTTGGTAGCTTGTGGATTAAAAAAACGTTCGAAACATTCAATAACTTCTTGTGAATATTCAATGGTGTGTAAGGTTAAATCAGGTAAATAATGCAATAAAAATCGTGCTAAATTACCACCACCTAAGCCAAATTCAACAACTTTTTTAGGGCGAAAAAAAAGTAAAGGTGATAATAAGCTGATTTGATGAGGGAATGTAAGTTGTGAGGGCTTGCGCTTTAGCATCATGCTTTGTACGACATTATCAAAAGCTAACCAACGATAGTGTTGGTTTTCACTCACCGAAATGGAGTCATCATTTTGCGTGTAGTAACTTAATTGACCCTGTTGGATATTTTTAACTAATTTCATAATAGCGTATACGAACGAATCTTTTTAATTGTTATAGGAAAGCATAACCAATGTTTGAGTGTCGAGCACCCATAAGCCAGCAAGAATTTGACCAATACTACCACTTACGCTGGACAATATTACGTAAACCATCACAACAAAAACAAGGAAGTGAAAAAGATGACTTGGAAAAACAAGCGATTCATCGAGCGATTTTTGATGATAAAGGTAATATTATCGCTGTTGCCCGTCTTCACTTTTGTAGCTTGTTAGCAGGGCAAATCCGTTATATGGCGGTTGCTGATGATTTTCAGGGCAAAGGGTTAGGGCAGCAGTTAATACTCGCTCTTGAACAGTTTGCGAGCCGTTTAGGTGTCACTAAGCTCTCTTTGAAAGCGCGAGAACAAGCGATCAGCTTCTATGAAAAACAATCTTATAAAAACATTGGCTTTTCGCACTTATTATTCAATAAAATTAAGCATTTCAATATGGAAAAAACGCTGGTAAGCGATGATTTTCATTGTGATGAACTATCAACAGCACTGCAAAATACTTGGCATAGCACTATACCAATGAGCAAAGCGATGAAAGTGACGGTTGGTTATTACGATCAACAAAACTTAGTCACGACTTGTGATGAGCTTTTTAATAAAAATTTACACAATACTATGTTTGCGGGCAGTATCTACACATTAGCAACATTAACGGGATGGGGCTGGGTTTATTTGTTAATGGAACAGAAAAATCTTATGGGTAATATAGTGTTAGCTGATGCCAAGATTAGATATCATAGCCCAATAGCAGGAATAGCTTTTGCAAAAACAGGACGCTCGTTAAGCTCTGGCAGTATTGATAACTTAGTGACCAAGCAGAAAATAAAACTCTGCGTTGAAGTTCAGGTAATGAGTGGAGAAAAGGTAGCCGCAACTTTTAATGGCTTATATTTTGTTCTACCAAAATGAGCCAAATTTAGGATTTGATACCATGATAAAAATTATAGTTTGTCTTATAGGCCTCTGTCTTTTTAACGCCAGTGTATTTGCAAACAGCGACATAGATAAAGTGCTAGATACTTTTCATCAAGCTGCTGGCGATGCTGACCAAAAAATTTATCTTGATTTACTTGATGAACAAGCCGTATTTTTAGGCACTGATGGTCAAGAGCGCTGGACAAAAAAACAATTTACTGAGTTTGTTACTCCTTATTTCAGTCAAGGACAAGGTTGGCGCTATAAATCTCGTCAAAGAAATATTACGCTTATTGCATCAGTAAATAATAGCGAACAATTGGCGTTTTTTGACGAGTTACTCGACAATAGTCACTATGGCGAATGTCGGGGATCTGGTGTGCTTAAGTTGACGTCTGATGGTTGGAAAATATTACAGTATAATCTTTCTATACCAGTTCCTAATACTATTTCAACAGACGTTGTCAGTAAAATTAAAGAATATCATCAAAAGAATCGTTAATAAATTAAGGGAATACGATGGTAAAAAATGTTGCGATTATAGGTTGTGGTTGGCTTGGCCACGCTTTAGCAAAGCAATTGTTGAGAGAAGAATATCGCGTCACTGTAACGGTACAAAGTGAAGAGAAAAAGCAAAGACTAGCTAAAGAGCAAATAGATACAGAGCTTTTGACTTTACCTGTTGAAGATCCTAAATCAACAGTGTTAAGTGTTTTTGGTCACGATACGCTTATTATTTCTATAACACCACAGATCCGTCAAGGGCGAAGCGATTACCCTGAAAAAGTTGCCCAGTTAATTGAAATGGCTGAACTAGGGCGTGTAAAAAAAATTGTCTTGTTAAGTAGTACTGCTGTCTATAATGGTTTGTCAGGTTTAGTTGATGAACAATCAGTGCTAGATATGAACGCTGATAAAGTGGCTACTCTTATTCGCGCCGAAAAAGCAGCAGAGGCCTTTTCAGGTGAAACAGTTATATTGCGCTTGGCCGGATTAGTTGGGCCTGAGCGCCACCCCGGTAGGTTTTTACAAGGAAGAAAATTACTTTCTGACCCACAAGCCTTTATCAATCTAATCCATCAGGACGATGCGGTTGGTGTTTTAATGGAGATCATTAAAGATGAAAACATTAGGGGTATTTATAACGCGGTCAGCGCTACGGAAACGTCTAAACAACATTATTACCATGCGGCTGCTAAAGCTTTAAATTTGCCGCTGCCAGAGTTCTCGTTTGAAACATCAATGCGTTTTGGTAAACGTATTAATGATGAAAAACTGCGTAATAGTTTTACTTATCAATTTACTCATGATGATTTAATTGTTTGGTTATATAAATCGGTTGCAGGGTTATAAGATGCTTAAAGCTTGGTTAACCAACAAAGCCACTCAGTTGTTTTTTGTTTTATGGTTGCATATTTCGTTATTAAACTTATTTTTTGTTAACAAACGAGGCGTTGTGTTTTTGTGGCAACAAAATAGCGAACTGAACACCTTACTGACTCATTTTATTACTGCTTTAATTGCGGCCATTATTTATATTGCCATCACTAAGATACGAATAGGTTTAGCGGAAAAAAAACTCACGATGGGTAATAATGTTTTTGTGGTGGGCTCAGTGGTTATGGTGTTACTCATTGGCTTTTTTTTATTTTCAAGTGAGTAACATAATGCCATTTATCTATCAAAGCACGTAGTTAAAAAGCGAGTCAACTACGTGCTTTATTTATTCTACTATTTTTAAGCTTAGCTGTTATTTAATACCTGATACGGCTAACCACTGGTTAAAATCAAGCAAGTTTGCCGGTAAAATAACTTTTCTGTTTGCCTGGCTTAAGCCTTGCATTTGCTGAAGGTACTGCTCGGTTAATTGTAAATCAAGTGCTTGTTGCCCACCCGGTTGCTCAATGGCAATCGCTATTTTAGTGATTGAATCCCCCGTTGCTTGCGCAATAGCAGTTATTTGTGCCGCTTTACCTTCTGCAGAATTTATACGACGTTGTTTTTCACCTTCTGAAATATTGATCATTTCAGTCATTAAGCCTTCTGAACGATTAATTCGACTCGCCTTATCTCCTAAACTTTTTGCTAGAATTGCCCGGCGTTCACGTTCCGCATTAACTTCTAACTCCATGGCATTTTTAACGGTATCAGGTGGCGTTATATTTTTTATCTCATAGCGATGAACACGTATTCCCCAACTTTCGCCTGCTTTATCTAATACTTCTACCACTTTAGCACTGATAACATCACGCTCTTCAAAAGTTCTGTCCAAGTCTAAGGTACCAATAACAGAACGCGTGGTGGTTTGTGCTAATTGCATCGCGGCAAAACGATAGTCAGTGATACCGTAGCTTGCTTTTAATGAATCAATGACTTCGATGTAAATAACGCCGTCAACTTCAACATTTACTTCGTCTTTTGAAAAACATTCTTGTGGTGGTACGTCGATTGTTTCTTCTTTTAAATCTTGAATAAAAGCCACACGGTCAATAAATGGCAATAAAAGATGAAAGCCTGCTTCTAAGGTACAGCGGTACTTGCCTAAACGTTCAACGACATAGGCAGACTTTGTTGGTACTAAGCAAATAGCTTGTACGAATTTGTAGGCTAGAAAGAGAAATATAGCGCCCCAAATAGCCAGCACCACGATATCAAGGTTACTGCCACCCATATTACTTATAGTTTGCTGGATCATTATTTTGCTCCTTGAACGGTTTGCGTTACTTTGTCCATGCCTTCGAAAAAGCCTTCTAATTTCGCCATTTCAGCGGGCATAATTGAGACATCTGCAGTTTTTAAAATAGACCCAGTTTGTTTAATGAATTGCTCTAGTAAACGCATTTTTATCGCTTTGTCGCCACCCGGAGTCATTGACGCTTTGGCAATCATGTTCATGCCCTCTGCGGTGGCTTGCGTTAGTATTTCAATTTCTTTTGCAAAACCATGTGCTTCATTAATTTGTCGTTGTTTATCACCCTCTGAAATATTAATGGCTTCTTGGCGCTCACCTTCTGATAAATTTATTGTCGATTCTTTGTCAGCTTCAGCTAAAGTAATTTCAGCACGTTTTTTTCGTTCGGCTTCCATCTGTTTTTCAAGGGTATGAATGACATTAGCAGAAGGGGTGATATTCCTAACTTCGTAACGCAACATTTTGATGCCCCAAGGATCTGATGCTTTGTCTATTTCACGGACAATCGTTTCGTTAAGGGTGTCTCGTTCTGAAAACGTTTGTCCGAGTTTTAACTTGCCAATTTCACTACGCATAGTGGTTTGCGCTAAATTCACACAAGCCCGGCGGTAATCTTCTATACCATAGCTGGCTTTGGCACCGTCCATAACTTGAATATAAACTAAGCCGTCGACTTCAATTTGAATATTATCGCGAGATATACAGCTTTGAGAAGGGATGTCTAAGACTTGTTCTCTTGTTTCATGACGGTAAGCGACGCGGTCAATAAAAGGAATAAGAAAATGTAATCCAGGTTGCATTATTGCGCGAAATTTACCTAAACGTTCGATAATACAAACTTCTTTCATTGGCACAATAAGGACCAGTTTGACAACAATAAACAGTAATCCAAGAAAGACAAAGGTGAGTGTGGCTAGCATAGGTTGCTCCCATATTTTTAGTTAGAATGATAGTTTTGTTGTTGTTACTTTATCGGTTCAACAACCAGAGAGATATTTTCTTTACAAACAATAGTGGCGTGACTACCTTTGGGTAACTCTGAACCGTCGCTCAGCGCGGTCCAAGTAGTGCCTTGAAATTCTACGCGACCAGCATGAGTCCCTGGTCCAATTTTTTCTATAACCGTTACTTCTTTGCCATAAATGTCTAGTTCTTCATAAATATTTTCAACGGTATATTCACCACTGAAAAACCGTTCAGTGACAAAATAAAGTACAAATAGTAGAAATGAAGCAAGAATAAACCAAGTCGTTAAAGTCAGAGTCCAAGTATCGAGTAATTGTTGTTGTACACCAATAGCGACTAATAATGAGGCAATACCTAAATTTAAGAGGATACCACCGGGAACAAAAATTTCTGCGCAAGCAAATAATATGGCTAGAACAATCCACGTTTCAAATAAAAGTATGTACTCCACCGCTAACTCCTTGTCATTAATGCTTTAATAGATTAACAGGTTAAAAAAATATAGATACTGTTGTTATATTATTATGAAGAGGTAAAATTTATGATCACTTCTGTAAAAATAAAGTTAGCAAGTATGACATATTATGTCAAGTTTGTTGTTGAATTATATTTCCTAGTTAAGTCTAGGTTATCAGGTAACTTCCTTACGTTAGTCTGGCTCTGATATCCTTGTCTCAAAGATTGATATACAGGAAAGTATTAATAAGGTGAATGCGCGTACCTAGCAGAAATATACGTTGCTTTACTTTTTACATCCATGTGATCACAGCATACCGTTCATCCTGAACATATAAAGCCCGTTAACTTTCATTAACGGGCTTTATTTTTTATATTGTTATTAAATACTAGAAGCTTGGTAGTATACCAGCGGGTATTAATTGATTTAATTCACCATCAGTAATAATATCTGAGGCTTCTGCAATATCGGGTGCAAAGTATCTATCTTTATCATAAAAGCTTACTTCTTGACGTAAAATAGCTTTGGCTAATTCAACTTTTTCAGCACCTTTAAGAGGAGCTCTAAAGTCTAAACCTTGCGCGGCGGCTAAATACTCTACGGCCAAGACACCATTGGTATTTTCTGCCATATCAGCTAAACGACGACCAGCAAAGCAAGCCATCGATACATGATCTTCTTGGTTAGCCGATGTTGGTAAACTGTCAACCGAAGCAGGGTGAGCTAACGATTTATTTTCTGATGCTAAAGCTGCTGAGGTCACCTGAGCTATCATAAAACCTGAGTTAACACCGCCGTTATCTACAAGAAATGGAGGGAGTTTACTTAAGTTTGCATCAATCAATAGTGCCATTCTACGTTCAGACAACGAACCTATTTCGGCAATGGCGAGGGCTAAATTATCAGCAGCCATAGCGACAGGTTCAGCGTGGAAATTACCTGCCGAGATAAAATCACCTTCATTTGCAAAAACCAGTGGATTATCCGTTACTCCATTGGCTTCGATATGAAGCACTTCAGCAGCCTGACGAATTTGTGTTAAACATGCACCCATCACTTGTGGCTGACAACGTAATGAATAAGGGTCTTGTACTTTTTCACAATCAACATGAGAGCCACCAATTTCAGAGTTTGTATCTAAAACATAACGGTAAGCGGTTGCTGCATCTATTTGGCCTATTTGCCCACGTACTTGGTGAACGCGATCGTCAAAAGGGGCACGTGAACCTAATGCGGCTTCAACAGACATTGAGCCAATAACCACAGCAGCAGCAAATAAATCTTCAGCGTGAAATAAACCTTCCAAAGAAAAAGCCGTAGATGCTTGTGTACCGTTAAGTAGCGCTAAACCTTCTTTCGCGGCAAGTGTTACCGGTTCAAGACCTGCAATTTTTAAACCTTCAAGGGCGGTAATGACTTCACCGTCATGCGACATTTCACCTTCACCTAGTAAAGGTAAAACCATATGTGAAAGTGGCGCTAAATCGCCAGATGCGCCAACTGAACCTTTTTTGGGTACACAAGGATAGACTTCAGCATTAAGCAGAGTGATTAAGGCTTGGATGACTTTTAAACGTATACCTGAAAAGCCACGAGACAATGAATTGATTTTTAACACCATCATTAAGCGTACAGTGGCATCTTCCATATATTCGCCAAAACCCGCTGAGTGAGAAAGTACGATAGAGCGTTGTAATAATTCTAGCTCTTCTGTCTTTATGCGTGTGCTGGCTAATAAGCCAAAGCCGGTATTAATACCATAAACGACACGGTTTTCACGGATAACTTGTTGTACCGCTTCAGCACTTTGATGAATCGCATCAAAGGCACTCTCGTCAAGGCTGTATTGAATACCTTCGTATTTAACGACGTTGCGTAATTGCGCTAGGGTTAATTGCCCTGGAATAATGTTTAATGTGCTTATATCTGACATGTATTTCTCGTTAATTCTAATTAATTCGTTAAATGAGTTTTCTTTAATGTGGCTGCATTAAGTCATTACGTCAGCCACGAAGAAAAAGTTACTTACCGTTAGCGCCTTCAATCATAGGTAAATCAAGGCCTTGCTCTATTGCACAATCAACGGCTATATCGTAACCCGCATCGGCATGACGCATAACACCTGTCGCAGGGTCGTTCCATAAAACGCGGCCAATACGCTGTGCTGCTTCGTCAGTTCCGTCAGCAACAATAACCACACCTGAATGTTGGCTAAAGCCCATACCAACACCACCTCCGTGATGTATGCTTACCCAAGTAGCACCACCAGACGTTGAAAGTAGGGCATTAAGTAATGGCCAATCAGAAACAGCATCTGAGCCATCTAACATACTTTCAGTTTCTCGATTTGGTGAAGCAACTGAACCTGAATCTAAGTGATCTCGACCGATAACAACGGGGGCAGATAATTCGCCAGTTTTAACCATTTCGTTAAAGGCTAACGCTAAACGCGCACGGTCTTTTAAACCAACCCAACAAATACGTGCTGGTAGACCTTGAAAGTCGATACGCTCACGAGCCATATCCAACCAATTGTGTAAATGAGGATTATTGGGGATCAATTCTTTAACTTTTGCATCGGTTTTATAGATATCTTCTGGATCGCCAGACAATGCTACCCAGCGGAAAGGACCTATGCCCTCACAAAATAAGGGACGAACATATGCAGGTACAAAACCGGGGAAGTCAAAAGCATTTGTAACCCCTTCATCTAAAGCCATTTGACGAATGTTGTTGCCATAATCTGTTGTTGCAGAACCTGCCGCTTGTAAGTCGAGCATGGCTTGTACTTGTATCGCCATTGATTTTTTCGCCGCTTTTACTACAAAAGCTTCGTCTTTTAAGCGCATCTCGGCTGCGTATTCCATGGTCCAACCTTGTGGAAGGTAGCCATTTAATGGATCATGTGCTGATGTTTGATCTGTGGTTACATCGGGTGTGATACCACGCTTTACTAATTCAGGAAAAACGTCAGCGGCGTTACCTAATAAACCAACAGATATCGCTTCACCTCTAGCACATGCTTCGTTGATCATGACTAAAGCTTCATCTAGCGTTTTTGCTTTTTTGTCTACATAACGAGTTTTGATACGAAAGTCGATTCGGGTTTCATCACATTCAACCACTAATGCTGAGAAACCAGCCATAGTTGCTGCGAGAGGTTGTGCACCGCCCATACCGCCTAACCCACCAGTAAGTACCCACTTACCTTTAGCGCTTCCGCCAAAGTGTTGCTTAGCCATCGCGACAAAGGTTTCATAAGTACCTTGCACAATACCTTGTGAACCAATGTAAATCCACGAGCCCGCAGTCATTTGGCCATACATCATCAAGCCTTTTTTATCGAGCTCGTTGAAGTGTTCCCAATTACCCCAGTTTGGCACTAGGTTTGAGTTAGCAATTAAAACACGTGGCGCATTTGAGTGGGTTTTAAATACACCAACCGGCTTGCCTGATTGCACCATTAAGGTTTCGTCATCTTCTAAACGATTTAATACTTCAATAATTTTGTCATAGCAAGCCCAGTTGCGTGCGGCACGGCCGATCCCACCGTAGACCACTAATGATTGCGGGTGTTCAGCAACTTCAGGGTCAAGGTTATTCATTAACATGCGTTTAGCCGCTTCGGTTAACCAACTTTTTGCGGTAATTTTATTACCACGATCGGCTCTGATCACTCGGCTTGTATCTAATCTTGGGTCTGTTGAGGTATTTTCGATAGTCATGATATTTTCCTAACTATGGGTTGTAAAAAGGATGATTATTTCTTTAGAATTTTAAGTGACTGCCTAAACGATACTTATTACCCGGAGAGGTTAAGGTCGCTAAACTGACCACCCCTTTACTTGACCAAGTACGACGTTTCACTTGTAAACAAGGCATTGATTCTTCTATATGAAGTAATTGGCAAATATAGGCTTCTGCTAATACAGCTTCTATTTCGTGTGTTGCTTCTGTTAATGGTGCTTCACTTGATAAATATTCGTGAGGCGTTATTTGCGTGAAGTCTTGCTGTAAATAATTTTTTACTAAGTCGCTATTAACAAAACGTTGTTCGAGTTGAATCGGTTGATCATTTTCAAAATGCAGTACTTCAGAATAAAAAACTGACACGCTATTAATTGAATTAGTTTTTAAGTTAAGTAAAATAGCGATTTCTTCGTTAACAGCAACCGCTTTTAAGGTCAGCTGTTTAGCGTGATGTCGATGACCTCGCTCTTGAATTTCATCAGCGATATTACGAATTTCTAATAACGAAGACTGTGACTTAAACGTTGCAACAAAAGTGCCTGAGCCTTGCGAACGAATCAATAGTCCTTGCTCGGTAAGTTCTTGTAAAGCACGTCTTGCTGTCATACGACTTACTGAAAATTGATCCGCGAGTTCATTTTCAGAAGGGACTTTTGCATGTTGTTGCCATTCGCCAGATTCAATTTTTTGGCAAATATGCTGCTTTATTACGGTAAATTTTGCTGTTTTTACTTTAGTCATGTTAATTCGCTAGGTTTATTGTTTATAAGACTGTTGTCGTCTTAACGCTATAACTTGTATATACAATCTCATTTATTAGTGCTGATGTCAATAGTTGTATATACAAGCTTGCTTGTCTATTCTCTATCGCGTAAAGTAGCGTTATTAGCAATCAAACACTACGCTTATAATGCCGCCATCTTTTGATATAAACGCTGGTTAAAAGTTTAGCGTTAAAATCACCTTTTGGATCTATTATGACGATTAATTCTTCTGCTTGGCACACTCTCTTCATTAATGTAAATCTAGCGACTATGACTGATGGCGCTAACAGCTATGGTGCGATTGAAAATGGTGCTTTAGCAATAAGTGGAAGTAAAATTGCTTGGTTAGGCGCTGAAACTTCTTTACCCCCATATGATGAAAAATCAGTACGGGTTATTGATGGAAAAGGCAAATGGTTAACGCCCGGACTCGTTGATTGTCATACTCATATCGTTTATGGCGGTAACCGAGCCAATGAATTTGAAATGCGCTTACTCGGGAAAAGTTATCAAGAAATTGCTAATGCCGGCGGAGGCATAGTCTCAACAGTATCTGCCACACGCAAAGCCAGTGAAAGTGAATTATTAGCCAGTGCCTTACCCAGGTTAACTGCATTACATCAACAAGGTGTGACCAGTATTGAAATTAAATCGGGTTATGGTCTTGATACAGAAAACGAAATTAAAATGCTTAAAGTAGCAGGGCAGTTAGCTGAAAAACTGCCGGTTACTATTAAGCGGACTTTCCTTGGCGCTCATGCTTTACCTGTTGAATACAAAGATAATCCCGATGAATATGTCGACTTAGTCTGTGATGAAATGATACCCATTATTGCCGAAGGTAAACTAGCCGATGCGGTTGATGTTTTTTGCGAAAGTATTGGTTTTAGTTTAGTACAAACAGAACGTGTCTTTGCTGCGGCTCAAAAGCATCATCTACCGATAAAAGTTCACGCTGAGCAATTATCAAATTTAGGCGCTACCGCATTAGCGGCAAAATATAATGCGCTTTCATCTGATCATATCGAATTTTTAGATGAAACCGGTATTAAAGCCATGAAAGATGCAGACATGACTGCAGTACTGTTACCCGGAGCCTTTTATTTTCTTCGTGAAACACAATTACCGCCAATGGAATTATTACGCAAGTATCAAGTGCCAATGGCGATTGCTACCGATGCAAACCCCGGTTCCTCACCCATTCATAATATTCAACTGATGCTTAATATGGCATGCACATTCTTTCGATTAACACCGGCAGAAGCACTAGCTGGTGTTACTTGTTATGGTGCTAAAGCACTCGGTTTAGCTAATAAAGGTCAGCTTGCGCTTGGCTTTGATGCAGATATTGCCTTGTGGAATATAGAGCAACCAGCGGAACTTTGTTATCAATTTGGCGTAAACCCACTGAGTGAATTATTTGTAGCGGGTAATAAAGCCATTTAATTTCATTAAATGGGCTTATATTCAGGCGATAATTTTTTCTGCGATAAGCCTAGTTAAAAACACCCTATACAAACTTCACTATATTGCTTAGTCTTAATATATATCCGTTCTACTTCAATACGCAGGTTCGTCTAATGGTGTTTAGCTATAAACCCCGTTTGGCATTGCAATAATTGATCTAATTTCCTAGTTAAACTCATCAATCGTATAGGTTTGTTGTCATTAGGTAAAAGGCTTTATATGAAACACTTTCGCTCGACGCGCTTATCACTCACTGGTTTTTTGATGGTAGTGTTAAGCTTGTTTTTATTTTCGAGTACGGCACAAGCCGCCTCTTTTTCTTTTACTGAATTTAATATTGCCTTTGTTTTGGGGTTAATGTTTCCTGTTATATTAATTATCGCCTTAGTTAAGCCCTTAAAAAACATTCGTCTTCGTTACCCCTTACTGATTTCTCTGAGTGTTTTATTGATGCTTTATGCCTTGGCTTATCCAAAAAGCTATCAAAGTGAATTGATACTTTCATCAGCCATGATTTTTTCTTCGGTGTTATTTTTTTGGCTACGAAGCACTTATTCTCAACCGGCAGAAAAAGTAAATTATTTAATCAATTTTATTGTTGTCGCAACAGCGGTATCTTTTGTTTTTAGTTTATGGTTTTTACCCGATATTGATGGTTATTTAGCCTGGCTGGCGGCAAGTTTACTGGTGCTTGCATGTGCTGGCGTTACGGTGCTTTCATCAAAAAAAATTAAAGAGCCTAGTAGTGTGAGATTAACGGCACAGTGGTTTATACATCTTTGTTTCGTGGTTATTCTTTTCGCGTGGTTAAATGCTTTTATCAGTGTTGTTTGGTTAGTGTCGGCAATCGTTATTTCTTATCTAGCCGCTTTGGTCAATGGTTGTTGGTATTTAGTGCAAGCCATTCGCGTCGAACTTAATAATAGCGATGATATTCGTCAAAAAATATCAACAGCATATTTGTTAGACCCTGCAACAAATTTACCCTGTTATCAGCAAGCCTTGGAAAAACTAGACAATGTTATAAAGCAGCAGCCTAAAAGTCGCTTTGTGAGTATTGTTTTTAAGCCGGTAAACTTTCAAGCGGTTAACACCGTTTTAGGTCACCATAATTCTGATATTTTATTATTACAATTAGCGTATTGTTTACAGAAAAAAGTCGCTGAAAATATTTTATTAGTTAACTTTTCAGATGAACAATCACCGATAAAAATCGCTCGGCTACAAGGGTTACACTTTTTAGTCGTGCTAGATTTGAGTACTGACAATTATCCTGACCATACTAAAGTTGATCAGCTTTGCCGTGAGCTTATGGCTGCTGTGCCCAGTGCAATGAGTTTTAAAAGTTTTTCTCTCAATTTCGAATTGGCTTTTGGTGCTGCTTATATGGGTGAATACAGTCATAGTGTCGGTGAGGTTATTTCATTTGCTGAAGATGCCTTACTCGTTTCAGAACAAACTCAACAAGTTGTCAGTTACTTTGACCACAATAGTGCACTCTATACCGAACAACAATTACAGCGTATGGAACAATTAAAACAAGATATAGCCGATGAAAAATTACATTGGTATTTACAACCACAAATAGGTCTAGCAAATAAAAAAGTAGTAGGCTTTCACATGGAGGTGCATTGGTATTGCGATGATAAAGCACCGCGTGTACTCAACCAATTTGTCGATATTGCCGAGCATAGTGGCGATATCTATCTATTAACAAAGCAGATGATTGTTGAAGCATGTAAGGCCATTGCTCAATTACAAAAGGTAGGTTTTGAAAAGCCAGTAACCATTACCTTTGCTAGTAAAGAGTTACTTGAACCGGCATTAATTGACTACATTGTTTTGCAAGCTAAAGAATATAGTATTAATACAAATTCTTTAATTATCGAGTTTAAAGAAGCGCTAATTTTATCTGCTAGCCAAAGAGCAAAAGCGATCATTGATCAGCTGAAATCTTTAAATATAAAGATCGCGATAGGGGATTTTTCAGGCAGCTATGAATCATTACGATACTTACGAAAGCTGAGTATCCATCAAGTAAAAATTAATTGTGGCTTGTTGGGTAATAGTGATAATAATATTGAGAGTGGTAGCTCCGATAAGGCCATTATTAATGCGCTAATCAATTTAACCCGGGCAATGAAACTCCCCCTTATTGGCACCTCAATTAATAACAGTAATATTGAACAAGCATTTATATCAATGGGTGGTGAATATGCTCAGGGTAGATATTTAAGTCGTGGGGTTGTTTTTGATGAAATTGAAATTTGGACGCGACGTTGGCTCGAACAATATCCACATAGTGAGCCAGCTAAGTGAGCCCAATTTAAGTCAGTGGGCGTAACTTACTGAATATAAAGTCTAGATGATTTATTCAATGTCTAACGGCTCTGGTGACAAAATAATACCAGTATTGTCAGCATAAATGTGGTCTTCAGGGAGAAATGTTACCCCAGCAAAGTTTATTGCTAAATCACTTTCGCCAATATCTTGGTCACTAGCACCGACAGGAATAGAGACTAAGCCTTGAATGCCTAAGTCGAGTTCTTCTATTGCATCTACGTCGCGGACACTTCCATAGCAAACAATTCCTTCCCAAGCATTGTTAGCGGCCTGTTCAGCAATGTTAAAATCAATCAGTGCCCTACGTGTTGAGCCACCACCATCAATAACAAGTACTTTTCCTCGTCCATCTGTCGCTACAATTTGTGCTATTAAACCATTATTTTCAAAGCACTTAATGGTAACAACTTGACCACCAAAAGAGCTGCGCCCGCCATAATTACAAAAGATAGGATCAACAACATCAATTAGGTCGGCATAAATATTACAAAGCTCTGAGGTGTTGTATTCCATGATTTTTCCTTAATGCTATGATTGAATGCTTATACCTATGCTACTAAATTTTTGCTCACAGCAACAGTAAACATAAAGTGTGAAAAAATTTAATCGATTGGCTGTTAGTATAGCTCGATGTACAAACGTTGTGTGAAATATATTCAATGGTAAATAACCGTATAATCAGCAAATAATAATAGCGACTGTCTTGTATTGCTAAGCAAAAGAATATTTAATGGTCGCCCGCAACTTAATAGAGAATATAACATGGTAGGTGAGAAAGACTTTTATCACGGTCTATTATTTTCTGTTGAAGCCGTAGTTTTTGGCTTACTTGCTACATTTTTTTTGCTGTATTATCGGGGGATAGGTCGGCAGTATGTTAGCTACTGGACGGTGAGCCTATTTTCTTTAAGTGCCCATCAACTTTGCCTTGCCATTGAAACCCAACTTACCGACCTCAGTGTTATCGCCTTAGAGAAAGTTCTTCTTACAGTGGGTATTCAAGTTAGTTTTTATTTTCATCTCTGCGCACTTTTACTCGGAATATATAGCGCAGTTTCAAAAAAAAGTATTTCTAAAAAAATCACCAATAGCAGCTTTATACTCAGTGCTTTGTTCGCACTAACGGCAACGTTACTCTATGGATTTGAGGTTAACGAGGTTTATAACCGCTTTTACCTGCGAGAGAGTTTACCTGCATTTGTGATGGGCTGCAGTTTATTGCTAACGGCTTTTTATCTATATAACTTGCCAAAAAAATATTTTTCGGCACATATTCTTATTATTTATAGTCTTATTATGGGGGGCAGGTACGTTTTATTTTCCTTTCTTTCTATTGTACTTATCAATGAGTATTGGTTTAGGCCATTAGCAGAAGTACTGATTTATTTTGATTTGGGTGCCTTTACTTTATTAGCATTTACTATGCTTATTTGGATGCAAGGGGCAGAGCGAAGTATTGCGACCTCTGCGATGAATAAGGCTCAATATTTAGGTAAGCACGATTCATTAACCGGGGCGTTAAGCCGACAACAAGTCATGGAAAAACTGCCTTTAATCATCGAAAAAACCGCCTGTAATCAACAAAATTTAGCGGTTTTTTTACTAGATATTAAAGGCTTTAAATTTGTCAATGATACATACGGGCTTAAGGTTGGGGATGCTATTTTGGGTGAAATAGCGCGTAGACTTGATGAAAGTATATTTTTACCCCAGGTGGTTGGACGATTAAGTGGTGATTCTTTTACTTTTATTATTGATGGTGTTGACGAAAAGCAACAAGCGGCTGCAATAGAACATTTACACGGCTTAATAAGTCGGGCGTACCACATCAAACAACATAAAGTATTATTACAATGCTCTGTTGGTTATTGTTTATATCCTGGGGATGGGCTATTAGCTGAAGATTTATTGCAGAAAGCTAATTTAGCCTTAGCGCAAGCTGAAAGTCAAAATGTGGCGACGGTCAAATATAAAACGGGAATGCAATCGCATGGTCGAAGATTACTTGCCATGGAAAAAGAAATTCGCGATGGTTTTGAAAACAATGAATTTGTACTCTATTTTCAACCACAGCTTAACTTATTAAATAATCGTATAGAAGGCTTCGAAGCGCTTGTTCGCTGGCAACACCAAGAACGTGGTTTATTACAACCCGCAAGTTTTTTACCTGATATTGAATCGCTTAACCTGCTTAGTGAGCTAGACAGTTATGTGCTTGAACGAGCATGCCAAACTATTGCACGTTTGCAAAAAGAATATCATCGACGAGTGACCATAGCGGTTAATATTACCGCCGTTGAATTTCAAGATCCAAAATTGATTGAAAATATCCAAGCCTTACTTTTTAAATATCAAATTACACCAAGATGTTTAGATTTAGAAATTACCGAAAATGTTGTGATGACTGAAATCGCAACAGCAATGAATACCATTGTTATTTTGCAAAATATGGGCATAAAAGTTTCAATTGATGATTTTGGTACAGGGTATTCCTCATTGGCATACCTGCGTAAACTGCCGATCGACAAAATTAAAATTGATCGAAGTTTTATTGAAGAAGTCGCAAGTAATGATTCAGATTTAACGATTGTTAAATCTATGGTTGAGCTTTCTCATGGTTTAGGTAAGCGTGTTTTAGCCGAGGGAGTTGAAACCGAAGAACAACTAAGGGTATTACGCAACATTGGCTGTGATGCTGTTCAAGGATATTACATCAGTAAACCTATACCCGAAGAAGCATTGAAAAAATACTTTGCCCGATAATTATCATCTTATTATTTCATATAAAAAAACATATAAATTTGTTTCAAATTTTAATTTTCTACCTATACTAAAAATATCAATCTATTAATATTTTTAGGATCTCCTTTATGCTAATCAAGCACAAGCTTATTGCTAACACCGGTATTTTGGTTTTATCAATGGTCTTTATGTTGGGCTTACTTAATTTTACTATGTCGTCTTTGGAAACTGATATAAAAATTGCTCGAGAAATTGGCAATATCGAAACCGAAATTTTACAGTTGCGTCGTAATGAAAAGGATTTTTTAGCTAGAAAAGATATCAAGTATTTTGAGGCGTTTAGTGAAAATTATGCTGAGCTTATAAGAAATATTGGTTCACTTGAGCAAGCTTACGAAACGATAGGCAAAGACCTTCCTGAATTAAATAAGCTTCGCGCTGTGCTAAATGATTATCAACAGTTCTTTAAAGACTTAGTTGATGCACAAAAAGATCTTGGTTTATCTTCAACCGACGGTCTATACGGCTCATTAAGATCTGCTGTTCATGTAGTTGAAGAGTCGATTGGTAATAGTGACTATAAATTGCTGAGCAATATGCTACAACTTAGACGCAATGAGAAAGACTTTATGTTACGTCTTGATGCGAAATACGTCGACCGTTGGAATAATAATGCCAGTTCTTTTGTTCAAGACATAAACGTAAGCGATTTATCCAGTGATGCTAAATCACAAGCCATTGATAATATCTCTCTCTATGAACAAGCATTTACAGACTTTGTTGCCGGACAAAAACGGCTTGGTTTCACCGCTAAAGAAGGTTTAAAAGGTGATATGCGCAACGCTGTTCATCAAGTGGATGAAATTTTAGATAAACTTGTTTTACTGAGTAAAAATGAGGTTGTTGAGCACACCAAATTTGTTGACTTGGTTGCCTACAGTGTCTTTTTTATCATATTACTTATTGCCATCAGTTTTGCCTTTTTTGTCAGTAGAAGTATTTTATTAAGCATAAATCAGCTAAACGAGACCATGAAAAAAGTGGCTGATACTCAGGATTTATCGTTGACCGTATCTACTCACAGTGATGACGAACTCGGCGAAATGGCCACTATTTTTAATAATATGCTGGGTAAGTTTAGAAACTTAATTACGGCCGTTAACCTTTCTGTTGATACTGTGCACGAAGCAACAGATAGTTTATCAAAAAATATTCACCTTGCTAATGCCGGAGTCGACTCACAAATTCAACAAACGGATATGGTCGCTACCGCGGTGACTCAAATGGTTGCGACCGTTGATGAAATTGCTAATAATACCAATGCCGCTGCGAGTAAAGCTGAAGCAACCAATAATAATGCGATTAGTGGTAAAGAAGGGGTTGAGCAAACTATTGCGAAAATTGATGAGCTTTCTGAAAAGTTAAGGGAGTCAGAAAATATAGTGCACGAACTTGCTAAAGATAGCGATACTATTGGTTCAGTATTAGATGTTATTCGAGGCATAGCAGAGCAAACAAACTTACTGGCGTTAAATGCGGCTATCGAAGCAGCCAGGGCGGGTGAACAAGGGCGTGGCTTTGCTGTGGTTGCTGATGAAGTTAGAACATTAGCCAGTCGGACTCAAGATTCGACACAAGAAATTGAAACAATTATTAGTTCATTGCAAGGACGAACCAAAGAAATTGTTTCTCATATGGCTATTTGTCGAACACAAGGCCAAGACAGCGCTGACCAAGCAAGCTCAGCGGGTAAAATGCTAGAAGAAATAACCTATGATGTTTCAACCATCATGGAAATGAATACAGCTATCGCATCAGCCATTCAAGAGCAAAGTACGGTCGCTTCTGAAGTTAATCAACATGTGGTTGAGATAAGAGACGTCGCCGAACAAGCCGGGCTAATATCTCATCAAAATGCACAAATGAGTGAAGAGTTATCTCAGCAAGCGGCAGTGTTAAATAATGAAGTGAGTCAGTTTAAAGTTTAGAAATATACTTTTCTCTTGAAGATACCGAACAGGTATTTTCAAGAGAAAACGTTATCTCTGTCTAGTTATTACTAGGTAAAATTCGCTAAATAAAAACCATCTTGAATGTTCGTGTTAACTTATTCTATTTTATTTCACTTCAACAAAACTAATCGACGCTTCCCTATTTTGGCTTGTGGTTAAACTTGAACAATAGCTTTGCCAATTAATGTCGTAATTATCAAAGAGATTTTTGAATGTTTGGTCAGTGAAAATAGCGCCGTGCTTGTCATCAAATACTAAGCGGTGGCCATGCTTACCTAGCGGTTCAATATCAGTTAATAGCACGTCTTTTTTATGAAACACTTCTGGTATTTTAACGCCATTTTTAGCTTTCGTTTCTACAGGAGAAAATACTCTTAGGTATTCAAAGGAGAAACTAAGTTGAAGGTTACTATCAAAATTAAGGGTTAATTTTTTTTGCTTGCGATCAAGCGTAAACTGAATGATTTTCATTAATTCCTGCGCTTATATTGGCTAAAAGAGTAGGAAGTTAACTTCCTACTCTTTTCTTTCTATAGAATAAAACGGCTTAAATCTTCATTTTTAACTAATTCAGAAATAGTGTCATCTACGTATTTTTGATCAATTATAATGACTTCCCCAGCACGCTTATCAGCATTAAATGATAGGTCTTCGATTAAACGTTCCATCATAGTATGTAAGCGTCTTGCGCCAATGTTTTCTGTACTTTCATTAACTTGCCATGCGGCATTAGCGATTGCTTGAATACCATCTTCACTAAAAGAAACATGTACACCTTCTGTTGCCAACAAAGCAATATACTGTTCAGTTAATGATGCGTTTGGTTCAGTCAAAATTCTAACAAAATCATGGGTAGTTAGCGCTTGTAACTCTACACGAATTGGTAATCGACCTTGCAATTCAGGGATCAAATCAGATGGTTTTGCCATCTGGAATGCGCCTGAAGCAATAAATAAAATATGGTCTGTTTTAATCATGCCATGCTTAGTGCTTACTGTTGAGCCCTCAATCAGTGGGAGTAAGTCTCGTTGTACCCCTTCGCGAGAAACATCAGGACCTGAGCTATCACCACGCTTACAAATCTTGTCAATTTCATCGATAAAAACGATGCCATTTTGCTCTACCGCATAAATAGCCTTTTCTTTGATATCGTCATTGTTAACAATTTTGGCGGCTTCTTCTTCTTGCAACGCTTTAAAAGCATCTTTAATTTTTAATTTACGCTTACTGGTTTTTTCATTAGACATGCCCTGAAACATATTTTGCAGCTGCGAAGTCATCTCTTCCATACCAGGAGGAGCCATTATTTCAACACCCATTTGTGGGGCAGCTAAATCTAATTCTATTTCTTTATCATCAAGTTGACCTTCACGAAACTTTTTGCGAAAAGCTTGACGAGTACTGCTATTATCCGTAGCTCCATCAGCGCCAAAACCGTCTCGTGGTGGTGGCAATAAGATATCTAAAATTCGTTCTTCAGCGGCTTCTTCGGCGATATGTTTTACCCGAGCCATTTCTTGCTCTTTGGTCATTTTTATTGCCATATCAGCCAAGTCACGAATGATCGTTTCGACTTCTTTACCAACATAACCGACTTCGGTAAATTTAGTTGCTTCAACTTTAATAAAAGGAGCGTTGGCAAGTTTGGCTAGACGCCTTGCTATTTCTGTTTTACCAACCCCCGTTGGACCAATCATTAGAATGTTTTTAGGGGTAACTTCGGTGCGTAACTCTTCGTTTAACTGCATTCTGCGCCAGCGATTTCTTAAGGCGATGGCTACAGCACGTTTGGCATCACTTTGACCAATAATGTGGCTGTCTAATTCACTGACTATTTCACGTGGTGTCATATTCGACATGATAATTCCTTAAGCATTTTACTTATTTGATACACTTACTAAGCGAGACGAAAGTTGAGCTTTATAGCTCGTCAATCGTATGTTGATGATTGGTGAATACACAAATGTCGCCAGCGATTTTTAACGACTTTTCAACAATTTCAATCGCAGAAAGCTCGGTATTCTCTAACAGTGCAGTTGCTGCCGACTGTGCAAAGTTACCACCACTACCGATAGCAATTAAGTCATTCTCTGGTTGTATAACATCGCCATTGCCGGTGATGATTAATGAAGCTGTTTCGTCTGCAACAGCAAGTAAAGCCTCTAATTTTCTTAAGGCGCGGTCACTTCGCCAATCTTTAGCAAGCTCAACAGCGGCTTTAGTTAAATGGCCTTGGTGTTGTTCAAGTTTACTTTCAAAGCGCTCAAATAAAGTAAAAGCATCAGCAGTGCCGCCAGCAAAACCAGCAAGGACCTTGCCGTTATATAAACGACGAACTTTGCGAGCATTACCTTTCATTACGGTATTTCCTAGCGATACTTGGCCATCACCACCAATTGCTACTTTGCCATTACGTCTTACGGATACGATAGTTGTCACAATTAACCTCAAATATTTATTTATATCTATGAAGAATAGATAAGGCTAATTATGACTTTTTCAAGGAGGGAGCTAGATAAATGTGTCTATTATGTCAATTGGACTAACTTATTGTTCACTAATCCGTTGGATTTTATTTCCAAAGCCAAATTTGGCAGCCATTAACATTATTACTTTTTAGCTTATGTTTGTCTTTTTCTGCTTCACGTTTACGCTCATAAGGACCTAAAAACACTTTGTAATAAATACCGTTTTTACCTTTAGATTCACTTATTTGAGCCGTTAAGCCAGTAAAGGCAATATTGGCTTTTAATACTTCGGCTTGTCTCATCGTTCTAAACGACGCGCACTGCATCTTATACGGTCCTTTATCCTTAACTTCATATTTACCCACTTCAACTTCTTTACTCTTTAGGTTGTCAACATATGCCCATATCTCTTTTGGTGGAGCGGGTAATGCTTTTTCTTTTACAGCTTGTGGGGCTTCTTTGACTATTTTCACGGGAGAGATTTGCGGTTTATTGTCTTTTATTGACCATAATCCATAAATAAAACCACCGATCAATAACATGACTAAAAAGAGTAAAAGCTTAAATTTTAAGGTGAAGGTTGGTTTAGGCGCTACCTTGCCTTTATAGGGACTTTTCTTTTTGTTTTGTGCGCGGGAAACGTAATCTTGATGAGCCATGAAATAATAATATACCGGTAAACGTCGGGTAATTCTAACCAACTGGTAAGGAAATGACACTAGTTTAAAAAGAAAATTGTAACAGAAGGCTTATTACTTAAAGTTACCAACTTAAATCAAGTGGATCAACATCTACTGTCCAGCGTACTTTTTTCTGCCATTCATTCTGAGAAATAGCGTTAATCAGCTGATAAATAGCAAGATGAAGTTGCTTGCGTGATTTAGCTTGTACAATTAAATGATAGCGATATTTACCTGCTTTTTTTTCCATCGCAGCTGGCACCGGACCGGCAAATTGGCAGCCATCAAAAGTAAATTCGGTTAATGCACTGAGAAATTTTTCAGGATAAGAAGGATAGTTAGCTTCTGCCCGAAAAAGTGCTTGATAACTAAACGGTGGTAATAAGGCCTGTTTGCGCTCAGTTAACGCATATTTAGCAAAGTGTGGGTAACCGTTGTTGACTAAATCTTGCAGTAATGGATGTTCAGGGAAGTTGGTTTGTACTAAAACTTTGCCAGGCTTACTTTCTCGACCTGCACGGCCAGCAACTTGCACTAATAATTGTGCCATGTGCTCGGCAGCACGAAAGTCAAAACTAAAGAGTGCACCATCAACGTCTAACACTGCAACCAGTGTTACATCAGGGAAGTGATGCCCCTTCGCCAACATTTGTGTACCAATCAGTAACTGATGTTTTTTATCACTGACTTCTTGTAATAATTTTGCTAATTCGCCTTTTTTACGAGTACTGTCGCGATCTATTCTTACGGTACTATAGTCAGCAAAAAGTTCGCCGATGCGCTCTTCTAATTGTTCTGTACCTTGCCCCATAGGTTTAATACGAACACTTCCGCAACTAGGACACTGGTATGGGATACGCTTTTGACTACTACAGTGGTGACAAATTAATAATTTTTTTCCTTGGTGCAAAGTATAAGGTTTATTACAACGCTGACAATCGGCTACCCAGTGACACTCTTGACAATTAATCGCTGGCGCATAACCACGGCGATTTAAAAATATTAAGGCTTGTTCACCGCGTTTAAGTGTTGTTTCAATCGCCTTTTTTAACGTACCTGATAAGCCATGTTCCATTTGCTGTTGGGCAACATTAATAAGACTGATTTTGGCTTGAGTACTTTGACCGGGTCTTTTAGTTAATTGATGATATTGATATTTACCCGACAATGCATTTTGTAGCGTTTCTAAACTAGGCGTGGCACTACCGAGTACAATGGGAATATTTAACTGACCCGCGCGTAAAATAGCAATGTCGCGCGCGTGATAACGAAAACTGTCTTGTTGTTTAAAAGAGCCATCGTGCTCTTCATCAACAATAATTAAACCTAAATGATGTAGCGGCGCAAAAACAGCTGAACGCGTGCCAATAATTATTGCGGCGGTGCCCCGTTGTGCAGCCAGCCAAGTTTGTAAACGTTCTTTGTCGTTTAATCCTGAGTGGTGCAAGCAAATAGGTAAATTAAAGCGTTGTTCAAACCGACTGAGCATTTGTGGTGTTAGACCAATTTCAGGCACTAATACCAGTACTTGTTTATTGGCGGCGAGAGTTTTTTCCATCGCTTGTAAATAAACTTCGGTTTTACCACTACCGGTGACACCGTCTACTAAATGACAAGAAAACTGCTCAAAGGACGCTTTCACCGCTGAGACAATAACCGCTTGTTCAACGGTTAAGGTTAGCTTTTCACTCTCAGCTAAAGCGTCTTGGTGATAGACAAAGGTTTCAGCTTTTTGTTGCCTTTCTTCAATTAACTTTTTCTTTTCAAGCGTATTTAATTGTGCTTTTGTATAGCCTAATGTTCTAATTTCTGCCCAAGTTAGCCCTGGGTGGGTTTTAATGACATTATACAGTTCGGCTTGTTTTGGGGCTCGCTTAACTATTTTTTCTAATACCAGCTTTTCTTCACTGTCTTGCTCAAGCAAGAAACAATGCCAAGTGGTCGCTAAATCAATAGTAGGTTGCTCAATTTGACGAAGCAACACGGGAAGAGCCAGTTGTAGTACGTCTCCAATCGGGTGATGATAATAATCAGCACAGCGCAGTAAAAACTTTAACAGCGCGGGAGGAAAACGAAAGTTGTCATTGACTAAGCCAATAATCGGCTTAAGTTTTTTGTCGTCAATATCGCAGACTTCACTGGTACTTATAATAATACCAATAACTTCTCTATGACTAAAAGGTACGATCACTCGTGCGCCTATTTGAATCTCGTCACTACTGATGCTTTTTGGCACGATATAAGTAAATAACTGACGCATAGGTACAGGAATAGCGACTTGAATATAACTAACCTGCATAACGAGTACTTTTTTGACGATAATTAAGCTTATTCTGCCGACTTGTTGTTAATATGCCAAGTACGATTTTATAGAAAGTTTAACTTTAATCACCTTAACGGATTAATTGTTCATTTTTTAGCAATTAGTGTCATTAGGCTATTGCTAAGCATGTGTCGATGATTTAAAATTCGCCTCCATTATTTTTAACTCGTATGGTGCTTAGCAGCAATAATGACTGACTAAGTGGCGATACGGCCTTATACAGAGGTTTCTATGAAAGACGGTATTCATCCTAATTATGTTGAGTTCAAGGCAACTTGTTCTTGCGGTAACATCATCGTAACTCGTTCTACAGCGAAAAAAGATATTCACTTAGACGTATGTTCAGCTTGTCACCCATTTTACACGGGCAAACAAAAAGCTGCTGAGACCGGTGGTCGTGTTGATAAATTCAACAAACGTTTTGGTGCACTTAGTAGCAAGTAATTTTGCGCTAAAATCAAAATGTAAAAAAAAGCGTCGTAAGACGCTTTTTTTATGCCTAAAAATCCATTGAAATACCATTCAGCTTTGCTACGTTCTCAAAAAAGATAATATTTTTCGCTTTTCTTTAAACCCTTTTCATAAATACTGTATCTTACTTTATAACGACACCATTATTGAGAGTTAACCTTTGGATAATCCGAAAGTTATTAACATTAAAAACTGTGCTGAACCGCCGACCACTATTGCTGTAAACCGTGCAAAAGAACGTGCAATTATTAGTCGAGCACAGCAGGGTGATCAGCAGGCTTTTTATCAACTTTATCAGCAGTATCATCGTAAAGTTTATGCTATTTGCTGGCGTATGCTTGCAGATAAGGATAGTGCCGAGGATGTTTGCCAAGAGGTTTTTGTACAACTATGGCAAAAAATAGCTAATTTTCGTGGTGAAAGTAAATTTTCTACTTGGTTACACAGTGTTACCAACAATATTGTACTTGGACACTTGCGCAAACATAAAAACTGGTTGCAACGTATCTTTAGTATCGAAGATCAAACCATGGCAGATATTGCCGTAGAAATGCCAGATAGTGCGGGTCTAACCGAATTAGATAAACATATAGCTCGTTTACCTGAAAGAGCTCGCTTAGTTTTTGTCTTGTTCGCGGTTGAAGGTTACCGCCATGAAGAAATTGCAAATATGCTCGACATGGCAGTAGGTACTAGTAAAGCGCAATACCATAGAGCTAGAAATTTGTTAATGGAGTGGATCGAGATATGAATAAATTATTATCAGAGCAAGCTTTACAAAAAGCACTGGCAAAATTACCTGATGAAATGACACCACAACGTGATTTATGGGCTGGTATTGAACGTGCAATTGAAGTTAAAACACAAGACAAACCCGTCTTTGTATCACCGGTGAAAAAAGTGTTTATGCCTACAGCATGGGCGGCATCTTTAGTGCTCGCAGTATTGGCTACTTGGTTTTCTTTTTCGCCTCAATTTTCAGAACAGCCGCTGGATTTAGCGCAACAAAATAACTCACCCCTGACCTTAGTAACTGCAATGCAAGAAAATTTTAAGCATACCAAGCAATCGATGTTGATTAGCTTTGGCCAGCCTAAAATATCGGCACTGCCAAAAGAAATTCAACAAGAGTTAATAAACCTAAGTTCAGCCCAAGCTACGATTGAAAAGGCTCTAAATGAAGACCCAAGTAATAATGATTTACTTAATTTATTACGTTGGACCCAAAAACAAGAATTAGATCTATTAAGCCAACTATACAGCCCTAAATGGCAGAGTATTTAAAGATAACACTATAAAGAGGTAGTTATGAGAGTTTTACAAAAAGTTATTCCGATGATGTTATTTTCAGCCGCTTGTTCAAGCTTTGCGGGTGAGCAGATAGACAAGTCATTACTGGTCAGTGATGTCAGTAGTGTAAATATTGAAAATTTACGCGGTAATATTACGGTTATTGGTTGGGATAAAAACACTATTTCGATAAAGGGAGAATTGGAAGACGACGCCGAAGGTTTACTCTTTAAGCAACAAGGATCGCGTGTAAAAATTAAGGTTGAGCTTGAAAATCATAGCAACAACTTCTGGGGTAACAATGCTAAAGGCTCAGTATTAACGATTCATATGCCTAAAAACATTCGTGTCAGGTTTGAGGGGATTGCCAGTGATATTAATTTTGAGAACTTGCATGCCAGCGCCGAAGCAAAAACAGTAAGTGGTAACATCAAAGCGGTAAATTTGAGTGAACGCATTGAATTAATTTCAGTTAGTGGTGATATTAACAGTAGCAAATTATCAGGGAAAGTGAGTTTGTCGAGTGTTAGCGGTAATATTAAAGATCGTCAGTCACGTGGACGTTTAAGTTTGCGCGTGGTCAGTGGTGAAATTGACGCGCAATCAACAGCAAAAGAAGTGACGATCGAAAATGTCAGTGGCGATATTAACATAGGATTAAATGATATTGACGAACTTACCGTTGCAAATGTCAGTGGCGATCTTTCAGCAACGTTATCGTTAAATGATGGTGGTGTCGTTAAAATGTCTAGTGTTAGTGGCGGTTTAGCATTAAAGCTACAGAAAAATGTTCAAGCAAGCTTCAGATTATCAGCCAGTGCTGGTGGTCAGATCACTAATAAAATTACCACGCAAAAATCAAATAAAGCTAAGTATGGACCAAGCTCAAAATTAGACTTTGAAACCGGTAGTGCCAACGCGAACGTACGTGTAAATACGGTAAATGGCAATATTAGCGTCAGCAATTAATTTTTATGACTCTGGCATTGAAAATAGAACGAGTTAGGGCGCTTTCTGGCTCGTATTTATATTCTGTTTCAAAGTAAATTCTGCTAATCTACCAAAAGTTTTAATCTCGCATTTGCGATAGAGTTTTAGGGTATATAAATGGCAGAGCGCAAGCCAAATAAATTTTTCAAAGATAAAAAGTATTCTCAAGATAGTCAAATGAATGCTTTAAAAGTTCCACCTCATTCGCTTGAGGCAGAGCAATCTGTATTGGGCGGTTTATTGCTCGATAACGAGACGTGGGATCGTGTTGGCGAACGTGTTGTCGCTCAGGATTTTTATAGTCGTTCACATCGTATTACTTTTGAAACCATAGCTGCGTTAATTGAACTAGGCAACCCTGTTGATTTAATTACCTTATCTGAAGCTTTAGAAAACGAGCAACGACTTGAAGATGCTGGTGGCTTTGCTTACCTTGCCGAAATGATGAGGAATACACCCAGTGCGGCCAATATCACCGCTTATGCCGACATCGTTCGTGAACGTGCAGTTACTCGTGAAATGATCAGTGTGGCAAATGAAATTGCTGAAGCGGGTTATGATCCTCAAGGCCGTGCTAGTGCAGAGCTTCTCGATTTTGCTGAAACTAAAATATTTGCTATCGCGGAACAACGGGCTAACAAGTCCGAAGGGCCAGAAAACATTACCTCAGTACTAGAAAAAACAGTCGATCGTATTGAACAACTTTGTTCATCGCCAAATAATGGTGTTACCGGTGTTTCTAGTGGCTTTTCTGATTTAGATAAGATGACCGCTGGTTTTCAAAAGTCAGATCTTATTATCGTTGCTGCACGTCCATCAATGGGTAAAACTACCTTTGCGATGAACATCGCAGAAAACGCGGCGATGACTGAAGATAAACCCGCATTGATTTTTAGTTTAGAAATGCCTGCAGAACAACTGATGATGAGAATGCTAGCCTCATTAGGCCGTATTGACCAAACCAAAATTCGTACGGGGCAATTAGGTGACGAAGATTGGGCGCGTTTATCATCAACCATGGGGTTACTTATTGATAAAGGTAAGATGTTTATTGATGATGCCGCTGGTTTAACGCCAACCGATGTTCGCTCTCGTGCGCGCCGTATTGCCCGTGATCACGGTGGTATAAGTATGATCATGATCGATTACTTACAGTTGATGCGCGCGCCACAATTTGCTGATAACCGCACCTTAGAGATTGCCGAAATATCACGGTCATTAAAAGCATTAGCTAAAGAATTACAAGTGCCGGTTGTGGCACTGTCTCAGCTAAATCGTAGTTTGGAGCAACGTTCAGATAAACGGCCGATTAACTCGGATCTTCGTGAATCAGGCTCTATTGAGCAAGATGCCGATTTGATCATGTTTATCTATCGTGATGAGGTTTATCACGATGATTCAGAGTTTAAAGGTATGGCAGAAATTATTATTGGTAAACAACGTAACGGCCCTATTGGTCGTGTTCCGTTGACTTTCCAAGGACAGTTTTCTCGTTTTGATAATTATGCCGGCCCGCATGTATTAGATGAAGATTAATGGCATTAACGACTGCAACGGCAATTATTAATTTATCTGCGCTCAAGCACAACTTAGCGCAGATAAAATCACTTGCACCGACAGCAAAGGTGCTAGCCGTTTTAAAAGCTAATGCCTATGGCCATGGCCTTGAACGCATTGCGCACGCATTGTTTTCTGAGCAAGCTAAAATAAATGAACACGGTCATTCATCGATCACCGCTGATGCTATTGCCGTGGCAAGAATTGATGAAGCGCTGGCATTACGGTCTTCAGGTATTACTCAACCGATTGTCTTGCTCGAAGGTTTTTTTAATGCAAAAGACTTAGCGATACTTGCGGTCAATAATTTACAAACGGTTATTCATAACCATCAACAACTTGATGCTCTTTTATCGGCAACGCTTCCTTCTCCGTTAAAGGTTTGGCTAAAAATCGATACAGGTATGCACCGTTTAGGTATAAATCCAGAGGAGTTTAGCCATTTTTATCAGCAATTAACGGACTCAGTAAACGTTCAAAAAAATATTGTGCTAATGAGTCACTTAGGTTGTGCTGATGATAAAAGCAATCAGGCGACTCGCCAACAAATATCACTCTTTGAAAAAGTAACGTTAGGCTGTAACGAAGAACGAACATTGGCAAACTCTGCCGGTATTTGTGCATGGCCAGCAAGCCATTACCAATGGCTTCGCCCCGGTTTATTATTATACGGGATTTCTCCTTTACCCTTTGAAAGTAACGCAGCAAATTTATCAACTTGTGCGCCAGAGAGTGCTTTGCACAATAAAGATATAACCTTGGATGTTCTGCCAGTAATGACGCTGAAGTCAAGTTTGATCGCCGTACGTGAATTAGCCGCTGGCGAATCAGTCGGTTACGGTAATGCTTGGACAAGTGAGCAAAAGACTATTATTGGTGTTGTTGCCATTGGTTACGGTGATGGTTACCCTCGGCATGCTAAAAATGGCACACCTGTTTTGGTCAATGGACGAAGGGTTCCTTTGGTAGGAAGAGTATCAATGGATATGATCACTGTTGATTTAGGGATAAATGCACAAGAACAGGTTGGCGATGTTGTGACTTTGTGGGGAGAGCAATTATCTGTTGCCGAAATAGCGCTATGTGCAACTACCATTCCCTATGAGCTCTTATGTAATATTACTCGCCGTGTACAAATTACCTTGTCAGCGCAGTAAAGGTCTTTTTTAAATACTAAGTAAACTACTCATCTTCTTGGTAAAGTCGCCAAAAATTCATTTACAGCGCACTTAACCGCCACTGTTTATTATAATGTCATTAATTGTCAGTTGTTATTGAGTCAATAAACTAAATATAGCGTAAAAAATAAAAAACCTCGTTTATTGCTAAACGAGGTTTTGGTCTATGACTACAAATTACTTAATTCACTATTTATCGAAACTGAACTCAATAAAAGCTTTACCAAATTCAGAATTTAACGGAATAATAATGATAGGGCCATCAGCTTTATGGTGAATAGTATGGTTTTGACCAGAAACAACCATAGGCGTTGCCATGTCAAATTCAAAGCCTTTTTCGCTCAGCATACGCTTAGCGCCACCGGTGACCATATTAGTAATTTCACCGACTAAATCGGTAATTTCTTCATTGATTTCGTCAGGACCTTCGCCAACCATTTTTTTCATGGTGGCCAGTGCTAACTTTCCTTCAAAAGTAATTGATAGTGAGCCTTTTGTTTGAGCGCTCACCATACCAATTAAACCAGAAACATCGCCCATAGCAACTTCATTTTTTTTCAAACGAGGTTTTTCAGGTACTAATTCCATTTGTGCCATAGTAGACATTACATTGAGCATTGAAGATAAAAAAGGGTTAATAAACTCTACATTCATGAATGTTTCCCAAGGGCTTAGTTATACTAGTCATTTTATTTTGCATGTTAATTTAGCAAATGTAAATCGTTCCTACTAGTTATTGTTTTTTATTATCGCAATTTTAACTGATTTCGAAAAAGTTAAGCTGCCAATAATTGTTTCGTCTTTATAATTTACAGTATTTACTTGCTTAGGGTAAGTATCGATGAGTAAATCATTTTTTACCACTAATCCGGATAAAAAGTTTTCAAAATTAGCTTCTTGGTAAATATAAACATTACCTTTAGCGACTTCTAAACCTATCCAATTGAGCTTGATTGGCTGTTTTTTATTATCTTGAACATCAATAAGTTGGAAATGTGCTTCAACATAGTTTTGAATGAACTTTTCGTATTTAGGATGCTCAGCTGAAAAGCGTATTTGCTGTTGCTCAGCAATAGCAATAGCATTATCAATATCGTGAGCCGTAAATTGATGAATAACTTCTATGTTATGGGTTCTTGGATTAACTGATAAATCAGTTAATCCAAAGAAGTATCGGTGGGCTGCGCTTGAAAGCGCAACGCCACACAATAAACAAAAAACAAAGCTTTTAAATAATGAGGTTTTTGACATTATTTATCTTCTTCTTCCTTGTCTTCTTTTTCGTCATCAGCTGACTTTAATTTAACATTATAGTCACGCATCATGTCTTTTTTCTTACGTTTGTATAATTCAAAGCTTGATTTAATAGGGCGTGCTGGCCAGTAGTTATTGTTAACATCTACATCGGCTGTTTCCCAGTTTGGATCAATAGCGATAGCGGTAATCTCTTTGTCAGTAATAAATAATTTAGAAACATTTTTACTGTTTTTACGCCAGATTTCTGCAGGAATATGTACTTGTTCTGTTGTTTTATCTGCAAAAGTTAATTGGACAATAATAGGCATGACCAAGCCACCCTTATTTTCAAAATCAACGATGTAGAAATTTCTTTCATCAACAAGGAGATCTTTTTGCCATTGTTCTAACTTTTTATTTGCGCTGTTATAGGTATTACGTGCTTTATTGGTTGCCGTAAATTTATCATGCTCATTGTAAAAGTCTAACAATTCAGGCTTGTCAGTTGTTCTAAGCCATTGACCTTTATCACGAAGGTCACTAATAAATGTTGGCTTTTCACTCTCTAAGGCACGATTCCAAGCGGCTTCTGTATCAGGGTTTTGGCTATCAGGACGATATAAATGAATATTACCTAAAGCGATATCAACATGATCTGTTGTGTAGAACCAACCACGCCAGAACCAATCTAAATCAACGGCTGATGCATCTTCCATGGTGCGGAAAAAGTCTGAAGGTGTTGGGCGTTTAAACATCCAACGTTGTGCATATTCCTTAAAGGCAAAATCAAATAATTCTCGGCCCATAACGGTTTCACGTAAAATATTTAATGCTGTTGCTGGCTTACCATAGGCATTATTACCAAACTGAAGAATTGATTCAGAGTTGGTCATAATAGGTACCTGGTTAGTACTTTTCATGTAATTAGTAATGTCAGCAGCATGACCACGGCGTGAAGGATAACCTTCTTCCCATGCTTGTTGTGCTAAAAACTGTAGGAAAGTGTTTAAACCTTCATCCATCCAAGTCCATTGACGTTCATCAGAGTTAACGATCATTGGAAAGTAGTTATGACCCACTTCGTGAATAATTACTCCAACTAAGCCGTATTTAGTACCACGAGAATAGGTTTTTTCACCCGTTTCTTTGTCAAGTGTTGGGCGAGGACCATTAAAAGTGATCATCGGATATTCCATGCCACCAACGGGTCCATTGACTGAAATTGATACTGGGTATGGGTAAGCAAAGGTGTATTTATTATACTGTTGCATGGTATGGATAATAGCTTCAGTGGAGTACTTTTCCCATAATGGATTACCTTCATTAGGGTAAAAAGACATCGCCATGGTATCGGTACCGCCTTCTTTATAACCTTGAGCGTCCCAAATAAATTTACGGCTTGATGCGAAAGCAAAATCACGAACATTTTTAGCTTTAAAATGCCAGGTTTTCGTTTTTGTTGAGCGAGATTTTTCGTTTTCAAGTGCTTCATCAACGGTAACTATAAGCACAGGTTTCTTTGCGTTTTTAGCTTGTTCTAAGCGTTTACGCTGTGTTTTTGTTAAGACCTTGCTTTCATTTTGTAACTCACCGGTAGCGGCAACAATATGGTCAGCAGGAACGGTGATCTTAACGTCGTAATCACCAAATTCTAAAGTGAATTCGCCGTTACCTAAAAACTGCTTATTTTGCCAGCCCATAACGTCATAGTATGCTGCTGCGCGAGGAAACCAGCCAGCAAGCTCATACAAATAGTTATCGTCTTCTTTAAAGTATTCGTAACCCGAACGGCCACCTAACACTTTTTGTTCATGAAGCTTATAGTTCCACTTAATATTTAATTTAACATCATCGCCGGATTTTAATGCCTTAGGTAAGATAACGCGCATCATTGTGCCGTTAATTACATAGTCAAGAGCACTACCGTTTGATGCTGTAACTGCAGTAATTGTATTACCACCATCAAATTCAGTTGACTCGATAGCGCCACGCAACCCGCTATAAGTTATTTTTTTACTAGGAGCTGTCGCTGTTAAGCGATTATCAGAGTCACGTTTTAAGCGGTTTTGATCTAGCTGTATCCACAAGTAGCGTAAAGTGTCAGGTGAATTATTGGTATAACTCATTGTTTCGCTACCCGTTAAGGTTTGCGTTTTATCATCAAGTTGAATATTAATTTTATAATCAACTTGTTGTTGCCAATACTGGTGACCTGGTGCGCCTGATGCAGTTCTGTAAGTGTTGGGTGTTGGTAAAGATTCTTCTAATTGACGAAATTTATCGCTACTAATGGTGTTTTTCGCTATTGCGCTACCACTGGCAACAACAAATAAGCAAATTAACGCTGACTTGATTGAATATTTCATAGGCTTCCTGAATATTTTATAATATGGGCATGTTTAACCGTGTACTTATAGCATAAATAAGTTCACTGAGTTAAGGGGGAGGGTACTTCTTATGCGACCAATAGCTCTAAATATGAGTTTAATGGGGGTGTTAAAGTTATTATTACTCCTGAATAATAACGCTATTTACTGCAACTTTGACAAGCACCATGCGCTTCAACAATTTGATGGCTAATGGTAAAGCCGGTTGCATCTGCCATCGAGCGTAAAGCTAAGTCTAAATTAGACGATTGAATTTCTTCAACATGTCCGCAACGGTCACAAATAAGTAATTGCACGGGATGATTACATTCACTGAAATGATGGCACATCACAAAAGCATTTATAGACTCAATCTTATGAACAAAGCCCTGCTTACCAAGGAAATCTAAAGCACGATAGATGGTTGCTGGTTTTGCTGCTGGGTCAATTAGCTTTAATTCGTCAAGCAAATCATAAGCACCAATAGCACCGCTATGTCCGGTTAATAGTTTAAATACTTGTTCGCGAGCCAAAGTAAATCGTGCACCACGCTTCTTGCAAGACTCTTTTGCTTGTATTAATAATTCTTCTGCATTCATTATGAGTTAGGTACTTGCATGATTGGGTTACTTTTTAGCAGTTTAACACAGAGATTTTGATGATGTAATATGCTTGAAAGGTTAATTACTTAACCTTTTAAATTAAAAGCGTGTTGTTGGCACTCTCAACGTTTACGAAAATGTAATGTAATATTTGATAGTTGGATAACAGCTAAGTACCAAGATAAAATTCACTTTACTGGTTTAGCAATTTTATCTTGCCCTCTTCGATACCTACGTGTCATCTTTAATCAATAAGAATAAATTTTTTACTATGGACTGAACATGCCTGAATTTGAATATTTAGATTTAACGCTCCAAAATAATGTCTTACATTTACAACTTGTACGCCCGAATAAGGCGAACGCGATGAATAAAAAAATGTGGTTTGAAATTGGTGACGCTTATCGTTGGATAAATAACCAAAACGATATTCATGTCGTGGTATTGAGTGGCAAGGGGAAACAATTTTCATCGGGCGCCGATATCAACTTTTTATTAGACGTTATGGCGTCAACACAAGATTGCCAAAATGATAAAACAGCGCACTTGAGGGCTGAAATCATTAATATGCAACAAGCATTTTCAGCGATTGTTGATTGTTCTATTCCAACAATCGCAGCGGTCCATGGTGTATGTATCGGGGGGGCGGTTGATTTAATTTCGGCATGCGATATTCGTTTAGCGTCGATGCGGTCTTACTTTAGCATTTTGGAAACGCAATTAGGTATACCTGCAGATATGGGAACATTGCAACGCTTGCATTTTAATTTACCCGATGGCCGATTACGAGAATTAGCATACACTTCGGCTATTTTCTCAGGACGTCAGGCAAAAAAATGGGGCATGATTAATGAGACCTATTTAACACGTAAGCGTTTAATGAAAGCTGCTTTCAGTTTAGCCAACCGCATTGCTTTATTACCTAATTATGCCGTAAAAGCGACAAAACGCAGTTTAAATGTAAATACCGATACTATTGTGGCTAATGGCTTAAGTGCCGTTGCCGACTTAAACGCAGAATTACTGCAGTCTCCACAAGCAATGTTGACAATGGAAGAGCTCAAACGAAAACTGAAAAAGTGATATAAAATCAAGTCATTTCAGTGAAATTATTTAAACGTTCTCCTCAATAAATATTTGTTGGCTTTAGCGCTATAGAGTTAATCTTTATATGTTACTAAAGAGTGTGCGTCGGGCACCTGCACTTGCTCAGGAAAGCCCGAGAAGAGACTTTGGGAAAATAATCATTAATTAAGCAGTATTGTCAGTAACGTTTGTCATCAAAGATTCATAAACTAACTCACTAAAAGCTATACCTTTTTCATTATTTAAGTCATAATTCATTGACATATAACAAGGAATGTTAATGATGAATGTCAATGAATTTGATCGAATGAATACCCTCTCTGAAAAAATCCTCAGCTCAACCGCATCTGTCCATGAAATAGCAGAATTTACTGTATTACTTAACCTATGGAAAAGCTCTGAAAAATTCAATTTAGTTATTGATTTACCCCAATAAAGAATAGACGTTTCAATTGTAAATATATTGATCTTTAGGTATAAATGTCTCGCCTATTTAGGATGAATTATAACAAATGGATGTTTTTGAATGAATTATACTGCTTCTCTTTTTGTGAGCTTAATATCACTGGCTCTTTTAGCTTCTTGTGGTGGAGGCAGTGGTGAACGTTCAGAAAAAATAACGACACCGCAGCCTACTGTTCCAACACCACCTGTTGTCGACGCGATTTTTACAGAAGATAATGCCGGTGATATTGCCATCTGGAGTACGGTGTTAACCGAAGCGAGTATTGATGCCGCAGACATCATTGAACAGGAAATTATTTGGTTTCATCATGCACCTGAAAACATCTTAATTAGCTTATAGCACTTCCGTCGATTCCTGCGGCAAGCTATTGGTTTGTTGATAATGATGATAGATTATCTGTAGTCCTTCAATCAATGGATAGTATTTACCGAGTAAAGCTCTACTAATTTTACCGAGCGCTCAATTATAAAAAGGCATCAGCACAAAATATATAATTATTATACTGATGTTTAATTGAAGCGATTGTCTTATTTACGCCCCGCGTTGAGTCAATAAATACTCGTCTTAAGATAAAGCAATAACGATTTTATGTTAGTAAAAAAACAATGCTAGAAAGCCCTTAAACACTAATTATTGATGAGAAATTACCGTGAATAAATTATTTATAATAGGCATGTTATTTGCCTTAAATGCATGCACATCAGAATCAAAAAATTCACTAGGTATAGCATCCAACCCTAATCCTAAACCTTATGTGTTGTTAATTTCACTGGATGGTTTTAGGTGGGATTATGTTGATAAATATCAGCCTACATTCTTGTCTCAATTTGCTAAAGAGTCTGCTCATTTAACATCATTACGTCCTACTTTCCCGACAAAAACCTTTCCTAACCATTTGAGTATTGTTACGGGGTCATACCCTGAGAATCATGGCATAGTGTCTAACCGTTTCTATGCTCGCGATTTAAATAAAACCTACAGCATAAGAGACTCGGAAGCGGTGACCAATCCCGACTTTTATTTACGTAAACCCTTGTGGATTATTGCGGAAGAACAAAATATGCGTACCGCTAACTATTTTTGGCCAAGCTCCGAAGCCGCTATTGCGGGTATTTATCCGTCTCATTTTAAAAAATATGATCACAACGCCTCACATCAAGAACGCATAGATGGTGTATTAAATTGGTATCAGCTTCCTTCAAGCGAACGGCCGCAATTAATAACCACTTATTTTCATGATATAGACAGTGCAGGGCATGGTTTTGGTCAAGATTCACCTGAGCTTATTGCCGCTATTAACCGTGTAGATAGCACCATTCGTGAAATGGTTGAAAAAGTACGAACGTTAGATTTTGAAGTAAATATTATTATTGTCTCTGATCATGGTATGGCTGATTATCCTGCTAAGAATTATGAATATTTACCTAATTGGTTAAATGATGAATATAAAGTTTTGGCAACCAACCCTATTACACTTATATACGATGAGGGTAAGTCTACCCGCACATTAGCTCAAACTGTTGCACAATTAAATCAACAAGCTAAACATTATAAATGTTATCAATACCAAGATATTCCAGCAAAATTTAACGCCTCAAAATCAAGTCGTATCGGTGATATAGCTTGTTTAACCGATAACGATTGGTCGATAGGTTTTACCGGAAAAACCAGTAAAGGAAATCATGGCTGGAGTCAGTTTGACACTACAGACATGGACGGAATATTCTATGCACAAGGGCCCGCATTTAAAAAAGCATATCAGTTAGATACAGCTGAAAACATAAATATTATGCCATTAATTGCAGACATTTTAGGCCTGGAAATCACCACACCAATTGATGGTAAATTAGCGATTATGAAACCGTTACTTAAATAAATATTATGCCAATAAGAATAGCAGACATTTTAGGCCTAGAAATCACCAGCCCAATTGATGGTAAATTAGCGATTATGAAGCCGTTACTTAAATAAATATTATGCCAATAAGAATAGCAGACATTTTAGGCCTAGAAATCACCACACCAATTGATGGTAAATTAGCGATTATGAAACCGTTACTTAAATAAATATTATGCCAATAAGAATTGCACACTAAAAGTAATACACCGGTGATTTATTTGCTGGAGTATTGCTTTACTTATCCTTAAGGTTTTATAAATAACTCGTTATGGTTAGGTAAACATAACAACTTGTCATTGAGTAAAGAAAGAGAGTTCACTTGAAACTAGTAATATACAGTTTAACGCTGCTATTAATATTGACCAGCCAGCTATCAATGGCTTTTGCCACTACGCCTTTTCAAATACCAAGAAGTAAAGTCGTTGAAATTAAAGATCCCGACAGTCAACGTGTTTACCCATTATTTATAAAGTTACCTAAATCTTATGCTAAAAATGATGATAAAACTTATCCCGTTATTTACTTAACCGATGCTTGGTATACTTTTCAGATTGTTTCTGGGGCAACCCGTTATCCAATGAATGCACAAAAAATGAAAGAAGCTATTATCGTTGGCATTTCATATGCAAAAGGGTCGAAGCGAGATGCTAGCAGAGTGCGAGACTATACCCCAACAATCAATAAATCCTGGCAACAAACAACAGGTGGTGCTCAACAGCATATGGCGTTTATCGAAGCTAGTGTTATCAATTATATCGATAAAAATTATCGAACGGATCGACAAGATAGAACATTTGTCGGTAACTCGCTTGGCGGATTATTTGGTACATATATATTATTAACTAAACCGACATTATTTAATCATTACATACTCGGTAGTCCTTCTTATTGGTTTGATAATAAGGTTATTTTTACATTAGAAGAGGCGCATCGAAAGCGGCAGTTAACCATTAATGCTAATATTTTTATTGCTATTGGCGAGCGTGAATCAAAAGCATTAGACAGCAGCCATGACATGGTCGAGGATGCTGAAAATTTTTATGAAAAAATACTTAATTGGCAGCAAACTCATGTAAAAGCAAAAATTGTTATTATCCCAGAAGCCAATCATCAAACCGCTTTTCCTACGACGGTCATCCAAGGACTACATTGGATTTACAAAATATAACCTCATGCTAGTTTTGTATTTTTAGCCTAAAAAAAAGTCAAAAATAGTGTATGTAATGGTAAATAATATACATTAAGTAAAATATTCTAATTAACGTTAAAAAAATAATTGCCAATTAATCGATATTGAGTTAAAAATGCGATTATCAGTGTATTTATATTTTAGTAGAGTTTATAAAATGGCTAATTTAGCAATATCAGCAGAAAGTTTTAAGGTAAATAGAAATTTTTACGATGATAGAAATTATCCGCGCGGCATAAAGCGTTCCGGTGACTTTAACTTGGCCGAGGCCGAGGCATTAGAAAAATATGGCGTTGCATTAATGGCACTTTCTTTAGGAAGCCGGTTGCCTGTTACCGAAGAAGAGCAACATTTTGTTGAAGTTTGTCGTGGTAATGCTGCTGTAAGCAATACCATCGAGAAGGCTTGGTTAAAATATCAAAACATAATTTTAACACCCAAGCAATTCCACACCTTATTTGGTCGAACTAAAGTTGAAACAGACGACGAACTTGAGTCAGATCCTGACGACCTAGATTAACCTTTTCTTGTTAATCTATTAGGCTATTTATGCAAGATACTTGCTATAACTTAGCCCCGATTTAGGTTCAAATTGACTAGGCGTTAATTCGCCAAATTATTAAGTGATGTTATTTAAAATTCACCCATCTTTATACCATAAAAATAGCTGAAAGCTATCGAGGCTTTCGGTGCTGTCACTTGGCATTATTTCTTTTGTTTAACATCGCTAAAGCCTTTATAATCAGCGAAATTTTTTGTTGTTGTTTCCAACAGCTACATTCGCTTTAAACTTAAAGGTTTTTTATAACTTTATGATTTCACATAAACTTTCCGTTGCACCCATGCTCGATTGGACTGACTCTCCCATTTTTACTGCCTTGTAAGGTTCATAGGAGTACTAAAGGGATACCTTCAAGTTTATATACTCCATTATAGCCCTTTTGGGATACTTCTGTTCCAATTATAACTTCGCATTTATCACACTATTGTAACTTCAGCTTTGTGCGCTTTAGAGACATTTATTTCAAATTGTTTTTCATTAATTTTGTAACACTTATTTCTGTTAATGAGAATAAAATATCCTTACACACTTTCACCAAAGAAAACGAGATAAAAGCGTGTTTCCAACAAAGTAGCACTAAAGAAAATAAATAAACACTTGATATACCAGTAACATAAGCGTAGTTTTATTGTCCATTATAAATTAACTAGATCGTTAAGACCTGTAGAAAAGCAAGGTTTTGATCGTCTAGTAAGCTGTTAGGCTTCACCATATAATCAATTCTAGTTTCGTTCGTTAACCTGTAGTAAAATAAAAAAAACAATTTAAGGATGAATGTGAAGACAGATATAGAAATCGTTACTAAAGAAGTACCTCCCACTTTATCTGACGTCCCCATTTTTGATTCGGTTAATATTTTTTTTAGTGAAAATGCTTTATGGTTAGTTCCAATATTATTGGTATTAATTCAATTCTTTTTTAAATTATTTGTCGCTGAACGAGCTTCTTTTCATCAAGTTTGGAAAAATTTTCTTCAATCTCCTGTTGATGTAGGTTTTTTAGCTTTATCATTTTCTGCTACTTTATTAATAACTACTCCAAAGAGCAGTGGTGGCCTTTTCGGAACTGCACTAGTATTCATCTTGCTTCTGGTTATCTCAATCGTTATATGGAAAAGTTCACCAACGCATACGACTAAAAAATCAGTTTTCACTTCATCTGTTTTTGTTTTATTTAATTTTATAATTACAGGCTCTATGCTTGTTTACAGCATTTCAATGATGCTAAGGATATAGAATGGAAATTTTAGAATTATCAAAGTATGTATTTCCTATTATAAGCTTAGTGATCCTGCTAATTGTTTATTTTAATATTAAGGTTAATAACTTATCTAAGAAATACGAAGACTATAAAAATGATGAGTTTAGACAATCAATCGAAAAGCAAATTACATCATTAACAAAAGAGTTAACTGTTAATGAAAGTCGTTTCAATAATATCAATCACTTAATAAATGATGCACAAGTAAGTAGTATCGGAAATAAAGAAAAATACACAACTAAAAATTCTTCTATTAATACAGCTTTATTTTTAAAAAATATCGGCTTGTCGGATGTTCCTTTAGTGGATGATGAGCAAGTATTTGTTTTAACTCCGTTTAATGAAGAGTATCAAGAGCAGTATAATGCTATAAGAGAGGTGGTTACATCTTCTGGCTTTAATTGCACCCGTGGTGATGATTCTAATTTGTCTTCAAATATCCTTACTCATATCATTAAACAAATAGCTAAGTCGCGCGTTGTAATTGCAAATATTAGTGGAAGAAATCCAAATGTATTCTACGAACTTGGTATCGCACACGCATTAGGTAAACCGGTTGTTATTGTTTCAGAGTCACTTGCTGATATACCTTTCGATATTAATAATTCTAGAATATTAGCTTTCCAAGAAATTGATGAACTTAAAAGAGAATTGAGAATTTGGTTTACTAAAACGCTAGCAAAAGCCTAACAAGCAAATTAACAAGGACTAAAACAGCGGGCTGTTCGCTTTGTTCCATTTTAGCCCACTATTTTAGCCTGTTATTTGGGCGTAATGTTTTAAGGATGAAAATGAGTCTAATCAGAGTTGAATTACCGTCAGAACATTCTGCACCTATGATCTATTATTTGACGAAAGCTCAATTAATTAAATTTAGATCAAGTGTCATTAAAGGTAAGTCTGCGCCTTTAAACTCTATGATTAACGGGCATTACTTTCAATTTAATCAGGATTCTATATACCATTATGATTTTGCTGAATTTACAGGTAGCTACCTCGTAATCCCTACGATAAACATCTTGAAAAAATTAAATACATATATAGATAATAATTAAAACATAACATTCAAGAGGGAAAATATACAGTTGGTTGTTTTCACTCAGTTCAACATTTTAGTCAAGAATTTATTTCCCTTTAATGGGGCGTTAGCACTATAGTCAAACTTCGGAGTAAGTTTAAATTATGATTTTCCAAACCTCAGACTTAAATGATCAATCTGAAATATGTGAAGCATTAAAATCACTCATTGAAGATAATATCGATGAATTAAAAAAAGAAATTATTGAGGACTTATCTCATATTGATCAACGCGCGACAAATTATACGGGGTTAAGAATTGACAATATTTCACATGCTCAGGGAAATGAATACCAATTAGATTACAGCTATGATTACAATATTTATAATGGTTGCGCTGATATGGATGTAAATGATGAGGTTACAGATAGCTTACTTTTTACTATCGATGATGATGGAGAGTTAGAATTCGATTACCCCGTCTATGAAGAAAGAAGCACGGCTGACGAATTATAGTGCTAACAAGTTGCTTAAAAGGACAAAAAACAGTGGTTTTTTCAATAAACAGGAGTATCAATTTACATGGATAAAAAGCATCAAGTATTTGTCAGTTCAACTTATATCGATTTAATTGATGAAAGGAAAGAACTTGTTCAGGCTTTGCTAGAGCTAGACTGTATTCCTGCAGGAATGGAAATGTTCCCCGCGAGTAATGAAGATCAATGGTCTCTCATTAAGAGGGTTATTGATGAATGTGACTATTACGTATTAATAATCGGTAACCGTTATGGCTCATTAGGTGAAGATGGAGTTAGTTATACAGAGAAAGAATATGAATATGCTGTCGCAACAGGAGTTCCAACACTTTCTTTTATACACTCTGAACCTGAAAATGTAGCAATCAAAAATTCTGAGCTTGATGCAGATAAGCGTGCGAAATTAGATGCTTTCAAGAGTAAGGTTCAAAAAAAACTAGTCAAATACTATAACTCTCCAGAAGATCTTGGTGGAAAAGTTTCTCGAGCACTTGTTCAACTTATTTCAAGAGTTGATCGTCCCGGTTGGATTAGAGGTGATGCATTAGCCGGAGATGAAGCTAGAGACGTAATCGAAAAACTCCGAACAGAAAATGAATCATTGAAACTAGAGTTAAATAACATTGATACTTTGCCGCCGCCAGGAACAGAGAATTTATCTAGTGGCGAGTTTGAATTTACCGCATCTTTTGATGGTTATAATAGACACGGAGAAGTTAATGTTAGCTGGGATGACATATTTATAATAGTAGGTCCTTTATTATTCAATGAAGCTACTGAACCTCAGATGAAAATGGAATTTAGCAATCAACTAATTTTGTATATTGAAGATGCGGATGAGAAATTACACCATTATAGAAACAAAAGTTGGTTCAAAGTTGATAGTGATAGTTTTCATCAAATCAAAACTCAATTACGAGCCCTAGGTCTAATTAAGCTAAGCGAAAAAAAACGTGGAGTAAGGGATACTGCAACATACTGGACTCTTACAAATTATGGAGATCAGTATTTAACAAAGCTAATGGCAATCCCCAAAAGCTAACAAGCTAATAAACAAGGATAAAAAACAATTTGCTGTTTTCGTCCCTTAACATTTTAGCCAACTATTATTTGCCTCTTAATTAGGCGTTGAACAACAAGGAAAGTTATGAGTATATTTCGAACACTAATAATATTGGCCATTGTGATTCTTCAATTTTCTTCTTTTTAAGTCATAGCTCAAAATGACGATAAAAAAGATAACATCACAGTAATCTTGAAAGAAAATATAATCAGGCTAGAAGAACAAAACAAAATCCTATTATCAACAAACTCTGATATTAGATCTTCTTATTATTGGGCTCTCAGTTTTTGTGCTACTTTTTTGATTTTATTTCTAGGGGTCAATATCTACTTCTTTAGAAATAGATTTAATGAAGATAAAGAGTTTTTGCTAAATAAAATCGATGACAAATTTACGGGTGCTGAAAGTAACAATTTGGAATTAATAAAAGCTGAAATGACTAAATTTGATAAAAAACTGGATACTTCGTTTAAAAAAACAGCAAGTGAATTATCAAAAAACTACAAATCTTCTGTAGCTTCTAACCTTAACAAAATTCAATGGTTATCCGTTCAAGTTAAAGAGCTGGAACTTAAAAATACTAAGTTAGGTGGTTGCAAGCCAAACATACTCACGGGTTATTTTCATTTAGCAGAGGAAACACATAAACTAGGTTCAGGCTATGATTGGCAGTTATCTGAGTGTTTAGTTGAGGCAAGGAAATTACTTGATGAAGGTGTTGAAATAGATTCGACTGAGTATCCCGAAGTCACCACTTTTTTAAACTCCCTACCTAGACAATTTCACGATGTGGTAGAAACGATAAGAAAGTATTTGACGTAATACCTCTAGTATCAAGTTACTCAAACGGACACAAAAAGCTGGCTGTGTTCGTTCTATTAGGCGACAATTAGCTTGGCCGGGTCGCGACAATTAGGTTGACCGGTTTTGGTACACTTTAGATATATCAAATTCAATAGAGAAAGATATGTCTGGAAAACCCATAACCAAGCAACAGGTTAATTTATATATGTCTTATCGTAATGATCATAAACAAACAGCAGCCGCTGCCCAATCTGGTATGTCAGAGCGTACAGCTCGGCGTATCGAATCCGGCCAGCATTCAACCACACATCTCCCTAGGGTTTATCGAACACGCAAAGATCCATTTAATGGTGCGTTTGAAGAGCATCTAGTGCCATTGCTCAAAGCAGATCCTGAACTTCAACCCATAACGTTATTAGATCAGCTCGATACACTCATGCCAGGTAAATTTGGTCACAATCATTTACGTACGTTACAACGTCGAGTCAAAAAGTGGTTGGCAACTGAAGGGCCAGAGCAAGAAGTTATCTTTCGTCAAAAGTACATGCCAGGGTTTATGGGGATATCTGATTACACTTGGATGAACAAACTTGAAATATCTATTGCAGGCCAAGCATTTTCTCATAAGCTTTTTCATTACAAGTTAGTGTTCAGTGGCTGGACGTATGCTCAACTTGTCTTTGGCGGTGAAAGTTTCGAATCACTCTCTACAGGTTTACAAAATGCATTTTGGCGCAGTGGTGGTGTACCACAGACACACCGAACCGATAGCTTAAGTGCTGCATTCAATAATCATTATGAACAGGAAACGTTAACTGAACGCTATCAAAAGCTATGTGCTCACTATAGCGTTGTTGCAACGCGTAACAATAAAGGTGTAGCTCATGAAAATGGTGCGATTGAAGTGGCACATAGCCATTTAAAACGAAAAGTAGATCAGCAATTACGACTACGTGGCAGTCGTGATTTCGCGACAATTACCGAGTACCAATCGTTTCTTGATGTAATTGTCGCCAAAATTAATCGCCAATGCAAAACTCGATTTGATGAAGAGCGCAAGCACTTAAATGATTTGCCTAAACGTCGTACCAACGACTTCTGCGAACAATACGTTAAAGTTACCTCTAGCAGCACCATCAGTGTTAAACGTGTGACGTATACCGTACCTTCTAGATTAATTAGTCATCGATTACTTGTACACATTTATGATACTCGGCTGGATTTATTTCTTGGTCATGAAAAAACGTTATCCCTGTCTAGAGTCTATGCTCAAGGACACTTAAGATCACGAGCAGTAGATTATAAACATGTGATCCACTCACTTGCGAAAAAGCCCAATGCGTTCAAATACTCGCAGTTACGAGAAGATTTGATCCCAGAAGGTGACTTCAGTTTGTTGTGGCAGCAGTTAACAGCAGAGCATGTTAGCGATAAAGACTGTCGTTATATGGTTGAATTATTGTTACTCGCTCATAACTATAATTGCGAGCATGCCCTTGGTCGTTATGTCTTGAAAAACCACGAGCAAGGTAAGTTTATATCTATTGATATGTGCCGTAAATTGTTTGCCCCTAGCACGCTCGTCATACCAAACATTGTCAGTCATCAACATCAAATAAGTGATTACGATAGTTTGCTTGGAGGGTTACATGGCTAATATTCTAAGCTTACCAATATTACTGAAAGAGCTGCGCTTAAGTGCGATAGCCAAAGAATGGGAAGTCCTTGCCCAAAAGGCTGTTTCACAGGAGTGGGAGCCTGAATTATTCCTTGCCGAGCTATGTGAACTTGAAGCTAATCATCGTCATGAAAGTCGATTAAAACGGTTACTTAAAGAGAGTAAATTACCCGTAGGTAAACAACTACATCAATATAAATTTGACGAAATAGAAGGTATTACGTCACTGCAAATGAAACAAAAAGTTAATCAGATTGACTGGCTTAGACAAGGCCATAATATCTTATTGTTTGGTGCTAGTGGTTTAGGGAAAACTCACTTAGCGTGTGCTATTGGTTACTCATTACTTGAAAAAGCAGTGCGCGTTAAATTCAGCACTAGTACAGCTATTGTTCAAGAACTCCAACGTGCAAAAGAAACGTTGGGCTTAACTGATGCCCTAAGAAAACTCGATAAATATGAGCTGTTGATATTAGATGATATCGGCTATGTGAAAAAGACTGATAGTGAAAGTCAGGTGTTGTTTGAACTGATTGCACATCGTTATGAACGAGGCAGTTTGTTGATCACATCGAATCAAGCATTCAGTGAGTGGGATAGTATATTTGGTGACAACATGATGACTGTTGCTGCTATCGACAGACTTGTTCACCACAGTGATATCTATCAAATAAAAGGAGAAAGTTACCGAAAAAAACAAGCTATGCAACTAAATTCAAATACCGGCCAAGTTAATTGACGCCAACCGGACAAGTTAGTTGACGTCTAATATCGTTCTTCGCTATTGTAGTCAGCCATTTTTAGACGCGTTAGCAAAGCGTCAAAACTTTATAAGGACATATCGTGGTAGAAGCACATTCATTAAGTAAAATTTTAGAAAAAATTGACTCTGATTTACCAAGAAAAGTTGTATTAATAAAGAAAAAAACCGTCGAAGAAAGCATTGGGTTTATTACCGCATTAGACATGAATACACCTATACGTTATCAAAAAGTAAGGGGTCAAGAGAATCGAAATACAAAATTAATCGGTTTACTCCTCGCCCACCCTGATGCGCCAATTTCAAAAAATGAGATTGTTAATCATTTAAACTATTTCCATCATCGCTCAGGTGAAGCCGTTGACTTCTTTTGTGTTGGATATGGTGCTTATTGGCCTAAAGAGCAATATCTAGATCAAATCAAAGCTACGAGTATAGATGGTGTTGATTGGTTTTACAGTGATAAAGCATTTACTAAAGTAGTTGATGAATTAGAAAGTGAAACAAAATGGAGTTACAGTGGAGAAACTGAGTTGTTATTAATCACGGCCCGAAAAGGTAAAGATGGAAAAACCTTCTTAGACTATGGAACTGCAGTAGTTTGTAATTTAGAGGCTATGTCAAATGATAAAGCCTTTACTTCGGTGAGATCTTTTTTTGAAGGCGTTTTTAAGTTTGCTAAACAAAATATTGCATCTAACGAGACTTGGGCGCTAAGTGATCAAAACGGGCTGCAGGTTGGAAAGTCTGCAATAAAAGAAGCTGTTCTTTCATTACTCCCTAAGAACCTTAGAGAGTCATATAAAAAAGCAGAACATTACGTAGTTAAAAATATTGAGTAAAAATTTTAACAATAACTTCAAACGTAAAATACAGTTGACTTTTTTCACTCCGTTCAAAATTTTAGTAGTCAATTTTTTGCTCATTTTTAGGGCGTTAGCCAGACAAGGAGGATTTCGCTCATCATGTCCAACCAAATATTTCAATCAGAATCATTTTATGTAAATTTAAGTGAAGCAGTCCATGCGCTATCTGGGATAATTCTTTTTAATTTTGCAAAGCATGAATGCTCAAAGAAAGATTTGATAATCAGAAACTTTGTAGCTCGTTCTGCGACATCTTTAAAAAGTGTTATGTCGCTTTGGAGACTTGGTGATTACCCAAATGCCTGGGTAATCAATCGGACAATGTTGGATCGCCTATTTCATTTGTATGACTTAGGGCAAAATAATACACACCAGTTATTTGATGATTGGTCTTTTTATAGACAATATAAAGACCAAAATAGATTAAAGAGCGATATAGAGTTTAAAGACAAGGCTGCAGGATCGGAATATGAAATATCTAAAATTCAAAAAGAACGATTTAATAAATTAAGTAACAACATCCCAAAATGGAAACGACCTAACGCAGAAAAAGTAGCTAAAGATATGGATATGTCATTTTTATATAAATATGGTTATGACTATGGTTCTATGTTTGTTCACCCCATGTCTGATGACGGGTTACATGATTTTTATCTAATTACTAAATTGGAACCTCAAGAAGAGCAGCCATCACATATTGCTGTTTTATCTAATTCAGTACTAGCATCTATCATGATTATGTTAGAAGCTATTAGCCAAAGTTCATTTAGATGGATGACAATATTATTCGACTGTATAGGTGAACTAAGAGCAGCGATTGAATCAGGTGACGAGTCTTATATGCAAACAATGGTAAAACTTATATTTAACTTTAAAGAAATTTCGCTTAGTGAGAAGTTGTCTGTCTAACAAACCCTTTAACGTTGCGTTATACTTACATCCTTTGACCTGACCACACAACGCGGCCTATTAATTCGATATCCGTACCATTTAAATGTTCTTTGTTTATTTCCCAAGGTTCATACATATTATTATCTGATTTTACTTTAATAATACCGCCCGGTAACAACTGTAATCTTTTCACTAATAAATTGTGATCATGTCGCATCACATAAATACCATCACTTAGCCCATTAAAATCTCGGTTAACCATAATCATGGCTCCGTTCTTTAATGTTGGGTACATACTGTCACCTTCAACCAACATCAAAATTATATTTATTAACATATCAACATATCAACATGGAGTGTTAGTGATGACAAATGATGAATTTGAACGTATGAATGAATACCCTATCTCAAAAATCAATTAAAGATTTAGTTTCTGATGAGGAACTAAAAGAGTTTAAAGAATTAGTTAGTCACTGGAACGAATCTGTTCATTTTAATTTATATAGTAGTTTATCTAATTTAAGATATGTTAAAGATGGTAAATACCTGTAGCTTCTATATTTATTACTATCTAAAATTATAAAAATCAATCGTATGGGTACTGAATTATCAATGTATCTTTGAATTGTTTTTAAATGGATGTGAGCATTTATGAGAAATATAGAGAATAATGAAGCATATAATAAAGGGTTTAAGTCGGAATTATATGATAACCCATATGCTATTGGTTCTGATGAATATAACGATTGTGAAAGAGGTTGGGCACAACGTGTAAAAAGAGGGTATCGTTGTGTTAATAAAGCTCCAAAGAAGAAACATAGAACGTTTCAGGAAATTTATAGTAATAGATAATCTTTATACATAGACGTATATCAGTTCGCTAGGGTCTTAATGTTATTTGATTTTAAACCACTTTAAGGTAGTTTTTTATACACCGTATAGTAATGCGGGGTAAATTTTTACTACACTCCTCTGTCTGTGCCATACATAAAAGGTTGTAGCGATGCGGCTTTTTAATCTGTTTTTTAATTTTCTTTCAAATATGTCTAATTTAAATTGTTATTAAGATTAATGTGTCAGTTTATTTTACACTATAAATTATCATAACTATTCAGTAATTTTATCATATTGAAATTAAAGGTTAATATTTAGTTGGCATGATTGGTGCCTTTAGTATTTAAAATTAATAAATTATCTTTTTTTGTACTTCCCACCAAATTTTTGGAAAGGGATTAAATAGGACTATCAAATGAAATTTAAATATTTAAATGCAGTTTTAGTAAGCTTAATATTGACCACTAGCTTTGTCGGGAAGCTTGCAAATGCGGGGCTTATTGATACAGGCTTAATGACAATAAATAATGTAGTAGATAGTAGCTCGAGTTCGTTCAATTTCAATACGGGTAATGGTGAGTTAATAGATCTCTCTTATTTATGGGTATCAATTGGCGCATGTAGTACTTCGTTTGATTCTAACTTATCTTGTAATGAGGCTAATAATTCGTATCAAAATGAAATATCTTTAAGTCTTACTAACAATACATACGGTATTACAGCATCATTAATACCGACAAATTATTTTTCGAGTGGTATTGTAAGCTTCGAGGCATCTTTTTCGTTATCTACAGCATTCACTGAAATATTGCCAATTACGCTTCAGGGCGTGACTTCTCCAGCGCAATATAATTCAACAAATATGGGCTTATTCGATGGACAGGGATTTGGAGACTCGTCGTGGACTTTGACGTTTAGTGATTCTGTCGGCGGTGATCCTAAGATTCTCAGAGCAGCAAGATTTACAGCAAATACTGTTTCAGTACCTGAACCTTCTACAATTGCTATTTTAGCTCTAGGTTTGATTGGTTTAGCATCACGTCGATTCAAAATATAATCTTAATTATTTGTTAAATAATTATACTATTAATAACATTAGTTGTGATGACTAATGTTTTTTTGTTTCTGGTGATTAGTTATTTCGATTGAAACAATTTAGTATCGTGTAAGCTTACTAATAGAGGTTTTCATTACCCAATTACTATTTTAGAATTTACAAATCCTTATCGTTGGGTTGCATATTATCAATATTAAATGATTCACCTAACAGTGGCGCTATCATGTGATTACCTTCCTTTTTGCGGGGATCTTTTCTGTCTCTAACAACAATCGTTTTATGGTCTAGGTTTAGATCGTCCCATCGAAGTTTGCAAACTTCACCTATACGCATACAGGTTAGAATACTAAAATCTAAAATATCTAAGTAGGGGATTCTGACATGGCCATTTGGCTTTTGGTTTTCCCTTATTTCTAATCCAACTTGCAATTTTTCGAGTTCAAGCTGTGTTGGCCTTCTAGTTCTTCTATCACTATTACTGATTAAGCCCATATCTATGAGTGTTGGAATAGCTTCTTCAAAAACTGAATAATTAGCTTCAATATCAAAAACAGGCTGAGCTTTTTTCATTACAGCACGTAAATAGCAAATATCATGATAAACAGTTGAAGGTTTTGCTCCTGCTAGCTGTCTTATTTTACAGTGTGCAATTAAATCGCTAGTTTTCAGTTTATTGCTTTGTATTTTTGCGATGTCACAGTCCCTAAGCATTTTGATAACGTATTGCTTAGTTCTTCCTGTTTTCTCCCATAAATGGACATCTTCAAAATATAAATCTAACAATGCACTGAGTGGTATCGTTTTCTTAATACCAATTTCGTCATTCTCTATTTCTTGAACACGCTTCCTTCCATATGTACGAGCGAGTTCTTTTTTACGGAATGTTTTAGATTCTCGGTGTATAATTGCGTTTTTTTGTTTAACAACGACTTTACAGCGATAAGAAAATTCACCGTTTGCCTTTGTACGTTTTTCAATTGTAAAAGATGCCATCATTAATCCTACTTTTTTGTGGGGTACATATGGGGTACTGCATATCGAAACTCAGGGTAACTCGCGGTAATTCACTGTAATTTCATACAGTATATTTATAAGGTGTTTTTGTGTCAATCCCAGTAAAACCGCTAAACTCAGGTAACCCCATCGACCATCGACTTTCTATTGCACCCATGCTCGATTGGACTGATCGCCATTGCCGTTACTTCTATCGTGTTATGTCAAAGCACACCGTGCTATACACCGAAATGGTGACTACTGGCGCAATTATATTTGGTAAAGGTGATTATTTATCCTTTAACAAAGAAGAGCATCCTGTTGTACTGCAACTGGGGGGAAGTGATGTTAAAGCCATGACAGAGTGTGCAAAAATGGCTGAGCAGTATGGTTATGATGAAATTAACATTAATGTTGGCTGCCCATCTGATCGTGTCCAAAATGGTCGTTTTGGTGCTTGCTTAATGGCTGAACCTTCTTTGGTAGCTGACTGTGTCAATGAGATGCAAGCGGCAGCCAATATTCCGGTTACTGTTAAATCGCGTATCGGTATCGATGACCATGACAGTTATGAGTTTTTACATAATTTTGTTGATGTGGTCTCTCAGGCTGACTGTAAACATTTTATTATTCATGCACGTAAAGCTTGGTTAAGCGGTTTAAGCCCTAAGCAAAATAGGGAAGTTCCGCCCCTTGATTATGGTCGTGTTTATCAAATCAAAAAAGACTTTCCACAGTTACAAATTTCAATTAACGGCGGTATTAAAACCTATGATGAGGCGAATGAGCATTTAACTCATATTGATGGTGTGATGATAGGCCGTGAAATTTATCAAAACCCTTACATGTTAGTTGAAGCAGATAACGCGATTTATCAAACAAATACGGATATTCTTTCTCGTGAGCAAATCGTTGCCGAGATGGCGCGCTATATTGATATTCATATTGCCAACGGCGGGCGTGCTTGGCATGTTGTTCGCCATATGCTTGGACTCTGCAATGGTTTAGCGGGTGCTAGGCAGTTTCGTCGTTATTTAAGTGAGCAATGCAGTGGTAATGAAGTTACCAGCCAAGTTCTTTTTGATGCGTTCGCACAAGTGACCCTTCCTGCAGGCGAGTAATTTTCTGTTTTGTGTACCGATTTTGGGAAATTGTATCCCTAAATCGGAATACTATATATCTTGCCGTTTAGCGATAAAGATAATGTTATCGCTATAATTATTAATAATTGGCTTTTTTGACCACTTTTCTTTTATTTAGTCTTAAGCTTTATTTTTATGATAAAAGCATAGATTAATTAATCCTATAAAATTCAATTGCTTAATTTTTTTTTGATCTCTGGCACAACCTTTGTAATAGATATTACGACTTAACTATTATAAAACTTGGAGAACAACATGAAAACGTTATTGATCACCACATTAACTACCGCTTTATTATCTTTTAACAGTTTTGCAGACAACACTACAGACATCAAAACTATCGCTAATCTGATGGTTAAAACAGGCATTGAACAACTCAATACAAAATTAGCGAGTAACGTAAAAGATAAAGTTCAGCCAGATATCACGATGTCAGCTTTAGCCAACAACAAATATTCCCAAATTTTAGTGGCTAAGCTTAGTAACAAAAAGGGTACTCAACAAAAGAATACCGTTCAAGCAGCGGATGAGTAAGGAATTGATTATGCCGAGCTTAGAGCTAATTTTTACCTTATTGATGTTACCTGCTGTATTTTTATTGGCAGCGTCTTTAGTGGTAAGCCTAGTAGAAAATAACCGTGAACAATCATCAGCCGAAAAACAAGCCGCAAGCTAAACGCAGGGAATTTGTTGTACCCTGCCAATTTATATTTTTTTTCGACTGTACAACTATCGATTTATTCGTTATTTTTTAAGCCTTATTCAAAAATGAATGACGCTAACTATGCCTTCGACTTTTCAGCAAATAATATCGTGCCGTCAGCTGCATGATTTGCTTTTTCCTACACTCCATTTAACCGGAGACTCTGCAAAACCATTATCAAATATAATACTGCTTGATGCGAGTATCCCACCCGTTGGTAATATGCGCTCGCCAGAAAAACAATGGCCAGACTTTACGTTGCCTTATGCCAAGCGATTCGATTTAAATAAAAACTTTTCTGATTTATCAAATCCACTTCCCCACACTATGCCAAGTGCTGAACATTTTCAGCAGCAAGCGCGTGCGTTAGGGGTAATGACAGACAGTCAAATTGTTGTTTACGATGACCAAGGCTTATTTTCTGCAGCGCGTGCTTGGTATATGTTTAGAGCAATGGGACATGAAAATGTTGCCGTACTTGATGGCGGCTTACCCGCTTGGTTGGCATCAGGGTATCGTGTTTCATCAGCGACATCTTCCGTTACTAGCCGTGGTAACTTTATCGCTACATTTTGTAAAAAATACTTTTATAGCAGCCAAAATATAGAGCATAACCTTAACTCTCAAGAACACCTTATTGTTGATGCTAGGGCTAAAGAACGCTTTGAGGGCAAAGTTGCTGAGCCACGCGAAGGTATTCGTAGCGGTCATATTCCCTCTTCTGTGAATTTACCCTTTAGTGATTTATCGCATGATGGCTGCTTGCTCGCCAAAAATATTTTAAAAGAAAAATTTAACGCTATTAATAGCGAAAATAAACCAATGGTGATGAGCTGTGGCTCTGGGGTAACCGCCTGTGTTTTAGCGTTAACCGCCGAAATGTGCGGTTATAAGCACGTAAAAGTTTATGACGGCTCATGGAGTGAGTGGGGCGCAGGTGATTATTTTCCGGTAGTGGTTACTCAATAATTCAACGCTCATTTTAATAAAATTCCACCATGTTATGGGTATAGTCAAATTAACTAATTAATTTGTGAATTTGACTATATTTTCGTCTGACATATTATGTCCCCTTTCTTTCTGTAATCGATGTCTTTATAAAATCCCTTAATAAACAGTAGTTTAATTTGTTTTGCTGAGTTGGCATGTCACTTGTAATAGAAAACACAGTAGCAAGTTAAGCATTAACATTTTGGTTAATACTTAATGAGTCATTAAATTAAAATACTAATAGCAGCGCATTTGCGCAGGAGAATGGATTATGGGCATGTTTTCACGTTTTACCGATATTATTAACGCTAACTTAAACAATATGTTAGATAAAGCTGAAGATCCTGAGAAAATGGTTAAATTGATCATTCAGGAAATGGAAGAAACCTTGGTTGAAGTACGCTCTACTGCAGCAAAAAATATAGCAGAAAAGAAAACCTTAATGCGTAAAATAGCATCACTAGAAGCTAGTATTAATAATTGGCAAGAAAAAGCCGCATTAGCCATTAATAAAGGGCGTGATGATCTTGCGAAGTCTGCGCTCCATGAAAAGCAAAAATGTTCAGTACAAGTCAGTGAATTCCATGATGACTTAGCGCAGCTAGAGATTTTTTTGAGTGCAGTACAAGAAGACGGTCAACGTTTACAAGAAAAACTTCAAGAAGCTAAACGTAAGCAAGACGCTTTTGCATTACGCCAAGAGTCAGTTGAAGTACGTTTAAAAGTGCGTGAAAGAGCGATTGTCTACAACATAGATGAAGCCATTAATAAATTTGAACGCTACCAACAAAAAATTGACCGAGTAGAAGCTGAATTAGAGTCTTATGACTTTACCGAGAATAAAGATCTCGCCAGCCAGTTTCGTGATTTAGAAACAGATGAATCTATTGAACAAGAATTAGCCGATTTAAAAAAGCAAGTTGTTAATGGCTAAGCGACAAAAAACTAGGGGGCATTACATGATACATCACAGTAGTTATTTCATAATGATCATGTGTATTGCTCCCGTATTAACTTTTTTTGTTGGCGCAGGACTATTAACTTTTTTTACAAAACAGCGGTTAGAATTAAGGAATAAATGATGAGCTATCAACGTGAGTATTCAGTGAAAAAAACTTTAACAAAAGATGTTGCCCATAAAAAATTATCAGGCGTTTGTGCGGGCATCGCAAAATATTATGACTTACCAAGAATAGCTGTTCGTATTGCCGCTATTGGTGCTTTGCTTATATTTCCGTTAGCTAGCGGTGTTGCTTATGTGGTCGCGGCGATACTATTACCCACCAAGCATTAATGGGCAGTATTAACTTAAAGCGATAGCGAGTAAATAATATTTACCGATAGCTGTGCGCAAAACTAAGTAAGCAGGAGGAATTATGTCATTTTTTAAATCATTAACATTAGCAATTTTTGCAACCTTATTTTTAACCTATGCATTAGGAATAAGTTTTATAGAAATGTTTAATGTCGACCTTCATGTTGGTGATGAACTCATTGATCCTTTAAAAGCGATTAGTGTTTCAGCAATTATTATGGTTATTCTTGTCATGGTGGCATTTGCAATTGTTATGAGTGTGTTTGGTTCATTAATTTTTATCGGTATGATGATTTTTGGTGCGGCGGCCTTTGTGATGATTGGTATATTTTGGCCCGTTATTTTTATTGCTGTTGTTATTTGGTTAATGGCAGGAGACAAAAAACAAATCGCCTAAAGATGAACCCCCCGCAAATTTTGGCTGACTATTTCATCTTTAAGATTTATTTTTTTAAAAAAATTGCGCTAAAATATTTCTACATTGCTGCGTTTTTACTAAACGTTTAAATTCTTTAGCTTCGTTATCAATGACCTGTTGCATAGTCAATTGTGCATGTTGTTTCATCAATTTTCTACTGGTCATGACAGAATCATGAGGTAATTTAGCAATAGTATTAGCAATATCGCTAGCTATTTTTAGTAAATCTTCCGGTATGCATATTTGATTAATAAGACCGTAATCTAGTGCTTGTTCGGCAGTAAATTGCTTGCCAAGTACTAAAAGTTCAAACGCTTTGTTATGACCAATACGCAGGGGTAACAACAGGCTAGAGCCAGCTTCAGGTGATAGACCTAACTGAGTAAAGGGTAATTTAAATTTACTATTGTTTGCCGCTATGACCATGTCGCAATGTAACAACAAGGTAGTGCCAATACCTATTGCCGGGCCAGCAACTGCGGCAATAAGAGGTTTATCAAATATTGTCAGTGCTTGTACAAAATCTAATGCTACTAATTCATCATCTTGTGAGCATTGTAAAAAGTCATCCAAATCATTACCTGCACAAAAACAGTTTTCATCGCCTTGAATAAGCACACAGTGGATAGTTGAATTTTCGCTCGCATATTTTAGAGCCGCACATAAGTCGATATACATACTTTGATTAAGTGCATTTTTTTTATGTTTACGGTTAAGAGTCACGGTGAAAACATGATTGTTTTCTTGGCTAATAATTAAGTTATCCATTTTGCTCCAGCTTAGTTACAATGTTAAGGCAATAAAAATAATCTGTCTAAAAAAGGAAGTATAGCGAGAAATGAATAAAATATGTTTTATAGCCATTGTATTATCTTTTACGTTACTCAGTATCAATAGCGATGTTTTTGCTGTTGAACACGATAGTAATATTATTATTGACGGGCCTTATGTGAGAGCTAGCATACCTGGAACTAGTATCACTTCAGCTTATATGTCGATTGAAAATAAAAATGATGAGGCGCTAATTTTAACAGGAGTCAGTGGCTTGTTTTCCGATAGAATTGAAATTCATCAACACACCATGAGTGATGGTATGATGAAGATGCGTCAAGTTGAACAATTGACAATCGAAGGGAATAATAAAGTGGTATTGCAGCCTATGGGCTATCACTTAATGATATTTAACGTTAAAAAAGCCTTGTTACCTGAAGAGGAACTTTCATTAACATTGCACTTTAAGCAGCAAAAGGATCTTGTCGTAACCATTCCGGTGCGAAGTATTAAACAAGAAAACCCAGCTAAAAAACAACACCATTAGGAGCTCAACATGACGACTAATTTTTCAGGAAAAACTTTTGTCACCATTTTTTTTGCTATCATCCTCTCAGGCTATTTTCTCGGCGTTTATTGGAGCTTTGAACCTGAACAGCTTGATATTAGAGCTGAAGCAACGAAAGATGCAACGGCAGCTGGTATAAAACCTGTTGTCGGTTACACCACAACAACGGCACTTATTAGAGTAACCGAGACATTATTAAATAAACCTGGCGGTTATCTGTCAAATGATGCTTTGCCACCCTCAGTATTTTTAGACAATATCCCAGCTTGGGAGCTTGGTGCGCTTGAAATGTCGCGTGATATGGCGCTTGTTATGCGTCAGGAATTTAGCCGCTCTCAGTCACAATCGGTAGAAAATAAGCACTTAAAAGTTGCTCAGCCTCAATACAATATCGATCACAAAAGTTGGGCGATGCCAAGTGCAGAAAGTGAATACAATAAAGCAATTAACGAATTGTATGCCTATCGCAAAGCGTTAGGTGATGTTAACAGTCAAACCGCGCAATTTTATGCTCGCTCAGATAATTTACGTGACTGGATCCAAGAAGTGAATAAACGTTTAGGCAGCTACTCTCAACGATTAAGTGCAAGTGTTGGCCGTGAACAGTTAAATACCGACTTAGCTGGCGATAGCGTTGCGCAGCAATCAACGTCTGCACAGTCAAGCGTTGTCTTAAAAACCAGCTGGTGGAAAATTGATAATGAATTTTATGAAGCACGTGGTGCGTGTTGGGCGTTACTTCACTTTTTACGCGCCGTAGAAATTGATTTTAATGATGTATTAGAGAAGAAAAATGCTAAAGTAAGCGTACAGCAAATTATTCGAGAATTAGAAGCAAGCCAAGAATCTATATGGAGTCCAATGATCCTTAATGGTGATGGCTTTGGTTTATTAGCTAATCATTCTTTAGTAATGGCAAATTATATTTCTCGTGCTAACGCAGCACTAATCGATTTAAATGACTTATTAAGTCAAGGATAATAAAGGGTTCAACATGAAAAAAACAGCATTAGCAGTACTTGTTACCGGGTTACTTTCAACATCAGCAATGGCTGATACTATTGCCGGACTTTATATTGGTGGCTCAATGTGGAGTAATGAAGCAACAGGTACTTTTGGTGAACAAGCTGGCTTAGTTGATTTTAATTTAGAAGATAAAGAGCAAGGTTCATTTTATATCGCTCTAGAACATCCGATCCCTTTAATCCCCAATCTAATGATAGCCTCAACAACGTTAGATACTGATGGCGCAACAGTTTTGTCGCAGGATTTTGACTTTTCTGGTAAAACATTCGACGCTGGCACCGCTGTCGGTAGCACCTTCGATGTTAGTTATATTGACTATACGTTATATTATGAAATTTTTGATAACGGTCTTTTCTCTTTTGATATTGGTTTAACCGGTCGTGATTTTGATGGCGATATTACGGTTGCATCAGCTATTGGTGGTACATCAGTTGAAGGGACATTAGCCGTTACAGAAATCGTACCTATGCTTTATGTTTCAACGATTGTCGGCTTACCCGGCACGAGTTTTAATCTTTTTGCCAATGGTAATTTATTATCGATTGACGATCATACTATATACGACTACCAAGTCGGTTTGAGCTACGAGCTTATTGATAACTTAGCGGTTGATGTAAATTTAACACTTGGCTATAAAGCGGTTAAATTTGAACTTGAAGATTTAGATGACTTGTATACAAACATTGAATTTAAAGGTGCTTTTGCAGGTGTTGTTGTCCACTTTTAAGGTTTTAATTGGACCTGTTTCACAAAGCTTAACTTTTTAACAGATAAAGGCGCTAATTATAAAATTAGCGCCTTTTTTGTTGCGAAAAGCAGAATTTATGCCACTCATCTGTTAAATCCGCTTAGTGACGTTATGGTAAGTTTAGTATAAATAAGTTTCTACTATCCAATCAGTTACTTGCTAGAGATATTATAAATATATGTATTTATCCGTTATTATTCATTATTAAGCACTACATTAACGTTTTTGTAACAAGTGGTTGCCTTATAAGCGTTTATTACTTTAACGTAACGTATGCTTTACTTTTTGTTTGTGTTTTTTAAGCTAAATGATTGCTTTATTGTTACATAAATGTAATAAATTACCGTAGAGTCCACTTTAGTGGGTTAATAATAAAATATACTTAGGGAATCGTATGAACTTTAATAAATCAATCATAGCAACATTCGTAGGGTCTGCAATCGCTTCAGCTTCTATGGGAGCTTTAGCTTCAGATGCAAGTACTGTTGTAAAATTTTCCGTACCATCTGTATCAAATCAAGTAGCTTCAGTAAGTGGCATGAGCAATCAATATGATGCTCAATTAGGTCAAAATACTTTTCAGTGGGCAAATGTTAAAAATAAAGCCCCTAATATCGGTGCTATTTCATCGGAACATCAAGTTGCCTACGCCTCTGAATTCTATTTAAATCAACTTACAGGTATTTCTACTGTAAAAAAATCAGGTGTACAAGCCGTATTAGCAAGTGTGCATGATAAAGGTGTTGGCGCGAAAATAGCAAAATACAAACAAGAAGTTAATGGCGTAGAAGTTTTCAATCGTGAATATAATATCATGATGGATGCTGAGTTTAACTTAGTTGCTTCATCTGGTTATTTAGCAAATAAAGCATCAAGCCAAAGACTTAAAAGTGATTTGTATTTAAACGCTTTTGGAAGCCCTGTTGAAGCCATTAAAGCAGCTTTTACTGATTTATCTGGTGACTCAAGTAATATTAATCTTTCTGTAAAAGAAACCGCTGGTAAATATACTAAATTTAACGTTTCAAATAGTGAAAAAGCACTAGGTGAACCACGCGCAAAACAAGTTTTCTTCGAACAGAAAGGTCAGCTTATACCTGCATATTATGTTGAAGTTGAATCTGCATTGGCAGACAGTGTAGATTCAGAATATTTTAGTTATGTTATCTCTGCTAATAACGGCAAAGTTTTGTTTAAAAACGATCTTTCCAGCCACGCTGATAACTTTAATTATCGTGTATACGCTGATGAAGATACTAAAAAACCTTGGGATAGCCCTCATGGAAATGTAATTCCAGCAGTTAGCGCAGACACTCCAGACGCCACTGCTTATTTAGATGCCCCAATGCTTTCATTAGTTTCTGCGGGAATAAGTACTGGTGATGCATGGTTAGCTGATGATGCAACAACAACAGATGGTAATAATGTAAAAGCTTATGTAGATGCTATCGCACCTGATGGATTTACTAATGGTGATATAATCGCCGAATTAACAAGCACTAATACATTTGATTATAAATACGATACAGATTTAGTTGAAAATTCAATTCATAATAGAAAAGCTGCAACAGTTAATTTATTTTACTTAAATAACTATTTGCATGATGATTTTTACGATCATGGTTTTGATGAAGCATCTGGTAATGCCCAGAATTTTAACTATGAACGTGGTGGTGTTGAAGGGGATGCACTCCTAGCTGAAGTTCAGGATAACTCTGGCTTCAATAATGCGAATATGTCGACTCCTGCTGATGGTGGTTCGCCACGCATGCAAATGTACTTATTTGACAGCAAAGATGCAGTAAATGGCACTGATTACGGTGTAACTGTGACATCTCATGACGATATCGGTCTAGCTGGCGTTTCAAAACGTTCGTCGTTCGGTCAAGGTCAATTCAATATTGCTGGCAGTGTAGTTCGTATTGATGATGCAATGGATGTGATTACTGATGGTTGTCAAGCGGCTGCAAACCCTGATGCGTTAATGGGAAAAATAGCGATTATTGATCGCGGCACTTGTAACTTCACTGTAAAAGTTAAAAATGCACAAGATGTAGGTGCTATTGCCGTTATTGTCGTGAATAATGTTGACGATGGTGCGACTCCATCTATGGGCGGAAGTGATGATGCAGTAACAATTCCTAATATGGGGATTAATTTTGCAACAGGCGCAGCAATTTACGCTAAATTAACTGCTGCTGAAGATGTTACTATCTCTATGTTTAATAATAAGCCTTATAAAGGTAGTTCATTTGATAATGGTATTGTGGCTCACGAATGGGGTCACTACATCAGTAACCGTTTAGTTGGTAACGGTTCAGGATTAAGTAATAACCAAGGTCGCTCTATGGGCGAAGGTTGGGGTGACTTCCATGCGTTGTTGTTATTGTCTGACGCTGACGATGCAATGATTGCAGGCAATGAAATGTTTGGTACTGCATATTCTGCTACATCATATGTTGCAAATTTCCAAACAGGAATCCGTAACTACCCATACTCTACAGATATGGAAATTAACCCACTCACCTTTGACAATGTTACTTTAGGTAATGGTGTATTTGAGTTTCCAGAGGGTACAGCAGAAGTACATGACGCAGGTGAACCTTGGGCAGCAATGTTATGGGATTCATATGTAGCATTAATCAACGATGAACGTCATACTTTTGCAGAAGCAAAAAGTTTGATGAAAGACTACTTGGTTGGTGGTTACAAAATGACACCAGTTGCACCAACATATACGGAAGCACGTGATGCCGTTCTTGCTGCAGCTTATGCTAATGATCCAGCGGATTACGATCTTATCTTAGCTGCATTCGCTCGAAGAGGCATGGGATTAGGTGCTGTATCTCCAGCCCGTGATTCTATAGACCATACTGGCGTAGTAGAATCTTACGACGTTAAGTACTCTGAATTTGCTATTACTTCTCATACATTAAACTCAAATTATGAAGGACTTACTTCAGGTTATTGTTCTAATGACAACATTTTAGATAAAGGTGAAACAGGTACAGTAAGCTTTACTATCCAAAATAGAGGTAGTGAAATTTATACTGATGTAGTTGCTAAAATTGAAGTTGTTGGTGATCATGACATTACTTTAGCAAATGAGGGCATGACGACTTTTGCTCGTTTAAATCCAACTGAGTTTTCTACTAGTGTCCCTATTGAACTAGTACTAAATGATGCGATGATGTCTGATTCAATCGAATTAAAAGTCACATTCCCTGAACTTGAAGACGATGTTTCAAATGAATACTCATTTACGGCAACCGTTAATTATGATTTTGCAGATCGTGCACCAGTAAGTAGTTCATCAACAGATACCATGGAAGATATTTCATTATTTAAGAACTGGACTGAAAATGTAATGACAGGCGGAGAATTCGCAGTCGGAACACAGTCATTTGATAATGGCGGTAATATTCCTTTCTTTGCTAGTTTTGGTTTCGATTTAGGCGAACAAACAATGGTTTTGGGCAATAATAGCTTTCAATCAGACGTTGCAGTAGAAACTAAAGCAATTCAAGTTGGCTATGCTGGTAACTTTGAAATGAGTTTTTGGCACTTTTATGGCTTAGAAGAAGGCTGGGATGGTGGTGTTGTTGAGATCAGTGTAAATGGCGGTGACTGGGCAGACGTTACTGAAATGGGCGGAAGATTTGATGTTGGTTATACAGTTACTCTGGATGATGATGATAATGAAGTAGCAGTAGAGCTAGTATCACAAGATTCCCAAGCATTATCTGGACGTCCAGTATTCACTGGTCGAAATAATGATGTTACTTGGGGCAACATGGAACGTGTTAACTTTGGTACAACATTAAACGGAAGTGAAGTTAAACTAAGATTCCGCGTTGGTACTGATTCATATGCAAATGATTTTGGTTGGTGGATTGATAATGTTCAATTTAGTAACATTACATCATCAGTATATTCAGACCTAGTTGCAGGTGATAGTGTTGCTTGTGATAACCGTGCACCGATTGTAACAGCCGTTACTGATGTAGAGCGAATTGTTAGAGAAGGTATCTCTGTTAGCATGAGTGTTGAAGCTACAGATCCTAATGGTGATGCATTAACATACAGCTGGGAACAAACCTCTGGTCCAACAGTGACATTAGCGGGCTCAAACACAGCAGCTATATCTTTCACTTCTCCTAGTATTGAATCTGGTAGTGAAACACTAACATTTGTAGCAAGTGTTAATGATGGTACTGTCGATGCTACACAGAGTTTCTCTGTAGTGGTTAATGATATGCCTAGTATGGTTCCAGCTAGGAAAGATTCTAGCGGTGGTTCAACTGGCTTATTAGCCTTCTTGCTATTACCTTTAGCGTTATTACGTCGCCGTAAAAAGTAAGTAGTAACAACAAGTAAAAATAAAGCTGATTGGTCATTCAATCAGCTTTTTTTATAACTAAACGTTTATCACTTAATTATGACTGGAAATAAAAAAGGAAGTAAATATGCGTAACCTTAGTGTCATCGCCCTTAGTGTAACTTTTTTAATGGCTTGTTCAGATAAAAGAGAAGTCGTACAGCCACTAGAAAAAAAAACCAGCGATAAAGAAGCTGCTTCTTTAAAGCCAAACACATCAGTTGCTACAACTAATGAAACACTTGCACGGGCCACTAGTAGCGGTTTAAGTGAAAGTAATGGAAGTTTAAAAAATAACAACGTTTTTAAAAAACTGACAAATTCAGAAAATAAATACTTAATGCTCAACGAACAAAAATTTGAATTACAAGCAGATAAGCTGACTAATGGCGCTAAAGTTGTTAATTTATTAATGTCAGAAACGGGCACGGTAAAGGGCACTTTTGTGGTTATCGTTAACAACTTAGCCAGCCTAACAAGCTATGACAATACCGCAAATATTAATAAAATAGCTAAAAGTACCTATCGATTAACGCCAGAAGAGGGTGTCGATCTCTTAAGTTATTATAAATCACTTGTAGCAGCAAAACAGTTTGAGCGCGTAGAAATAGAAATAGATTACAGTGGTAAAGTGGGTCGCCCATTAGCAGAAGAGCGCTAAAAGGCGAACAGGTAGAATTAAGACGTTAAGTCTGAGGGTAAACTAGTGCTTGGGCTCATGAATAAAGTGTGCAAGTTTTGGTTCATCAAACTTATACGTTGTTAAACAATATTCACAAGTCATCGATACGCAACCTTGCTCTTCTATAATGCTTATCAATTCGCTTGGTGAAACTTGAGAAATAGCCGTTAAACATTTTTCCTCAGAACAACTGCATTGATAATTAACCGATTGAGGTTCAAATAAACGAACCTCTTCTTGATGATACAAACGATACAATAAGTCTTCAGCGTCTAGTGAAAAAATCTCATCTGCTTTTATTGTATTGGTTAGCTGGCACAAGTGTTCGAAATCACTAAGCTGAGTTTCCTTGCTATCACTATCAGGGAGCAGTTGTATTAAGCTACCAGCAACTTGAGTATTATCAGCATTATTAAATAACCAAATTTTTGTGGGTATTTGTTCAGAAACTTCAAAGTAGTGTGCTAAACAATCAGCTAAATTATCTTTATCTAGTGCAACAACTCCTTGGTAAGGTTCGCCTTTTTCAGGACGTATAGTAATAACCATCGTACCTTTACCTATTAGTTCTTTTAAGCCTATACCAGCAGTTGGCTCAGCTAAACGAGCTATGCCACGCATATTTTGTTTATCGTCACCATTAACTGACATATAGCTAATGGGGCCATCGCCCTGTAATTGAACGGTAATTTCGCCCTCAAACTTTAAAGTAGCTGTAAGCAAGCAAGTGGCGGCAACTAATTCACCTAACAAGGCTTGCACGCCGGGAGGGTATTCATGCAAAGCGATAATTTCTTGATAAGCTTTAGTCAGTTGTACAAGTTCTCCACGAGCATGCTTACCATCAAATAAGTAGCGATTTAAAACATCAGTTTTAACAGTCACAGTTAGATCCTTTCTTTAAATTGTATTAATTGTCGACGTTGTTTCTTATCGGGTTTGGTATCACTAGCGGGGCTAAGTAAAGTGCCTTGTTTACGTGCTAAGGCATTTTTTTCACGAGTGGTAATACTGTTGGGTGTTTCTTGGTAAAGAGTTTGCGCAAAACTCGCATCTCGACGTTTATCTGCCAGCGCCACAACAATAATTTCTCGTTCTTCATAACTCTGGCGTAAGACAACTTTATCTCCTAAAGCAACGACTTTACCCGACTTTGTTCGTTGACCATTATAGAACACTTTACCACCATCAATCATTTGTTTGGCAATGGCACGTGTTTTGTAAAAACGAGCAGCCCATAACCACTTATCGAGACGGGTTGAAGTGTTTTCAGTGAGAGGTGAATTATGTTTCATCTACTTACCATCTTCCTATAAATATATGTCGCGGCGAAAATATCATAATTGCTTATAATGTCTAGTCTTTTAACTAAGTGTATCGCTGAACTGGCAATATTAGTTTGCACATAACAGCACTAAATTGTTAATAAATATTTTAATCATCATCTTACCCTTGTTGATAATGTCTAGCTCAAGTACTATCACGGTATAATAATGAAAATTAATTTAAATTTCTATAAAGATAACCATGCAATTACCTTCAAATTTTTCTAGTGTAGTCGACTTCTCTTCACAATTACCTCAGCAAAAAATAGCTAAGGTGATCAGTGTATTTTTGTTAGCTTACATCGCGTATGTTTTTGCACAAATCACTTGGCTTGTTGCGCCAAGTGGCCAATATCATGCATCTTCAAATGTTAGCGTAAAAGTAGCAATACAGAACACTGAAAAAGCTGATATCAGTTTAACAAATTTAAAAACATTGAACTTATTTGGCTTATATACAGACAGTATAGATACAATTGAAACGGTTGAAGTGGAAAGTGCACCTCAAACACAGTTACGTTTAACGCTATCAGGGGCAGTAGCAAGTGATGACAAAACTACGTCTGCGGCGGTCATTGAAAACGCTGGTAAGCAAGACACCTATAGTCCTGGTGAAACCATTACCGGAACACGTGCCGTGCTCGATAGTGTCTTTCGTGATCGAGTGCTTTTAAAGCATGCCGGAAAACTTGAAACATTGATGCTTGATGGATTTGATTACAATGAAAAAATACAACAAAACGTGGTAAATAAATCGGCAATATCTCCGGCTAAAACTCGAGAATTAAATAGTCGACTAACATCACCTAATGTTATTGATCAAAGAACAAATAAGATGTTGAGTAAAAGTGCAGAGTCATTTAAAGACGAAATTAATACCGACCCAAGTAAAATTACCGATTATTTAAAAATATCGCCAAAACGTAAAAGTGGCAAAATAGTAGGCTACAGATTGTTGCCGGGTAAAAACGCAGATTTTTTTCAAAATTCAGGGCTGAAATCTGGTGATATCGCGATTCAAATGAATGGTTATGATTTAACGGTGCCAAGCGAAGCCGCACAGGCACTTGCTGCATTAAAACAAGATAAAGAAGTATCACTATTAATCGATCGTAATGGTGAATTGAACGAAATATTATTTAGTATCGGTGGTTAATACCTTTACTGACCAAAATTGAGAATTAAGTTATGAAAAATTTTTCCTTGCGCAAGACTCTTCGCGCCCCTTGGTATAAAGGATTGTTAGCAACAGGTTTAACTGTTGTGATGATGAATACTTTATTATTTAGTGCTGATATACATGCGGCTAAGTACTCGCCAAACTTTAAAGGTACTGAAATTGACGAATTCATTAATATAGTCGGTAAAAACCTGAAAAAAACCATGATCGTTGACCCTAACGTTCGAGGTAAAGTGACATTACGTACCCAAGATCAACTTACCGAAAAACAATATTATCAAGTGTTCTTAAATGTGCTTGAAGTCTATGGTTTTTCTGCTGTTGAAATGGATAATAATGTTGTAAAAGTTATTCGTAATAAAGACGCTAAAACTTCATCAATACCGGTTGTTGGTAACGAAAACCCTGGTGTGGGTGATGAAATGGTGACACGAGTTGTTGAAGTTAAAAATGTCACAGTACGTGAATTAACCCCTTTACTTCGTCAACTTTCAGATCAAGCCGGTGGCGGTAACGTGGTCAATTATGATCCCGCTAATGTCATCATGCTAACGGGCACTGCTGCGGTTGTTAATCGTTTAGTCAATATTATTGAGCGTGTCGACAAAGCTGGCGATCAAGACGTACAAATTATTAAACTGCAATATGCATCGGCGGCAGAAATGGTGCGTATTGTTGAAGCCATGCATAAATCTGATCAAGGAAAATCTGGTACGCCAACCTTCCTTATCCCTAAAATAGTTGCTGATGAGCGCACCAATAGTGTAATTGTTAGCGGCGAATCTCAAGCCCGTTCGCGTGTCGCTAAGTTAATTTCCCGCTTAGACAGTGAATTAGAAACCAATGGTAATACCCGTGTTTACTATTTGAAATACTCAAAAGCTGAAGACTTAGTCAAAGTACTTGAAGGGGTCAGTAAGTCAATTGAAGCCGAAAACGCTGGCGCACAAACGAGTAAACAAAGCAGTAAAAAACGTAATGTCAGCATTGACGCTCATGAAGACACCAATACCTTGGTTATTACCGCTCAGCAAGACATGTTACGTTCACTTGAGGAAGTCATCCGCAAATTAGACGTTCGTCGTGCGCAAGTGCTTGTTGAAGCGATAATCGTCGAAGTTTTTGAAAGTGACGGTATTAGTTTAGGTGTGCAATGGTTCAGCGAAGATGGTGGTTTTACCCAGTTCAATAATGGTCCTGCGCCTATAAGTGCTGTAGCAGCGGCTGCTGAGGCAGCTCAGTCAACACCAGGTACTAAAGGTTCTACCGTTACTTCTGAAAATGGTGCCACAACGATTAACCCTAATCAAGACGATATTAAAGGAGACTATTCATTAGCCGCAACCTTACTCGGTTCAGTTAGCGGTGGTATGTTTGGTATTATGAAAAATGGCTGGGGCGCAATCATACAAGCGGTGAGTAATGACACTAATTCCAATATCCTTGCTACGCCAAGTATCACTACACTCGATAATGAAGAAGCGCACTTTTTAGTTGGACAAGAAATTCCTATTCTTACTGGCTCTACTGCCGGTAGCAATAACGGTAATCCATTTCAAACCGTTGAACGCCAAGAAGTTGGTATAAAACTAACCGTTACCCCACAAGTGAATGAAGGCAGTGGTGTGCAGTTAACCATAGAGCAAGAAGTCTCTTCAGTGAGTGGCGCTACGGGGGTAGATATTTCTATCAACAAACGCGAAATTAAAACGGTAGTGATGGCCGATTCTGGCGCAACCGTGGTACTGGGTGGCTTGATTGATGAAGACGTTCAAGAAAGTGAACAAAAAGTACCTTTATTAGGTGACATACCTTTTATTGGGCACTTATTTAAATCAACAACAACCTCAACGCGTAAACGTAATTTAATGGTATTTATTCGCCCAACGATTATTCGTGATGGCAAGTTGATGAATGAAATTAGTAAAGAAAAGTATAACTATATTCGTGCGACTGAAATACGTAAGCAAGAAGAAGGTTTGTCATTAATGAGCGATGAAAAAATGCCATTGTTACCTGAATGGAATGACCAACTGACCTTACCTCCTTCATTCGATGAATACATGAAAGAAAGTCAGTCTAAAGACTCTAGCTTATTACCGCCTGTCGTTAAAAGCGAGGGTGATGACTCATCAACTTCAGACCAAAAAGACCAATAATATGGCTGATATTGAAAAGAGAGAAGACATCGACAGCGTAGTGACTTTAAATGTTGCAGGTAATGGTCAAGAGGTAGAAGAAGTAAAAGTGCAGATCAGCCGTTTGCCTTTTAATTTTGCCAAACGTCATCATGTACTCATTAGTAAAAGTAACGACCAATACACCTTACATTGCTTAGCCAATGTTAAAAGTGCGGCAGTATTAGAAGTGCGTAGGGTCTTAAAAAGCCCCTTTGCTATTGAATTTCATTCGTTAGATGAATTTGAACAGTTATTAACTATTTCATACCAACGAGACTCTTCAGAAGCTCAACAGATGATGGAAGATATTGGCAACGAAGTTGACTTGTATTCTCTCGCTGACGAGATGACAGAAACAGAAGATCTGCTAGAAAATGAAGATGATGCGCCAATCATCAAATTGATCAATGCGATGTTGAGTGAAGCAATAAAAGAAAATGCTTCTGATATTCATATTGAAACTTTTGAATTAGCGCTACAAATTCGTTTTCGTGTTGATGGCGTTTTACGTGAAGTATTAAAGCCTAATCGTAAACTTGCTTCATTATTAGTTTCTCGTATCAAGGTTATGGCAAAACTTGACATTGCTGAAAAACGCATACCACAAGATGGTCGTATTTCTTTGCGCATTGCCGGTCGTGCTGTTGATGTACGTGTTTCAACAATGCCAACGGGCCATGGTGAGCGTGTGGTACTACGTTTACTTGATAAGAACTCGGTTCGTCTCGATTTAGAAGATTTAGGCATGACACTTGCCAACCGAATAAAGTTTTCAAAACTCATCGAAAAACCCCATGGTATTATTTTAGTTACGGGTCCTACGGGATCGGGTAAAAGTACCACGCTTTATGCGGGACTGAGCCAAATCGATTCGAAAGAGCGTAACGTTTTAACGGTTGAAGATCCCATCGAGTACGCCATTGAAGGTATTGGACAAACGCAAGTTAATACCAAAGTTGATATGACCTTTGCTCGCGGGTTACGGGCGATACTTCGCCAAGATCCCGATGTTGTTATGGTTGGTGAAATACGCGATTTAGAAACCGCTCAAATTGGCGTGCAAGCGAGTTTAACCGGTCACTTAGTGATGTCGACATTGCATACTAACAGTGCCGCTGGTGCCATTACTCGTATGGAAGATATGGGCGTAGAGTCATTTTTACTCTCATCGAGTCTCTTGGGAGTCTTAGCACAACGACTCGTGAGAACATTGTGCCCGCATTGTAAAGAAAGCCATTTACCTGATGGCCCAGAGCTAAAATTACTTGAGTTACCTCAAGACAACACCCAGCATATTTATCGCGCAGTTGGTTGTAGTGAATGTAGCCAAAAGGGCTACAAAGGCCGTATGGGTATTCATGAACTTATTGTTGTCGACGATAAAGTACGCGAGCTTATTCATAATGGTAAAGGTGAGCAGGCTATTGAAAAGTTTATTCGCCAAAATACGCCAAGCATACGCCGTGACGGCTTTGATAAAGTGTTGACCGGACAAACGACACTCGAAGAAGTTTTGCGTGTTACCAAAGAAGATTAACTAGAGTTTTATTATGGCAGCTTTTGATTATCAAGCAGTAAATAGCCGTGGTAAAACGGTAAAGGGTGTTATCGAAGGTGATACACCCAGACAAGCGCGTGGCTTATTACGTGACAAAGGCTTAATGCCTACTGAAGTAACGCCAAGCTTACAAAAAACTAAGCAAGCCGCGAATAAATCACGGTTTGGCGGACGAACAAAAGTATCTGTTGCTGAACTTGCTTTAATCACACGTCAGTTGGCCACATTAGTCGAGTCGGGTTTACCGATTGAAGAATCTTTGCTTGCCGTTGGCGAACAATGTGAAAAAAACAGCATGAAAAGTATGATCATGGCGGTGCGAACAAAAGTAACCGAAGGTTATGGTTTAGCGGAGAGTATGGCCGAGTTTCCGCATGTCTTTAGTCACTTATACCGAGCAATGGTTGCCGCAGGTGAAAAATCCGGTTTCTTAGATACGGTTTTAAACCGCTTAGCCGATTACACCGAGCAACGGGAACACTTACGTTCACAAATCATTCAAGCGCTTATTTATCCCGTTATTATGACGGTCGTAGCCATAGGCGTTATCGCAATACTGTTAACGGCGGTAGTCCCTAAAATTGTTGGCCAGTTTGATCACATGGGCGCAAACTTACCTGCAACGACTCAGTTTTTAATTAGTACCAGTGATTTTTTAAGAGATAATGGTTTGTATATCCTTATTTTGATTGCCTTACTGATTGGTGGCTTTAATCATTTAATGAAAAAGGCCAGCTTCAAGTTTGCTTTTCATCGCAAGGTGATTAGTTTTCCAGGGCTGGGCAAAATTATTCGTGGTATTAATACGGCTCGGTTTGCTCGTACCTTAAGTATCTTAACCGCCAGTGCTGTTCCTTTGCTGGAAAGCATGAAAATATCAGGTGAAGTTTTAGAAAATTTATACATTAAGCAATGCGTTAAAGAGTCGGCCGATAAAGTGCGCGAAGGCGCGAGTTTACGAGTTTCTTTAGAGCAAACGAAATTATTTCCACCGATGATGCTTCATATGATTGCTAGTGGTGAAAAAAGTGGCAAGTTAGAACATATGCTTGGTCGATCAGCAGACAACCAAGACAGGGAGTTTGAAGCGTTGATGAATATATCGCTAAAAGCTTTTGAGCCCGCCTTGATGATCGCTATGGCAGGTATCGTTCTTTTTATAGTTATGGCTATTTTACAGCCAATTCTTCAGTTAAATACCTTAGTAGGAGGTTAATGTGCACAAAAAAATTCAACCAATGAAAGTGAAAAATAAACAACGTGGCTTTACTTTATTGGAAGTGATGGTTGTTATTGTTATTTTAGGTTTGTTAGGCAGTGTTGTTGTTCAAAACTTGATGGGCAATATGGATACCGCAAAACTTCAAAAATCAGTACAAGATATTAATGCATTAGAAACGTCGTTAAGTATGTACAAAATGGATAACTATAACTACCCAACGACTGAACAAGGCTTAGAAGCTTTAGTTGAAGAAACTGACGTTGAACCTTTACCGCGTCGTTTTCCGAACGGGGGTTATGTTAAACGTTTACCTGACGATCCTTGGGGCAACGCCTATCAACTATTAAATCCCGGCGAAAATGGTGATATTGATATTTTTACCATGGGACCCGACGGTGAACCTGGTACAGAAGACGATATTGGCAACTGGAACCTTGGCGACTACCAGTAGTTTTGGTGAACTCTTAATATGAACCATTATTCCAAAAACAGCACAGTAGTTAACGGTTTCACTTTAATTGAAGTGATGTTGGTTATTGTGCTGGTGGGTTTAATGGTTTCGGTCGTTCAGTTTAGTGCTTCAGGTGATAAAGCCGAAGAAACACTTGAACTCTCGAGTAAACGTTTTGCTGGCGTTTTTAATATTGCTGCTGAATATGGCATGCTAAATAATATTGAATTAGGCTTAGTTATTGGCAAAAAAGGTTATCAGTTTTTAGGGTACGACGGCATAACGTGGTCGGATATCTCTGATAATGAATTATTCAGTCGCTATAAATTACCTGAAGGTGTTGAGTTGATTTTACAACTTGATGACTTGCCAATTGAAGAACCACAATTATTTGATACTGAAGTATTTAATGAGTTGCAAGCGGCTAATAAAGAGAACGACTTAGATGAAGACGTAGGTAAAGATGATGACGGTAATAATATAGAAAAAAAAATACTTATTCCCCAAATTTACATACTCTCAGGCGGTGAAATAACACCGTTTAGTCTGCGTTTTCAATTTGTTAAAAATAATTACACTGAAGCAAAGCTTTATTTTAAGGCGACCGGTTTATACACCACACCGATAACCGTTGAAGGGCCACTCTTTGATGATGAATAAGGTGAAACGGGTCATTAAAACGGCTTCATTAGGCTTCACTTTAATTGAAGTCATGTTAGCGATGGCTATTTTTTCAATCGCGGGTATTGCGTTGTTAAGTGCAGCAGACAATAACTTTAAGAATTTAAGTCATTTAGAAAATAAAGTATTAGCCAATTGGGTGGCCTCAAATCAATTAGTTGCGATGACATTAGATCCAACATGGCCACCAAAAAACAATAAAAAAGGCACCGTAGAAATGGCTGGCCAAGAATGGTTTTGGCTACAAAAAGTGCTTAAAACAGAAAATAAGAATATGCGTGCTATAACGATTGAAATTCGTAATAAAGAAGATGAAAAGTTAGCGATCACTAGTATGGTTACCTATATCTCAAAGAGCCAGCCGTAGTGAAGATTTGCTTGAATAAGCCAACGAATAATGGCTTTACCTTGTTAGAAGTTTTAATAGCTATCGCTATTTTTTCAATGATCAGCATGAGTAGTTTCACTATTTTTAATACGGTATTAAAAGGTAATGAGTCATCTAAAATTCGTACCGAACGCGTTAATGAATTACAGCGAGGCTTTTTACTTATCGAGCGTGATTTACTGCAAATTGCTAAACGCAGTATTCGATTAAATGGCGAAGCTCCCCAGCAAGATTTTTTATATACTGACAGCAATAGTTTTTCAAATGGCGAAAGTACCTTAGCTTTTGTTCGCAACGGATGGACAAATCCAGGTCTACTATTACCGCGTAGCAATATGCAATCAGTCGCTTATCAATTAAATGAGGGAACCTTTGAGCGACTTCATTTTAATTTTGTTGACGCTATCCAAGGGCAAGAGCCTAAAAGAAGAAAGTTAATCACCGAGATTGAAGCGCTAAATTTTGAGTTTTTTTATGACAAAAAATGGCAAAAACAAATTATAAATAAAAGTTTACCTCGAGCAATTGCTGTTGAGCTAATAACTAAAGATTATGGGCTTATAAGACGAGAATTTTTAGTGGCGGGTGATGATGTCTAAATTTAAAGCCCACGTATTGTGCTGTTCGTTATGGGAGGTCTAATGAAGAACTCTCAGTGCCGTTCTGATATGAGTAAGTCGACCGCTAAAAAAGTGACCGGTGTGGCGTTAATTACTGTTTTGCTTATCGTCGCGTTAGCTGCCGTATTAGCCACACAGATGACTGCGCGCTTGCAGTTGCAGATGCAACGTACTAATAATGTTACGCTAAATCAGCAGGCTTATTGGTATGCGATGGGCGCAGAAGCGTTTGCAAAAAGAATATTAATCAATGTTTTTAAAGATGAAAAAGACGTAACGCATTTAGAACAAATTTGGGCTCAAGGCGAAACAAGTTATCCTGTTGACTTTGGACAAATTACCGGCGAAATTTTTGATATGCAAGCCTGTTTTAATTTAAATGCTTTAAGGCCTGATGATAATGCTACTCCTACGGGCACTCAAAGGCGTCCAATAGAAGACGCTTTCCAAAAATTAATTATGTCGCTTAATGTTGAAGGTGTTAGTCAGTTTGATGCTGAATACATGACCGATGCATTGGTTGACTGGCTTGATCAAAACAGCGCTATAGCTAGTGCTGGTGGTGCTGAAGATAATGATTACTCTGCAAAAGAGTTTCCTTATTTACCCGCTAATTATTATTTGGCCAGTATTACCGAACTACGCTTAATTGAACACTTTACTGTGCCGGTTATTAATAAATTAAAAGAGTATGCTTGCGTAATACCTAATAATAATCTTCATAAAATGAATATAAACACCATAAGAAGCGACCAACCTGAATTGTTGGAGGCTTTTTTAGGTATTCCTTTAGCGGATGCAGAAAATGCCTTGGCTAGCCGAGAGGGTGCTGGTTTTAAAACACGAGATGAGTTTTTTAATTTAGCCGATATATCAAAACATACAAAAATAACCAATGATCAAAAAGAGCAGTTCGATGTTGTTAGCCATTATTTTAAACTAAAAAGTATCGCTAGTTTTAATGACAGCTACTTCGCGTTGAGCACTTTAATGAAAGTTGAAAGCAATAATAATATCTCCGTAGTGAGTCGTACCATAGGACGAGAGTAATGACCGAAAAGTTATATATCCGATTAGGTACTAACGCAAAAGACGTAGTGCACTGGGTAATATTTAGTGACGATCAAGAAGGCATCATTGCCAGTGGTGAACTCCCCAATGCCAATGCGTTAGAGCAATTAGCTGAGAAAGCCAAACAACGTGAAGTCATTACGTTTGTGCCAGCCAGTGATATCAGTTTGAAAAGTTTAACGGTACCCAGTAAATCTTCAAAAGCGATGCGCTTAGCTGTGCCGTATATGCTTGAAGATGAATTAGCACAAGATGTTGAAGAGTTATTTTTCGCTTATAGTGATATCAAAATTGTCGGTAGTACGCACAATTGCTTTGTTGCAATTATCGAATCTGCTCAGTTGGCATTATGGCAAGGGTGGTTAAAAAGTGCAGATATTACCTGTAAAAAAATCATCCCTGATGTACTTGCAATGCCACTGACTAATGAAGTCAATGTTGGTAGTGCAATTGTATTAGGTGAGCAAATACTGATACGCCAAGGACCATGGCAAGGGATCACCATAGACAGCAACACTTGGCCGTTAATTAGTCAGTCACTTAGTGGTACTCAAACAGTAGAGAAAATTAGCAATGAGCAAAAATCAGTAGCGGACAATGATAGCAATAATGACGTACCCAACAGTTTCTCATTAAATGCTTATTCAATATTACCTGAAACGATCGCTAAACTGACCATCAATGCGATGCCGGAAGAGCTGCCTTTGGCGTTATTAGCCGCTACATATAATCATGAAAAAGCGGGTAAGTTCAATTTACTACAGGGTGACTTCAAAGTTAAAGAACAGCGCTCACCCGTGCTAAAAAGTTGGTTTTTGGCCGCAGGTATTGCCATGTTCGCTTTATTGCTTAATGTCGGTATTAAAGGTGCCGAATTAATACAGCTTCATAGTCAACAGGCTGAAATTGAACAGCAAATCATTAGTACCTATAAAAAGGCTTTTCCAAAAACTAAGCGAGTCCGAGTCTCAACTATTCGCTCCCAACTTAAGCAGAAACTCAAAGAAGTAGGCGGGGCTAGTGGAGAAAGTGGCTTTTTAGCTATCTTAACTCAAGTGCAACCAGCGTTAGCTTTAGTGCCTGAAATAAAACCCCAAACGTTGAAGTTTGATGGTAAGCGCAACGAGATTCGTATGCAGGCAATTGCCAGTGATTATCAGTATTTTGATAAGTTAAAAATCGCTCTTGAAGAGAGTAATTTGACGGTATCTATGGGCGCGCAAAATAATCAAGGTGATCAAATTTCTGGCTCATTTAGCATAACCAGTAATGATGATAATCAGCAATCAACAAACACAAGTAAGGGGCGATAATGAAAACGTGGTGGCAACAATTAAAAAGCTCTGAGCAACGACTCGTTGCTATGATGAGCTTTGTTGTAGTGCTGTTTTTATTTTACAGCGCAGTGTGGCAACCATTGGTTACTAATACTGATAAAGCTCAACAAAAAATCATGCGCCAACAAGCGCTTTATACCTGGGTGCAAGAAAATACCCTGCGCTATCAACAGTCACAAAAAAGAGTGGCATCATCAGCCAGCAATGCCAGCCTTTCTAGTATTGTTAACAGCAGTGCCGGTCGTAATAATATTTCGATAGCTCGCTTGCAACCTCAAGGTGAAGACTTACAAGTATGGATTGATGAAGTCCCCTTTACACAGTTACTTAGTTGGCTTGAATTTTTAGCCAATAATGAAGGTTTATTAGTGAAAAGTATTGATTTAAGTAAAGCCGATCGCAACGGCGTTGTTAGAGTTCGTCGCTTACAATTAGGAAAAGGTTAATGAAAAAGTGGTTTGCTTACGGAGCAATGTTCTTTAGTTTATATTTGATTTTTTTAATTGCAACTATGCCTGCAGCTTGGGTGGCTAGCTTTATTAATTTACCAAAAAACAGCCAAGTATCTCAACTTTCTGGCACAGTGTGGCAAAGTTATGCAAAACAAGTCCGCATTGATAATGTCGACATTAACAATGTCAGTAGTGAGTTAAGTTTCCTCTCATTATTGATGCTTGACCCGACAATTAAGTTAACTTTTGGCGGTGCCTTAGTCAGTGGACCAGAAGGTAGGTTGACAGCAAGCCAATTGCTTAAGCAGATAAAAATTACAAATGTTGATATCACAGTAGCTGCACAACAAATTACGGAAAAGCTTAATCTAGCTATCCCGATGCAAGCCCACAACCTTATTGAACTCAGTGTTGATGAATTTATACTCGGCAAGCCTGTATGTCAGCAAATGAAGGGCTTAATAAAATGGAACAAGGCAGCTATCACCGCATTATCAGAAAAAGCAAATTTAGGTACGTTATCTGCTGAGTTGGCTTGTGAAAAAGGGGCGCTTGCGTTTATCATTGCCCCTGAAAACGATCTTGGACTCACGTTTACCGCTTATCTGCATAATACCAATAGAGCTTCTGGAAATGGTTATTTAAAGCCAGGTGCGAACTTCCCTGAAAAATTAAAGCCACTGCTGTCCTTTATTGGCAAAGCTGATAACCAAGGGCGCTATCGATTGAATTTTTAAGCCATTTAATACGGTGATTAATCGTTACTTAGGCTAAACCTATTTCATCCTGGCTTTACGTCAGGATGAATAATAGCCATTACTTAATGGGATATTTCTTTATTTCATCAATTAATGTTCTAAAGTCTGATGTAGATGGGTAATCGTTAACAATATGTGGTGTTTTCTGACTATCTGGGTTTTCAACCGCTAATAAATGTTCAAAACCATAGCGTTGAGCCGATGCTAAAATATTGATACTATCATCAACAAACAAGGTGTTCTCTAGGCTAAAACCTTGTTTCTCTTGAAGACGTTGCCATAATAATTGTGATTCTTTGGTAACACCAAATTCATGCGTAGAATATAAAACATCAAAATATTTATCGAGTTGCGTGCGTTCAATCTTAAGCAACAAGCTATCTGGGTGAGCATTAGTAACCAGTATTATTTCTCGTCCACTCTCTCGTAGTGCCACCATAAAATCATGAGCATCATGGCGTAAGCTAATTAAGTGTTGTACTTCACGTTTTAATGCTTGAATCGGTAATTGGGTTTGTTCAGCCCAGTAGTCTAAACAGTACCAGTCAATGGTCCCAGCAACTCTTTCATAGTGGCTTGCTAAGTTTTCTTTTGCTTGCTCAAGTGAAATCTTTGCATGCTCACTGTAACGTAGTGGTAAATGATGGAGCCAGAAATGGTTGTCAAAATGTAAATCTAAAATCGTTCCATCCATATCTAAAAGTACGGTAGAAATTTTTGACCAATTAAGCATATTTTTTTTCCTAAGAGCGATTAATTATTAATTATATCTAAAGTTAACGTGCTATTCTAAAACTATATTATTAATATTTTACTCTTAGGTTTAGCTACCATGAGCAATAGTTTAACACTTCCCAAAGTCACTCAACGTAAGCAAGTTGCCAAGAGTCGCTTGTTTGCTATAGAACAAGTAGATCTCACCTTCAGTAACGGCGTAGAGCGAGAATATGAACGCATGCAAGGCTACGGTCGAGGCGCTGTATTAATTGTACCTATGTTAGACGATGAAACGTTTTTATTAGTACGCGAGTATTGTGCTGGCACCCATACATATGAGCTTGGCTTCCCGAAAGGACTTATTGATGAAGGCGAAAGTGCAGAGCATGCTGCTAATCGTGAGTTAAAAGAAGAAGTCGGCTATGGGGCGAATAAATTCACCCATGTGCATCGAGTCGCAACAGCACCGGCTTTTTTCTCTGCCTCAATGGAAATATTTCTTGCTGAAAGTTTATATGCAGAAAAACTCCCCGGTGATGAACCTGAAGAGTTAGAAGTTGTCTCATGGAAACTTGCCGACTATCAATCATTACTTGCCCAACCTGACTTTAATGAAGCAAGAAGCATAGCTGCTCTAATGCTGGTAAAAGATTTAGTTAAGAATATTTTAAAATAACACTCAAAAGAAAAAGTAAGTGAAGATTAATGAACAATGAAACGTTACTCGCCATCGCGATAGAAAGTGCAAAAAAAGCAGGCCTAGAAGTTACTAAGCATTACAAGTCGGGCAATTACACGTCAGAAATTAAAGAAGATAATAGCCCCGTTACTAGTGCTGACTATGCGGCTAACGATGTATTGATGCAAGAGCTGTCACGCTTGGCACCTGGCATTCCTATTATTTCTGAAGAAGTTGGTGCATTAGCGCTTAATCAAAGAAAAAATTGGTCACGATATTGGCTACTCGACCCTATTGATGGGACAGGTGAGTTTATTAAAGGCAGTGGCGATTTTGCTGTTAATGTCGCTTTGGTGGAAAATGGCTGGCCAAGTATTGGTGTTATTCACGCACCAGATCACCAACTCACCTACTATGGACAAAATAAGCTTGGCGCTTTTAAAGAAAGCCATACCGGTAGCCAGCAAATTCATGTCGCTAAATATGATGGCAAACGAAAAATCAAAGTGGCGGTAAGCCGTCGACAAGAGCTCAGCCTAATGGGGCAATACCTTAACAACGAAAACTTTGCTTTTGAATATGTGGCATTAGGCAGTTGCTCACTGAAAAACTGTCTAATTGCTGAAGGTGGTGCAGATTGTTACTTACGTATTGGTCCTACAGGTGAGTGGGATACAGGAGCGAGCCATTGTATTATCGAACAAGCGGGAGGCTCAATAATTGATAGTGAGTTTTTACCGTTAACTTATAATCAACGGGAAGGATTAATGAATCCTGACTTTATGACTTTAGGTGCGAGTAATATTCCGTGGCAAAGTATTGTGACCCCTCATCGAGCGCGACGCTCTTAATTTTTATTTTATTTTCAAAGGACCTATTATGCGTATTATATCTACTTTTATTTTAAGCCTTTCACTCCTGCTTACGGCACCAGCCTATAGTGCTTGGCAGTTGGACTCTAAAAATTCATCGTTAACTTTTGTGTCGATTAAAAAAGGCACTGTGGCTGAAAGTCATAGCTTTAAAGAATTTACGGGTGTTATCAACAATAGCGGCCTGGCAAATGTGACCATTGACCTAAGCAGTGTTGACACCAATATTGCGATACGTGATCAAAGAATGGCGGAGTTTCTCTTTGAAACAGCAACTTTTGCACAAGCGAGCTTTAGTGCGCAACTTAATCGTGTAGATATTGATGCGATAACTATCGGTTCAAGTCAGAAAATGTCACTTACGGGTAGCCTGAATTTACATGGTCACCAGCAAGAACTTACATTGAATGTTATGGTGGCTAAGCTATCAGCAAATCATATGTTAGTGAGCACCTTAAAGCCGGCTATCATTAAGGCCGAAGACTTTGCTTTAGTGGCAGGCATTAATAAATTAAAATCATTAGCAAATCTACCAAGCATTGCTTATGCCGTGCCGGTAAGTTTTGTATTAGCTTTCACTCAATAGCAAATGAGAAACGAACATCCATAGGGTGTTCGTTGTTATAAAATAACTATTGCGTTTGTTCTTGTTCGTTTTGTTGTTGTTCAAACTGATCAATGGGTAAAATATTTACCGTATCATGAAGCTCTGAATAAACTAAAAACGCACTACCATCAGCAAGTTGTATTTTTACTTGCGCCACTTTTTCGGACAAAGACACATCGTCCGCACCATATTCGGTACCTTCACGTAAAACAAACTCTCGAATAATACCTGTTAACGTATCGGGTTGTAGATCTTTGTAGGGGATTATCATAGGTAGCTCTCTAAAAAATTTGGAACACGATGTTCTAGCCAAAACTTTGGTCTTAAGGGATTATTACCATTGATAAAGCCAACATGCCCCCCTTTTTTACTGACCTCAAAACATATGTTACTGGGAATACTGCTAATATCACGGGTATTTTCATCACATAAGAAAGGGTCGTCATTTGAATGAATAATTAAGCAGGGTTGTTTAATTTTATCCAAAATAAAACGTCCACTCGCCTGATGATAATAATCTTCAGCGCTCTCAAAACCGTTAATAGGGGCTGTCACCAGTTGATCGAATTGCCAAATGGTCTTAATTTCATCGAGCTTATGGGCCAGTCTTTGCGATAGCGGAGCAGAGAGTAGATTACTGTCCATTTTATCCTTAATACTGTCTTTGAGCATGCCCACTAGATATTTCTGATATATACGCGAAAAGCCTTTGTTAATCCGCTTGCTACAACTGGCCAAATGTAAAGGGGCACAAATGATTGCAGCGGCTTGATAAGGATTATTAGGTTCTTTTGCTAAATAACGCGCTAGTACATTACCCCCTAAAGAAAAGCCAATAATTGTCATTGGAAGCTGTGGATATTTTTTCTTTAAAAATTGCGTTAAATAACTAATATCATCAGTATCGCCACTATGATACGAACGTGCTTTTCTATTGACTCGTCCACTACAGCCCCTAAAATGCATTAGCACTCCGATCCACTGTTTATCTTTAATAGCCGATAACATTCCTTTAGCATAATGACTGTTAACTGAACCTTCTAAACCATGAAGAACAACCACTAAAGGACGAGTTTCATTAGGTTTAGGTTTATCGGTCCATGCTAAATCAATAAAGTCGCCATCAGGTAACTCCACTGTTTCATTGCAAGTTTCTAGCTGTTTTCTAGATCTTAAAAATTTTGCAATAATAGTTTGGCAATGAGGATTGTGTAGCCACCAAGCTGGAGTGAATTGACTTTGAGTAAACATTTAAAGTTATAGTGGTCTGTTGTGGTTTATCAGTTTTATTATTGTATGTGAATTGAAAATAAATAGATATTTTTAGGCTAAAAAAAAGCTTACAAGGCTAAACGCCATCATAAACTTGTTGTCTTATATTCGTTGATTAATGAGTATACCTTTTCATCATTTTCTTCACGTGATTTGTTTTGACGCTCAATTACATTGAGCGTAGAGGAAGATTGATTAATAGATAAGTTAATAAGCACACCTCAGTATTTAAGATTAATTGTGCAGATAATGCATGACAATCAACATAGACAAGTGATGTTAGTATAACAAAAAACAATTATCCTTCGTTATTCAGATGAAAGTTGAGCTAAACCTTCTAAAATAGGGCAGTCAGGGTTATCGTCACCATCACATTGATCAGCTAGTTTTTGTAATATTGCTCTCATTTGCTCTAGCTCCAATATTTTTTCATTTATCTCCTGTAAATGACTCAACGCTAGTTGCTTCACGTGTCGACTTTCTCTATCAGTATCGAGCCAGAACTTGAGCAGTGACTGAATCTCAATCATGGAAAAACCTAAGTTTCTCGAACGACGAATGAATCCCAATTGTTGTATGTGTGCTTGGTTATAAAGTCGATAACCTGCATCTGTGCGACTCGTTTTTTTTAATACGCCAATTTCTTCATAGTATCGGATCATTTTGGCCGATACCCCTGTTAAGTTAGAGGCTTTACCTATGGTGACAAGTTTCGCCATGTTATTTCTCCTTAAGAGTCCAACGTTGCAATAACAATGCGTTACTGACGACAAATAAGCTACTAAATGCCATCGCAGCTCCGGCAATAATAGGGTCAAGATAACCAAAGGCTGCTAGTGGAATTCCCACAGCATTAAAGATAAATGCCCAAAACAGGTTTTGCTGTATTTTACGATAAGTTAGCCTTGCAATGATCAATGCCGTGGGGACTAGGCTTGGTTTACTGCGCATTAACGTGAAAGAAGCTGCGCTAACGGCAACATCAGTACCAGACGCCATTGCCATACCTAAATCTGCTTGGGCTAGCGCTGGCGCATCATTAATGCCATCACCAACCATAGCAACCTGATAACCTTGCTCTTGATATTGCAGAATATATTTTGCTTTATCTGCAGGCAACACCTCAGCTTTAAAATCGTCTAACTGTAATTCTGTCGCTACCGATGTTGCACTCGCTTGATTGTCACCAGTAAGCATAGCTACCTTTATACCTTGTTGTTGCAATAACTTCACAGCCTGCAGCGCATCAGACTTCAATTTATCACTAAAACAAAACAGCCCAAGTAATGTTATCTTATCTTGCTGCTGACTAGCCAACCAAGAAACAGAGGCACCTGGTATTTTTATTTGTTCGGTTGGCAGTGTTACCCCTAACTCTTGCATCCAATGACTACTGCCCATCAAGACTAAATTGTCACCAATGTTGCCTTTGACACCATAACCCGCGACAACTTGAAATTCCGCGACAGGTATTGGTTGTGTTTCGCTGGCTAATGCTTTTTCAACCACAGCTTTGCCTAATGGGTGCTCACTATTTATTTGTAAGGAATAGGCCAGCTGCAATACGGTTTCTTCACTACCACTGATGACCCTCATCTCATTTACAACAGGTTTGCCTTGGGTCAAGGTGCCTGTTTTATCAAATACCACTAAATTTATTTCTTTTGCTTGCTCTAACGCCACTGCATCTTTAACCAATACGCCTAATCTGGCAGCGGTTCCTGTACCTGCCATTATGGCTGCTGGAGTTGCTAAACCAAGTGCACATGGACAGGCAATCACTAAAACGGCTACCGCATTGAGAATGCCATTGGTCCAGTCATCAAATACTAAACCCAACACCAATAAGGTGGTAAGTGCGACCAATAACACCACAGGAATGAAGATACTACTGACTTTATCTACTATTGCTTGTACGGGAGCTTTTGCACCTTGGGCTTGCTCTACTAATTCAATGATTTTAGATAAAGTAGATTCGCTACCAACATTCGTGGCACGGATCTCCAAAATACCGTCCAAATTAAGTGAGCCACCCGTGACAACGTCACCTTCTTTTTTACTTAACGGAATTGATTCACCACTAATTAACGCCTCATCCATATGACTCTGGCCCTGCAAAATTTCACCGTCAACAGGGATGCTTTCGCCCGGTATTACTTTAACTTTTTCACCTGATTTTACTGATGAAGCGGCCACTTTTTGCCATTTACCTAAGCGCTGCACTGTTGCCTCAACAGGTTTCAAATTTTCCAATGCTCTAAGTGCATCAGTTGTTCGGCGTTTTGCTTTGTGTTCTAAATATTTACCCAGCAGAACCAAGGTGATTACTGCGCTACTACTTTCAAAATACAAGTGCGGCATGCCATGAGCGCTATTAAAGCTCCACCACAAATACAAAGATAGTCCGTAGGCTGCACTGGTACCTATGGAGACAAGAAGATCCATGTTGCCCATGCCAGCTTTTAATGCTCCCCAGCCTGCACGATAAAAGCGAGCGCCAAAATAGAACTGTACTGGCGTAGCTAATAGCCATTGCCAAACTGGCGGTAACATCCACTGTTGGGAAAACAACATGCCTAACATGGGTAACACCAGTGGCAAGGTAAGTAGGCCTGCTCCCAATACGGGCCACCATGCTTTAGTTTGGCTGGGCTTTTCTATCACGCTGTCATTGTTCAACGGGATAAAAAGGTAACCGGCTTGTGTCACGGCTTGGGCTAGTTGTTCATCTGTTACAAAGGATAAAGTTTTTACTTGTACGTGCTCGGTGGCTAAATTGACCGATGCATCGACCACACCGGTTACTTTTAACAATGCCTGTTCGACCCGCGTCACACAAGAGGAGCAACTCATCTTTCCAATACCAAATTGCTTTACCTTTACGGGTACTTGATAACCAGCCTCAATAACAGCGGTAATTAATTCACTATGACTGGCAGTGCCTTGAATAGTAGCCGTATCTGTAGCTAGGTTAACGGTAACATCTGTCACGCCAACCACTTTGTGTAAGGCCTTTTCAACACGACCGACACATGAAGCACAGGTCATACCGTCAATTTTGAATTGTGTAGTTGTATTCATAAGCTTCTCATCTTAATTGAATTGTAGAACTAAGTTGAGGTTAAAGCTTACCACGGTAGTAGGGTCAACTGTTTTAGTATAAAAAGTGTTATAAGTAACAATTTATAATTTAACGGTGAACACCGTATTTTAAGGAGGAGTACAACAATCTTAATGACTGCTTTTTTAGATCAGCGATACCTGAGGTTAAATCTTTAATGTCTATATTCGTATCAAACAGTAAAATATACGCCTGCAAAATTTTAGGTTGCTAAAGACTCCTCTTTGGCAGCTATTGCCCTTAGGGTTATATTGTAGAAATTAACTACTTCAACGTTTAATTAAATTTTTTGAAAGATATTTTCGGTGCTTAAACGTAATAATTGCAGTTGCTGACTTTCTTTAACGGTTTCCACCTTAATTTAGAAGGTTGCAACTTTAATCAACTTCTACAGGTTTTTACCTAATTATTTTCATTGATGTTTTTAAGAAAATAATAAACATAGAAAGCACCAATACCTAAAAGAATTGCTAATCCGCCAAAAGAATAAAGTACAACGGGATCATTAATAATCATATCGAAAAAGTTCATAATAGACTCCATAAAAATAATTGAGTTATAACAAAAATGGCTATAACGTAATGTTATAGCCATTTTAAATCGTGGGTTACTTTATGGTTGTGATATAGATCAATGAACCTTAAATTTATCCCTTAGATTATTGTTTTATTTTTTAGAGCTAAGGTTTTATTGTTTAGCTTTTAATGCTTCTTGTTCGATAATTTGTTGATAAAGTCGGTCAGCCTTTTCCCTTGCTTGAGCTATTTCTACATTGCTGAGTTTTAAGGAGTCCATATCGCGACTTTTTCCTGCATTTTGATAACCATTACTTGCGGAAATAATATTCCATATAAAAGACATCTCTACACTTTTCTCAACACCTAATCCTTCAAAATACATTAGTGCTAAATTAAACTGGGCTAGGGCGTAGTTTTGCTTTGCCGCAGTTTCATACCAACGTGCGGCTTTTGGATAGTCTTTATATGTACCCGTGCCATTGAAATACATAACACCAAGATTAAATTGTGCGGCAACGGAGTCTCTTATCGCTGCTCTTTCCATCAGTGCAAAAGCGGTTTTTAAATCTTTTTTAACGATGACTCCGTCAGAATACATCAGTGACAAACTAAATAGTGCGTCGGGGTGATTTTGTGAAGCGGCTAAGGACATTAATTCCAACGCTTTTTTGGGATCTTTTGTAACACCGTAACCATTTAAATAAATAAGCGCCATTTGATACTGCGCAGGAGAATATTCCTGAGCAACTAAGGGTTCAAATTCATTTATAGCCGCTTTAAAAGCACCACGGTTTAATTCATAAATGCCTTGGTCAAGATCACCTTGATAAGCAAAGCTCGAAACACTGCTTACTATAGATAGACAAAAAAGGGCGAATATTGTTTTTTTCATAACGTTCTCATTATTTTAATCGTATGATTATTAAGTGTAGCAAGTAATATAATTTAATGATTAATTTTTACAGTGAAGCTTGCAACATAATTTCTTCAATTTGTTCTTCTAATTCGAGCCAATACATTTCATTTTCTTCAACATCTGCTTTGAGCTTAGCTTGTTGCTTAATGAGTACGGCTAAGCGTGCTTTATGTTCGCTTTGATATATCTCACTTTCGGCTAATACTCCTTCAACTTCAGCTAATTCAGTTTGCAGCAGTTGCACTTTCTTCTCGTATTTATCGGCTTGTTTACGCAGTGGAGATGCTTTTTTACGTAATTCAGCTTGGTCTTTGCGTAATTGTTTTTTATCAACAACCTCAAGAGACTTTGCGGGTTTAGTATTTTTTAGTGTTTGTTTTTTGTCTTCATTAAGCCATTGTTGATAGTCATCAATATCACCAGAGAACTCGCTAACTTGACCATTGGCAACTAAGAAAAACTCATCAACACACGACTCTAATAAAAAGCGATCATGGGCAATCAAAATAATAGCCCCTTCAAAGTCTTGTAAAGCAAAGACAAGTGCTTGACGCATTTCTAAATCAAGATGGTTAGTGGGCTCATCGAGGAGAAGTAATTGCGGCTTTTCATTAACAATTAACGCCAATACCAGACGTGCTTTTTCTCCACCTGACATGGTACTTACCGGAGAAAGTGCTTGGTCGCCAGTAAAACCAAAGCTACCTAAAAAATTGCGCGCTTGTAGCTCTGTAGTCTCAGGTTTAGCACGAACAATATGATCAATCGCACTACTTGGCATATGTAATTGTTCAAGCTGATGTTGAGAGAAGTAACCAACAGTTAAGTCTTGGGCGCAATAACGCTCGCCTTTAATTAAGGCAATATCGCCGGCTAATGACTTTATTAATGTCGACTTACCCGCACCATTTCGTCCTAAAAGACCGATTCTACTACCGGGTACCAGCGTGAGACCGACATCACGTAAAATAATGGTTTCTGGATTATAGCCACAGGTTGTCTCTTTTAACGCTAATAATGGATAAGGCAATGTTTCCGGTGTTTTGAAACTGAAGGTAAATTGGCTATCAACATGTGCGGGTGCTAAGTCAGGTAATTTTTGTAAACGCTTTAAACGACTCTGTGCTTGTTTTGCTTTACTGGCTTTTGCTCTAAAGCGATCGACGAATGAGGTTAAGTGAGCAACTTCTTTTTGCTGTTTTTGAAATTGAGCATCTTGTTGTGCTAAATGTTCCGCGCGCTGACGCTCAAAGGCGCTATAATTACCCGAATATAATTTTGCTTGTTGATGTTCAATATGAAGAATTTGTTCAATAACGTCATCGAGAAAATCACGATCATGTGAAATAAGCACTAAAGTACCGGTAAAGCGTTTTAACCAACGCTGTAACCAAATTACCGCATCTAAATCTAGATGGTTAGTGGGTTCATCGAGTAAAAGTAAATCTGCGCGGCTAATTAACGCTTGAGCCAAGTTAAGACGCATGCGCCAACCACCAGAAAAATCCTTTACGGCATCACCTAGTTGTTCTTGTAAAAAACCTAAACCATGCAATAACTCGCTGGCACGGGCGGGTAAACTGTAGCCATTTATGGCGTCAATATGGTTGAGAATTAACGCTTCTTGGTTGCCATCATCATTTAATCGAGCTTTCTCAAGTTGTTGCTCAAGTTGACGAAACTCTTTATCTCCGTCCATCACATAATCTAAGGCTGATTGTTCGAGGGCGGGAGTTTCTTGTTTTACTGTCGCGACATCCCAGCCTGAAGGCATATTTACATCGCCCCTGTCGGGCTGTAACTCACCTAATAAGGCCGCAAATAAAGAAGATTTTCCACAGCCATTAGCGCCAACTAAGCCGACTTTGTGATTAGGATGAATAGTAAAGCTTGATGATTTTATGAGGTTTTTAGCGCCTCTATCTAAGCTTAAATCGGTGGCTATGATCATTGTGTATTATTACTCATTTTAATTCAGGCCGCTATTGTCCTTTTCCTATCGACAAGATTCAAGGTAAAATAATACAACTCGATTTTATTTGGATTGAAACACATGAAAAAAAGATTTATTGCTGGCGCTATTTGCCCGAAATGTAATGCTATGGACACCATGGGATTAACAAAAGAAAATAATGTTGAAAAAGTTACTTGTGTTAGCTGTGGGCATCAAATGTCACAGCCAGAAGAGCATGTCGTTAAAGAAATCCGTCCGCAAGAGCAAGTGATTGGTATTTTTAAGCAAGAATAAATCGTTATTTTACCAAGCTGAAATATTTCAGCTTGGTATTTATTTGAATGAAAGCTCAGGTTAAGAGTTAATAATGTGGTGGTGGCGGTTCGATATCTTGCGACTGATTTTGACCCGGATTATTATCTTGAACACGACTTGCGATTAACTTTAGCTGTGCCCTAATGTCTGAAATTTCTAATTGATGAACAGCAAGTTCATTATTCAACTGTTCAATAACATCGTCTTGAAAGGCATTACGAGATTGCAGCGCTTCAACATTTTCTTGTAATTCGATGATTTTTTTTTGTATTTCTGTTGTCATAATTTGGGGTACCTAACGCGACTTTCTTTGCCAAAGCTCAGCGTATCCTGATGAACTTTCGGTGATTATTTGGTTCTTTCCTCGAAAGGCGACACTATACACTACCGCGCCTGCAGCACGTATACTTTCTTTTGGCGTAACTCGCCAGCTGTCAAGCCGCTCTCCGGTTAGTATGCTCCATAGGCTAACTTTTCGAGTTGGGGCTCCTGTTAATAGTTGAGTACCATCATCAGAAAACCTTACTGAGCTAAATATTTCGTGACGGTTATAGTATTGAAGTTGGCTAATGCGTTTACCTGTTTTTAAATCCCATATGTTTGAAGATTTTTTACTGTCGGCAGTAAAAGCAAACCGACCTTTAGGGTCTAGAGCCACCATAGTAACGCGACTGGGATGATTAAATCGGTAAATAACCTGCCCACTTTCTGTATCCCATACATAAGCGACGTAATCATTGCCTCCTGAAATAGCGATACGGCCATTGGGGAGCATATCAACCGCATTAATTTTTTCTGTATGACCTAAGAACTCTAAGCGACGGCCATTGCTCATGGTAATGTGAACAACGGTGCCATTACTTTTACCGAGTAAAATAAAGTCACCATTATTAGACAAGGCAATATCACGAATCGTTGACTCACGTACTTTCCAATAACCTTCTGATTGCCCTGTTGCTATATTCCACAACGAAAACGCTTCTCGATTTGCGGTCAATGCATGGCTATTATTATTGGATATATCGGCTAACAGCACTAAATTATCGCTACTATCTTGCTGTTGTGACCAGCTGTATTTTAATGCATTCTCTTCTATGTCCCATAAACTTAAGCCATGATAAATAGAAGAGACAACACTGTATTTGCCATCATTAGAAATATTAGCTGCATAAGCACCATCTGTAGCATGCTGCCAACGCTGTACAGGCTTGTCCTCTGCAGGCTGGCAAGCACTGTTCCATAAGGAAAATAGACAGATGAAAAGCAGTGTTAGCTTGTTATTACACTTAATCACAATATTAATACTTTTTTCTTAGTTAATTTATCGTTAGTATAAGCCGCATTGTCTAACAATACATAATATTTAATCAATGGCTTAGGGGGACTTCCTCCAACTGAGTACTAGGTTACGTTAACGGAGAAAAAATGAAATTATTTAAGCCAACTATGTTAGCTATTGCACTTGTGTCAGTGTTTGGCTGTCAAGAAAGTGTAAAACCAACCGAAACAGCGCCTGTTTTAGAAACTGAAATGCAAAAACAAGCTTACAGTTTAGGTGCTTCAATTGGCATGTACATGCAAAAGAATCTTGATCAACATGAGAAGTTGGGTGTTCCACTTGACCAAGCATTAATTACTCGTGGTTTCATGGACAGTCTTGCTGGCAAATCAATCATTGAGAAAGAAGAGATCCAAGCACTATTAATGAGCCTTGATGAACAAATGAAAGCAAAGCAACTAGCAGCAGCAGACGCTGAATCTGAAGCGGCAATTGCTGAAGGCATGAAATTCTTAGAAGAAAATGCTAAGAAAGAAGGTGTACAAGTTACTGAATCAGGTATTCAATACCTTGTTGTAACTGAAGGTGAAGGTGATAAACCTAGCGCTACTGATACAGTAACGGTTCACTATAAAGGTACTTTCTTAAACGGTGAAACTTTTGATAGTTCATATGAACGCAATGAACCAGCAGTATTCCCTTTAAATCGTGTTATTAGCGGTTGGACAGAAGGCGTACAGTTAATGTCAGTGGGCTCAAAGTACACTTTTACTATTCCATCTGATTTAGCTTACGGAAAAAATGGCAACCCGCCACGTATTCCTGGTAACTCAGTATTACAGTTTGAAATTGAATTATTAGACATTCAAAAATCAGCTGAACCAGAAGAAATCACTCAGTAATATTATTACTTTAGTGTTAAAGGAGCCAATTGTGTAAGCAATTGGCTTTTTAATACATTTTAGAAAATCAAAATATAAACAATCATTTTTCACCCACCATAAATACCTTACTCACTTTCAAATATATAAGCATTATATGGCTAGCCTTTCGTCGACATATTCAGCTATAGCTAAACTAGAAGTTAAGCCGGGTGAGTCAATACCAAACAGATTCACTAATCCTTTCAAGCCATGCACTTTTTCACTTTGAATGACAAAATCTTTAAAACCATCATTCGGACCTTCTAATTTCGGACGAATACCCGAATAAGCAGGCTGTAATCTTTCGCTATCTAATGAAGGGTAATAGCGTTGAATCGCGGCAACAAATTTAGCTTTTAGAAGCGGAGAGACTTCATAATCAATATCATCTATGTACTGTGTGTCGGGACCAAATTTTAATTGTCCGCCAATATCTAATGAGGCGTGAATACCTAAACCATGCGCTTCAGGTAAGGGATAAATGAGTTGTGTAAAAGGACTTCTCCCTTGGTATGAAAAATAATGGCCTCGACAATAATAAAGCGTTGGAATATGTGACTTTTTTAAATCACTAATATTTTCGGCAACTTTATTACTGTGTAATCCCCCTGAATTAATTAAATAATCACAATGCAGCTGCATTATTTCATCTTGACTGTTTAAAGTAACAACAAAGCCATCATTATTGTTATCTGCCTTTATAAAGGTGGTTTTTCCAACAAACTGACCATTATTATGCTCAATTTCTGCCAGTAAAGCCTGCATATAACGATGACTATCAATAATGCCTGTTGAAGGGGAAAGTAAGGCAGCGGTGGCATGTAATGCTGGATTTGACTTGTTAAGCTCGTCTGCCGTTAACCAGACGAGATCATTAACATCATTAAGTGCTGCTTGTTTTATGGTTTTCGCTAAACATTGCTCTTCTTCCTCGCCGTGGGCAACCAGTAATTTTCCTAGGCGTTGATGAGGAATGCCTCGATCTTTACAATATTGATAAAGCTTCTCTTTTCCTTGCACGCATAGCTTAGCCTTTAAACTGTGCTGAGGATAATAAATGCCGGCATGAATAACTTCACTATTACGACTACTGGTTTCTTCACCAAAGCCAGCATTTTTATCAATAATGAGCACGTTATTGAGCTTATTGCTAAGTCTTGCCGCAATGGCTAAACCCACAACACCAGCGCCAATAATTATTGCGTCTACTTTTTCCATCATTTTATCTATTCTTTTAGCTTGAATTAAGTGTGGTCGCCCCTTATCTAAATTTCAAGAAAAAGAATGTCTTAAAATTTAGATAAGAGTGTGGGTAAAGGTTCAAAGAACTGACTTATTCTATTTTGGAATAAAAAAGCCTTTTCTATTCTTTTTATTATATGCAAAGTCAGTCTATTATTATTTTACTAAATTTAAATGGGCGAATTGACATTATGTTGCCAAACCAACAGAACTTACAAAAAACTATGCTAGATGCTGACCAACTTTCATCATTACAAAACGCTATTGGCAGTTACTCTCAGTTGCAGCTTGCATGGGCAAGTGGTTACTTAGCGGCTAAATCTGAAGGAGCATCGTTAAGCGTTAGCCCTACAGCTTCAGCTGTTGCAGCTCCTGCGCCTGTATTAACCATTTTATTTGGTTCTCAAACCGGAAATGCTAAAGGTGTTGCTAAAGCGTTAGCCGCACAAGCACAAGCAGAAGGTCTTACCGTCGACTTAAAAAGCATGAGTGACTTTAAGCCAAAAAGCATTAAAAATCTGACTCACCTATTAATTGTCGCCAGTACTAATGGCGAAGGTGAAGCACCCGATGATGCGATTGCTTTACATGAATACTTAGGCTCGAAAAAAGCGCCAAAGCTCGATGATTTACGCTATAGCGTTTTAGCCTTGGGCGACACTAGCTATGAGTTCTTTTGTCAAACGGGCAAAGACTTTGATGATTACTTAAGTAAGCTTGGTGCAAAACAGATTACCGCACGCGTTGACTGTGACGTTGATTACGAAGCTGAAGTAAAAGCATGGTCAGAGACTATTGTTAAAGATGTAAAAGCCTTGTTGGGTAATGAGATTGATAGCCATAATGTTGTGGTAATGCCAACACTTGGCGCGTCTAGCGAATATACTAAACAGGCGCCTTATGCTGCTGAGTTAAGTTTAAGCCAAAAGATCACCGGTCGTGATTCAGCAAAAGATGTTCGTCATATTGAAATCGATTTAGCCGATTCAGGTATCACCTATCAAGCCGGAGACGCTTTAGGTGTGTGGTTTGAAAATGACACCGAGTTAGTCGCCGAACTTATTGCAATACTTGGTTTGTCAGGTAATGAAAATATTGATGTTGGCGGTGAACGTTTATCACTGGAACAAGCATTAATTTCAACATTAGAAATTACTCAAACAGCGCCTAATTTTATTAGCTTTTGGGCGGATAAATCACAAGATAAAGCTTTGCTTACCTTGAGTGAAGATAAAAATGCTGCGCGTGAATATGCGGGTAACCATCAAATTATTGATGTAGTTAAAGCAGCTCCGGCGAAAGTAACAGCACAAGACTTTGTTGATGCGCTTAGAAAGATTACTCCACGTTTATATTCTATAGCCTCGAGCCAAGCTGAGGTTGAAGAAGAAGTACACTTAACGGTGGGCTTAGTTGAATACAGCGAAAATGATCAGTTAAGAAGTGGCGGTGCCTCAAGCTTTTTAGGTAAACGCTTAGCAGAAGGCGGCACAGTTAAGGTTTTCATTGAACACAACGATAACTTTCGCTTACCTGAAAATGGCGATACGCCTGTGATCATGATTGGCCCAGGTACTGGTATTGCTCCTTTTAGAGCCTTTATGCAAGAACGTGAAGCAAGCGAAGCAAGTGGTGATAACTGGCTGTTTTTTGGTGATCAAACCTTCACTCAAGATTTTTTATACCAAGTGGAATGGCAAGGCTATTTAAAATCAGGCTTGTTAACGCACCTTGATTTAGCCTTTTCTCGTGATCAAGCGGCAAAAATATATGTGCAAGACCGTTTACGTGAAAAAGCCAGTGAGATTTTTGCTTGGTTAGAACGTGGCGCACATTTATATATTTGTGGTGACATGAGCCGTATGGCAAAAGATGTTGAGCTTGCCTTGGTGGATATTATTGCTGAGCATGGCAAGTTGAGTACAGAACAAGCACAAGATTATTTAAAAGAATTGCGTAACGCCAAGCGTTTCCAAAAGGATGTTTACTAATGACTACAACAAATAAAGAAATCGTATTAACAGGTCCCGGACCGTTAATTGTAGAAGGTAAACAGGCTGATAACGAACGCTTAAAAGCAGATAGTAATTTTTTACGAGGGACAATTGTTGATGACTTAAAAGACCAAGTCACCGGTGGTTTCACTGCAGATAATTATCATATTATCAGAACTCATGGTATGTATCAGCAAGATGACCGTGATATTAGAACTGAGCGTAGTAAACAAAAATTAGAACCTTTGCATAATGTTATGTTACGAGCTCGTATGCCTGGCGGTATCATTAAACCAGAGCAGTGGTTGGCTATTGACAAATTTGCTCAAGAGAGCACTTCATATGGCAGTATTCGCTTAACAACACGTCAAACATTTCAATTTCATGGCGTGTTAAAGCCCAATATTAAATTAATGCACCAAACATTAAATAGTATTGGTATCGACTCAATTGCGACTGCTGGCGATGTTAACCGTAATGTTTTGTGTACTTCTAACCCTATTGAATCAGAACTTCATCAAGAAGCTTATGAATGGGCTATTAAAATTAGTGAACATTTACTGCCTAAAACACGTGCTTATGCAGAGATCTGGCTAGATGGCGAAAAGCTTGAAGGCCCTGAAGGTAAAGAGACACAAGAGCCTATTTTAGGCAGTAACTACTTACCACGAAAATTTAAAACGACTGTTGTTATTCCGCCACAAAATGATATTGACGTTCACGCTAATGATCTCAACTTTATCGCTATTGCTAAAGATGGAAAATTAGTTGGTTTTAACGTACTTGTTGGTGGTGGTTTAGCGATGACTCATGGCGATAAGTCAACGTATCCTCGCAAGGCTGACGATTTTGGCTATGTGTCTTTAGCACATACCTTAGATGTTGCGACCGCTGTTGTAACAACACAACGCGACTGGGGAAACCGAGTTAATCGTAAAAATGCTAAAACTAAGTACACACTTGACCGAGTGGGTGTAGAAACCTTTAAATCGGAAGTTGAGAAACGTGCCGGTATTACTTTTGAAACCTCTCGTCCATACGAGTTCACTGAACGTGGCGATCGTATTGGTTGGGTTGAAGGTTTTGACGGTAAGCACCATTTAGCCTTATTTATTGAAAATGGTCGCTTATTAGATAGCCCGGGTAAACCCCTTAAGTCAGGTGTTGCTGAATTAGCGAAAATACACAAAGGTGATTTTCGTATGACTGCTAACCAAAACTTAATTGTCGCGGGTGTAGCAACTGAAGATAAAGCACAAATTGAAAAAATTGCCCGTGAATATGGCTTAATGAACGACACGGTTTCAAAGCAACGTAAAGATTCTATGGCTTGTGTAGCATTTCCTACCTGTCCATTAGCTATGGCTGAAGCAGAACGCTATTTACCGGGTTTTGTTACCGACGTAGAAGGCATTTTAGCCAAACATGATATGAGTGATGAAAGTATTATTTTACGTGTGACTGGTTGTCCAAATGGCTGTGGTCGTGCGATGTTGGCAGAAATTGGTTTAGTTGGTAAAGGTCCAGGTAAATACAATATGCATTTAGGCGGCAACTTGGCAGGAACGCGAGTACCTAAAATGTATAAAGAAAACTTAAGCGAACAAGATATTCTTGATGAAATGGATATGCTAGTGGCTCGCTGGTCATCGGAAAGAAACAGCAATGAAGCGTTTGGTGATTTTACTATTCGTACCGGCATTATCGCAGAAGTGAAAAATAGTAAGCGAGATTTTCATGACTAAACCTATTATTAATAGTGCTGATATCGCTGCGGCAAAAGCACCGATTAATAACCGTTTTCCTGCGTCTTTACCTAAGCCTTGGCTTAACCAGTGGAACGAGCTATTAGAGCAGCAAACCGCGACTGAACGAGTTGAATGGTCGATGGAAAATTTACCATCGCAGTTCGTTTTGTCTTCTAGCTTTGGCATTCAATCTGCGGTTATGTTGCATATGTTGACGCAAGTCGATGCGAATATCCCGGTGATTGTTACCGACACTGGACACTTGTTTCCTGAAACTTATCAGTTTATTGAACAGCTCAACGAACGTTTGAAATTGAATTTACACGTTTATAGCGCGACAGAAAGTGCGGCATGGCAACAAGCAAAATATGGTGAAGAATGGGCAAAAGATGAAACATCACTCAAAGCTTATAATCGCCGTAATAAAGTTGAGCCGCTAGAACGTGGTTTACATGAGCTCAATGCAGCAACATGGTTTTCTGGCGTGCGTCGTCAGCAATCAGAGCATCGTGAAGGCTTGTCTGTAGTCAGTATTTTACGCGGTCGTTTTAAAGTACATCCTATTATTGATTGGAGTAATAAGGATGTACATGAATACCTAACTAAGCATAACTTGCCCTATCATCCTCTATGGGACCAAGGCTATGTATCGGTTGGCGACACACACAGTACACGGCCATTAACGTTAGGTATGAATGAAAGTGATACTCGCTTTTCTGGCATGGCCAGAGAATGTGGTCTACATACTGACGGTGACGGTATTTAAATAACGCCCAACTTAACGTTTACTATTAAGGACAAACATCTTAGATGCTTGTCCTTTTTTATGTTGGGTACTTTTTGTCGGGAAAAAACTGTATTTCAGTATCTGTTTTCGTGTTTGTAAGTACAGATCCTGAAACAAGTTCAGGATGACGGGAGGTATAGCAGAATGAAGGCTTATAGCATGATGGCGTTGCTGGTAGCAGTATGAATAGGCTTGTATCTGTATTGGGATCTTGAAGTTTAGTAACGCGATCAGGTCGATAGTGGTAGGGCTTGATGCCCACTCTTGTCGTCATGCTGAACTTGTTTCAGTATCTGTATTGGGATCTTGAAGTTTAGTAACGCGATCAGGTCGATAGTGGTAAGGCTTGATGCCCACTCTTGTCGTCATGCTGAACTTGTTTCAGTATCTGTATTTTTGGGGGGGAAGTACAGATCCTGAAACAAGTTCAGGATGACGGGGTTGGTAGCAGGATGACTGGTTATAGCAGGCTGGCGTTGCTGGTAGCAGTATGAATAGGCTTGTATCTTTATTGAGAGGCTTGAAGTTTAGTGACACGATTTTGTCGATAGTTGCAGGGTCTGATGGCCACTCTTGTCGTCATGCTGAACTTGTTTCAGTATCTGTATTTTTTTGGGGGGAAGTACAGATCCTGAAACAAGTTCAGGATGACGGGCTTATAGCAGAATGAAGGCTTATAGCAGAATGAAGGGTTACAGCAGAATGATGGGTGGTAGCAGGATGACGGGGTTGGCAGTTATATGACGTTGCTTATAGCAGGATGACGGGGCTGTAGCAGTCAGAGGGGCTTGTATCAGTATCTACATTGGTGGCTCTCAAACCACCAATTCTTATCCTTATCCCTCTATAATTGAAAAATTTTCGCTTAATGCACTTTTTAAATGCTGTAAATAAACATCATCAATATTATCGCTGATCAGACGTGCTAGCTCGCTGCCTATTGGCGTAAATTTATAAAACTTCAGTACACAAGATGATTTTTTTGCGGTAAGCGTTAATGGCTTACCGTTAAAGTTAAAATGGAACGACTCTGACTTGTTCATTGGGCTAGACTCTGTCTCTTGAATAAAGACCAGATGATTATCAGCTAGAATTAATAAATCAGCATAGCTCAATGAAAATTGGTTGAAGGGTATATTCTGTTCTCTATTTTTATTAAAAAAGTTTAGTAAGCCAGGTGTCTGATAGGCTCCTGAAATAATACGTATATTTCTTTTTGTTTGTTCTGTCACCGCTAAACTACAGGCCTTTGCTAACAATTTCGCTTCCGTGATACTCATGGCACGAAAAACCTTGAGGGTTTTAGTGGAAAATGAACCGGGTTGTGATATTTCCCCTGCTAGTATTTTTGCCCACAAATTTTGCATGGTGGTATTACTGACATCTTCGGCGAGTTCGGTAAAGGTACTAAACCAATCAGCATCTGCTTTATGGGTAAACTCGGTAGCAGAACAGTAATTTACTGACTTTTTTATAATAGCTTCAAGATTCTCTTGTTTTCGTAATGCGGCAATCCGTGCTCTTTTTTGGGTTCTTTCTTCTAATGGCATCTGTTTTTCTGAAGAAATTAAGCCACCATCAAGTACAAAGTTTTTAGCCAAGGCAAGCAGTTGCATTTGGGAAGAAACACCGGCATTTTTTTTATTGCCGCTATTTTTAGCCGTAGATTCTGTTGTTTTTATTACTTCAGTGTTAACCGGTTCCTCAGCAATAACCAGCGGTGCAGTTGAGGGTTCGTTGATGTCTTTCATAAAAATTACCGTAACTAATATATTATTTTCATTACTATTTTTTCTAAGCATACGCTGGAAAATTAAAATCAGCAATATTCTCTTTATTCATCTAAACTTAACATAAATTAAGGAAGCAATTGAAATTATGAATATAATTGTAATTCTAGGTTGAATATTATTTAACTGACTCTTATTATGTAGTTTATTGGAAATATGATTCATAATAAAATTTGATGTGAAAAAAAACCTTAATCAGTAGTATTTTTCTGGTTAAATGAGGACGATATGCAGGCTTCTGAAAATAATAATGACGACTTTTTATTTATTGATGATAGTGATGAAGATGAAATTCTAAATGATGGCAGTGCTGAAACGTGGAAGGTTCTTATTGTTGATGACGATCCCGAAATTCACTCTGTTACTCAGTTAGCACTCTCAGATCTCGTCGTCTTAGGTAAAAATCTAGAGTATATACATGCTTACTCTGGGCGTGACGCATGTCTGCTTATTGAAGAGCACGAGGACATCGTTTTGGTATTACTCGATGTTGTTATGGAAACGGATGATGCGGGCTTAAATGTTGTAAAACATATTCGAGAAACTTTATCTCGTCAAGATATACGTATTGTTTTGAGAACCGGTCAACCAGGCTATGCTCCTGAAGAAAGTGTTATCAAAGATTATGATATCAATGACTATAAAACCAAAACAGAGTTAACTCGTCGCAAGTTAGTGACTACCGTTTATGCCGCTATTCGTTCATATCAACAAATTCATTCGGTTAATCAAAACCGCTTGGGCCTCGAAAAAATAATTAGTGCTACTGCTGACTTACTTGAACTGCACAGTATTCATGAATATGCAGAAGGTGTGTTGTCGCAATTAATTAAGTTGAGTAAGAGCCATTGCAGTGTTTTTTGTGCGCGTGGGCAAGGTATTATTGAGGGTTCTGACGATTTAAGCTTACATATCTTAGGTCAAATCGGTCATGACGCCGAACTGATTAATCAAAAAATTTCCTGCTTCGACAGAGATTCAGCACAAGATCGCATGAGTAGCTGTTTCACTCAAAAACAAAATAATTATGGTAGTGACTTTGCGGTATTGTATTTAGCAAGCGGTGGTTATCGCGCGGTTATTTACCTTGAAGTTGAGCAAGAGTTAACTGATATTCAAATACAGTTAATCGAAGTGTTTTTAGCCAATGTCGCCATCGGTTATGAAAATGTTCACCTTTTTCAAAAACTACGTAATGCTGCCTATCGTGATTGGCTGACTGAGCTGCCAAATCGTTTAGAGTTTGTTAATTTACTCGACAAGTTTAGTCAATCAGAAGAACCCAATCTTGTTGCCGCTTTAATAGATATAAATCACTTTAGTGATATTAATGATGGCTTAGGACAAGATTTAGGTAATAAGCTGTTGCTCGCGGTTACAGAGCGCATGAAAGAATTAGGAAAACATTGTCAGTTTGCTCGAATGGGTGCCGATGTTTTTGGTGTTATTGGTCCGGCTGAAAGTGTAAACCCTGATAAATTAATGTCATTATTTCATCGTTCGTTTACCGCGGGAGAACAACTATTACCTGTCACGGCATGTTTTGGGCTGTGCTCAAAAAGTAGTGCCGGTTCGCAAGGGGTAAAGGTTCTTAATCAAATAAATATCGCCTTGAATTTAGCCAAGAAAAGTAATCACGAAAATTTTGTTTATTACAAAAAAGAAATGGAAGATGAAACACTTTGGCGTTTAGGTATGATCAGGCAATTACGTACTGATTTTGCAGATAATCGTTTAGAGCTTTGGTATCAGCCTCAGCTTAGCTTAATTACCGGCAAGGTTATTGGCGCTGAAGCATTATTGCGCTGGCGAACCGCCGAAGGAAAATTTATTTCACCGGCTGTGTTTATTCCTTTAGCAGAATATTCAGGGTTGATTGTAGAAATTGGTGATTGGGTTATTAACCAAGCCTGTAAACAAATAAAAGTATTAGAGCAACAGAAATTTGATCATGTTGGTATCTCTGTTAATGTTTCTATCCCACAATTTAAACGTGATAACTTCGTTGACAGTATCATTCAAGCGACGATTAATCATGATGTTAAACCAAGTAAGCTCGAATTAGAGATCACTGAAAATATTTTAATGGATGAACCACAAGTTGTTATTGATGCATTAGTTAAGTTGAAAGCTGAAGGTATCAGCATTGCGCTTGATGACTTTGGTACGGGCTATTCATCAATGAGCTATTTACAACAACTACCGCTTGACCGTTTAAAGGTCGACCGTTCATTTATTACGGGTATTGCAGAGCCAGGGCAGTCATTGATTGCAGATACGATTATTAACCTCGGTAAGCAAATGAACTTAAAAGTTATTGCTGAAGGTATCGAAGAGGAAGAACAACAAGCGCATTTAATCGCTCAAGGGTGTGACGAAGTACAAGGTTTCTTTTATGCTAAACCTATGCCTGCTGATGAGTTTTTAACCTTCTTACGTAACAATAAGTAATAAATACTGATTGTTGCTAGCTTGAATAAATTAAAGCCGAGATATAATGTCTCGGCTTTTTTATCGGCTAATATAGTTAAGATGTTTCTTGGTATCTAAACTCGACGCCTTCCCTTGGTTGGCATGGAATAAAGTGCGATAAAATCAAAGAACAACAAGCAAAGCCAGCACCAATATAAAAGACCCATGACGGGTTATAAATCCACACTAAACCAAGCAACGCCGGAATAACCACAGCGGCAATGTGATTAATTGAAAAACTAACGCCAGCACTTGATGCTAAATCTTCAGGCTTGGCTATTTTTTGAAAGTAGGTTTTAATCGCAATAGCTAAAGCAAAAAATAAATGATCTATCACATATAAGCTTGCTGCGATCGTCGAGTTTTCGACAAAGCCATAGGCAATAAAGATAGTAATTAAACCGATATATTCAAATTTAAGCACCCGACGTTCACCAATAATGCCAATCAATTTGCCTATTTTTGCTGCGAATAACCAATTAAAAACATAGTTTATTAAGAATAATGCACTGATATCAGCAACGCTATAACCAAATTTTTCTACCATTAAAAAACCCGCGAATACGGTAAATATTTGGCGGCGCGCACCACTAAAGAAAGTCAAAGCGTAGAACAACCAATAACGTTTACGTAGTATCAGGCTTTTTTCTTGTTCGACCTTAACGGGAAACTCTTTAAAAGAAAGTGCCAAACAAATAGTGAGTACTAGGCCGAGTGCACCAAATAAGGCATAAGTACTTTGATAAGACCACGAGAACTTTTCCATCATCAACCAAATACTGCTAAAAGCGAGTAGTGATGCCGCTGATTTTACCGATAATAGACGCCCTAAAAAATGGGCTGTTTTATCTTTATCAATCCATTGCATGGTTAACGATTGGTTCACGGTTTCAAAATAATGAAAGCCAATAGACATGATAACAGTGGTCAGATACAAACCTAAAACAGAAGGAAAAAATCCGGTCATTATTACCCCAATAGCGGTAACGGCTAATGAAATAATGGCTAATTTTTGTTCTTTAATAAACAGTAGTACATAAATAACGGTAAAGGCTAGAAATCCAGGTATTTCACGGAGACTTTGTAAAATGCCAATTTCTTTACCGGTAAAGCTGGCTTTTTCGATAACAAAATTATTGAGTAAAACCATCCAAACGCTAAATATTAGCGGCATAATAAATGCCATGGCGAGCAATAAATTCTCTGGTTTGTTGAAGCGTTCTTTAATTGACATTATTTTCCAATATTTGAGGCTGTAAATGCAGTCTTAATTGAAACAAATTATTACAGTTCAGCAGTATGTGATTAAAATTTAAAGCTATATATTGTTACGCGGGCTATTTTACCTTTATTTGTTAGATAAAAGTAATGGCATCAACAGGGATTAATTTTTATGGAGCGTAATAAGTGATCAAAATCGATAACATCAGTCGAATTTATGGTGAAGGTGAAACTCAAGTCATAGCCTTAAATAATGTTTCTTTAACCATTGAAAACAATGAATTCGTTGCGATAATGGGCACTTCGGGCTCAGGAAAATCAACCTTAATGAGTATCTTAGGTTGTCTCGATACACCGACTTCTGGTGAATACTTATTATCTGGTGAGTCAATAAAAAATATTGATGACGAAAGCCTTTCTAAGATCCGCAATCGTAAAATAGGTTTTATCTTTCAAACCTTTCATTTACTACCTCGTTTAACTGCCCTTGATAATGTTATTTTACCACTACGTTACAGTAATGCCGATCAAGAAGACGCCAAAAAACGTGGTATGGAAATGCTTGATAAAGTAGGTTTATCTTCACGTTGGCACCATAAACCCTTTGAAATGTCTGGTGGGCAACGTCAACGTGTTGCTATTGCTCGGGCGCTAGTAAATCGTCCAGAAGTGATTTTTGCAGATGAACCGACCGGTAACTTAGATTCTAAAACCTCTTATGAAATTATGGATTTACTCTGTGAGTTACATAATCAAGGACAAACTATTGTTATGGTGACTCACGAAGAAGATATTGCTGCGTATGCTGACAGAATGATCCGCATGAAAGACGGTAATATCATTGAGGACCGATTATGTATCAAAAACTAATATTATCAATCGCTATACTTGCTGTTAGCGGCTTCTCCTTAGCCGAAGGTCAAACTCCCTTGATTTTATCCGGTCAAATTAAAGCCAGCGACAATCAAACGTTTTACTCACCTAAAACAGATAGTTGGAATGTTCAAGTGCAATGGTTGCTACCAGAAGGTGATATAGCTGAAGAAGGCGATCTAGTTGTCGTCTTTGACAGTGGCTCAATTCAAAGTCAAATAGAACAAGAAAAAGTAAGCTTGATCGCCGCGAATGAAGAGTTATTTCGTTTGACTAGTAGCGCTAAGCAATCACTTTTAGAAGCGACTTACGGACAAAAGAGAACGGCTTTATTGCTTGATAAAGCACGAATTGATGCCGGTATTGCTGTTGTTCATTTAAGTGAATATGATTATCAGAAAAACCAACTTCAGCTTGAAAAATCGGTTGTTGCTAATGCGAAATCACTCGAAAATTTAAAGCAAGTCAAGGTCGCTAATCAGGTTGCCGTGACTAAGCAAAAAATTACGATTGTAAAGCATCAGGATAAATTGCAATACAATGAATACAAACTCAAGCAGATGAGTGGCTATGCTGAGCGAAGTGGTCCGGTACTTTATGGGATCCATCCTTGGAGTGGTGAAAAAGTATTTGTCGGTATGACGGCGCAACCTTCTTGGGAAATTGCAAAAATTCCTTCGGTAAATGGCTTATATATTGAAGCTTGGGTGCATGAAGTTGACTATAAAAATATGCGTGTGGATAGCGTTGTCGATTTTAAGCTAGATGCTTTTCCACAATATAATCTTGTGGCTACATTAACCGAAATATCGAGCCAACCCGAAGAACGTAAAGAATGGGGCAACGATGTTTATTATCGCGCTGTGTTTTCTTTTACGCTTGATGAAGCCTTAACGTTATTACCGGGCATGAGCGCTCAATTAGAATTTACAGGAGTAAGCCCAAGTGAATAAATATTTTGCAATCATGTTGTTAGTATTGCTTTGTGCTTGTGAAAAAGCACCTAGCGAAACCGTGAAGTTAGAACAAGTGCGTCTAATTGTTACCGCGAGTGGAGAATTAGAGTCAAAACAAACGGCAATGATAGCACCACCGTCAGTTTCTGGTATGTGGCAGTATCAAATTAAGCAGCTAACACCGGAGAATACCCGTGTAAAAAAAGGCGAAGTGATCGTTGCCTTTGACAGTAAAAAGGTGGTGGATAGGTTGGTTGATAAACAAGCTGACTTAGACCGGGCGCAAAAAGAATTAGAAAATAAGAAAATTAAGGAAGAAGAATCAGAGCAAGAACTTATTCTCAGTATTGCTGAAAAGCAAATGGAATATGAAAAAGCGGAGCGTAAAGCCGATATTATTGATAACAGTCGCGCTGAAAATGATCGTAAAAAGTCTGTGATTGATTTTACTATTGCCGAAAATGATTTGTTTCTTGCGAAAGAGCGACTGACTTTTCATAAAAACAATAAAGCACTTAATTTAAAGTTAGCTAAAGGAAAAGTAAACCGTTTAACCGCAGAGGTAAATGATTTTAAAAGTGACATTGAGCGTTTGAAAGTTAAAGCACCGATTGATGGTATGGTTATCTACCGAGCTAATTGGCAAGGAGAAAAACCAGCGGTGGGTGAGAGTATTCAATTTGGCCAACCGGTTGTTGAACTTGCTGTTATTGAACAGATGCAATTAAAAGCACAAATTGCTGAACCTGACAGTGGTAAAATCAAACTTAATCAAAAAGTTAAAATTATGATTGATGGTACTCAAGAAATTGTTTTACAAGGTAGTATTGTTGAACTAGGACGTGTTTTTCGTGATAAGTCATCACAAGATAAACGCCGTGTTTTCGATGCAATCATTGCTTTTGAACAACCTAAAGATACGGTGATACGTCCAGGCATGACCGCGCGTATTGAGGTTGTTACCGCCATGATTGATAACGCGTTAACTTTGCCATCGCAGGCGGTTAAGTTAGAAAATGGCCAAGGGAGTGTTCGAATCACCGGTCTTTTTTCGGATCATGAAGAAACCATTGAGGTTGCTCATATAGTCGGAGATAAAGTGGTCATTAAAAGTGGCCTATCACAAGGAGATATAGTGGCTTTATGAAATATTCACAACAATCAATAATGAAAAAATCTTTTATCGTTAGTTTATTATCTATTGCAATAACCGCTTGTTCTGGGCAAGAAAACGCTCCCTTGTTATATGAGGTGACCAAACAAGACTTTATCGTTAATGTCCCGGCAAAAGGCGAACTGTTTGCAGCAAAAGCCACGGTAATAAATGCGCCAATGAGTCGACAAGGACCACAAAACATTTCATGGTTAGCACCAGAATTTTCACACGTTAAAAAAGGTGATGTTATTGCCCGCTTTGACGGTGAAGCGATGGAAATTCAAAGTAAAGATAGACAAAGTGAATTGTCGATCACCGAACAAGAAATTATTGAAAAAACTGGCATGCTTACTCAAGCACTTAACTCAATTAACAAAGATATTGGCGTGGTAGGTCAAGAGAAAAATTTTGCAGAAAATTTTTCAATCAATGATGATCAAATACGTTCGAAATTAGACATCCTTGATTCATTACAAAACACCCAGTACTTAGGGTCTAAAGAAGAATATCTTTATTGGAAAAATGATAGTTTTAGTAGCAGTTCAGCGGGAGATATGGGCTTGCTGGAAATGAAGCAAGCGCAAAGCAAAAGTAAATTAAAACAGTTAAGTGAAGGCCTAGCAAAACTTGAAGTTAAAGCACCGCACGATGGCTTACTTGCTTATAAAGCTAATTGGCGTGGAGAAAAACCACGTGAAGGCCAGTCATTATGGCCGGGGCAAAAAATTGCCGAGTTACCTGATATCAGTAACATGAAAGTTAAGTTATTCGTTTTAGAAAGTGAGGCGGTAAATTTAGCCGTAGATAAATCGGTAATCTTCTTTTTAAATGCTTATGCGGATAAACCGTTTAAAGGAAAAGTTGAGACAGTTGCCCCGTTTCCTACCTCGATAAAGCGTGGTGATCCACAAAAATATTTTGAAGTTATTGTTATTTTAGCCGAGCAAAATAGTGAGCTATTTGTACCCGGAAGAAAGTTAGAAGCTAATATTGAAATTATCGCCACCCGCCAAAAAATTATTATTCCGTTGCAAAGTGTTTTTGTCGAAGCAAAGCAGACGTTTGTCTACTTGTATAAAAATGGCGACTACACTTCATTACCGGTTACCTTAGGGCAGGCGAGTTTAAGCCATGTTGAAGTTTTATCAGGGCTTAAAGTAGGTCAGAAAATAGCATTAACCGACAAGGAGCATAGTTAATGAAATATTTAGCGATTTTTTTGGATACTTTTTCCGAGCTTGCTCAACATAAGTTACGCACGTTGTTAACTTTACTCGGCATGATTTTTGGCGTTGGTGCGGTTATCGCGATGCTTAATATTGGTGAAGGTGCGGAAGCTGAAGCGATGAAAATGATCGACTCGATGGGCTTACATAATTTAATCATCGAAGGGAAAGTTTTTGAAGAAAAAGAACTACAAGAACAACGTAAACACTCTCCGGGTTTAAGTATCAGAGACGGTGAGATTAGTGCGCGTTCATTACCTTTTGTTACTGCCTTTAGCGCGCAAAAACTTATCGATACTTACAGTATTTTCAGTGGTGAAGGGAAAAGTGATGGTGAAGCAACAGGGGTGAGTGCTAGCTTTTTTGCATTGTCTAAATTCCATGTAGCACAAGGGCGTTTACTCAACGACAGTGACGATAAAAACTTTTCTCAGGTGGCACTGCTTGGTTCATCAACCGCAAAACAGCTCTTTCCAAAAGGCAATGCCATCGGTCAAAATATTAAAATTAATCACCTCTGGTTTAAGGTGGTTGGCGTATTACAAGCGCCATTTTTAAAGAAACAAGAGTTTCAAGGCATAAAGCTCGGTGGTGACCAACGTCAGGTGTTTATTCCATTAAAAACCGCAATACATAAATTTGCTAGTAAAAAGCTAGCGAGTGAAGTCACCAGTATTAAACTTAAGCTTGATGAGAGTGTTGATCCTATTAGTGCAGCGCAAGCCGTGAGTCATTTGCTTAATCGTCGTCATAATGAAGTCGATGATTATAACTTAGTTATTCCTGCCGCATTATTGGCCCAGCAAAAACAAACACAGCAAATATTTAATATTGTCATGTCATGTGTTGCCGGTATTTCTTTATTAGTGGGCGGAATTGGTATTATGAATATAATGCTTGCTACTGTATTAGAGCGCACCAAAGAAATTGGCTTGTTGCGTGCGGTTGGTGCAACACAAAAAGATATTCGCTTACAGTTTATTGCTGAGAGTTTCACTATTTCAATTATGGGTGGCATCTTGGGGGTGTTTTTTGGGATTATGCTCTCAGAGCTTATCGCACTTTATTCTGAATGGGCGGTGTCATGGTCAACAAGTGCCATTATCTTGTCTTTTAGTATTTGTGCTTTAGTCGGTTTAACCTTTGGTGTTTATCCAGCCATTAAAGCGTCCAAGCTTGACCCTATTGATGCCTTACAAAGTGACTAGTTAAGATAACCTATTCCCCCGCTATTATAGCTTAAAGCGTCATTAGTATTTGATGACGCTTTGCTCTTTATTTTTATCTGAAGATTATCGCCGCTTTTTAGTCGAGAGTGCTAAGCGGCGAATGTTAAATTTATTTTATCGATTTATTTATCTAGCACGGGCTTTTAGGATTAAGTTTAGTCTCTTGTGTCTATCGTCTTTTAGGCCCTATTAATCGGCTTATACCGCGAGCCATTCTTTCTGTCTTAGTTAAAAAACCATAGATTAATACACCTAATTAAAACGCCTGTTTAAAAAATTTGCATTTATTTTTCTTTCAAGGCACACTCAATCGTCTATTATTATAAAAACTGATCAGTTAAATTATCATTTAATTGAGTTCAGACCCTATTTTTATCCCACTAAACGAGGAAACTAGGCATGTTATTTCAAGGTCAAAACCTTTCTGCCGAATTACTGAATGACGGCATTGTTGAATTTAAATTCGATGCACAAGGCTCAGTGAATAAGTTTGATCAGCAAACTTTTAAAGAATATATCGAAGTGGTTGCTGCTATTAACAATTGTGCAGATGCTAAAGGCGTACTTGTAACGTCTGGAAAATCTAACTTTATTGTTGGTGCAGACATCACTGAATTTTTAACAATGTTTAAACTTCCTGAAGCGGAACTTATCCCTTGGATCAAAGGCGGCTCAGACGTTTTTGATTCATTTGAAGACATTAAGCTACCAACAATTGTTGCACTTAATGGTTTTGCTTTAGGTGGCGGTTGTGAAATGAGCTTAGCTTGTGACTACCGTATTGCTGATACAACATGTTCGATAGGTTTACCTGAAGTTAAATTAGGCCTTATTCCTGGTTTCGGTGGCACAGTGCGCTTACCAAGAATTATTGGCGCTGATAATGCTGTTGAGTGGATGTCTACGGGTAAAGCGTTTAAGCCTGAACAAGCAATGGCTGTTGGTTTACTTGACGCGGTTGTTGCGCCAGAGCATTTACGCGAAGCCGCTATTAACATGCTTAAACAAGCAATGTCTGGTAAGTTAAATTGGCAAGCTAAACGTCAACAGAAACTTGAAGCGTTAAAGCTTAGCCCTGTTGAATCAATTATGACCTTTAATACCTGTAAAGGTATGATTGCCGCTAAAGCGGGTAAACATTACCCTGCACCTATGATGATGGTAAAAACTATCGAAGCTGCTGCTTTACTCGGTAGAACAGAAGCCATGCTTATTGAGAATACAAACTTTGCTAAGCTTGCTAAAACTGATGCGGCTACGGCGCAAATTGGTTTGTTTATGGCAGATCAAGTAGTTAAAGGCAAAGCAAAAAAAGCCGCTAAAATGGCGACTAAACAAGTGAATAAAGCCGCTGTGTTAGGCGCTGGTATTATGGGCGGTGGTATTGCTTATCAGTCTGCTTATAAAGGCACGCCAATCATTATGAAAGACATTAATGATGCAGCACTTGATTTAGGCTTAAATACTGCTGCTGGTATTTTAACCAAGCAAGTTGAACGCGGTCGTATGAATATTAAGACTATGGCTGGCGTGTTAAATAACATCACACCAACCCTTAGCTACGATAGTGTTAAAGATGTTGATATCGTGGTTGAAGCGGTAGTCGAAAACCCTAAAGTAAAAGGTATGGTCCTTGCTGAAGTAGAAAGCTTTCTTTCTGAAGATGCCATTTTAACCTCTAACACCTCAACGATTTCTATCGATTTGTTAGCGCAAAGTGTAAAACGTCCAGAAAACTTCTGTGGTATGCATTTCTTTAACCCGGTAAACAAAATGCCATTGGTTGAAGTTATTCGTGGTAAAGCAACTTCTGAAGAAACCGTTGCGGCTGTTGTTGCTTACGCGGCTAAAATGGGTAAATCACCGATTGTTGTTAACGATTGTCCTGGCTTTTATATTAACCGTGTTTTATTCCCATACTTTGCTGGCTTTAGCCAATTAATGCTTGAAGGTGTTGATTTTGCTGCTGTTGATAAAATCATGGAAAAACAATTTGGTTGGCCAATGGGGCCAGCATACTTACTTGATGTGGTGGGTGTTGATACCGCTGATCATTGTACGGGTGTTATGTCATCTGGCTTCCCAACGCGTATGGCAAAAATTGATAATGACCCAGTAAGCACTCTATACAGTAATAAACGTCTTGGTCAGAAAAATGGCAAAGGCTTTTATGATTACGGTCAAGACAAGCGTGGTCGTCCAACAAAAGTAGCTTCAGCTGATGCTTACGCATTGTTTGAAAGTACCTGTGCAGACAAAAAAGAATTTAGTAGTGAAGACATTATTGCTCGCTTAATGATCCCTATGGTTAATGAAGTGGTGCGTTGTTTAGAAGAAGGTGTTGTTGATACTGCCGCTGAAGCTGATATGGGCTTAATTTACGGTATTGGTTTTCCACCGTTTAGAGGTGGTGCAATTCGTTATTTAGAAACGTTAGGTTTAACTAACTTTATTGCCATGGCTGATAAGTATGCGCATTTAGGTGAAATTTATCAGGTAACTGATGGATTACGCGAAATGGCTAAATCAGGTAAATCTTATTTCAACACCGACGTAAAAACAGCATAAGCTAAGGAGAAGAACATGAAAGAAGTAGTCATTGTAGATTGTATTCGTACACCAATGGGACGCTCTAGAGCTGGCGTTTTTCGTAACGTTCGTGCTGAAGGTTTATCAGCGCATTTAATGCAGCAACTATTAGTGCGTAACCCTAATTTAGATCCTTCATTAATTGAAGACATTATCTGGGGCAACGTTAAGCAAACTAAAGAGCAAGGTTTTAACATTGCGCGTAATGCACAGTTGTTAACTGACATTCCAAAAACAGTTGGCGCGGTAACAGTTAACCGTTTATGTGGTTCATCAATGCAAGCTTTGCATGATGCAACAACTAACATCATGTGTGGCCAAGGTGATGTATTCATCGTCGGTGGTGTTGAGCACATGGGACATGTTCCTATGATGTATGATGTAGACTTTGATCCGGCCTTGAGTAAGTACATTTCTCGTGCGGCTGGCAATATGGGTTTAACCGCTGAGTTACTCGGTAAGCAGTTCGGTATTACCCGTGAACAACAAGACGCTTTTGCGGCACGTTCACACAGAAAAGCTTATGAAGCACAACTTGCTGGTCGTTGGGACAATGAAATTGTTGCCACTCAAGGACATGATGCAATGGGCGCGTTAACCTTAGTTGAACATGATGAAGTTATTCGTCCTGAAACAACGATTGAAACGCTTGCCGGTTTACGCCCAGTGTTTGATCCAGTTAACGGTACAGTAACAGCCGGTACTTCTTCAGCTTTGTCTGATGGTGCATCAGCAATGTTAGTGATGTCAGCTGATCGTGCAAAAGAGCTTGGTTTAACCCCTCGTGCGCGTATTCGTGGTATGGCAGTTGCAGGTTGTGATCCGTCTACTATGGGCTTTGGTCCTGTTCCAGCAACGAAAAAAGCATTGAAACGTGCAGGTTTATCTTTAGCTGATATCGAACTAGCTGAATTTAACGAAGCCTTTGCGGCGCAAGCCTTATCGTGTGTTAAATCTCTAGGCTTAGAAGACCGTGCTGAAGATATGATTAACTTAAACGGTGGCGCTATCGCCTTAGGTCATCCATTAGGGTGTTCTGGCTCGCGTATCACGGGTACTTTATTGAACCTAATGGAAGGTCAAGACGTCAGCATAGGTTTAGCGACTATGTGTATCGGTTTAGGACAAGGTATTGCAACGGTAATTGAACGCGTTTAATTGTAAAATTTAACGGCATATTATCAAGATAAAAAAAACTCACTTCGGTGAGTTTTTTTATCGCTGTTTTGAAGAGGATCTCGACAAAATCGTACTTTATCTGTGCTGGTTACTCAGTGCATAAATTAATTGATTATAAAGGTAATATACAGAAAATGATGGGGGACGATTGCTTACAATATTAACGAATTAACGAATTAACGAATTAACGAATTAACGAATTAACGGGACCATACTTGGTCAGAAACGATTAAAGTTGAGTTAGATATCTCAACGTATAGTCGTTGTTATCGGTTTTATGATGATCAACCCATTAAAATTATGCCTTTACCTAAGGTATTAGCATATAAAAATGAACAGATAAATCAACAGAATATACTCAGGTTTATTCGAGCAAGAACAAGCTATTTAAAAATACCCTTTCAGGAAAAGACATAAGCTTGGTGACTGCTAATGTAGAACATTAACCGTTAGGTATTTTGAAGCTGATAGTAAGCGACGGTACATTCAAATAATGGGTCAACATGAAGATATGTTTTAAGATATGACATACCTATTTTTTTCATTACACCTATTGAAGCTAGATTATTTTCGTCGGCAATAGCGCTAAATTTATCGTATTCAGGATTCACGGCTAAAGCATTTTTAATATGTTGAGCCGCTTCACTGGCAAAACCTTTGCCCCATGATGTTTGAAAAAATCGCCAACCGAGCTCTAGGTTATTAAACTCAGGTAAGGCAGAGAAAAAATTCATCGGCCGCACAAGCACCCAGCCAATATATTGATCAGTTTCAGTGATATTAACTTGCCACAATCCCCAACCTTTAGTTGGACTTAGGTATTTTTGCATACGAGGCAATAACACATTTGTAATGGTCTCGCGAGACGACGGATTACCATCACTGATAAAACGCATCACTTCTGGGTCTTGGTCAAGTTGATACAATAACTCTGCATCGTCAGCAGACATTAATTTGTAGCTTAGTCGTGCAGAGTTATTGATTTTCATTTTTAAGCTAATGAATCTTGTAGAGGTGGAACAACTTGTTTTTTACGGCTCAATACGCCGTCTAACCATACTTTACCGTCAACAAGTGGTTTGCCATAAGCTTTTTCTGTTAAATCAGCATTGTCGCTAATAACTAACATTTCAGAGCCTTCTTTCATAATGTCTGTCAGTAATAATAAAACCGTGTGTCGGCTACCTTCTGCTTTTAATTTTGCAATGTCAGCAAATAATTCAAGCTTCATATCATCAAAGATGGCGAGGTCAAGTACTTCCAACTGACCGATACCCACTAAGTTGCCATGCATGTTAAAGTCTTTAAAATCACGTAAAACTAGGTCACGTATAGGCGTACCTAATACGGCAGATTTCACCTCAAACATTTCCATACCCAAAGCTTTTGCGTCGCTAATGCCTGCAATTTCAGCTAATGCTTCAACACATTTTATATCAGCAGTGGTACAGGTGGGTGATTTAAAAATAACCGTATCAGACAAAATAGCGCACATCATTGCACCAGCAATATTTTTTGGAATTTCTACATCATAGAAATCGTACATCATTTTAATGATGGTATTGGTACAGCCAACAGGACGAACCCAAATTTCTAATGGGGTAGAGGTAGTAATATCGCCTAATTTATGATGATCAATAATACCTAATATTGTCGCTTCATCGATATCATCAGGTCCTTGAATACGGTCGGAATGGTCAACAATATAGATACCTTCGCCAGCAAAACTTGTTTTTAATTCAGGTTGCTCAAAACCAAACTTGTCTAAAATAAATAAAGTTTCTGGTGAAAGCTCCCCTAAACGAGCTGGGACGGTTTCTTCACCTAGCGTGGTTTTTAAATAGGAAAGGGCGATAGCTGAACAGATTGAATCTGAATCAGGTGTTTTGTGTCCAACAGCGTAATTAGGCATAAGTTTTCTCGTATTAGCGTTTATATTGAGGCTATATTTTAAATTGGCGATATTTTAGCAAATAAACCATGGCGGTGAAAAGTTAAAGCTCACATTATCGGCACTAAATCATATCAATAGCACTAAGGCGCTTATTACTCTGCGATAACCGACTTAGTAGAATTGCGTTAATAAACCAACGCCAACAAATGTCACCACTAAAACAATAATAGGCAGTTTGACTATCCGTAATAAATAAAAACCAATAAGCACAGAAAATAAGTCAAATAGTGAACTAACAGCACTAGTAAAAATAGGGTGATAAAGCGCAGAAAATAATAGGCCAACCACAGCGGCATTTACCGCCATAATCGCACCGGCGACTTTGGGCTTTGTTGCTAATGATTGCCAAGTACTTTCAAAGGTCAGTACCAATAAAAATCCAGGTAAAAATATTGCTAAGGTTGCGACTGTCGCTCCTATTAAAGGGGCTTGTGGAAATAGCTCTGCACCCAGAAAAGTCGCTAGGGTAAACATTGGGCCAGGAACTGCTTGCGCTGCGGCATAACCGGTAAGAAAAAAATCGTTCGATAACGCTTCACCAATTGTTTGTTGTAATAGTGGCAAGACAACGTGTCCGCCACCAAAGACCATACTGCCCGCTTGAAAAAACTGATTGAATAAGACCATGATATCGGCTGTGTTAATCGGTGCTCCAACTACGGTTGCTAGTGGTAAAGCAAAGAGGATGATTAAGAACAACATCAATGGCAGTATTTTAAACTGTCTTGAGGTTAGAGCTGAAGGTTGGGTGACTTCAGTGGTAACTGATTTTAACGATGGATTAACAAAAAAACCAAAGCTTGCTGCGATAGTCAGTATGAAAATTTGCATCGTTAAACTCGGTAAAGTGATTAAAGCAATCGCTGTTATAACCGCAATAAGTCTGTGGGTGTAATTATTACAGAAACTTTTAAACATAGTTAAACAAGCGTCAGCCACTACCACCACAGCCAGTAATTTCAAACCACTTATAACATGAAAAACCCAAGGTTGTTCAGCACCGCTAATATTAGTGGCGAGTAAATAGATAAGAATAAATGACGGTAAGGTAAAACCGATAAATGCGGCAATGCCGCCAGGCAGTCCAGCTTGTCTCAATCCAATAGCAAAACCTAATTGACTAGAGCCAGGACCCGGTAAAAATTGGCTTAACGAGATTAAATTTGCATAACTTGTTTGATCTAACCACTTTAGTTTATCGACAAATGTTTTTTGGAAATAGCCAATATGTGCGGCAGGTCCACCAAAACTGATACAACCTAAAAAAAGAAAACGCCAAAATACTTCAAATAGTTTTTTCATAAAAATGTCGTTAAAAGCCAGTCAATTATATTAACTATTATATCGTAAAACGATGAAGGGAATATTAAATTTAACAGTAAAAAAACTCAATGAATGGAGCTTTGTTACCGACATAAGAAAAGTGTTAGTGACATGTAATAAGCTAAACAGGCTTCATCTTTGTTTTTAGAAACCTGTTAATTGGACTTCGACATGTTGATGCATGCTAATTTTCGATTATTTGTAATAAGCTAAACAGGCCTCTACTTCATTTTTCGAGCCCTGTTAATTGGACTTCGACATGTTGATGCATGCTAATTTTTGATTATTTGTAATAAGCTAAACAGGCTTCATCTTTGTTTTTAGAAACCTGTTAATTGGACTTATACACGTTGATACATGCTAATTTTCGATTATTTGTAATAAGCTAAACAGGCTTCTACTTCGTTTTTTGAGCCCATAATTACTTCGACACGCTGATGAATGCTGTTCGGCTCCATATCCATAATGCGTCCTTCACTGGTCATCGCCAGTCCACCCGCTTGTTCAATGAGAAAACTCATTGGATTCGCTTCATACATTAAGCGTAGCTTGTGTGGTTGTTGCGGGTTTTTACTATCTTGTGGATAAGTAAAAATACCACCACGTGTTAATACACGATGAATGTCACCAACCATAGCGGCAATCCAACGCATGTTGAAATTTTTGCCACGAGGGCCGGTATCACCTGCAAGTAAATCACTGATGTAATTCTGCATAGGCGCTTGCCAAAAACGTTGATTTGACATGTTAACAGCAAATTCTTGTGTGTCCGCAGGCACTTGAACATTACGTTCAACTAATAAAAAACCACCATGAGTACGGTCAAGTACATAAAAATGGGTACCGCTACCCGTAGTCATTACCAACATAGTTGACGGACCATATAAGACATAACCCGCACAAAGTTGTTTGTTACCCGCTTGCTTAAACATGTCTGGATCACTAGCATCCATATCACTTGGTGCTTCATGAATAGAGAAAATTGTGCCAATTAATGAGTTGATTTCGATATTAGAGCTGCCATCAAGTGGATCGAAAGAAACCAGATACTTGCCATTTTTTTCACCTGCAACAGAGCTATCTTCTTCTTCAGAAGAAATCGCTTTAACAAAGCCAGACTCTAATAAAATATCTTTAAGTAATTCATTTGCAACGACATCTAATTCTTTCTGAACTTCACCTTGAATATTTTCATCCAAAGTTGAACCCATCAAATCACTTAAGTGACCTTGGCTAACACGAAATGAAATTTCTTTAGTTGCCGCTAAAATCGTTTTGATCAGCGAAATTAAATCGAGTGGAACATTATCTTGACGTAAAGCTGGTGCTAGTCGTTGCATCGGGTTACCTAATTGATTTAGAGTAAGACTCTTAAAAATTGAGTCATAAAATTGTTGGTTATTTAATGTCGTAAAATAATAATAGCAGCTACATATTACATTATTTTACGATTAGAGGTGACGATGAAAGCTATCACCTCACCTGTAAGGCTAATGATAACAAAAATAATGGAATGACTTGAATATATATTTATAGAACCAAAAATCAAATAGGGAAAAACGATGAAACTGACGCTAGGTGTCTTTTTAATATTTATTTGTAGTACCTTTTCAATAGCCGCGCTCAGCGAAGAAATTCTTAGTTATAATGACTTTGTTAAAGATAAAGATCACCAGCAAGGCTATTTTTCTTTTTTTCATGATAAAAAAAAGGGCAATGTTTATTTAGAGATCCAGCAATTTGAACAAGACTTTTTATTTCAAAGCGGTTTACCTCAAGGAGTCGGTTCTAATGATATTGGACTTGATAGAGGCCAGTTAGGTGATACCCGTCTAGTACGCTTTGAAAAAGTAGGAGAGAAGGTCTTTCTCCGCCAACTTAATACTTATTATCGAGCGGATACTGAAAACAACTTAGAAAAAAAAGCCGTTAGCGAGGCATTTGCCAGCTCTATTATTTGGGGGTTTAAAGTTGCCAAAGAAAGTAAGGACGGTAAAAAAGTATTAATTGATTATACACCCTTTCTTTTATCTGATATTCATCAATTATCAAGTAAACTTAAACAACGTCAACAAGGTAACTTCAAAATTGATGAAAGCCGAAGTGGTATCTATATAAAACGCAGCAAGGCCTTTCCTAATAATACTGAGCTTGAAGCAACAGTGAGTTACCAAGGAACCGATGCAGGTAAATACTTACGCTCAGTAACGCCAGACTCAACAGCTGTTACAGTGAACTTACATCATTCGCTGATTAAATTACCTGACGACAAATACCAAGCACGTACTTTTCATCCTTACAGTGGCTTTTGGTCAAATAGTTATGCCGATTACGCCAGTGCTATCGACCAACCGTTAATTCAGCGTAATATTCCACGTCATCGCTTAAACAAAAAAGATAGAAATCTTGAGGTCAGCGAAGCAATTGAACCTATTATCTATTATTTAGATGCCGGCGTACCTGAACCTATAAAAAGTGCTTTACTTGATGGCGCTCGTTGGTGGGACCAAGCATTTTCAGCCATCGGTTATAAAAATGCTTTTCAGGTAAAAATGTTACCAGCCGATGCAGACCCTATGGATGTTCGTTATAACGTTATTCAATGGGTACATCGAGCGACAAGAGGTTGGTCTTATGGTTCATCAGTGATAGACCCAAGAACAGGAGAAATATTAAAGGGGCATGTAACATTGGGCTCTCTACGTGTTCGTCAAGATTATCTCATTGCTTTGGGCTTAACATCTCCTTTTAAGTCATCTATAACAGACACTTCACCAATGAAAGAAATGGCTTTAGCACGCATTCGTCAATTGTCGGCTCATGAAGTTGGGCACACTTTAGGTATCGCGCATAATTTTGCCGCAAGTGCTAATAATCGCGCTTCAGTAATGGATTATCCTCACCCGTTAATTACCTTGAAAAATGGTGAAATTGATTTATCAAATGCCTACGCTACAGATATTGGTCGCTGGGACAAATCAGTTATTGCTTATGGTTATGCTGATATAACGGCTGATAAAGAAGCCGAGTACTTAGCGAAAGTTATAGCAAGCGCGCAACAAGCAGATTTGCTGTATATGTCAGACTCAGATGCGCGTTCTTCTTCGAGTGCACATAGTCGCGCACATTTGTGGGACAACGGAGTAGATGCCGCCGATGAGCTTAATAGAGTCTTAAAAATACGTGAAAAAGCGCTAACAGACTTTGGTTTAAATAGTATTCCTCTAGGGCGACCTTTGTCAGAAATTGAAGAGGTTTTGGTGCCCATCTATAATTTTCATCGTTTTCAAGTTACCGCCGCAGCAAAATTAATTTCAGGTATAGACTATCGCTATCAACTGCGAGAAGAAAATGTTCTAAAGCCATTGGAGGTAGTCTCAGGTAAACAGCAGCGAAAAGCGCTGCAGGTTTTATTAGCCACTCTAGATACAAAAATATTAACCTTGCCAGAACACATAGTGAAACTTATTCCACCAAAAGCTTATGGTTATTATCGTAATCGCGAAAGTTTTGCTGGTAATACGGGGCTTACTTTTGATCCGGTTTCTGCTGCGCAGGCTAGTGCTAAACACACGGTGTCTTTGCTTTTAAATGAACAACGTTTAGCACGTTTACAGCAACAGTCAGTAATGGATAAGCGTATTTTGAGTGTGCAAGAATTGATTAACGCTTTAATAGAACAGTCAATTAAAGTACCGGCTGAAAAGGGCTTGGCTTTGCTGGTTCAACAGCGGGTCAATCAACAAGTTATTGAGCATTTATTAGCACTTTGGCATAACAAAAATTTAGTAACAGAGGTGCGTGCAGAAGTTTATATGGCTTTACTTAATATAAATGAATGGTTAAATGATAATTATGACTCTAAAAAGTACAAGCGCTTAGCTGCTCAGTTTATGTTGTTAGCAGCGCAGATTACCCATAGTCTTGAGCAAGGAAAACTTGTTCATCCTGCTGCTAGTATCACTATGCCGCCGGGTTCACCTATTGGTAGTTAATTATTGAAGTGTGGGTGGCTTGAGTCTTAATAAAACCGCCCACACCTTTAAAATATTATTTTTATTTTTTACTTTGACGGTAAATATTTATCAGGATTAGCTAATAATTCAATTAGCACCTCAACATTATTATTAAGCTGCTGCTTAACACGTCCCGGAAATATTTCATCAAGTTTATCTAAACGGTCAAATTGAGTATGCCAAATATTTCCCCAGTTTTTCTCGGCTTTATTATCACAAGCTGTTGAATTCTTTTTATCATAACAAGTCCACAATTTTTTTGCGGTTGATTGAGAGTAACCATCAAAGCCATTCTGGCCATTAATTGAAAAGTTGGTTGATTCTACATACGCAATAGGAATACCAGCACAGGCAAAACTAGCATGATCAGACCAAGAGCCAGTTACACCTTCAGGATAGCCTTCATAGTCAGGATGAATAACATACTTGTTTTGTTCGCCTAACACCTTAATTGATGCCTTGAGTAAGGCATTTCGCATAAAAGTGTCGCTGTTATAAGTTTCATTTTTACAATTATCATAAGCTTGTGTATGCGCACTATGTACATAAACCTTATCGCCACCTGCTATGGTGTCAAAATTAATCATCGCTGCGATATTATCTAATTTGTTATGGGTTAATAAGTCGTTGACGTAATAGTTTGAACCTTGCAAACCAATTTCTTCTGCGCCAAAGGCAATAAAGCGAATACTATAATTATTTGGCATTTTTGTGGTCAATGCTTGGGCTATCGCTAACATTGCCGCAACACCTGCGCCGTTATCTGTGGCGCCCATTGATCCCGTTTTCATTGCCGTTGAATCATAATGTGCGCCAAGTATGATGGTTGGCTTTGTTACGTCACCAAATTCAGCAATAATGTTCTTTGATTCACCGACCATTTTTCTACTGTTATAGGAAAATTTTTGCTCGGTAACTCGATAACCAAACTTTTCAAATTTAGTTTTAATATAGCGGGCTGTTTGCTGTTCTTTTATCGTTCCAGCTTCGCGAGCACCTATACCTTCGGTGGGTGAAACAAGTTCTTTAAGATAGGTATAAGCAGCAGTTTCATTGTTATCTGTTTTGGCTTGTTCGCTTGATAACGAGCAAGATGTTACGAGCAATAAAGAGCTAGAAAGCAAACAAGGTAGCACTGAGCGATGGAAATATTTCATATTACCCTTAAATTTTAAGACGAGATAAAGCGGATTATTTTAAGGTAATAGGATAATGGAGTCACTTGTTATTAACAACTACGCGCGATAATAAATGCGCAACAACTAACCTTATAAAGTACTTAGTTATAAATTAAGTCGATGAGCATTATATATAAGCTTTTATAATACTTTCGAGACTACCATTTATTTTTAATCGTTGAATGGCATCATTGATTTGGGGTAAAAGATATTTTAGCTCTTTTCTTAGTCTAATTTTTAAGTAACCATCAGAATGGACGGGGCCTAAAATAATGGGTACTGATAATATTTTTGCCCAATATTGTGCTGGTTTATCACCACTAATAGCAAAGGTGATCCTTTTTCTAAAAAGTGCTTTTATTAACTCTTTTTCTGAAGGGTAATCTAGGCGATTAAATAAATTATCATTGTGATAATAGTAACCTCGAACGGTACCTATATCTTGGTCGGTTAATTGTTGATCTTCCCCTAAGTTTTCAGGAATAACGGTACCGGCCAAATAGATAATATGCTCTTTAATTGGGATCACGCTATCGCTAAAGACATAGTCGTCAGACTGTTGCTCTTTAGATAACCAATCAGGATTAATTAAATCAAAATCAACGAGACCATTTTTCAATGATAAATTGGTGCGTTTTGGCGGTAAAATTATTTCCTTACCACTTATATTGGCAGTGGCGAGTATTATGGCTACGGCGTCAACGACAATGCCACGTTTTTCACCAGTATTAATATAATAGGGATACCAAGCATTTGAGCCAGAAGGGTCAAACTTTAACGTTACTATGGGTAAATAATGATTATTATTTATTTTTTGGCAAGCGGCACTCGTCGTCATAAGTAACGATAGCGCTAGTATTAACAATTGACCCCATGAGTTATTTAACATCTTGCCCCTAATTAATGATTTTATAAAAATTAATCACTCTAAAAAGAGTAGCATCTCAATAAAATTATGCCTTTATTTTAACTCGGTTTTTATTGAAAATAACAGCGTCACTTAGCGTTTTTATACGCTGCTTATGTTATTACCTATAAATTACTTGGTAAAGTCATTTTGGATTAACAAGCTGATTTAACATAAATATATTTAAAAGTAGGATGCTTTTATGGTGTTATTATTATATTTTTCTTTTTTGGTTTAGTTAACACAACAATATTCCCGGCGACAATAATTAATAAGCCAATGACAGTATAAATATTCCAGCTAAAACCTTCAAATATCGTTGAGATAACGACGGCAACAGCAGGGAACATCACGCTTGCATATGAGGCCTTATGGGCTCCGATGTTATTTAAAAGTGTTAAGTAACTGGCAAATGCAATAATAGAGCCGAAAACCGATAGGTAAATTAGCGAACTAATATAGGGTAAGGTATATGAAAAACTAAATGATTTTCCTTGTATTAATAGCAATATAGTCATAAATATTGAGCCATAAAACATGCCCCAAGCATTGGCTTGCATCATAGGTAAATTCATAAGTTTATTTTTCATTGAGACCATATTGCCCGTTGATGCGAACAATGTTCCAACGAAGCAAAGTGATAAACCTAGTAATGTTTCTGCGCCTAACTCGGTATCGTTAATTTGTGGCCAGAATAAAACCACAATGCCGGTTAAACCTAGAAAAGCGCCTAGATAAGTTTGTTGAGTAATTTTAGTGTTAAACCAAATGCGGGCATTGACCACATTGAAAAACATAATCATTGAAAAAGCGATTGAGGCAAGCGCAGAATTTATATGCTGTTGAGCTGAATATAAAAAATAGTAATTACAGCCAAATAACATCAAACCAAAGAACAAAAATTGTAGGTGCTGTTTTTTGTTAAAGGCAAGTGAGAGCTTTTTAAAACGACAATAAGCAAATAGCAGAAGTGCTGCTAAGCCAAAACGATAAACAATAGATGCTTCGGCGGGAACATCACCTAATTGATAATTAATGGCGATCCAAGTTGTTCCCCAGATAAGTACGGTGATCACATATAATAGTGTGTTGTTCATTATTCTTTCCTGAAAAATTTAAGCGCAATCTTCTCAATTAATTTTGACTAAATCACTGTAACAGCATTTCTTATATGAAGTACTATTTCTTAAGGTCGACTTATTTCTAAAACACTAGTTTATAGATAGTTCTGTTGTGTAACAGATACAAAAAATATAAAATGTAACCTATACAGTTTTTGTTGAGGTGAAATAAAATGCAACTTTTAGATAAATCTTCTTCAGAATTTTTATATCAGCAAGTCATTGACTTTGTTGAAGACCAAGAAAAAAGTGGTGCAATAAGAGCGGGAGACAAGCTACCTAGCCTACGTAAACTCAGTAGACAATTTGAAATAAGTATACCGACAGTAAAACAAGCGTATATTGAACTAGAGCGTCAGGGTAGTATTTCTGCAAGGCCACAATCAGGCTATTATTTAAAAGCTAAGCAAGCACGAACCTTAAAACCTATGCGGTCATTATGGGCAAGTTGTCAGCCCGTTGAAATCTCATGTCGAAGCATAATAGAACAAGTTTATGAAGCTGTTCATTTACCCGATACTGTCGCATTGGGTATTTCTAACCCGGTCAATGCACACCCACCAGATAAAGCCTTAGCACGATTAATGCGTTCGGTATTGAGTAAGAATGCTGAAAAAGCGGTTAGTTACGGACCGGTAAATGGTGATCCAAAACTGCGTTTAAACCTTGCTTTTCGTTATCATGAGCAAGGCGTAGCCATTAATCATGACGATATAATTATCACTAGTGGTGCCCAAGAAGCACTATCAATTGCCTTACAGTGTGTCGCAGAACGTGGTGATATTATCGCTGTAGAATCACCGTGTTTCTTTGGTTTGATTGAATTAATTGAAAGTTTGGGTATGAAAGCTCTGGAAGTTTATACCTGCACTGAAGAGGGGATTTGTGTTGAAGAACTGGCTAAAGTTATTGAGCAACATCCGGTAAAAGCGTGTTTGTTTTCTACCGCTATCTCTAACCCACTTGGCTCTATGATGACTAATCAACAGCGCCAGAATATGGTCAGTTTATTAGAAAAACATGATATTCCACTTATCGAAGATGAAGTTTACAGTGACTTATATTTCAGCAAAGATAGACCAGTACCCGCGCAGCTTTACTCCAAAAAAGGCCTAGTGCTAACGTGCTCATCTTTTTCAAAGACCGCTGCACCAGGTTATCGGGTCGGCTGGCTATTACCAGGCAGATATGAAGAAGCAGCAAAACGTATTAAACGCGCCCAGTCTTGCTCAACACCAATGTTACAGCAATGGACATTAACTGATTATTTGATGAGTGGTGAATATGATCGTCACTTACAAGTGTTAAGAAAAACCTTACGTTATAACTGCGAGCGGATGCGCGCCTTAATCGCTAGTCATTTTCCAAAAGAAGTCTGCATTTCACAGCCACAAGGTGGCAGTGTCTTATGGATACGTTGCCGTTCTCATGTTGATACTAGCCAATTTTTTACTCAGGCTATTGCTAAGGGGGTGAGTTTTGCTCCCGGTGAAATTTTTTCCCCAACCGGGCAATATAAAAATTTTATGCGCATTAGCTATGGGGTGAAATGGTGTGAAAAAATAGACAAAGCGATTGCTGACCTTGGCAAACTTGTTTACGACTATCCGGAAAAATCATGAGAAACCTAAAAGTTAGTGAACAAACAGAGCTTTCACTAAAATTATTATTACCCTTATTAGCAGCCATTATTGCTATCTCACCATTGGCAATCGACATGTATTTGCCGGCAATGCCAATACTGGCGGAGCATTTGTCAACTGATATGCCAATGGTACAAAATAGCCTGAGTATATATTTACTAGGCTATGCTTTAGGTCTGTTATTTTTTGGCCCACAAGCGGATAAACACAGCAGAAGAAAATTAGTGATGCTCGGTATCTCAGGTTTTATCGTGATGAGTATAGCGATAACGTTTGTCACGAGTATTGAACAGTTTTTATCCTTACGATTTTTTCAGGCATTTATTAGTAGTGCGGCAACGGTTGTTGTGCCGGGAACAATAAAAGAGCGATATGGCAAAGATACCGCCAAAGGGTTTTCTTATGTATCTATGATTATGATGATAGCGCCTATGATAGCGCCCGCTATTGGCTCAGTGTTACTGCTGCATAGTTGGCAGCTTATATTTTTAAGTTTAGCGGCCTACAGCTTTATTATTTTACTCTTGGTGTATCGATTTTTACCTGAAGTAAAGCGTGAGAAAAATTTAGCACCGGTTAGTTTTCTGCAACGCTATAAAATTGTCTTATCTAATAAAAAGTCACAACTAAATATTGTTACGTCTATGGTTATTTCATTAGCTTTTTTTGCTTATATTACCGCGATCCCTTTTGTCTATCTAACGGTTTTTAAGGTCTCGGAATTTGAATTTAGCCTACTATTTGCCGTTAATGTTTTGGCGTTAATGACCGCCCATTTTATTAATACCCGCTTAGTTAGTCGTAAAGGGTCATTTAAAATGTTGACCTACGGTTTAATCGTTGCGTTATGTTTTTCTTCATTGTTGGTGGTGGTAAACTTTTTGCAGCTACCATTAATGTTCACGGCAGTTGCGGTATTGCCGTTGATGGGCAGTTTATCGATGATAGCGGTCAATGCTGATGCACTTATTATGCAAGAATTTACCCGGGAATCAGGTACAGCTAGTGCGGTAATAGGTACTCTTCGCTTTGGCATTGGCGCATTAGCAGGACCAATATTAGCGTATTTTTATGATGGTAGTGCTTTACCGTTTGCATTATTGATGTGGTGCTCGATAATAGTTGTTTTATTATGTCAGTTACCTAATATGACAAAGAATATAGGAATAAAGGATTAACATGAAAAAAATAGCGATTATTTTATCTGGCTGTGGCGTTTATGACGGCAGTGAAATACATGAAAGTGTTTTAACGTTATTAGCGATTGAACAGCAAGGAGCAAGCTATCGTTGTTTTGCGCCAAACATTAATCAACATCATGTGATTAACCATTTAACTGGCGCGGTTAGTGAAGATGAAACACGTAATGTTTTGGTTGAATCTGCGCGCATTGCCCGTGGTGACATTGAAGACATTACTGAGCTCTATCATGAAGAATTTGATGCGCTAATTTTCCCTGGTGGCTTTGGCGCAGCAAAGAACCTCTGTGGCTTCGCGCTTGATGCAGAAAACTATCAAATAAATGCTGAAGTACTTGTTGCTGCTCAACGCTTTATTAAAGCGGACAAACCGCTTGGCTTTATGTGTATTGCTCCGGCAATGATCCCCCTTATTTACGGTGAGGATGTTCAAGCAACGATTGGTAAAGACCGTGATATCGCGGAGTCGTTAATAAAGCGTGGTTTAGCACACGTTGATTGTGAAGTGGGCGATATTATTGTTGACGGAAAACGAAAACTGGTTTCAACACCGGCCTACATGCTAGCGACATCACTTGTTGAGGCGGCCAGTGGTATTAATAAATTAGTGAAAAAAGTGATTGCCTTGAGCTAAGGTTGTTCAGCGTTTACTGCTTGCTCTTTAGCTTGTAATTCAGTCTGCTGTAAACGCCACTTTTCGTATTCGCTATAGTAGTGGTCCCATACACAAGGGCAACAAGCGCCGCCGCCGCAACAGTCATCGTCGGCGGGAAGGGAAGGTTCTTTAAGTAATTCAGTCATACACAGTATCGCTTAGAAAGTCGCTTAGTCTTAATTTGACTCGTTGTCTTGGGCTTGTTTTTCTTTTAGTGCGACTTGTTGCAGGCGCCATTCTTTACGCTTTGCATAGAAATTGTCCCAAACACATGGTGTACATGCGCTGTCACAACATTCACCATCGGCAGGTGGTAAAGGTTTTTCAAGTAATTCAGTCATATTTTTAAATTCAATGAGTAAAGTATAAGCCATATATTATTATCTATGGTAACACGACATCATTGCTATTTGGGTGTAGGAATTTCACTTTTATGTAAACGTTTAATACCGTTATCCCTGATATAAAAAAGCCCTGCGATGCAGGGCTTGATTGTTAAATTTGTAGAAACTTATTCAGCTTCAGCTAATTTCTTTTCTAGATAATGGATGTTGGCACCGCCATTAACAAAACCTTTATCATTTAAAATATTTTGATGTAAGGCAATGTTGGTTTTAATACCATCAATCACTAATTCGGCTAAGGCATTGCGCATACGTGCGATTGCAACATCTCTGTTATCACCCCAAGTGATCAGTTTGCCGATCATAGAGTCATAATTTGGTGGTACCGTATACTCAGCGTAGATATGAGAATCCCAACGAACCCCCAATCCTCCTGGAGGATGGAAACGAGTGATTTTGCCCGGTGAAGGAACAAAAGTACGTGGGTCTTCAGCATTGATACGACATTCAATTGAATGGCCAGCGATTTTAATATCATCTTGGGTATAAGATAATGGTTGACCAGCAGCAACACGTAATTGCTCTTTGATCAAATCAACACCGGTGATCATTTCAGTAACTGGATGCTCAACTTGAATACGGGTATTCATTTCAATAAAGTAGAATTCACCGTTTTCGTATAAAAATTCAAAAGTGCCGGCGCCACGATAATTAATATCAATACAAGCTTTACAACAACGCTCACCAATTTTGGCGCGCATTTCTGGAGTAATACCTGGTGCGGGAGCTTCTTCTACCACTTTTTGATGACGACGCTGCATAGAACAATCACGCTCACCTAAGTGAATTGCAGCACCTTGACCATCAGCCATTATTTGAATTTCAACATGACGAGGATTTTCAAGGAATTTTTCCATGTAAACCATATCATTTTTGAAAATAGTACCGGCTTCTCTTTTGGTTAATGCAATCGCGTCGACTAAATCTTCTTCGCTGCGCACAACACGCATACCACGACCACCGCCGCCACCAGCCGCTTTGACGATAATCGGGTAGCCAATACGTTTAGCATGAGCTTTATTGGCCGCTTCATCATCATTAAGCGGGCCATCTGACCCTGGAACACAAGGAACACCCGCTATTTTCATTGCTTTAATTGCCGCAACTTTATCACCCATAATACGGATGCTTTCAGCTTTTGGGCCGATAAAGGCAAAGCCTGACTTTTCAACCTGTTCTGCAAAATCAGCATTCTCAGCTAGAAAACCATAGCCAGGATGTATTGCTACTGCGTTAGTGACTTCAGCTGCCGTTATTATGGCAGGAATATTAAGGTAGCTGTCAGGCGCTGGCGCTTTGCCAATACAGATAGTTTCATCGGCTAATAAAACATGTTTTAAGTTTCTGTCAGCCGTAGAGTGCACTGCAACAGTTTTTATACCGAGTTCTTTACATGCACGTAATATTCTTAGTGCAATTTCGCCTCGATTGGCGATAACAACTTTATCTAACATGGAATGATCCTTTTGTTTGATATCTATAGGATTATTCAATGATGAATAGCGGCTGGTCAAATTCTATAGCGTCTTCATTGCCCGCTAGAATTTCTTTAATAACACCAGACTTATCAGCTTCAATTTGGTTCATCATTTTCATTGCCTCAAGAATACATAAAGTATCACCAGCATTGACATGTTTACCTACTTCGACAAATGCAGGTGAATCAGGTGATGCTGAAGCGTAGAAAGTACCAACCATTGGCGAACGAACAACGTGACCTGAAATAACAGCAGGTGCCGTTTCAGTGACTACAGGTGCGGCAATAGGTGCAGCAGCAGGAGCAGAGTGCATCATTGGAGCAGCTTGTACCATAGTACCGCCACGACAAATACGTACTGATTCTTCACCTTCAGAAATTTCTAATTCGTTAATCCCTGATTCTTGTACTAATTCAATTAATTTTTTTATTTTACGAATATCCATTTGAATACCTTTTTATCAATGTGTAATTTATGTTGTAAATAGAGCCGCTAAAGTTAAGCCACTCTCTGTTGTTTTTTCATTAACTTTTATGGTCAGTCAACCAAGTATAAGCCGACGCTAACGCATATTTATAACCATCGGCACCTAAGCCGCAAATAACACCAATAGCTTTGTCTGATAGATACGAATGATGTCTAAACGACTCTCTAGCATGGACATTTGAAAGATGAACTTCAATATATGGAATGTCCACAGAAAGGAGTGCGTCACGTATCGCTATACTAGTATGGGTAAATGCGGCAGGATTAATGACAATAAAGTCTATTTCATTATGAGCTTGATGTATTTTTTCTATTAGTAGGTGTTCAGCATTTGATTGCAAATGACTTAATTCAATTCTCAGTGGTATAGCTTGCAATGTTAAATCGTCAATAATATCGGTTAATGATTGCGCGCCATAAATTTCAGGCTCGCGTTTCCCTAACATATTTAAGTTAGGGCCATTTATCACTAAAACTTTAAACTTTGTAGTCATTTTCTGAGAAAAACCTATTAAATAGCAAATATTACAAATATCATCACATAAAAGCTAGAGTGATGGAACAGCTAATAACAAAATCGAGCATTTCTGCTGTTAAGCGATTATTATAGTGTTTTCGCAGAATATAGCAGCAAAATACTGGTCTGATCTGTTGTTGTTAACTTTTTATCAATAAGTTGACAATAAAGTTTTGTATTTTAGGAAAAATTTACTACAATATTATTATCTATATTTAGTAATCAATTCATTGGTTTAGCGGTTTTTATATACAGGTTAACATATAGCAGTGGGTTGCGTGGTCTCCTTTACTCGGTTACTACTAGTGGCTACGGAGCACTTTGTTAGATACACAAAGTGCTCTTTATTTCTCATTAACAAGGATTTAGTTATCAGCCAAATTCTAATCAGATTAATGGTTCTTGTCATATTAATTGGCAGTCCGGCAACTCATGCGGTCGAAGTTATTACCAATATCACAACTGATACTGTGTCAATAACAACCACTCAGTTACGTCGTATATATTCAATGCGTCAAACTAAATGGGCCAATGGCCTACCCATAACTGTTTTTGTTTTATCAAGTACTAATCCCACCCATCAAAAATTTTGTAAAGACACCTTACGCTTATTTCCATATCAACTTGACCATATATGGGACAAGTTGACTTTCTCAGGTATGGGGATTGCGCCAACTGTGGTGTTAACTGAAGAAGAGTTAATTGAAGCCGTTAAATCAACCACAGGTGCCATTGGTTACATTGAAAATATTAATGAGGTAAGTGATGTCAATCTGCTTAAAATCGATCAATAAAATGAGTTATAAAGTAATGTGCTTATCAGCATTACTTGCGATTAATGCGCACGCACAGGAAGGGCATTCGGCAGATCCGTTAAAAATACATGGCTTTGTTGCGCAAGGCGTTATTGACGTCGACAATAGCAACTTTGTTAATGATAACGGCGAAATATCGTTAAAGTTAACAGAAATAGGACTTAATACCTCGTATCAATTATCTGACGATTATCGCTTTGCGGCACAAGCTGTTTATTTAAACGGTGGGAATCGCTACAAGGAAGGTTTGCGTGTTGATTACTTCTTAATGGATTGGAGCGCTTATAGTTCAGAGCAGTGGCAAGCTAATTTATTTGTTGGCCGTTTTAAAAATGCCCACTGGTTGCATTCAAGTACCCGTGATATTCCTTTTGCACGGCCCTCAATCTTGTTACCGCAAGGGACATATTTTGATGGCTTTCGTGATATCGCTGTTGGTGGCGATGGTGCTGCATTAAAATTGACTTACAATAATGATAAATATGGCGAATTTGATTTCAATTTTAGCCGTGGTAAAAGTCCGATTGATAGTGAAGATGCAGAAGTCATTCTCAGTAAGTTAGCACAGGGAGATATCGAGCATGAGCTTGATACGCAGGCGAGTGTTTATTGGCGGCCAGTATTTTCACAATGGCGCTTTGGTCTAACCTTATTGGATTCAGAATTTAACTATAAAAATGAGAGTCCTGATTTTTTTGTTGATGGACGATTTGTTTTTCAGTTTTATACGATAAATGCTTTATATGAAGGTGAACACTGGGAGTTTACTAGTGAAGTTTTACAAACAAGGTTTTTAACCAAAGGGTTTTACGCTGCTCAGTTTAACCAAGACAATATTGGTCAAGGTGGTTATGTTCAAGCGGTTTACAAGGTAAATCAACGATTGAAATTTATTAGTCGTTTTGAAAATTTCTATGCAAATAAGGATGATAAAAAAGGCCGTGAATTACAACAACAAAGTTTTGGCACCATACCTCATTATTTTGCTTATCAGCACGATAAAATGCTAGGGTTTTCATACGATTTTTCTGATAATTTACGGGTCAATGCGGAGTACCATTGGGTAAAAGGCGCTGCCCGCGTTAATCCTGTTGTGTTGCCCAACCCAGAGGCGAACAGTGAGCATTGGAAAATGTGGGCCTTACAACTAATGTACTGGTTCTAGTGGGGCTAACTTGATGAGAAAAAGATTTGTTAGCGTTCCTGTTAAATTATTAGTGCTAGTTATGGGGGCGTTATTGCTCCTAACGGCTATTTTCTCTTATTTGTCTTTATCAAGGTTAAATCAAGAGTTCACCCAATATCAAAGTGATACTTTACGTAAAGGCCAGGCACAGTTTTCTGTGCAAAATAACGTATTACGTCAAAAAATACTGACGTGGCTAGAGTCGTTTTCTGATATTGTGCGGTTAAAAGAGCAAGCTGATTTTGACGTTTTAGCACAAGAGTTTGCCGCGCAGTTTGATACCCTACAAATGAATCAAAATGTTGAAAATGTTTGGTTAGTTTCAGCAAGTAATGAAGAGTTATACCTTTCTAATGCTATTCCTAAATTTGTTCAGCTGAGTATTGAAAATGTACTAAGACATCAGCAACCTGAACACACTTTGTACTGCGAGGGTCAATGTGTTCAGTTGATCACAATACCAGTATTAAACGGTAAGGGTGATATGGCGGTTGTCGCGATGACAGTTTCACTTGTTGATATGATTTTTTATATAAATCAAGCGCTTGATAATGAGTTGGCCGTTGTAAGTTTTTCTCGTGTAGATAAGCTTGTATCAATAACAGGTAACGAAGAGGCTATTATACTTGCTGACGCTAAATTTATCTCTTCAACAAATACTCAACTAGTCAGTGAATTATTTATGTCGAACCAAGAAATTATCAACAGCGAGATGATTAATTTTCAAGGTATAAAAGCTACAGCCAACGATAGCAGTTATCTGATTAACTTAATTCCCATCGCAAATACCCGTGATGATTTTTATTACCTGGCACTGATTGATGACGCCACTATTTTTACAGATAAGTATCAGCAAAATCGTTGGCAATTTTTAATTTTTACCTTAGTTGTGCTTATTGCTTTAGTGATTGTTGTTCATTTTGTTGCTAGCCCCTTTACTCGTCGCTTACTAGTCTTGTCAGATGTTTTACCTCTATTGGCGAAAAAAGAATTTGATCGGTTTCGTCAAACAGACCTACAAAGAAATGGTAAATATATTGATGAACTAGATATTTTAGCCAATGCGGCCACCGAGTTAAGTTTTGAACTTGAACAGTTAAATATTGAAATTGAACAAAAAACGAAAGAGCTCGAAAATATTGCCATGTATGATTTGTTAACGGGATTGCCTAACCGCAATATGCTTAACTATCAACTGCGTAAAGCGTTTCTCAATGTGTCACGCAGTGACGGACAAATTGCCGTTTTATTTTTAGATCTCGATGACTTTAAGAAAGTAAATGATAGTCATGGTCATACTGATGGCGACAAGTTGTTAATTCAAGCGGCTAATCGTTTGCGCTCCAGTATTCGGAGAGTTGATATGGCTTGTCGATTTGGTGGTGATGAATTTGTTGTGGTACTTGGTCATATCGATAATGAAAATGATGCAGTGCTTGTCGCACAAGAAATTTTAGAAGCATTTAAAGAACCAATTAAAATACAAAATAGCCTTTTTTATGTAAGTACCAGTATTGGAATAGCCTTTGCTCCTGAAGAAATGACTAAGTCAGAAGATCTGATCAGTTATGCCGATATCGCTATGTATGAAGCTAAAGATGATGGTGGCGCCAAATATCATATTTACCATGAAGAGATGTATAAAAAAGTTGCCCTTCGGGTGATGATGGAAAGTGAAGTTAGACAGGCTTTAGCTAAAAATCAATTTAGCTTAAGTTTACAACCTCAGTTAGATGCAAAAACAAAAAAACTATACGGCTTTGAAGCGTTACTTCGATGGCAGCATCCCGAACGAGGCATGGTTTCGCCGGAAGATTTTATTCCTCTCCTTGAAAATTCTCAGCACATGGTTGAACTGGGTTATTGGGTGATCAGACGCTGTTTTGAACTTTGCCAAACTTTTATTGATAAGGGTTTAACTGATGTCCGTATTGCGATAAATCTGTCAGCAGGTCAATTTGCCGATCCTCATCTAACCCCTTATTTAACCGATTTACTTAATGAGTTCTCGCTTGAGGCAAGTCACTTCGAACTAGAGCTGACTGAGCAAACCTTAGTAAAAAATATCGATAGTGCAATTGAAATGATGAATGGCTTGAGAGATGTAGGGTTTAGTTTTGCCATTGATGATTTTGGTACCGGTTATTCGTCATTAGCTTATTTGAAAAAAATGCCAGTCGACGTTATTAAAATAGATAAAAGCTTTGTATTTGGCATGTTAGAAAATCGAGCTGATTATCAAATTATTATGTCAACCATTGCTATGGTGAAGAACTTAGGTTTGCAGGTTATCGCAGAAGGTGTTGAAACGAGTGCGCAGTTACGCAGTTTAACAGAAAACGATTGTGATATTATTCAAGGATATTACTTTTCTAAACCTATTCCTGAAACCAAACTAATGGAATTTATTGATACAAAAATTGTTAATGGCTATTGGAAAGTATCAGCACTTTAACCCGCAGAGTTACGCGAGTTAAAGTGTACTTGTTTGTTAAAGGTTAAAGGTTAAAGGATTTTTTGTAGGTGTTCAGTAAATTCTTCTGCCCCCATAAAACCCGTTACGCGCTGCTGAGTTAATTCTTTACCTTGTTGGTCAAAGAAGAGAATACTCGGTAAGCCAAGTACTTGATACTTTTCCGCAAACTCAGCATTGTCAGTCGAATCGAAGTCAGTCATATCAATTTGTAACCATACTGTGTTACTCAGCACTTTTTGTACTTGCGGGGCATTAAAGGTGTATTCTTCAAACTCTTTACAGGCGATACACCAGTCGGCATACAAATCGACCATTACAGTCTTCCCTTGTGCATTCGCATTGTCTACTGCTGCTAACAACTCTGGTAATGTTGCTACTTTAGTAAAGTGTTGTTGTGGAGCTTCTTGATTACTTGTAGCAACGTTTTGGCTAGGACTTATCAGTTGAAAAGCTTGGTTGGCGCCAAAAAATATCATTACAAATATCACCACACTTCTAACACCAAACCAAAAGTTATTCTGGGTCTGTTGATTGACGGTATAAAAATAGCCTGCACTTGATAAGACCAATATTGCCCACATGGCTTGTGTTACCACTGAAGGTAAAAACCTTTCCATTAAAAATATCGGAACAGCGAGTAGTAATAAGCCAAATACATTTTTAATTACCGTCATCCATGTACCTGCTTTTGGTAATAATTTACCACCAGAACTACCCAAAACAAGTAAGGGTACACCCATACCTAAACTTAATGCGTAGAGGGCTGATGCACCTAACCAAATATCACCCGATTGCGAGATATATAGCAGAGCACCGGTTAAAGGAGCGGTAGTACATGGAGACGCCACTAAACCAGAAATAGCACCCATAACAACAACACCGAAATATGAACCACCTTTTTGGCTATTACTGATGTTATTCAATTTATTTTGCCAGCTACTTGGCAAGGCAAGGTTAAAAACTCCAAACATAGAAAGTGCTAAAAAGATGAATAAAACACTCAACACAATTAAAACGGCAGGATGTTGAAACATTGCTTGGAACTGAGCGCCGGCCAGTGCAACAACAATGCCCAGTAAGGTATAAGTTATTGCCATGCCTTGTACATAAGCAAACGATAAACGAAAGGCTTTTGACGTTGATAATTTATCGCCTTGCCCAACGATAATACCGGTCAAAATAGGGTACATAGGAAATACACAAGGCGTAAATGAAAGCAGTAAGCCTCCAACAAAAAAAGCGAGTAGTGTTAGCCAAATATTATCACCTTTGAGCATATCGGCTAATTGATGTTGTTCGCTGGCATTTTCAGCGGCAATAGATGTATTGCCCGTTTCATTATCAGGTGATATCGCCGCCAAAACATTGTTGGTGTTAATGGCTTCTTCATTATTAACTTTTGATAGTGCTACAACTTTACTTTTAGGTGGGTAGCATAAGCCTTTTGCTGCGCACCCTTGATAGCGTATTTTAATGCTGGCATTACTATTAGCGTTAACAAGCTTAATAGTGAAGTTAAGCTGTTCGGTAAATATTTGCTGAACACCAAAAAATTCATCTTCATGGTCTTCACCTTTAGGCAGTTCGACAGGGATTATTTCTGCGTTTTCAACACTGAACTTAAACTGGTGACGATATAAGTAATAGCCCTCAGCTATGGTAAAGGAAACAGATAATTGATCATCCTTCTGGTGAAAATTAAATTCAAAGGCTTCTTCGACACTAAGAAACTCATCATCGTTACTGAATAACGAAGCGGACGAAGTATCAAAAATTGAATCTTGAGCTTGAGCATTGGGTACTTGCAAAAAAATACTGGTTAAAACTAACCAAAAAAGTAAGACAATTTTTTTCATAACAACTATTTTAAAGACTCAGTGATCCAGTTTAAATAACTATCGTCGCCTTGCTGGATGTTCATGGCGATAATTTCAGGGGTATCATAACGATGTAAGCGTTTAATTTCACTAGCTACATCGTTAAACTTATTGGTTTGTGTTTTTATCATTAACTGTATTTCTTCATCACATTCAATATTATCTTGCCAGCGATAAACAGAGATAACGTTAGGAATAATATTGACACAAGCGGCCAGTTTCTCTTGTATTAAGTGTTTTGCAATCAATTTCGCATTGCTAATATCAGGACAAGTGCACATTATTAATTGAAACATTAACGTATTTTCCTTAACAAAAACTTAAGCTATTTAAATGACAATTAATAGCTTATTACCATATGAACTAGCTTGTATTTACCTGATGCTTGAAAAAGACCTGCACAACCCCATATATGTTTCATCTTATATAAAATTTTTTAATGAAGAGACTTTAAATGTTTCGATTTCTATTTATCCTTTTTATTGTCGTTCCTATTATCGAAATTATGGTACTGATCAATGTTGGTACTTGGCTTGGCGCATGGCCAACAATTGCTATTGTTATTATTACCGCATGGCTGGGTGCGAGAAATGTTAAACAGCAGGGGATTGCGACCTTAAACTCAGTACAAACTAAAATGGCGCAAGGAGAAATGCCTTCAGATGAAATAGTTGCAGGACTACTTTTACTGGTTGCGGGCATACTTTTAGTAACGCCTGGCTTTGTTACTGACATTTTTGGGCTATCTCTCCTGATCCCTAGTGTGAGAAGTCTGTTGATAAAGTCAGTGCAGTCACATTTAGTCATGAATCAAAGCGCGGCTGGTTTTACTTATCAAAGTTCGGTGCATACTCAGCAAGAACAGCCAGTTACGTCTGATCCATTTGAGCAGGGTTTAGGCACTAAGAAGCCGATTGAACACCACCAAGGTGAAACGCTTGAAGGTGAGTATGAGCGCAAAGAATAAAAAATTTTTTAACGGGGCTTGTGAAGTTTTAAATTAGCCCCATCTTTAATTGCAACAAAGTTTTATAACCTTTTATTTAAATTTATTGAGAGTGAATAAACTCTCAGGAGAAAATTAATGAGCATTCGTCCATTACATGACCGCGTAATAATTAAACGTAAAGAAGTAGAATCAAAATCAGCTGGTGGTATTGTTTTAACAGGAAGTGCTGCAGAAAAATCAACGCGCGGTGAAGTTATCGCTGTCGGTAACGGTCGCATTTTAGAAAATGGCGAAGTACGTGCTTTAGACGTAAAAGTAGGTGACCAAGTTATTTTTAGTGAAGGTTACGGCGTTAAAACTGAAAAAATTGATGGCGAAGAAGTTTTGATCCTTTCTGAATCAGACATTTTAGCGATTGTTGAGTCATAGTAACGCTACTGACTTTATATAAACTGTAGGAATTCGTTAGGCTAAGCCTCAACTTACAGTGTATTAATTATTGTAGTCGAACGATGTTCGACAAACTAACAAAATATAGGAAGAAACAACATGGCTGCAAAAGACGTATTATTTGGAAATGACGCACGAGCAAAAATGCTACGTGGTGTAAATGTTTTAGCTGACGCGGTAAAAGTAACATTAGGCCCTAAAGGTCGTAATGTTGTATTAGACAAATCTTTTGGTGGTCCAATCATCACCAAAGATGGTGTTACTGTTGCAAAAGAAATTGAATTAGAAGACAAATTTGAAAACATGGGCGCACAGATGGTTAAAGAAGTTGCTTCTAAAGCCAATGATGAAGCTGGTGACGGAACAACTACTGCAACTGTTTTAGCGCAAGCTATTGTAAATGAAGGTTTGAAATCAATTGCTGCCGGCATGAACCCAATGGACTTAAAACGTGGTATCGACCAAGCAGTTATTGCCGCCGTTGAAGCATTAAAAGGTTTGTCACAAGAATGTAGCGATAACAAAGCGATTGAGCAGGTAGGCACTATCTCTGCTAACTCTGACGAAACTGTCGGTAAAATCATCGCAACAGCGATGGAAAAAGTGGGCACTGAAGGCGTAATTACTGTTGAAGAAGGTCAAGCGTTAACTGACGAATTAGACGTTGTTGAAGGTATGCAATTCGACCGTGGCTATTTATCTCCTTACTTTATCAACAACCAAGAAAGTGGCACTGTTGAATTAGAAAGCCCATTCATTCTATTAGTAGACAAAAAAGTAGGCAGCATTCGCGAATTACTTTCTACTTTAGAGGGTGTTGCAAAATCAGGTAAGCCATTATTAATTATTGCTGAAGATGTTGAAGGTGAAGCTTTAGCAACATTAGTGGTAAACAACATGCGCGGCATCGTTAAAGTTGCAGCGGTTAAAGCACCTGGTTTTGGTGACCGTCGTAAAGCAATGTTACAAGATATCGCGACATTAACGGGTGGTACGGTAATATCTGAAGAAATCGGTATGGAGCTTGAAAAAGCAACATTAGAAGATTTAGGTCAAGCTAAACGTGTTGTTATCACTAAAGACAATACAACGATTATTGATGGTATTGGTAACGAAGCTGATATACAAGGTCGCGTAATGCAAATTCGTGGTCAAATCGAAGACTCATCTTCTGATTACGATAAAGAAAAGTTACAAGAACGTTTAGCTAAATTAGCTGGCGGTGTTGCGGTTATTAAAATTGGCGCAGCAACAGAAATCGAAATGAAAGAGAAAAAAGCCCGTGTTGAAGATGCATTGCATGCAACTCGCGCCGCGGTAGAAGAAGGTGTTGTTGCTGGTGGTGGTGTTGCATTAGTTCGCGCTGCTGACCTTATCAAAGATCTTGAAGGTGCCAACGAAGACCAAACTCATGGTATTAATGTTGCAATTCGCGCAATGGAAGCACCTCTACGTCAAATCGTTGCTAACTGTGGTGATGAAGCTTCAGTCGTATTAAACGAAGTGCGTAACGGTAAAGGTAACTTTGGTTACAATGCTGGTAACTCTACTTACGGTGATATGTTAGAAATGGGTATTCTTGACCCAACTAAAGTAACGCGTAGTGCATTACAGTTTGCTGCTTCTGTCGCTGGCTTAATGTTAACAACCGAAGCTATGATCACTGATGCACCAGTAAAAGATGCTGGCGCTGGTGGCATGCCTGATATGGGCGGTATGGGTGGAATGGGCGGTATGATGTAATTGTGCTTGTCTAAACTGTTAATTTCTTCGTTGCGTTATCGTTCGTTTAAGAAACACTAAACGACACAATAAAGCGCCTTGAAGTAAACCGTTTATCCTGCGCATAAATAGTCAAAACCATTTATAGCTCAAAATTGAAAAGCCTGAATAGCGATATTCGGGCTTTTTTTATTTACTATGCAAGAACATGTTTATGCTCTTAATTATACGAATTGCCAGCCTTAGCTTATTGATTTGTGTTAAATCGGATTTAAGCTCATTGTTGTCGTGAGCAAAATACCATCTGGGTGAGCAAGAGGCAGTCTCATAGATTAGCGACAAGCTCGCCGTCTTTTCTATTGCAGGTGTTTAATTTTATGCAGCCCCTCTAAAACCGGATTAACTAATTATTTTGTTTTTTTAGCTTGAGCAATGAAATCATTTAAGTAGTCAATATTTTGGTCGGTCTTGCGAATACCTACAAAGATTTGCTTACTAATACCTTTTTCTCCAAAACGAAGACTCTTAATAGGCATTGATTTTGAGTACTCATCTACTAGCCAGCCCGGCAAGGCACAAATACCTCGACCAGCAGCGACCATTTGTAACATGATCTCAGTTGTTTCAATGTTTTTGTGTTTTTTTACTGAACACTTTGCTGGATTAAGAAATTGACTAAAGATATCGAGCCTTTGCGGCTCAACAGGGTAACTAAACAGTACCTCTTCGCTTAATTGCTCGGGTAAAACAAAAGCTTGCTTTGCAAGTTTGTGAGACGCTGAAACGACCAGCCTATGTTCATAGTCAAAAACGGGTATGTAGACTATTTTAGGTTTAAAGAGTGGATCTGGTGTAATAAGTACATCTATTTCGTAGCTAAGCAATGCACCTAAAGCACCAAACTGGAACTCCTGCTTCACGTCCATATCAATGTCCGGCCACTGTTCTAAATAAGGCTGAATGACTCTAAGTAACCATTGATAACAAGGATGACATTCCATGCCAATTCGTAGAGCCCCCATTTCACCTTTTGCAATCTGACTCAGTAATAATTCTGTATGTAAAAACTGAGGTAATACTCTATTTGAAAGCGTTTGAATACGCTCTCCAGCAGCTGTAAGACGTAGGTTTCGACCCTCTTTTTTCCATATTGGAGTAGCAATTTGGCCTTCTAATTTTTTAATGCTGTGACTTAACGCAGATTGAGATAAGTGCAACGAATCAGCAGCTTTAGTTAGGGTTCCATGCTCTTTTATTGCGGTTAGTATTTCTAAATGGATCCTTTCTAACACCTGTTAACTCCTGTTTTTAGCTTTGATGATGAACTTCATTGATTGATGAATGTTGTTCATTTTATCAATCAAATAAGTTGATTTACAATTATCATTTACTGTTCAACAACAATGAACAGCAATAAAATCTATAAGAAAAGTTGCGCCAACATACGTAAGCCCGTAAATAGTAATACGAAGGCAAAGATTTTTTTAAGTTTTTCCGCATCTAATTTCGCTGCTAATGATGCCCCTAACGGTGCGAATAATACGGTTAACGGCACAATACAAGTGAAGGCAAATAGATTGACCAAACCAAATGTACCCGCTGGTGCATCGGTTGGCGTACTACCGAAGGTCAGCATTGTTAGCGCACCAGGCAATGAAATTATTAACCCTATTGCCGCTGCTGTGCCAATGGCTTTGTGGGCGGGATAGTTATATAGAGTGAGCAGTGGCACCGAAATAGTACCGCCGCCAATCCCGACCATAGAACTGAAAAAGCCAATGGATGCTCCCATAACCGTTTGTCCTGTTTTATTAGGTAGTTTCTGGTATAGAGCGGATTTCCCCGTGCGGAACAACATATTTAGTGCCGATAAAACCGCTATCACCCCAAACAAAATAGTAAGCATAGTACCTTCAACAAGAGTCACTAACCAGCTACCAACCAATACCCCGATAAGAATAAAGACAGCCCAGCGTTTGAGCAGGTCAAAATCGACATTACCTTTTTTATGGTGAGAACGAATAGAACTAACAGATGTGGGTACTATGGTGGCTAGTGAGGTTGCTGTCGCAACCAGCATCGCAGACTCTGGTGATACGCCAAAGCTCTGAAACAAGAAAAATAATACAGGTACGATTACGATACCACCACCTACACCTAACAAGCCCGCTAAAATACCTGCGAATACACCTGTGGCAACCAATGCAAAAAACGGTGAGATATTATTTGTTATAAATTCAATGATATTCATTAACGACTACTTTTATTTTTAATAACGCTAAAGACCCTACTATCAATTAAACGGGCAACTGCAGCATACGTTGTTAGGTCTTTAAGTAAATAATAGCTCAAGCATAGCCAATTTTGCTCGATTGTGAGAAAGCTATAGCCTACTTTACTAAACACTATTATATCAGTTAGTTACTATTAGAAAGTTCTCTTCTAACTATTTCTGCACCTGCACTTAACGCATTTAATTTCCCTTTTGCTACCTTACGAGATAAAGGGGCCATGCCACAGTTTGTACATGGGTAGAGCTTGTCGGCATCGACATACTTGAGGGCTTCTCGTAGGGTCTTGGCGACTTCCTCTGGTGTTTCAATGATATCGGTTGCGACATCAATGGCTCCTACCATCACTTTTTTACCTCGAATAAGTTCAAGTAGCTCGATTGGTACATGAGAGTTATGACATTCTAACGAAATAATATCGATAGTAGATTTTTGCAGTTTGGGAAAGGCTTCTTCATATTGTCGCCACTGAGACCCCAAAGTTTTTTTCCAATCTGTATTGGCTTTAATGCCATAGCCATAGCAAATATGTACAGCTGTTTCACACTTAAGCCCTTCAATTGCTCTCTCTAAACAAGCCACACCCCAATCATTAACCTCATCAAAAAACACATTAAATGCAGGCTCATCGAATTGAATAATATCAACACCCGCTGCTTCTAACTCTTTGGCTTCTTGATTAAGGATTTTGGCAAATTCCCAAGCTAGCTTTTCTCGACTTTTATAATGGTCATCATAAAGTGTATCTATCATCGTCATAGGGCCTGGCAGCGCCCATTTAATCGGGTGTTTTGTTTGTTGACGTAAAAATTTGGCATCTTCAACAAAAACTGATTTTTGGCGTGAAACAGCACCAACAACCGTAGGTACACTCGCATCATAGCGATTACGAATTTTTATGGTCTTGCGTTTTTGAAAGTCAACTCCGTTGAGGTGCTCAAGAAATGTAGTAACAAAATGTTGGCGTGTTTGTTCGCCATCACTGACAATATCAATACCTGCTTGTTGTTGATCTTGTAATGATAAACGTAGAGCATCTTGTTTTCCCTCAATTAATTCGTCACCTTGTAATTTCCAAGGAGACCAAAGAGTCTCAGGTTGTGCAAGCCAAGAGGGTTTAGGTAAACTGCCTGCCGTTGAAGTAGGTAATAATTTTTTCATGATAGTTGATGCCATAATTTTAGGATATTTATAAAAGATAAGTATTAAATATAGCTATTGAGCGTAACTAGCAGACCATTGCTCAAGAACCGTTTGGTAGGGTTTGATGAAATGCTCTTCAGCAAATTTTCCCTGGTGATTAGCCATCTTGCTACGTTCTTCTCGATCATAAACAATGTGAGTTAATGAATGATCTAAATTCATTAAATTTGGTTGATAGCATTTACCTGCAACAGCATTCGCATTATAAATCTCAGGTCGGTAGATTTTTTGAAAAGTTTCCATCGTACTGATAGTGCTTAAAAGCTCAAGATTAGTATAATCATTAAGCAAATCACCAAAGAAGTGAAAAGCCAAAGGCGCAACACTATTTGGAGGCATAAAATAGCGAACCTGTAAGCCCATTTTTTTGAAATATTGCTCAGTCAAAGAAGATTCATTTGGCTGGTATTCAACACCTAATACGGGATGGTGGTTTTCAGTCTGATGATAGGTCTTGTTATTAGAAACACTGAGACATATTACCGGTGGCTTCTTAAAGTGTTGCTGGTAAGCACTCGAATTTACAAAGTATTTAAAGAGCTTCCCATGCAGGTCGCCAAAATTATCTGGAATGCTAAATTTTGATTGACCCTTATTATGCTCTAACAACAATACGCTGAAATCATAATCTCGCACATAAGAGGAAAAATTATTTCCTACAATGCCTTCAATGCGTTTGTTATTTTTATGATCAACAATATTCGTTTTCAATATTTCAATTGATGGGAAGGTTTGGCCACTGCCTTCAATATCTATATCAACGGAAATGATTTCAAGTTCGACAGAATAACGTGCTGCTTGGTGATTATCCCAATGTGCCAACGCATTGAAACTATTGTCAATCATATTTAAAGCGTTGCGTAAGTTCGCTTGACGGCTGTTTCCTCTCGCTAAATTAGCAAAGTTGGTCGTGATACGCGTATTGTCTGAGGGCTGATAATTTTCATCAAGACAAGTGCTCTTAATAGTAAATGTAAAGTCTTTATTCATTGTGAACGTAATCCTATTTCCTGAGATAAAACCTAAATTTATTTCGTGATCTTTGAGGCTTTTAATTTTATTTTTTGGTTTTCCCAGTCAATGTCTTCATCGTCTTTTGGGTATATACCTAAAGGCTTAATTGAGAAACAACTGTAATATGGTTTAAAGTTAAAAGCAGAGTGTGTTTTATACTTGGTTCGTTGTATGAATAAAATTGATTTTATTTCATTAATTTATGAGCTGTGTTCATGTGTTTGTTTATTGATAAGCTTTGGATCATTCCTACTCGTAATTTCGAGGTTATACGAGAACACATTTTGTTTTAAACTGATTATTGTTCAAACACCGCTTTAGAAGAATCACGCTCATCTGGAGAGATTAAAATGTGAGTATTAATGAGCAGCTATCTTTTGCGATATAAGTTGAGTTGGTAGATAAATTTAGACCACTTAAAATAGCACTTTTAAGCCGTGCCGATAAATCGCGAGAATGACCGATTTGATAGCTAAGCGGGGCAGAGTCGAAATAAATTAAGACTTCAACTTAGTGAGCTTTGTGGCAACCGCTAGCAAAGATAGCCTAAAAGTTACTTTGATGGGGAGTTGGAATATTTGGGCTTTATTTGTTTATTAAGGTCTGTAAATTTTACGGCCAATAATGCGAATGCATAATATTGACGAGGTCTTATGTCCTTCAGATAATCACTTTATCTGAGTGATTGTCATTAATTAGCCGAAAGTTATATAGGCTTTTAATACTGCGCTCTATACACATCGAGTAAACTGATTTATCAAGAGACTTTCATTGAAAGTAATAAAAAAGGGAAGCCCAAATGGCTTCCCTTTTAATTAGGCAATTTAGCCTTATTTTGTAATCACTTTTTTAACGACAGTTTCTATTTTCGCTACAACTCTGCGGTTTACACTATTGTCTGCAGGCGAAGTTCCTTTAGCAATCAACTGTGTTTCACCAAAGCCTTTTGCAGATAAACGGCTAGCATCGATAGAAAACTTATTAATTAATAAGCCTTTAATGGTATCAGCACGTTTTTGCGAAAGCATTAGGTTATATTCTTCACTACCAGAAGCCGAACTGTGTCCTTCAATAACAACACTTGTGTTTTGGTATTCTTTCATGAAATCAGCTAAACGCTGAACATCATCAACCATTGCTGGCTTAACCAATGAACTGTTATTTTCAAAGATAACATTTAACTTAATTTCGACTGATTTTTCTGAATATAAGCTACAGCCTTGTGAATCAACCTTTACATTTGCCGGTGTATTAGCACAACGGTCATTGTTATCACTAACACCATCGTTGTCAGTATCAACCATCATCACTTTTTTAACGACTGGCGTTGTTGACTTCATCGTTTCCATAACAGGTTTGTTAACAACAGCTTTGTTAACAACAGGTGATTTTTTAACATCGCCAAAAGTATATTTTACACCTAGTTTAATACCTTGATCTGTTTGACCGTAATCAAGATCGCGATAAACAGCGGCTTCGCTGTATAGAGAGAAACGATCATTAATTTGAAGGTTATAACCCGCGCCTACATTAGCCGCATTATAGCTTCTAACATTATTAAAGCGCTTTACACCAGTGAAAAGGTAAAAGCTGCTATCTTCAACTTTATAAATTGCATCGATACCGGCACGTGTTCCGTAATCTTTATCATTGCCATTTTCAATGTCGTAACGTGTTTTAGCTAATTCTAAACGAATGTCCCAACGCTCATTAATGATTTTTTGTAAATCAATACCAAGGCTTTTGCCCGCTTCAATTTGTTGCCAGTCAATATTGTTTTCTTTGTTTGTATCTGACTTGATGTAGTCGCTAAACACACCAAGCTCCCATGTTTTATCAATAGTTTCTGCAGCTAGTGGAGAGCTTATTAATGCAGCTATCAGAGTCATGTTAAAAGTTTTCATGGATCAATCCTTATTAAGTTTCGGGTAATGTGATGTAATTTCTGGCTCTATAACGGATAAGAAACTCAAAAGTCACAAGTTTTTCTTAATTTTACTAAATTAACGCTAAAACTCAAAATTGTTTAGCGTAGAATGCACCCGATTTAAAAAAATTAATGTGTATAGATAAAAATAAGAATAAAAAACATACAGATTTAATGTGACTTTTTAACGGCTCAGTCGTTAAAGAATAAAGCGATAAAACTATTGCTCGAGGATGAGATGAAAGACATAGAAAAGAGTTTAGCGAAAGAATTAAGCCGTGATGCAGATGTTGCTTTTAGTACATCAGATGATCAGCTTTTTAAGCGCGCAACCTTAACAGCAAATAATCAGCAAGGTACAAAAGATCTTGTTGCATTAGGCTTAGCTTCACTTTGGGTTGTTTTTATTAGCCTATTTATGAAAGTTTTAAAACCGATATTTAAACAGATGGCACCTTGCCCTAAGATAACAAGCAATAGCATAACTAATAATGAGAATAGATAATGGATACTGAAAACATCACCGACAAAGCTTACTCTGGCTTAATAACTGTTTGGCATAAAGTGGTTACTTTTTTACCTGATTTAATTGTCGCTATTTTATTTCTACTTGTCGGTTGGATTATTTCAACACTCATTAAAAACTTTCTTAATAAATCATTAATTAAAATTGGTTTTGATACGTTTTTAAATAAACTGGGTCTAGATTCACTGCTGAAAAAAATGGATGTTACTTTAACGGGTAGCCAAGTTGTTGCTAGTCTTATTTCGACATTCTTCTTACTTATCTTTTTATTAGCGGCTCTAGATATTTTAGGCTTAACCGTACTTTCCGGCTTAATCGACACTCTGGTGTTGTTTTTACCTAAATTACTTGCTTCACTCGCTGTTTTAATTTGTGGCTTCTTTGTTGCGCAAATTGTTTTTAATGGCGTAAAAATAGCCGCTAAGAATACTGGTGTTGACTATGGCCGTTCCGTTGCCGAAGTATGCCGCGGTATTATTATCGTTATTACTGTTTCTTTATCTATTACGCAATTAGACATAGATGTTTCTCTGCTAAATAACATCATGACAGTACTTATTGGCAGTGTCGGTTTAGCGGCGGCTATTTCTTTAGGTATCGGCACTAAAGCCATGGCCCAAGAAATTGTTGCTGGCGTTTATCTTCGAGAGATGTACCAAATAGGTGACGTTATTGAAGTAACAGACATTAAGGGTACCTTAGCTGTTATTGGCAGTGTTGCGAGTAAAGTGATGGCAGCCGATGAGTCGCTAACGACGATACCGAATACTTTCTTATTAGCTAATAAAGTTATTAAGCAATAGTAGAGGCTTATTTGACGGTTTGACTACGCTTAATGAACGCGAGCTTGTTACCTTAGTGCAAGCAAGCCTACCTTATGATACGCGTCTTTTTCAGCAACTAATTACACCTTATTTACCTGTTTTAAAAGGATACTGTGTAAAGTTACTTAAGCATCAGCCTGATGCCGAAGACGTCGTACAAGAAATAATTATAAAGGTACTCGCCCACTTAAAAAACTTTAAGTGGGCGGTATCTTTTAAAGCATGGCTATTTAAAATTGCCCATAACGAATGTATCAATAAAATAAGAGATCGCCGTTGGGATACTATCGAACACAATGATGAATATCTTGAAAGTATAACCAATGATGACAATAGCCATGAAGATTTTGGGACAGCACTTTCAGTATTAATGGTTAACCTGTCCTTTGCTGATCGTAATATTATGCTACTACGTTACCGCACAGGTTTGGAATTTCAAGAAATAGCCGATATTTGTCACCTCAATATTTCAGCGGTAAAAATGCGTCATAAAAGGGTTGTAGATTTTTTACAACAGCGATTAAAGCAGTAAAGTTTGGTAACCTGTGTAACTATGGATAAGATAATTTTAGGGCCGTTTTTATTCAGGGTAAATATAAAAAAATCACTCGGCATTAATAAACTTTATGGTTAAGGATATATGATGATTAAACCACTATTCACTTTATTGACTGCTTTAATACTAGGCAGTCTGATCTTAACGATTCCTACAGCACAAGCTGCTGAGGTGAACATCACTTGGACGGAGCCTGATAAATACCGAGATATTGATTCAGGAACGGAAGGTCGAAAACGCTTTCGAGAAAATATGTTTAACGAATTTGAAAAACATTTATCCAAACTTGCTAAAGCATTACCCGCATCTCAAATACTTAATATAGACGTAACAGACATTGATTTAGCGGGTGACGTTCTCGCCAGCGGTCTACATCAAATTAGAGTGATTAAAGACCTTTATTTTCCAAGAATAAAACTATCATTTACATTAATAAATGCTGAGAAAGTCATAATACTTAGCGACAATGTTAATTTAAAAGATATGAGTTTTATGATGGGTGGACGCTTAAAATATAGAAATAATGCGTTAGGCTATGAAAAAAAATTGCTTGATGATTGGTTTAAAGATGCTTTCGCAGACTATGTTGATAAATAAGCGTCACATTTTTAACGTTATATAAAGCAAAAGGCCATCTTTATAGTGCAATAAAGATGGCCTTTTTATTTTTACTTTTAAGCGGTACCGTTAATGGGTAACCGTTGCACTGTTTTCAAAGTTCGCTAAAACGGTAAAAAGCTTTTCTATTTTCTTTACCGTATCTATTAGCGTTTGTTGATCTGATGTTTTTTGCCAAAAAATTAAATCGTTCGCGACTTCTTCAACATAAGGCTGAAAAGTATTTGCCGAACATTTGAAACCAGCGTCTGCTTTAAATATTGCCTCAAAGCTTGCTTGCTTGTTTTTTCTTAAATCGGCTAAAGTCGCATCAGCGGCTAGCGATTTTTTTAAAATAATTGAAATATTATCAACGAGTTGCTTACTAACAGTTGCGCTCATAGTGTCTCTATATTGACGATTGTTTTGATATATCGCTATTATGCCAAATTGATGGGCGTTTTGTTAGCTTCTCCCGCAATTTCTCGTACTAATTTTGGCATTAAAAAGCCAGGTAATATCGCCATCATTTTTTGGACGATTATTTTTGCCTCTTCTTCACAAATATCAAAGTGAGCAACCCCTTGTACGGGATCAAACATATGTAAGTAATAAGGTTGAATACCACTATCAAATAAAGTTTCGCTGAGTTGACATAAGAGTTTGGCGTCATCGTTCACTCCTTTTAATAATACGCTTTGATTGAACAAAGGAATTCTTGCCACACGAAGCTTTTCGAGTGTTTGCTTTACTTCATCATCGATTTCATTAGGGTGATTAATATGTAAAACCATGGTTGCCTTTAATCGAGTTTCAGACAAAATGTTCACTAATGATGTTGTTATGCGCTGCGGGATAACAATGGGTAAACGCGTATGAATACGCAAGCGTGTCAAATGCTTAATTGGCTCAAGTTGTTCAATAAGCCACTGTAGGTGATCATCACTTGCCATTAAAGGATCGCCACCACTGAAAATCACTTCATTAATTTCAGGATGATCGGCAATATATTTTAGCGCCGGCTGCCAGCGAACTTTATTGGGACTGTTTTCATCATAAGGAAAGTGGCGACGAAAACAATAACGGCAATTAACTGCACAACCTGACTTTATAATCATCAAGACTCTGTGCTTATATTTATGCAATAAGCCTTCGGCAACAGTGTCGTGCTCTTCTAGTGGATCCATTGAATAGCCATCAGAGACAACAAACTCATCAGAGAGTGGCATAACCTGTTTAAGCAGCGGATCGTTAAAGTCGCCTTTTTTCATTCTTGTAATAAAAGGTCGGGGTACACGGACCGGAAATAACTTACGTGCTGAAAAGTGTTGCAGATAATCTTGGCTGTCAATTTCTAGCAAATCTAAAAGCTTTTTCGGATCTGTAACGACATTACTTAACTCTTTTTGCCAAGAAATGTGCAATTGTTCGCTTATTTGGGGTATTATCTGCGGCATTTGTAATTTCAATTTAAATCTCTGCGTTATTTGTTTGAGTATAAGAGAACATTCATATGGCTAATTTTAGTACAAACCAATTTAAGGCTGGCCTTAAATTAATGATTGACGGCGAACCATGTAACATTTTAGAAAACGAATTAGTAAAACCAGGTAAAGGCCAAGCCTTTAGCCGCGTAAAAATTCGTAAACTTATTTCTAATAAAGTCTTAGAAAAAACCTTTAAATCAGGCGAGTCTTGCGAAGGCGCTGATGTAATGGAAACCGAGCTAGCTTACTTGTATGCTGACGGTGAATTCTGGCATTTTATGAATAATGATACCTTTGAGCAAATTGCCGCTGATGAAAAAGCAGTTGTAGATTGTATTAAATGGTTAAAAGAAGGCGATCTTTGTACCATTACTTTATGGAATGGTTCACCTATCACAGTAACAACCCCTAATTTTGTTGATCTAGATGTTACAGAAACAGATCCAGGATTAAAAGGTGATACTGCCGGTACGGGTGGAAAACCAGCAACTTTACATACCGGTGCGGTTATTCGTGTACCGCTATTTATTCAAATTGGTGAGACAGTTAAAGTGGATACGCGTACGGGTGAATACGTATCGCGTGCAAGTAAATAAGCACTTTTAACGATTATCTACTGTGCTATTTTCAATAAGCGTCTTAATAAGTAGCCAGTGCATTTGGGCTACTTAGCTTTATTGTCACTTAGCAATGAATAAAATTTAGTATTAAAAAAACCTGCTGATGCAGGTTTTTTTTATAGATAAACGACTAGTTTATCTGTCTAGTATGAAGTTTTAGATAATCAAATAGCTCTTTGTAATACTTGCCAAGCTTTTCTGATTTTTTCTCTTTTGCCGCTTGTCGTACTAATTGACGTAGCTTTTGTCTTTCCATCGACTCATGCTCGTTCAGTAAAGCTTCAACAAAGTCATTACCCTCATCAATAGCGTCATCACGCATCTTTTCAAGCTTAACAAACTTAGCTGTTTCTTGTTGATGCTTATTTGCCATAACATCAAGAGCATGTTTAATTGGCTCTAAATCAGATTCTGATAATATTCTTGCCAAGTGGCGAACATGGCGACGTAATGCTTCATGTTTGTTTTTAATTTTATCAGCTAAAATTAAGGCGTCCTTAATCTCCTCAGTAAAAGGAATTTTACTGCGCTGATGCTTAGATAAATCAATAAGCGACTGTCCAAAGATTTGTAACTGGATCATTTCGCGCTTTACTTCTGATTTACTTTTTAATTCTTCATCTAATTCATCGATATCGTTAGCAGAGTCGGGCATAATATTCGTTATTAAAGTGATAATTATCGCTATTATACTCGTAAGTGCTTATGGTATACAGCGCATATTCTCCAATTTCCTGCATTTATAGAAGAAAACAATAAATTATGACTGAAACGATGAACGCTAAACAATCGATGAACGAACAATTAAGAGACGTTGAGCAACGTGTAGCACAAGTACTCGACTTAGCAAAATCGCTAGGAGCAGATGCAGCTGAAGCTTCTATAAGCCGCCAACAAGGGTTAAGTGTTGGTACGCGGTTTGGTGAAGTTGAAACGGTTGAGTTTACTAATGACGGTGCATTGGGTATTACTGTTTACCAGCAAGGTCGTAAAGGGAGTGCTTCAACCGCAGATTTATCAGAAGCGGCGTTAAAACAAACAGTACAAGCGGCGGTTAATATTGCAAAGTATACCTCTGTTGACGACTGTTCAGGATTAGCAGACAAGGACATGCTTGAAATGTCGCCTGCTGATTTAGACTTATATCACCCAAAAGTTTTAACAACAGACCAAGCTATTCAACTCGCCAAAGAATGTGAAGATAGTGCGCTAGCGTATGATCCTCGTATTACTAACTCAGATGGTGCATCACTTGATAGCTTTGAAGGCTATAAAGTGTATGGCAATAGCAATGGGCAGATTGTTGGCTATCCAAGCTCTCGCCATAGTTTAAGCTGCGTAATGATCGCCTCTGAAGGTGATGATATGCAAAGAGATTATGCTTACACCGTTAATCGTGATTTTGATTTAATGGATAATGGCATCGCTATTGGTGTGCAAGCATCTAAAGAAGCGCTTTCGAGATTAAATGCTCAAAAATTACCGACAGGAAAAGTGCCGGTGATGTTTCGTGCCGACATTGCTAATTCCATTTTTGGACATTTTATAGCGGCGATCAGCGGTGGTAATTTATACCGTAAATCATCTTTTTTAATGGACGCTATTGGCAAACAAGTTTTTCCTGACTTTTTAAATATCAGTGAACGCCCTCATATTTTAAAAGGGTTAGCGAGTAGTGCTTTCGACAGTGAAGGCATCAAAACGGTTGACCGTGAAATTATTGTCGATGGTTGTTTAGAGACCTATCTATTAACCAGTTATTCAGCACGTAAGCTAGGACTTAAATCTACTGGCCATGCCGGTGGTATTCATAATTGGCAAATTAATGCCAAAGGTTCTGCCAATGGCGGTGACTTTAATGCCATGTTGAAAAAACTCGGTACTGGCTTTCTTGTCACTGAATTAATGGGACAAGGCGTTAATGTAGTCAATGGTGATTATTCACGTGGCGCTGCCGGTTTCTGGGTTGAAAACGGTGAAATTGCTTACCCAGTATCAGAAGTTACCATTGCGGGTAATTTATCTGATATCTTTAAAGGCTTAGTTGCTGTCGGTAGTGATGTTGACTTACGAGGCAGTATTTTAACGGGTTCATTGTTAATTGAAGAGATGCAGGTTGGCGGCAATTAATCAAATCGTGTTATTTTAATAAGGAACATTTGATTATTAAAACCAACAGACTAGTATTGAGATCTTGAAAAGCTATCAAGATCTCAATAAGCCAATATCTAGTTTAGGTTAGGAATAAAGTTGCAGTACCTAAGAAAGCGAATATTCCAACCACATCGGTAATCGTTGTTAATATCACACTACCAGCGAGAGCAGGGTCAATATTCATCCGTTTCAAAAACAGCGGGATAGCGACACCAGCGATACCAGCAGCGGTTAAATTCATTAACATTGCAAAGGCTATTACGCCACCAAGCATTAAATTTTGTTGCCAAATAGCCACAACACCGGCAATTAATACCGCCCAGATAACGCCATTAAGAAAACCAACAGCAAGTTCTTTCTGAATGAGTATTCTCGCATTTGAGTCGCCAACATGGCCTAGCGCAATGGCGCGAACAACCAGTGTTAAGGTTTGGTTACCGGCAACACCACCCATACTAGGCACTAAAGAATTTAAAATAGCTAAAATAGCCAGTTGGCTTAAAACACCTTCGAACATACTCGATACAGCAACAGCCAGTAGTGCGGTAATGAGATTAACGCCAAGCCAAATAGAGCGTTGTTGCGTGCTTTTTAAAACCGGAGCAAAGGTATCTGCCTCTCCATCTAAACCCGCCATACTCATCATTGAATGTTCGGCATCCTCACGAATAATATCAATAACATCGTCTATCGTGATACGACCAAGTAAACGGCCTTCATCATCAATAACTGGTGCAGAGAACCAATCAAATTTTTCAAAGAGTTGCGCTACGTCACTATCAGACAAATGCACTTGAATTGCTTCAATATCTTTATCAATGAGTGTTGAGACGATAATTTCAGGTTTAGCGGTAATGATCGCCGCTAGAGAAACGGCGCCAATAAAGTGATTTTTACCATCGACCACATAAAAAGAATCGGTCGCTTCAGGTAAATCACCCCGTAAGCGCAAATAGCGCAATACCACATCAACCGTTACATCGGGACGAATTGTTATGGTATCGGTATTCATGATACCGCCAGCGGTATCTTCTTCAAATGATAACGCGGCTTCGACTCGACCTCGGTCTTGCGAGTCCATAGCACTTAATACTTCTTGATAAACACTATCGGGTAGAGTACGTAAAACTTCAGCTAAATCATCAACATCCATGCCTTCAGCAACGGCGGCTAATTTTTCAGGGCGGATAGTTTTTAAAATACCTTTTCGAACTTCCTCATTGAGTTCTTCAAGTACTTCACCGTGATTATCTGCGTCGATAAGTTGCCATAAAACGGCACGACTTTTCGGGTGAGATGACTCTAATATTAAAGCAATATCATAAGCTGGCATGTTCTGTAGTAATTTTCGAACGTGCACAAACATTCCGCTACCAAGTGCTTTATTGACTTGTTGCAGGCGTTGATGATTTTGTTGTTGCTCTGATATTTCCGGCATAAAGTTTTCCTGTGCCGCAGTAATACGAAAATTATATTGTTTATATCTTAGTCAAGATGCGCTGGCTAAGGTGTTGTAATGAATGATAACGTAACTTTATTTTTTATTCAGTCTTTTTATCATTCGTCTTCATCAAATTTATCAGAAAATAACTGGCATACATCGTCAAGTGCTTGTTGAGCATCTTCTCCTTGGGTAATAACCTCTACGGTTTTTCCAAAGCCACCGGCCAGTAACATTAACCCCATAATACTACTGGCATCAGCTTCTTTGCCCTCTAAGCAAATAGTAACGTTAGCATTAAGCTTTTGGCTTAACTGGGCAAGTTTAGTTGCAGCACGTGCATGTAATCCCAGTTTATTGCTAATGGTTAATGATTTATTATATTTTGGCATACAGTGACCGTTATTAAGTGCTTTGTATTTTAATATCGCGATGATGAGACTGAACATCTTCGCGTTCTTTTCTAAGATTGTTTGCTAATATTTCTGCAATATAAACCGATCGGTGTTTTCCACCCGTACAACCAATGGCGATAGTAATATAGCTGCGATTGTTTCTTTCTAAGTGGGGTAACCACGTCATCATAAAACTGTTAATTTGCCAGATAAATTTAGTGACAATCGGTTGGCTAGCAAGAAAGTCTCGCACGGGTTGATCTAAACCGGTAAAACCTTTTAAGTCTGTTTCCCAAAAAGGGTTAGGCAGAAAACGTGCATCAAAAACATAATCTGCGTCTTGTGGTACACCGTGTTTAAAGCCAAAAGATTCAAACACCACCACCATAGATGCCGAGGTTTTGCCTAAAATTCGCTCACGCACTAAATCAGATAATTGATGAGGTGATAACTGACTGGTATTAATATACAAACCCGCACGCGTGGAAATAGGTTCAAGCAGCTTTTTCTCTAAAGAGATGGCTTGGTCAAGTGGGATATTTTGTTTAATCAAAGGATGTAAACGACGCGTTTCACTAAAACGTCGAATAAGATCAGAGTCATCAGCATCTAAATACAGAATATCGAGTTTTACCGTTTTTGGTAGATAATCTAATATTTCTGAAACGTCATTAGGGTCATTGGGTAAGTTACGTACATCTAAACTAACCGCTACTTTGTCGTAATCATTAATAACGGTATGTGCTAATGCAGGCAATAAATTCACCGGAATATTATCGACACAGTAGTAGCCTAAATCTTCGAGTACACGTAAGGCGACACTTTTACCTGACCCTGAGCGACCACTGACTATCAAGAGTTTCATTTGAGTTTTCCTGGATTATTATTAGATTTTATTAACGTTTAGCATGCTTTATTAAAGTAAAAAGCTCTTGCGAATTTTGGCATTTTCTTACTTGCTTTGCGAATTGTTTAGTACTAAATATTTGCGCGATACTTTGTAAGGTATCTAAATGTTGTTGGCAGTTTTCTTCGGGGACAAATAACGCAATAATAATATCGACAGCACGGTTGTCTATCGCATCAAATTCAACGGCTTGTTCACTGGTCAGCAATACAGCAATAACTTGTGACGTATTAGTTAATCGACCATGAGGAATCGCAATGCCATTCCCTATGCCGGTAGAGCCAACTTTTTCACGCGCCATTAAGCTTTCGAATAATTGATGAGTATCAATATTATCGAATTTTTTTGCCGCAGTTTCGCTAATTATTTCAAGGAGTTTTTTTTTGCTTGTACCCTTAATCGCACACAGGGTGCAATCAAGGGTAAGGATATCTTGCAACTTCATTATACTACTTAGATTCTTTGGTGAGTGAACAGGCGATAAACAGCATTAATGCTGATTCGTTTTACCTTTGTACTTCAATATTTGCCGGTCAAGCTTAACAACAAGACTATCAATAGAGGCATACATGTCAGCATTTTCAGCTTTTGCATGTAAATCAGAGCCACTAACGTGAACAGTCGCTTCAGCAATTTGATTTGATTTTTCAACGGTGAGAACAACATGAACATTATTGATATGATCAAAATGTCGGCTTAATTTTGCCATCTTAGTCGTGACGTTTTCTCGTAAAGCTTCGGTAATGTCAACATGGTGGCCAGAAAGATTAATTTGCATAAGCTTAATTCCTCATCTTTTCGTTAAAGTAAACTTTTTCGTTGGTTAGAAGGTGGAATAGAAAGTGACTCTCGATATTTTGCTATGGTACGTCGAGCTACATTTATCCCTTGATCGGCTAATAAATCAGCCATTTTACTATCACTAAGTGGTTTTGCTGGGATTTCGGCAGCAACAAATTTTTTGATTAATGCACGAATAGCTGTTGATGAACATTCGCCACCGCTTTCGGTGCCAACATGGCTTGAGAAGAAAAACTTCAGTTCGAAAATTCCACGTGGCGTATGCATATACTTTTGTGTCGTCACTCGTGAAATGGTTGATTCATGCATATCGACAGCTTCGGCAATATCATTTAAAACCATTGGACGCATGGCTTCATTACCATGTTCAAAAAAGCCAATTTGACGTTGTACAATACAGTTTGACACTTTTAATAAGGTATCATTACGGCTTTCTAAGCTTTTAATAAACCATTTAGCTTCTTGTAAATTTGAGCGAATAAATTGTGTGTCCGCTGTCGACTTCATCGAACGTGACATCGAAGCATATTGCTGATTCACCGAAAGTTTTGGCGCAGTATCAGGGTTTAATTCGACCACCCAACGGCCATTTTTCTTTTCAACAGACACATCAGGAATAACATACTGATCGTCACTCTTCATCACACTATCGCCGGGTCTAGGATCAAGTGATTGAATAAGACGCACCACTTCGCGCAGTTGCTCTTCTTTCAGTCGAGTTTTACGCATTAATGTACGATAGTCTCGGCTACCCAGCAGATTAATATGGTCACGCAAAACTAACTTACTTTCTGCTAACCAAGGTGTAGCGGGGTCAAATTGATTAAGTTGAATGATTAAACATTCTGAAATAGAACGAGCAGCGACACCGACAGGATCAAAGAGGTTAATACGTTTTAGTACCACCTCAATTTCATCAAGCTCTACTCCTTCAATGGCAACACTTTCTAAAATGTCTTCACTAGATACCGTTAAGTAACCGGCGTCATCAACAGCATCAATAATTGCTGTCGCTATAGCGCGGTCTGTTTCGGTAAAAGGGCTTAATTCCATTTGCCAGCGCAAATGATCTTGAATGGAGTCTTGAGTCTCGCCTTGGTAAGTATAATCTTCTGAAGCTGGGCCTGAGCTTGAACTTGCTGCACCGGCCGTGTAGTTATCATCCCAAGTGGTATCCATGTTTAATTCTTCAGGGATATCGTTCTTGTCCATGGCTTCAGTGGTGGTGATTTCATCAATGGTAGGCGTAGCGTCTTCGCTACCATCAGAAGCAGGGGCTTCTTTAACATCACCAGTACCGGCAGTGTGAGCTTCTTCAAGGTTGTCAGTACTTTTATCTTCGGGATTATTTGAAGACTCATCCATTTCTAATAATGGATTACTTTCTAAGGCTTCCTGAATTTCTTGTTGAAGCTCTAACGTAGACAGTTGCAGCAATTTGATTGCTTGCTGCAATTGTGGCGTCATGGTTAATTGTTGTCCTATGCGGAGTTGTAGAGTAGGGCGCATTTAGGTCATTAACTTCCTATTATTTTTAATGGGATATTTTCGTTTTTTTCATACGAAGATACTATTCATTTACTGACTACTATAGCGTGAATTGTTCACCAAGGTATACATCTCTTACGTGTTGATTTGCAAGAATTTGATCTGCAGTACCTTCTGCAATAAGTTCACCATGACTAACAATATACGCATGTTCACATACATCGAGAGTTTCACGTACATTGTGATCAGTGATCAACACACCAATGCCACGTTCTTTTAAGTGTAGAATAATTTTTTTAATATCACCTACTGAAATTGGGTCAACACCAGCAAAAGGTTCATCTAATAAAATAAATTTTGGTTCAGCAGCTAATGCGCGAGCAATTTCTACTCGGCGGCGTTCACCACCAGATAAGCTCATGCCTAAATTATCTTTGATATGACCTATGTTGAATTCTTCAACAAGATGTTCTAATTTCTCTTCACGTTCAGCATCTGATAATTCTTTTCGTGTTTGTAAAATAGCCATAATATTGTCGTAAACACTGAGTTTTCGAAAAATAGAGGCTTCTTGTGGTAAATATCCGATGCCTTTTCTCGCACGCTCATGCATAGGCGCTAACGTCAGGTTTTCGTCATTTAAGATAATATCGCCACTATCACTTTCAACTAAACCCACAATCATATAAAAAGAAGTTGTTTTTCCGGCACCATTTGGGCCTAGTAAACCGACTATTTGTCCTGCTGAAACTTGCATACTGACATTTTTAACCACTTTTCTGCCTTTATAGGCTTTGGCAAGGCCTTTTGCCATTAGGGTGCTAGTGCTCATAAATTAATTTTTTCCTGAGTTTTCGCGTCTGTGGTTGTCGCTTTAATTTTTTCTTTCGGCTGAAAAATCGTTTTAGTGCGTTCGTTAGATTTACTTTCAGCATTAACATACTGAGTGGCAATATTGTAAGTAATTCTACTGCCACTAACCTCACTACCTTCTTGCTGTAATAACGCATTTCCTGAAATTATCACTAAATTATTTGCGGGCTCATATCTTATTTCGTCTGCTTGTAAGCTAAGAGGAGTACCATCGGCTAAGGTTTGTTTAAAGGTTGCTGGCTTCCCTTTAGCGATATAGGTTTTTTCTTCACTGCCAGATTGAGTCAGCACTTGTACTAAATCAGCACGTATAACTAATGAACCTTGAGTGATCACCACGTTATCAATATAGCTGAATATTTTATTTTTAAGATCAACGGCTTGTCTTGAAGCGTTAATTTCAATCTTTTGTTTTATATCAAATTTTTCAGCGAAAGCTGACGAAAATAGCGGAGTTGATAACAATAAGCACAGTAGGCTATTTTTTAACAATTTCATAAATTGATTTCACATGTTTAGTTAGTGTCATTTGGTTGGTGTTTAAGTCGACAATTAAACCTTTACCATCGATGGTAAATCCTTTACCGATAATTTTAATTTCTTGTTCTGAACTTATGATGTTAGTTTTTAGATCAAGTTCAAAGTATTTTCCTTGAACTTCTTGTAATAAGCTATCGGGATCTGTTGCTAACAGGCGGACATGCTTTGCTAATTTTACCCGGTTGTTATTGTATAATATGCCTTCATTGGCAGATATTTTCCATGCGGGCGCATCATTTTTTGGATGAAGTGTGTATTGAGGAAACTCAAAGTTGGTAATACTTAACTCAGGGTAATGTTCCATACGATGGGCATCAACAACATAAGCTAAACTTCCTTGATGTTTATAAACATTACTGTGTAAATTTTCGGCAATAAAATCAGGGGTCAGCGTCTTATCAATCGCTTGTAATTGTGGTGCTGAGGAATTTCTCCATTCAATTATACCGTAAACGCCTCCCGCAATTAGAAAAAACAACAAGGTTAAACTATAAAGTCGATTCATATACTCGCACCCGAAGCATTTGCTAAGGTGTTTTGGCTAAGCATGATTAAATCGCATATTTCTCGAACAGCACCAAAACCGCCATGGTTAAAAGTGGTGTAATTTGCGATAGATAAAATACTTGGGTGGGCATCTTGAACAGCAATACCCAAGCCTACAGCGTTGATACACTCATAATCAGGCATGTCATCACCAATATAAGCAATTTCCTCGAGGGATAGCTTTAATTGCTTAGCCATCGTTTTCAAGGCGGGTAATTTATTTTCTTCACCTTGCACTATATATTTAACATTTAAGGCTGACATACGTGTTGCGACAATATTTGATGTTCTCCCGGTGATCACCGCTACATCGACACCGCTGGCGCCTAATGCTTTTATGCCGTAGCCATCTTTAGTGTGAAAAGCTTTTAATTCTTCACCATCGTTACCCAAATAAATACGGCCATCAGAAAAAACGCCATCAATATCACATATCAGCAGCTTTATTGTTTTCATGGTATTGAATGCTGTGTCAGTAATTTCGCCATAGAGTGTTTGCATATTAGATAAGACCTGATTTTAGTAAGTCGTGCATATTCATTGCGCCAATAGGTATATTATTGTCATTAACAATAATTAAACCATTAATTTTTTTGTCTTCCATGATTTTTAAGCCTTCGGCGGCTAGCATATCTTGATGAGCCACAGTGGGATTTTTTGTCATCACTGATGCAATAGTATCGAGATGTATATCAATACGTTCATCAAGAATACGACGTAAATCTCCGTCAGTGAATAAGCCTTGTAATTGACCACTCTCGTCGACTACCGCCGTCATCCCCAAACCTTTTAATGATACTTCAACCAACGCATCCTTAATTTTAGCATTAGCATTTACAGTTGGTAAGCGCTCACCACTATGCATTATATCGCTAAGACGTAGTAATAGGCGTTTTCCTAAACTACCACCGGGATGAGAGAGTGCGAAGTCGTCAGCGGTAAAGCCGCGAGCATTTAATAAGGCAACAGCGAGTGCATCACCCATTACTAGGGTTGCTGTGGTACTTGATGTTGGCGCTAATCCTAGTGGACAAGCCTCTTGTGAAACAGCAACACAGACATGGGTATCGCCTAGTTTTGCTAAGGTTGAGGCTGGATTCCCCGTCATCGCAATAAGTTTAGCGCCAATACGTTTTATGACTGGCACTATTGCTAACACTTCACTGGTTTCGCCCGAGTGCGAAATAGTTAACACGACGTCATCACCGGTAATCATACCTAAATCACCGTGACTTGCTTCACCAGGGTGAACAAAAAAAGAAGGTGTGCCGGTGCTCGCCAGCGTTGCAGCAATCTTGCCACCGATATGGCCTGACTTGCCCATGCCAGCAATAATAACCCTACCTTTACAGTTAAACATTAACTGACAGGCATATTCAAAGTTCTCATCAATGTACTGGGCTAACTCTGCAATAGCCTGTTGTTCTATGTGAATAACGTCTAACGCTAGTTGTTTGAAATCGTTCATTATTAGCCCGTTTTTATTTTGTAAATTGCTATTATAGTGTTTGTTATTGCTTTATTTGACTAAAAAGTAGCGCTTGATAAGCGATAAAAGCGCTTATTAATAACAAACCTTTTAAGCGGCCAATGCAAAACTTTCCGGCACGACGAGTAAAACACAGTATAAATAATAATACGGTAACGCCAAGCATGTAAGGAGCGTCACGTGCTGCGGCATCTGAATCTACTTCGCCAGGTGCAATTAAGCCAGCGAGCGAGAGTACGGCCAAAATATTAAAGATATTAGAGCCAATAATACTCCCTAGCGCTAAATCATCTTCTTTCTTGATAATACTCATAATACTTGCAGCAAGTTCTGGCAAGCTTGTGCCAACGGCAATAACGGTCAAACCAATCACTAAGTCACTTATGCCAAATGCTTTAGCAATAAAAACGGATGAATCGACCAGGTAGCTAGCACTCATAGGTAAGAAAATAATACCAACGACTAGCCAAAGTAAAGATTTAGGTTTGCTAACCGCGTCTGGCACTTCTTGTTCAGCTTCAATGATCAATGGATCATCAATTGGCCGAGTTTTAGAGGCTCTTATGGTGATAAAAAGTAACGCAAATATATAAACAAAAAAGCCGATCATCAGTGATAAGCCTTCGTTAAAGCCAAAGTAATCGTCAGAAAGCATCCAATAGGCTAGGGCGGTAACAATTAAAATTAATGGAATTTCTCGTCTTACCGTTGATGAGGATACGTTTAAAGGTTGAAATAATGCCGTTATACCGAGTACCAAAGCAATGTTAGTAATGTTTGAACCGATTGCGTTACCGATAGCTGTATTATTGTTACCGTCTAAAGATGCTGTCGCTGCAATCATCATTTCTGGAGCAGATGAACCCATGGCAACAATAGTTAAACCAATAATCATCGGTGAGATACCAAAATTTCTTGCTAATGATGAGGCACCAAAAACAAATTTATCAGCACTCCATACCAGAGTAACAAGTGAAACAAGTAAAATTAGAATCTGTAATAACATTAAGGGCTCCTATATTAAGAGCGTAAATTGTCGCTGGTTGCGAAGCAAAAACAAAGAGAAATAATCAGATCTTGGTAAAAAAGTGCCCAAAAGGCGGTTTTTTTACATGCCATTGTTAAAAAATAGCCAAAGTAAAAATTTCATTAAAGCAAAAATATATCTTCTGAGAGTAAAATCTTACACTTTATTACGTTTTTACACGCTTTCTTACGATTTTTATTTACATTTTTAACGCAATTTTAATGACGTTTTTTGATTGCTCAGGTAAAATTCACCTGACTTTAATAATAACAACCAGTGACGTTATATAAATCTTATGCCTGAAAACTTGGTCGATATCCAGAACCTTACGTTTAAACGTGATGAACGAGTGATCTATGATGATATTAGTTTGTCGATCCCTAAAGGAAAAGTTACCGCGATAATGGGGCCAAGTGGTATTGGTAAAACCACCTTATTACGTTTAATTGGCGGTCAACTCAGACCCAATTCAGGTAAAATACTTTTTGACGGACAAAATATTCCAACATTATCACGCAGTGCACTTTATGAAGCGCGTAAACGTATGAGCATGTTGTTTCAAAGTGGCGCGTTATTTACCGATATGAGTGTTTACGACAATATTGCTTTTCCGATGCGCGAACACAGTACCTTGTCAGAATCGTTAATTGAAAAAATGGTATTAATGAAACTTGAGGTTGTTGGTTTACGCGGTGCACGAAATTTAGCACCTGGCGAACTTTCTGGTGGCATGGCACGAAGAGTTGCCCTTGCCCGCGCTATCGCCTTAGACCCTGAACTTATTTTGTATGATGAGCCTTTTGCGGGACAAGACCCTATTTCAATGGGTGTTATTGTTCGTTTAATAAAAGATTTAAATGAAGCATTAGGTTTAACCTCAGTTGTGGTCTCACATGACGTTACAGAAGTAATGAGTATTGCCGATTACATTTATATTATTGCTGAAAAGAAAATTATTGGTCATGGCACACCGTCAGAGATAAGTAAGCAAACATCACCACTGGTGCAACAATTTATTCAAGGTGAAGCTGATGGTCCCGTACCATTTCATTTTCCTAGCGCCCCTTATCAAGATGAATTAATGGGTAAGGAGCCTAAATAATGAATAGTTTACAAAGTTTAGGGCATAACATTATTGCCACGATTACGGGATTAGGGCGAGCAATAGTTTTATTACTTTCTGCATTGCTTCATGTGCCGAATGTACGTAAAGGCTTTCCTCTATTGGTGCAGCAGTTATATTCTGTTGGCGTACTTTCACTGATGATAGTGGTGGTATCCGGTTTATTTATTGGCATGGTTATCTCTTTACAAGGCTATACTATTTTAGTGGGTTATGGTGCTGAAGGCAGTTTAGGACCTATGGTCGCACTATCTTTACTCCGTGAATTAGGCCCTGTGGTTGCGGCACTATTATTTGCAGGACGTGCAGGCTCGGCATTAACCGCCGAAATTGGTTTAATGAAAGCAACAGAACAATTATCAAGTTTAGAAATGATGGCAATTGATCCGTTACGTCGTGTGATTGCACCAAGATTCTGGGCAGGGTTTATTAGTTTACCTTTGCTAGCCGCTATTTTTTCTGCCGTAGGGATATTAGGTGGTCATCTCGTCGGTGTTGAATGGTTGGGCGTAGACAGTGGTACATTCTGGTCAGTGATGCAGGCTCAAGTTGATTTTCAAAAAGATATTCTTAATGGGGTGATAAAATCGGTTGTTTTTGCTTTTGTTGTCACTTGGATAGCTGTTTATAAAGGTTACGATTGTGTACCAACATCAGAAGGTATTAGTCGAGCGACAACTTCAACAGTTGTACAATCATCATTATTGGTTTTAGGGTTAGATTTTGTATTAACAGCATTAATGTTTGCGAGTTAATGTTTGCTGTTAGTTAATTTTTATAATAATTTTTATTTTAGGTTTGGTGGAAGACATGGTGTCGAAAAAAATTGAGTTAATGGTAGGTTTATTTGCAGCAATAGGTATTGCTGCGTTGCTTATGCTTGCGCTGAAAGTTGCTGATAGCGGTATTTCCGGTAATAGTGAGACATATCAACTTTATGCTAAGTTTGATAACATTGGCGGTCTAAAAGTTCGTTCAGCGATAAAAGTGGGTGGTGTTGTTGTCGGTCGTGTTAGTCATATTACCATCGATGCAAAAGATTATACGCCGGTAGTCACTTTAGATATTTATACACAGTATATTAATTTTTCAGAAGCAACGTCGGTCTCTATTTTAACCGCAGGTTTGTTGGGTGAGCAATATGTTGGCTTACGACCTGGTTTTGTTGATGAATCGGTAGGCACGCTAGTTCCAGGTGACTTTATTGAAGATACTAAACCCGCATTAGTATTAGAAGAATTAATAGGACAATTTTTATTTAGTCAAGGAAGTGACTAGCAGGTTTACCAATGGAGAGTAGTAATATAATGAAAAAATTATTTACAGTAATAATCGCTTTAGCATTAATGGTGAGTATTAGTGCAACAGCAAAAGCGGTTGACAGTAAAAATCCGTACGCGATGATCGAAACGGTAGCGAAAGTAACGTTTAAACGTTTTTCTGACGAACAACCAGAGATTCGTAAGAACCCTGAAATATTGAAAGATATCGTTCGTGAAGAGTTGATGCCTTACATTAATTACCGATATGCAGCATTGAAAGTTATCGGTTTTAAAAACTTTGAACAAACAACTTCGCAAAGCAGAGCTGATTTCGTTGATGTTTTTAGAGAGTATTTAGTTACCTCATATGCACAAGTCTTTACCTTGTATAAGCAACAAGAAGTTGAATTTGAACCAGAAAGAGACTTTGATGACGCTAAGGTTGTTGCTGTTAGAACCTCGGTTTTAGACCCAGGTAGACCACCTATTGATATTTCATTTCGTGTTAGAAGAAATACCACAACCAATGAATGGAAAGCTTACGATATGGTCGCCGAAGGTGTTAGTTTGCTTGATAGTAAAGAAGCAGAGCTTAGCGGCTTAATACGTCAAAAAGGTTTGCCATACGTTACTGAAATGTTAAAAGAAAAAAGCGATCAAAAAATCGTTTTTAAGTAGCGTTAATAGGCTATTTCTGTGAAGATTAGGAATTGAAGTGAAGAAAATTAGTTTTATTGAAAAAGATTCCCGAGTTGTTTTTAGTGGTGAATTAACCTTATTAACTATTGATAATTCATTTGAAAAAAAATCAAAAGCTTTGATTAAATCAGGGGTGTTAATCTTTGATTTGTCAAATGTTTCAAAAGTCGATACGGCTTGTTTAGCTTGGCTACTTGCCATGCTAGAATTAAGTAATAAGACTGACTGCCAATTAACTTTTGATAATTTACCAAAAGATTTAATTAAATTAGCTCAGTTAAGTTGTGTTGATATGTTCTTACCAAAAACTGATAGTACGCTTAATCAGTAACCGGAGATAAATGTGGAAGTTTCAGATATAGAAAAATTACTTAATGATGCCCTTGAACTTGATGAGTTACATGTTGCATTTGATGGATCACAATGCAAAGTGATTGCGGTTGCAGACTTTCTTGGTGAATTAAGCCGTGTAAAGAAGCAACAAGCAATATATGCACCTTTAGCAGAGACTATTAAAGCGGGTGCAATTCATGCGGTATCGATTAAAACTTTCACAACGTCAGTTTGGCAGCGTGAAAAAATGTTTAATCTTCCGCTTTAATTTTTCATAACCAAATAAGAATATTCTATTGGATGCATTTAAAATAACAGGTGGTACGGCCCTAAAGGGTGAAGTAACCATCTCGGGCGCAAAAAACGCCGCTTTACCGATATTAATGTCAGCACTTCTCTCTAAGACACCTATTACATTTAGTAACGTTCCTAAGTTAAATGATATTGAAACGACGATTAAATTGCTAAGTCAATTAGGTGCTAAAGCTCACTGGTCTGGTGACAATGAATTAGTTATTGATGCAAGTACCATAGATCATTGCCGTGCATCGTACGAGTTAGTTAAAACTATGCGCGCATCTATATTAGTTTTAGGTCCGTTATTGGCGCGTTTTGGTCATGCTGAAGTTTCTTTGCCCGGCGGTTGTGCTATTGGCGCAAGACCAGTGAATTTACATATTCACGGTTTAAAGTTAATGGGCGCAGACATAGACGTTGAAAATGGTTATATCATCGCTCGCAATAATGGGCGTTTAAAAGGTGCGACCATTTTTATGGACACGGTAAGTGTTACCGGCACTGAAAACTTGATGATGGCTGCAGCATTAGCTGACGGTATTACCACGATCGAAAATGCTGCCCGCGAACCAGAAATTGTTGATTTAGCTAAGTGCTTAAACGCTATGGGCGCTAAAGTTTCTGGCGCAGGTACAGATACACTGAGCATAGAGGGTGTTGCCGAGTTATCAGGCACACAGTATCGTGTTATGCCAGATCGTATTGAAACAGGCACTTTTTTAGTGGCTGCTGCGGTTACTCAAGGCAAGGTTAAGTGTTTAAATACAGATCCTAAAGCTTTAGAAGCGGTTATAAGTAAGTTACAAGAAGCTGGCGCAGAAATTACCTCCGGTGATGATTGGATCGAGCTAACGATGAATCAGCGACCAAAAGCGGTTAATATTCGCACTGCTCCTCATCCTGCTTTTCCTACGGATATGCAAGCACAGTTCGTGACAATGAACGTAATTGCAAAAGGTATGGCAACGACAACAGAAACTATTTTTGAAAATCGTTTTATGCATGTTCCTGAACTACAACGCATGGGTGCTGATATTAGCCTTGAAGGCAATACCGCTATTTCTTGTGGTGTTGAATCACTAAACGGTGCGCAAGTAATGGCAACAGACTTACGTGCTTCAGCAAGTTTAGTGATTGCTGGCTTAGTGGCGACCTCAGAAACACAAGTTGACCGTATTTATCATATTGACCGCGGTTACCAAAATATTGAAGATAAACTACAAGCACTTGGTGCGAATATTACGCGCATTAAAGCGAGTTAGTCTGAAATTAAGATAAAAGATACGATTGATTAAAGCACCTTTTTAGGTGCTTTTTTTATCGCTCAATATAATGAATGGCTTAGCTGCATATTATCAGTGTTGTTATTTTGCTGAAATAACCAGATAAGTAAACTCGTTACGCTATTAATTAGCAATACCCTATTCTCTTAAACTGCTAGAATGCGACGTTATAGGTAAGCTTGAACAAAGCACGATAAATTGGCAAGTTATAAAGTGTTCAATACAAATAACACAGTAACAGAATGAGAGTATCCAGATGAATAGCATTGATCTTTTTGTAAAAAATTGGGGCAGTAAAAGCGCCATGGTACCGATAGCCAGTGAGGATATAACCGAGCTAGAATTAAAATTATCTGCTTACTTGCCTGATGCATATAAATATTTGATTTCGACTTACGGTTTGGTACACACGCCAAATGTATTAACTAAAATCTGTGATTTAGGTGTCGATATTACCGAAGTACAAGATTTTTTAAGCCTTGATGATGTTTTTTCGCTCTCAAAGTTATATGAAATGACCGGTATGCCAAAAGGCCATATCTTGTTTGCATCTGATTGTAAGGGCAGTATGTTTTGCTTCAAACTTAGTGATTGTGCACACAGACAAGCAGACAGTGCAGTATGGTTCTATGATCACACGGCGGTAACGGTTAATCAGGTCGCTAATTCTTTTACAGAATGGCTGGAGGCGTTTAATGAACTTTGATATTACAGAACTTGGTGTTCAGGAAAAATATCGCCTACTCAATGGTGGTGTTACACCAAGACCAATCGCTTGGATCAGTACACGTTCTAAAGACGGTGTTGACAATCTTGCTCCTTACTCTTTTTTTACGGTGGCCAGTTGTAATCCTCCGGTACTTCTCTATACGCAGGTAACGCAACGCAGTGGTCTTGATAAAGACACCTTACAAAACCTAAGAGAAACGGGTGAATGTGTTATCAATATTGTTAATAGCTCATTATTGGCCCAAATGAACAAAACGAGTGCCAGTATTAGTCTCGATGAAAGTGAGTTTGACTTTGCCGGGGTTGATAAAATAGGTAGCTGTAGCGTGGCACCATTTTCGGTTAAAGCGTCGCCAATTCGTTATGAATGCACATTAAGAGAACTTATTACTCTCGGTGATTTACCTGCGGGAGGAACGCTTGTGCTTTTAGATGTAAAGTCTATTTATGTTCGTGATGACCTATACAACGAAGCAGGCATAAACCAAGTGCTAATTGATTCTGTTGGTAAAATGGGCGGAGATGGCTATAGTCTCACTTCAGAATATCTAGCCCTTGAACGCCCATAAATTTACAATAAAAGTTTGTTTAAATGGTTAACCGTGACGAACTAAAAATATCAAATATCAAATATCGACCTCATCGATTAGTCAGACGACTAATAGGTGAGGTCGATTAGCATCTAATAAGAGCGGCTATCATGCATTCAAAAATACAATTAAGTAAAGAAGACCTCAGACAAGATAAACCGACCCGCGATGAATATGTAAAGCAGGCAAAAATTCCTTTAGTATTGGTTTTAGATCATGTCACTAATAGCTACAACATTGGTGCATTTATTCGTTTAGCGGATGCTTTTGCTATTCAAAAAATTATTATTTGTGGCGAACTCACAATTTCAGATAAAAAATTGAAAAAGGCCTCTAGAAATGAAGCGAAATGGGTCGATATTGAATACAGTGATAGCACAACGGCAAGCTTACAATCATTAATAGACGACGGTTATACTGTTTTTGGCGTAGAACTCTGCCAGCAGTCGGTTGACTATAAAGAGATGGCATATCCCACTGCTTGTGCATTAGTGTTAGGTAATGAACGCAAGGGTGTAAGTGAAGCGGCATTAAAACTAAGCCATCATCAAATACATATTTCTATGTTTGGTATGGGTAATTCTCTAAATGTATCAACGGCTGGTGCTATCGTCTTAGCTGAGTGCGCTGATCAAATCCGCAAAATATCAGCAAATATAGTTACGAATTAACCCGTTATAAACGTTAGCCATTAACGCAGAACGTTTATTGGCTTAACTTGTTTCACCGGGCTTTGGTACATCACCTTTACTAACATTTTGTTGTTCAGATATTTCTTGTGCCCACTTATGCTCGGCCGTGTCTGCTTTTATACCTGCTTGATTATTACAACGCAGTGCAGTAAACGATAGTTGGGTTAACAGCGGAAAATGGTCTGAACCAATTGACGGTAAACGCTTAATTTTTTGCAGTGTAAAATGTTTGCTGTGAAACAAATGATCTAAAGGCCATCGAACCAATGGGTAGTCGACATGAAAAGTGCTAAATACTCCTCGTCCAACACGAGGATCGAGTAAACCACTAATTTTACGAAACAGTCGAGTGGTAGCAGACCAAGCAACATCATTAAGATCGCCTGTCACAATAACGGGTTGCTCGCTGTCAGCAACACTTCGAGCAACAATCATCAGCTCAGCATCACGCTCTGCAGATTCATCATTCTCTGTTGGGCTTGGCGGCGCAGGATGAAGAAAATGCACTCGCACTTTATCGCCGCTACGCAGCTCTATTGTTGTGTGTATTGACGGAACATCTTTTTCAACCAAATAACAGATTTCTTGTTCGGCGATAGGTAATCGCGAGAATACATGCATGCCATAGAGATTATCAAGTGGGCATTTAACGCTATAAGGCATGTCAGTTTCTAGGACGTTAAGCTGTTCTTCCCACCATAGGTCTGATTCTAGTGTGACTAGCACATCAGGTTGATGTTTTTTAATCAGTGCTATCAGTGCATCGGCATTACGATTGGGTGTCAGAACATTTGAAGTAATAATGCTAAGTTGTTTATCAGCATCACATTCAGTAGAGGTTTTAACCTCTTTGGGATAAATAAAAGTATAGGGTATTATCCAAGATAACTGCCATATCAAACACAGCGTTGTGCTAATAATCAGAGCCTGCGTACTTACTCTTTGCAGATCAAGAAAAATAAAATGGGCGAGTAACAAAATCGTTGCAAGTATAGTGAACTGTAAGCGAGGAAAATCCATACCTCTAACAATCCAATGGGGATGTCGAGACAAGGGCAAAAGGGTTGTTAGCACAGTAAACAGGGTGAAAAATATGAGTATGGTTAACATTGAGAGCCTAATCTTGTTCGCTTAATCTTAATGTCTTGCGACTGTCGATATTTTCGTGATTGATTTTTACTGATGCTTATAATAGTTGAAAATATAATGGGCTATTTATTGAAATAAATAGCGCTAAGCCTAGTTTACAAGTAAACACTTATAGGTGTTTACTTGTAAAAATCAACGCTTACTTTACTCTTGTGATACCGATAACAACAGCAATAACACCACCGATCATTCCTGCCCAAGCTTCAACAGGCGTATCACCGCTTAACGTACGAGTAAGTTGAGCGCTAGCTGAGTCATAAATGTTATAACCCCAAATCGCGACAGCAACACCAATAATGATAAGGGTAATACCAATAATTTTATTATTCATTTCTACTCCAAATATTTATAAGACGATAGTCTAATCGCGTTAATACTAACGAAAGCATATAACGCTATGTTAACAGTTTATCTACCACTTTCACCAATCAAAATATAATTCGACAATTTAATCACGCTGTAAAACGCTAATAAACTTAACATCAGCTTAAGTTATAGGCCTACAAATGAAAATTTCTCATCGAAATTCCCACTTTAATTATGACTTATAATTCATTTTTACTACTTATATTGTAGTTTAGCCGAGCTGACTTACCTTATAAATGTAAGACATGACTTACATAATTAAGTGTATATAGACTACATTTAGCCTTTTTTATACCTGTATAATATTACTCTTAAAATTTTTAACTATTTGTAGTTAATACAATTTTATTAAGAATTTAACGATACATAGAAGTATCGATATTATAAAAAAAGGAACGTACCACCATGAAAAAATTGTTAATTGTATCATCTTTGCTACTTGCATCAGGTTGTGCAACGGTAAAAGATTCAACCGTCACGGAGACGAAACAAAAAAAGGCGGCTGTTAGCCAAACATTGCAAGCGGATGTTGTCAGTAAAAAATACCTTAAGCGCAAAGTCGCGATAGGTCGTTTTACTAATGAAACTAAATACGGACAAAGCTTCTTTATTGATAAAAATAATGATCGTATTGGTAAGCAAGCTATGGATATATTATCGGCTAAGTTGTTTGAAACCGATCGATTTATAATGCTTGAACGTGCAGATCTAGCGCAAGTTGAAAAGGAGCTTTCTATTGGCGGTGAGACGAGTCTCAAAAATGCGGCTGACTTTTTAATTGTTGGTTCTATTTCAGAGTTTGGCCGAAAAAACACCAGTGAAGTAGGAATTTTTTCAAGAGTTAAAAAACAAGAAGCCAATGCAACGGTAAACATTCGATTAATAGATGTATCAACAGGCCAGATAATCTATTCTGAGTCTGGTAAAGGGATCGCATTCTCTGAAGCGGGCAGTGTCATGGGCGTTGGTGATAAAGCAGGCTATGACAGTTCGCTTAATGATAAAGTGCTTAATGCGGCTATTACCGACTTAGCCTCAAATGTTATTGAAAACATGCTTGATAAACCTTGGAAATCTTACATTCTCTCTTCAGATGAAGGTAACCTAATTATCTCTGGCGGTAAATCTCAAAATATTTCTGAAAATTCTAAATTTACTGTTTATAAATCAGGTAACAAAGTTAAAAACCCACAAACTGGAATGTTTATTACCTTACCTGGAAAACCTATAGGTAACATTGTTGTGCTGACTTCTATGGGTGACACCCCAGAAAGTGAGATATCAATTGCTTCAATTTCAACAGGTGATTTTAGTCAATACATTGCATCAGGTGACTTCTCTTCGTTATACATTCAAGAAAGTAAATAAAGGATTATAAAATGAAATTATTAAAAATATCATTGTGTGTGTTTATTGCCATGTACTTAAGTGCTTGTGGTTATAACGAGGGAGTTCGAACTGCTGAGCCCGTATCATATGTTTACTTCACTGGAAATGCCGAAGGGGCAGAAGTGACAGTAGGTAAAGGAGAGGCTTTCGTTGTTGATAAATTAGGTGCACGTAACATTTATAAGGTTGCTACGGGTAAACAGCAAGTAACCATCACCAAGAATGGTGTAACAGTAGTTAACAGGATTGTACTGTTAGGTGACGGCCAGTCAAAAGAATTTAATGTACCTAAATAACAGCTAAGGACTCACAATGAAAACTAAAATTTTAATGATGGCTTGTGCGGTACTGCTAGCAACTGGTTGTGCAAGTGGCCCTAAGCCTATGTATGACTATGGTGAATATTCAGAGTCATTTTATGCAATGAAAAGGGATGCGGGTGAAATTTCTGAAGGCGAATGGAAGTTTGCGTTAGAAGATGTTATTCAACGTTCTGGTAACCAAGGCTTACGTGTTCCGCCTGGCGTATACGCCAATTTAGGTTATTTGCACTTAAAGTTAAATGATACCACAAAGGCAATTTCCTATTTTGAGTTGGAAAAAAGTGTTTATCCAGAATCAGTTATCTTTATGAATAATTTGATCAGTAAAGTTAAGGTACAGGGATAGTGATTATGTTTAATAAGACTAGAACGTTGTTGGTTACTCTCGTTGTTGTTTTTGTTTCAGGCTGTGCCAGTAACAACCTCGTCACTAAACTAGACGAATTCCCAGAGATGTATAATGAAAAACCACGTTCATTATTAATAATGCCACCGATCAATTTAAGTACGGCAGCAGATGCGAAAGATTATTATGCGACTACGGTAGAAATGCCTATCGCGTTTCAGGGATATTATACTTTTCCATACGAGCTAACGTCAGAAATATTGAAACAAGAAGGTATTTATGATGCTGAACTTGTTTACGACATGCCACTTAATAAATTTCATGAGTACTTCGGTGCGGATGCGGTGTTATTTACCAAAATACTTAAGTGGGACACTAGCTATTTGGTTATTGCTTCAAGCTTAACCGTATCAATTGAAGCAGAAATAAAATCAACAAAAACATCTTCGACGTTATGGAAATATACCGGCACGGTTGTTGTTGATCTTAGTGGTGGAAATAATGGTGGTGGTTTAGCTGGGTTGATTGTTGGCGCAATAGCTACAGCGGTAAACACAGCAGCAGCTGATTACACCCGTTATGCAAGACAGGCTAATAGCCGGTTTGTTGGTACAGTACCGGTAGGGCCTTACCATCCGCTCTACCTTAAAGACCAGAAAGTTCAAATTCTGCAGCAAGCCTCAGAAAATAATAGTGCTAATTAACTCACTATAAATAATGCAGGATATTGTGTGATAATAAAATATAAAAGTGGCTTAGTTTCGCGTCACTTTTATATTATTTTCTTCACTCAAATATCTCAGCTTGTGCAATGAAACCATCAGGTAAGCTAGTCGAGTGTTTTCTTAAAACGCAGTGCTGAAACAAGTAAGCCAAAACAGGTAAAAGCAATTAACCATAGCATATCAAAACTCATCTCAATAACGGCAACATCACGTAATACTACACCTCTTATTAAGCGAATAAAGTGTGTCGCTGGCAGTGCCTCAGCAATATATTGTGCGGGCAGTGGCATACCTTCATAAGGGAACATAAAACCAGATAATAATATAGATGGCAGTAAAATAAATATTGTCATTTGCATTGATTGTAATTGGTTTTTAGCAATTGTTGATATAACTAAACCCAGTACTAAGCTGGCGCAAATAAACAGTAAAGTCGCAAGTACTAGTTGGGCAAAACCGCCATTAAAGGGGACGTCAAATAGCCAATAGCCTAAACCAAGAATAATACAGACTTGAATCGCACCAATAAAAATATAGGGAAATATTTTACCAATCATCAGCTCAAGTGAGCTAAGTGGTGTCGTAATTAACATTTCCATATTACCGCGCTCTTGCTCGCGAACAATGGCGGCCGAGGTAAACATTATCATTGTCATTGTTAATATCACGGCAACAAGTCCAGGCACTATATTAACCACACTTCGTTGCTCTGGATTATAAAGTAAGGTCACTTCAAACGTTGCGGTATTTCGGTTGGCGGGCTTATCTAATAACTCTGTAAGTGGCATATTACGTAAACTTTTAATACTACCTGCTATAACAGTATCAGAGCCATCAACTAACCACTGTGCTATTGGCCTGCTCGTTTCTTGTTTACTCGAGGGCGGCAAACCAAAACCTACACTTGGGTGTCGAACTAAACGCTGGCTAACGTCTTGTGGGATAATTAATACTGCACGCACTTCACTGCTATCGATGGCGGCTTGTGCTTCCTTTACCGAGTAATAACTGTGAGTAAATTTAACAATGCCGGTTGCTGCAACGGTTTGCTGTAATACTCTACTCAAAGATGTCTGACTATGATCTACAACACCAACTGGGATATCTCGCACATTAGTGTTGATGGCAAAGGCAAATAGCAGTAATTGTACTAGGGGGATCATTATGACCATGCCAAAGGTCATTCTATCGCGTCTAAGTTGCAGTAGTTCTTTTATAACAATGGCTTGAATTCTTAATAGTGATATTTTCATGACTGTGTCACCCCTTGGCCGGTGCAACTAACAAAGACATCTTCAAGACTGGGTCTAACAATAACAAGTTTAGCTGTATCATTTAAGCAAGGCTGGCGCTGCAATAATGCAATAGGGTTACTTTCTTCTTTATTTACTAATACACGCAAGTGGGTACCGAGCTGGGCGGCAGAAATCACTTGTGGCAATTTGATTAAGTGCTCTTTTATTTGACGTATATTGCTTGCGCCTACCTCAACCACTTGAGCAGCCATATTATTCATTAAGTTTTGTGGGCTATCATCCGCTCTTTTTATACCATTTTCTAAGATGGCCAGCTTATGACAACGCTCTGCTTCATCCATGTAATGCGTTGATACTAATATTGTGGTGCCTTGATCGCAAAGATCAAATAATTGTTCCCAAAACTCTCGTCGGTTTTGCGGATCAACCGCCGAAGTGGGCTCATCTAAAAAGAGTAACTTAGGTTTATGTATCACTGCGGCGGCAAGCGCTAGCCTTTGTTTTTGACCACCACTCATACTGCCAGCAAGTTGCTGACTTTGCTGTGTTAATTGATGAGTACTTAATAATTCACTCAGTCGTGATTTTTGTTGATTAGCCGTTAGACCATAAATTCGACTGATAAATTGCAAGTTCTCTTTAACGGTAAGATCCTCATAGAGAGAGAACTTTTGTGTCATATAGCCAATTTTCATTCGCAGTTTATTGGCCTCTTGCGGTAAATGACAACCCAAAACGTTAACCTGACCACTCGTTGGAATTAATAAACCGGTCAGCAATCGAATTGCCGTGGTTTTACCTGAGCCATTGGGGCCTAAAAATCCGTAAATAGTTTGCTTCTCTACAGATAAATCTAGCGCAGATACTGCCGTTAATTCGCCAAATTTTCGAGTGAGATTTTGTGCGCTTATCGCAAAAGAGCTATTAAGATTTTTTTCTTGGCTATCGTTTAAGTACTTCATGGCATTATAACTTGCGCTGGCACACCCATTGGCAGCTCTGCAGCACTATCAGGTAATTGTATTTCAGCCAAATACATAAGGTTTGCACGCTCTTCTTGGTTTAATGCAAAGTAAGGGGTAAAAGCAGGTTCAGAAGATATCCAGCGCACAGTACCAATAATCGAATCTGTTAAACCATCAACTTGTACGGTTAATTTATCAGCGACTTTAATTTTTACTCGGTAGGGTTCTGGCACATAGACACGTGCAAAAGGAGCACGTCCCGCTAATACAATTGCTACGGGGCTTCCGAGTGTGACACGTTCACCGAGGTTCCATGGAAGATTGTCTAATAGACCATCACGTTTTGCGGTAATGGTTAAATCATTGAGTTTTTTATTTTCACTGTCGAGTACCGCAACCGCGGTTGCTAAAATAGCTTCAGCTATTTGTAAGTCCTCGATACGAGCACCATTAATTAGTTGTAATAGTTTTTCTTGAGCGCTGTGTAATTTAGCTCTATTTTCATCGCGTAATGCAAGGGAGTTTTCGAGCGTTACCTGACTAGATAATGCTTGCTTTATCAGTATTTGAGTGCGTTTATAGTCTGCCTCACTTTTGATCAGTGCGGCTTTCGCGCCCTCGACTTCTGCAGATGCCGCGGCAACTTCTTCTTTACGCGCACCATTATGTACTTTTTCTAAGTTAGCTTTTGCTTGTTGCATCTGAGCTTGAGCTTTAGCAACGAACGCTTTTTGAAGGGTGTCGTCTAGCCTAACCAATATTGTACCTTCAGTAACTTGACTACCTGCACTAACAGGTAATGCCGTGATAACTTCACTCACTGTTGCTGTGTGCGCTATGCGTTCTCTTTCTAACGTACCTAAGGCAATACCTGGTTTTTTGTTATCACAACCGCTAAGTGTTGCTAAGGTTATAAATAATGTGAATAGACAAGAACAAGTAGCGAAAGCTTTAGTAGACATAATAATTTATCTCATTGAAATATAACCTAGTTTTTAGTCTATTCTCAATCAGTTAAAAGTCAATTTATTCTCTAGTATAAGCTAGCTGTTAACTAGGCTGAGGCTGAACATCAAGGTTAACTAGTAGGTCAATAAGAGGGGAGGTAATAGCAGTATTCGTTAAAATAACCTTTAGCAATCAAATTAATGGCTAATAGCGTGCTTATTTAAGATCAAAAAATCAAAGATAGCATCGAAAATATCTAAACTCATTTATCAGCTGAGGTCATTTTTTATGTTTGTTGTTATACATCGCTTTATCTGCTGTTGCGATTAAGCTATCGGTGGTAATACCATCATCAGGATAAATTGAAACACCAATACTACAACTCACGGTTAACTTTTCATCGTTAATCTTAAAGGGTCTGCTAATCGTATCCATAATAGTTTTAATCACAGAATCTACATTAGACTTATCAATCATATTCTCAAGTAAAATAACAAATTCGTCACCTCCAATTCTTGCAACGGTATCTGAATTACGAATTGACTGCTTAAGACGTAAAGATACTTCTACTAGCACTTGATCACCAAACGCATGACCCTTGGTATCATTAATTATTTTAAATTTATCTAAATCAATAAAAAGCAACGCAAAAGTTCTCATATCACGTTCAGACTGATCAATTAGGTGATCAATTCGGTCAAACACTAGGTATCGATTTGGAATTTCTGTCAGTTGATCATAATGAGCTAGGTGCTCAAGACGTTTAGTCTCTTTTACCCGGTCTGATATATCTCGATTTACACCTAATGCGCCGACGAGCTTATGATTAGCATCAAAAAGTGGCACACACATAGATTCAATCCAGCCAATATGACCATCTTTATGGAGCATTCTAACTTCACCGGTCCATTTTCCGTACTTCTCTACAGAGCTGATAACTTCTGAAGTAATATGTTCGGTGTCTTCGGGGAGATGTAAAATATCAACAGGCTGACCAATGATCTCTTTTTTGGAATAGCCGTATAAATTTTCAGAGCCTTTATTCCAGTCAGTAATAATGCCTTGTAGGTCAGTGATCACCAATGAATCAAAGAGGTAATCGAATGCTTTATTAATTTGTTTAAATTTATCTAAATCCATAATTCTTATAACTGCCGTTTTTATATACGATTCCCTAAAAATAATAATATATTACGAATGAGCTTTAGTCATGTTAGTTTGATAAAATTTATTCATTTTTCTTAGCTTAAATATCCAACAGCTACATTGAATGAGAAGGTGATCACTTCCTAATATACATTATGACTAAAACGCGTAACTGACAATAATCCTGAAACGTTATAAGCGATAATATGATTTTTATCCGGTTTTTAGAATGGATGAAATATCTGATTAAATGTCGAAAAATTAATATGTAGATAACACTTTAAGGCCAGTTATTGACGATTCATGTTTGGTTTAAAGGAACTAAACTTACTATTAAATATACTCATGTATATGAGCTTTTAATATCCAGGGTATTAGCGTTGTTATTAGAAGGAGATAGTGAGCCATTAAAAGTAATTTCACTTAATATGACTATTGTAAGTAACCCAAGAGTGCAATCTTCATTGCTCTAATAATAACTAATGCCATGTTGGCGGCATTAGTTATTTATTTGAAAGAGCACATTTAGATTTTTTATCAAAAAAATCACTTTAAATTTTAATAAGTGAAACATCACATTTAGCATAATTGGCAACACCATTTGCTGTTGACCCAATCAAAGCATGAATACCTTTTTTAGAGTGGGTACCAAGTATAATTAAGTCTGCCTTTTTTCTTTCTGCAAGTATGCAAATTTGCTCGTAGGGTTTCCCAAATGTGACCGAGACATCTTTCTTTAATATACCTAATGATGCGGCTTTTGATTCAATTGAAGGTAATGCACTTTCTTTTAATTCTTTTTGATAGTCTTTAGGAAGCAATGTATATGGGATGATATGAGTAACAAACAATTTAGCTTGGTATAGTTGAGATAACTCATGGGCTTTTGAAAGTACTTCCAGTCCTTCATCACTAGCTTCTATTGCGCAAATAATAGTTTTATACATATACCGCTCCATTGATAATTTGTTTTATATCATATTGATTAAAATGCAATATGTTGGCGAATAGTACAGCTTATTCTCTTGATCATATCGATTCTGTTTTGTTAAAAAAATATAATAAAATATGACTAAGTTTAGTTTACGTATCAGTGTTTCTTAACCTGATAACTAAACCCTCTAGTTAAATCAACATTTAGTCGTTCTGAAACAGATATATACGCTTAGCCTGATGTTGAAATAATCTCATTACCTGGTCCATTCAAAGCTATAACAAAGGTCACTGGTATGACTAGCGACCTTTTTAGGCTTAGTGCTGTAGAGGATAGGCGATAACCCAGTCAGTTGGTTCATTACCTTGTTTATCAAATTTATATTTAACAGAGTCAAATCCACAGCCTTTTACGAGCCCGTTAAAGTCAAAAGGTTGCTTTACGCCTGCTTTGGATTCCATGAATGCCGCATCGCTTGGTATCATAACTTTTGCATGTTCGGCTGAGATCACAAATGCAGCTTCGGCTAATATCAGATCGTTATTATGTCGCTTGATAATCTGAGCATTTCCTAAGCTATTTCCATCTAAATCTTTGAACTCGAACTCTTCTGGATGATTAATCTCGATAACATCACCGCCATCAAGTTGATATGCAATTAACATGTTTACCATTGTTTATTTATCCCTATTCTATTTGTTTTTATTTCTTAGAGTGCTTTGAAAGATCATAGCCTAGTAAGCAAGTCCGATCTTATACTACATTAAAAATAACAAATTATTATTGATATGAACGTACTTAAAACAAAGTTTTGCTAATAATTTACTATTAACCATGATAATCAATAAGCCGGCGTGAGAATAAAAACCTCTCTAGCTTAACTGAAGCAGCAGAAGGCTTTTTTAGAGTAACAAAATAGGGAGTGTTAAAGAGTAAATAATCTACTTAGTTGTGTAGATACAAAATTTGCAAAGCTAAACGCACTTTTATAAACAACTAAACCACTTAGTTATTCGCTTCATTAACACTTTGTGAGTAACGTTAATAGATTTATTAGAAACCTAAAGCTAGAGGTTGTAAACCACGTCAGAGTACTCCATTACCGACTCTTGTAAGAGCATAATAGGTTGAGATTCTACGTATAGTAAAAACCACCCTCATCCGATATGTCAAAAGTTTAGCACTCATCTTATATTCAAGCAGTGGATCTTTACACCAACACTACTGTGGTAAGCCTACCGTTTTGGGGTATCTTAAAAGGGGAGGGTATTTATGCAGATTTTTGACACCGCAGATTGAGTGTTATCGCACATGACATTATTGGAGCCACTAAAACAGAATAAACTTTTCACAATACATTTTTAATGGTGAAAGGTGACTACTACAGTGATAACTACAGTTAATTTCAGATTAAAATATTTTTTAGTAAATTCTTACGAGGATAGTAATATTTGAAGTGGTGGCCCCTCCCTGACTTGAACAGGGGACCTGTCGATTATGAGTCGAATGCTCTAACCAACTGAGCTAAGGGGCCATCTTTTTATCCGCTTTAAATTGAGACTTCAACTTAAAGCGGCGTGAAGTATAAGCATTTTTTATTTTGTTGTCACTAGCGTATTTTTAAAAAATGCTAAATTTTACATTGTTCGCTTAATTGTTAGGCAATACGGGTGATTTTATATCACTATTGCCTAGATACTATTTATTGATAATGACTTTTCTCTTGGTTAATAAAGATAATGAAAGGATTGTTAACCATAATATTGTACCGCCGCTACTTTTTGTCTTGGGGGTTGGTGTTACTACAACGGGCGCGACTACTGAAACAATAACACTTCCTGTACTTGATGCACCTCTGAAATCAGTAGCGGTAAGTTTAAATGTTAACGAGGTAGCGTTATTTGGTGCTGTAAAGCTAGCTGATAACATATCAGCGTTAGTTATTGATACCGCTGAACCTGCTATTTGCTCCCATAAGTAGGTCATACTGTCGCTTTCTGCATCGATGGCTTGAGCCGTTAACGTTACACCTTGATTAGTATTTACTTCAAAATTTTCTCTTAGGGTAACCACAGGTGCTGTATTTTGATCATCATCAGCAATAGTGAATATAATCTCTGCATTATTACCTAACCGACTATTATCGATGCTTGATAACGTTAAGGTGAACGTTTCATTTTCTTCTTCTTCAATATCATCAATAATAGTTAATATAATTTTTTTAGTATCACTTTCACCTTCGCCCCAAGATACTTGCCCCGATGCATCAATGATATCGCTACCAATAATCGCTTGTCCTGAAGTCAGTTGATATTGGAATGAGATACTGCCCGATGTACTTCCCATTCGGTTAACATTTACGGTGTATTCATCAACATTCTCTGCGATTGTTTGCTCGTCGAATTCAAAGCTTCCCGTTCCTTTGTCTATTAACCCAGTAATATTGATAGTGTTGTAACTGTTTGAGCCAAGTGTTGCACCATTTGTTGGATTATATAAACGTATAAAAAAAGACTCTGACAATTCGGTATTTGTTAGGTCATCTGCAATATCAATACTTATTGTCTTATTGGTATTATCGTTTGCAGCCCAAGTGAGTGTGTTGTTTTCTACATCAAAGTCAGTGCCTTTTTTGGCGCTACCTTGAATTACTTGGTAACTTACCGCAGTACTTTCTGTAATGTCTGAACCATTACGTTGCACAATGAGGTTGAGAGTTGTTCCTTGAGCGGTTTCTGTGCTTTTACTGGTAAAGCTGAACATTCCTTTCGTTGAAGCTTTTGCGTTATCTTTTAATACATACAGACCACTGTTAATATCGCTAACGAGAATATTTCCTGACGGTAAAAATGGATAAACGCCCCATGCACCATTAAAGCTTGCTGAGTTACTCGGTGTGAAAGTATCAAAGAACCCAACTTCAGTAGGCGTTGTAGGATCCGTAATGTCTAAAATGGTTAAGCCACGTTCGTAGTTAGACATATAGTATCTATTACCTCGAACAAAACCATTATGATCAATCGCTTGTGTAGGACCTGTCCATTGGCCAACCTGTGTTGGGTTCGTTAGGTCCCCAATTGAAAATATTCTAACAGTGGTGTTTAATCCACCACGAAATTCATCAAATTCATCATGTAATAAAATGAACTGCTTATCTTCAGTGCCCCAACCAGAATGTACATATTTATTGTTCGGAGCTACGTCGTTATATTCAGCCGCACCTAACTGAGTTGAGTTATTTGGATCGGTGATATTCCATAACTTCATGACGTCTTCATTAAAATCAATGAAAACAGTACAGCTACCTGACGTTAAACCACAATCATTAACTGAACGTTGATCATCTATAACAAGAGAAGCCCCATCATGGGTGTAGCCATTACCAAAATTGTTAGCAGTAACGTTGACTAATGTTTTTGGGTTTTCTAATGAATAGCTTTGGAAAGCTCCACCCCTACTGTTTGTGCCAATAAGTTGCAGTGAAGCTGTTTGATCTGGAAGCGTTATATTAAGGGTATGATCAACATTAGTGATATAAACATTATGGGCTCTACTGACCACTTTATTCTTTTCAACTAATGTTATTGAATGAGGAAGATTGTTAAGGTCAATGATAGTCACATAATCTGTTGGACCATTTCGAACACCTTCGGTTGTAACATAAGCATAGGCTTGCCATAAATTGATATTTTCATCAAAGTATTGGTAAACTTTTACATCTCGCCATGTTGACGTTACTCCAGCTATTGTACCCACTTCAACAGGAGTGGTTGGGTTTGTAACATTAACCACAACAACGCCATTTTTTACGCCCATAATAGCAAATTCATTACCCGTATTTAAATCTACATGGCCCCAAATATCATTGCCTTCAACAGGATCACTCGACATTGCAGTTAATGGGAAATGAGCGAGTAAATCAATGTTATTGCAGTCAAAAATATCAGCTTTGCCATTAACACAAGGTTCATTTGCTTGGCTTTCACTGAGTTGATAATAACTTGCAAGTTTTTGTTTTAAATCTTTATCTTTAGCAAAGGCTTTACCATCTGCAATAACGCTAAAACCGTTGCTGCGAAGCTCATCAACCATTTCAATTGGAATATTATGTAAAGTGGTAACATTTGACTGAGGGCTTTGCGATTGATAATGATCAAATTGATTATAGCCTCCGACGACTGAGACAAGAGCGCTTTTTAAATAAAATAGTTCTTCGCTTGAAGTGATTGTAAAGTCGCCTGAAGCAACAAGTACGTTATCACCTTTGTTTGCTTGGCTAACCGCATAGGCAATTGTTTTACAGGGTCTAAGAACATTATCACAGCGGTCTTTATCTACGCCATTAACAGCAACAAACCTCGATTTATCATGCTCTGAATGAGCGAATGTATTTGAAGAGAGTAAAAAATAAGATATTGAAATAATTGCAATGCCAAGAGGTAATGATATTTTAGCCATAATGTGCTCGTTTTTTATTTAGCTGCTCAATATTTGATGGCTTTACCATAGCAAGTTAACGTACAATTTAAAACCAACTCGTTAACATTACTTTAACTTCATGTAAATATTACTTTGCATTCAACGATTAAGCCTTATTCAAATGAACCGTTATATATTAAAAAAAATTTTATCTGTCACAACTATTTTTGGGTTAAGTATTACCTTACTTTCAGGATGTTTTCAAAAGTCACAGCCCACAAAAATTTCTTTTCAAGCTGTTTATAAAAATACTGACATTAACTGTGCAAGCAGTTTCTCTGATGTTCATGAATTAAAAAGTAGCGAATCACAAAAGTGGCAATATCAGCAGTTACAGTTTTTTATACATGGCGTTGAAGTGAATACCAGTAGTAATGGTTGGCAGCCTTGGCTGATGACAACAAATGCAAATCAAGCAGACAATGTCGCTTTACTGGGAGAGATATGTGATAGAAAAAATGGCAAAGGTTATTGGCAACTCGAATTAATGCCATTAGATGAAGCGGCTGTTGTTACTGATATTCGTTTTACTTTAGGTGTACCATTTGCACTTAATCACCTGAATCCATTAACCCAGCCTAGCCCATTAAATGACGCTTCAATGTTTTGGGGATGGCAAGGGGGGCATAAATTTATGCGGGCCGAGTTAGTCTCTCAAAATGATGACTGGCTATTTCACCTAGGCTCTACAGGTTGTAAAGCATTAAGCCCAGTACGAGCACCAAAAAATGAATGTTTGTATCCTAATCGCGTGGCTGTTGCTTTACCTTTTACCTTGGAAAATTCTACCATTGAATTTGATTTAGCGTTGTTAGTACGAGATGTTGGATTAGCACGCAAAAATAGTTGTCAATCGGCAATCGATGAAGAGAGTTGTAAAATGTTATTTAAAAACTTAGGTTTGGGAGCGAATACTAGTAATGAATCGTTGTTATTTAAGACAAAAAATAATGGGTAATTGGCTTCTACATCGACTTAAATTAATACTTCAGTGCTTATTCACTTTTGGCATTTGCTTGGCTTTGCAGTCATGTAGTGATGATAATAAATTAGAAAGTGATTATCAGTGGCCAATTATCGAAGGTTTTCCTAAACCACAAGTACCACAAGATAACCCAATGACCCAAGCAAAAGTTAATTTAGGTAAACAACTCTTTTTTGATAAAAATTTGTCAGCTAATCAACAACAAGCGTGTGCAAGTTGTCATCATCAAGAGTTTGCTTTTGGTGAAAATATTCCCCATTCATTTGGCAGCACCGCACAACCACATCGACGTAATGCCTCTGCTTTAGTTAATATAGCGTATAACAAAACGTTAACGTGGGCACACGACGGTTTAACCTCTATTGAACAGCAAATACTATTACCTATGTTTGGTGAATCGCCGGTTGAGCTAGGCATAACCGGTCATGAAGAAGAAGTTTTAGCGCGATTTAATACCAAGAGTTATCAGCGTTTATTCACTGAAGCCTTCCCAGGAAAAACCATAAGTTTCGATTTAATTGTGAAAGCATTAGCGAGCTATGTTCGCAGTTTAGTTTCTTTAAATTCGCCTTTTGATAGCTATGCATATTTGGCTGATGACAATGCTATTTCTGCCTCGGCTTTGCGCGGTATGAATTTATTTTTCTCAGAGCAGCTTGAATGCCATCATTGTCACGGCGGATTTAATTTCACTCAGTCTACCAGTCATGAAAAACAGCTAATTGATCGTAGGCCTTTTCATAATACGGGTTTGTATAATGTTAGTGATAGTCACAAATCAGGTTACCCTAAACATGATACTGGTTTGTCTGAAATTTCAACGTTAGCAAGAGATAATGGCCGATTTAGAGCGCCAACATTACGTAATATTGAAGTTAGTGCGCCCTACATGCATGACGGCAGTATTGGAAGCTTAGCGGAAGTTATTGATTTTTATGCCGCTGGTGGACGAAATGTTACTACGGGTGAATATCAAGGTGATGGTCGAAGTAATCCACTGAAAAGTCAGTTCATTAAAGGGTTTGTCTTAACAAAAGCAGAAAAAGAAGACTTAATTGCTTTTTTGAAAACCTTAACGGACCAAACATTTCTATCTGATCCCAAGCATATTATTGTTGATAAGTAAGTCTTAAAACGTGAAGGTTAAACCTGCTGATAATTCACTTTGCACCCACATATCGCTCGATATTGCGATTTTACAGGTATTGTTATCACAGAAAAGTGCGTCTTGAGAGTCAATAAGTGTCGCATATACTCTTGCACCTAAACGAATCGCTATACGGTCATTGAGTTGTAATTTACTGTAAAACCCTAGGTTTACTGATAGCTTAGTTTCATCATCAAGTTCTTTTGCCTTGGGTGAAAAATGCGTAACACCAAAGCCACCAGAAAACCAAAAGGGGACAAAGCTATTTGAAAGTGGCACATTACCACCTATATGTAGGTAAGTTACCGATAAGTCACTAGTATAAGGGCTTAATAAACTGGCAGGGATTAATTCACTTTCATAGTGACTTATCAGCAACTCACCTTGGCGTTTATTGTCATAAGGCCAGGCAAAAATCACTCCAAAGCTTGAGCCTTCATCTATCTCAACTTCTAACGATTGGGACTCACTCATATCATAAAAGTCACCTGCAATAGTAAAGTCTCCTCCTAAACGGTAACCTGCAAAGGAAGTTACCTCGATAGGTCCAGATTTAGCCGCTAAAGTAGGTAGTGTTAAAAATAAAGAAAATAGTAGAATGAGAGAGCGCATTGAAAGTCCTTTTATGAAAAATTTGATTGGCTGATTATTGAGTCGAGTTAATTAAAGACAAAAAAAATCCAGTAATTAATTACTGGATTTTAAGTCATCTATTTAAAAATGAAAGCTTTATTCGCCGTCTAAGAAACTTTTAAGTTGCTCAGAGCGAGAAGGGTGACGTAATTTACGTAACGCTTTTGCTTCGATTTGACGAATACGTTCACGGGTAACATCAAACTGCTTACCTACTTCTTCTAACGTATGATCGGTATTCATATCGATACCAAAACGCATTCTTAACACTTTAGCTTCACGAGCGGTTAAGCCAGCTAATACTTCGTGTGTCGCATCTTTCAAGTTTTCAGCGGTAGCCGAGTCAACAGGTAGTTCGCCATTACCATCTTCAATAAAATCGCCCAAGTGTGAATCTTCGTCATCACCGATAGGGGTTTCCATTGAAATAGGTTCTTTAGCAATTTTCAATACTTTACGAATCTTATCTTCCGGCATGATCATGCGTTCAGCTAATTCTTCAGGTGTTGGCTCACGTCCCATTTCTTGTAACATCTGACGAGAAATACGATTTAATTTATTAATCGTTTCTATCATATGTACTGGGATACGAATCGTTCTGGCTTGGTCAGCAATTGAACGGGTGATCGCTTGACGGATCCACCACGTTGCATACGTTGAAAATTTGTAACCACGACGGTATTCAAATTTATCAACCGCTTTCATCAAACCAATGTTACCTTCTTGAATTAAATCTAAGAATTGTAAACCACGGTTGGTATATTTTTTAGCAATCGAGATAACTAAACGTAGGTTAGCTTCAACCATTTCTTTTTTCGCACGACGAGCCTTAGCTTCACCGATAGACATACGACGGTTAATATCTTTAATACCGTGTACATTTAAGAACGTTTCTTTTTCTAATTGGTTTAATTTATAAATACAACGTTCAACGTCTAACTCAATATCAGACATTTTTGCTGAATAAGCATGACCTGCAGCTTTTTGCTCGTTAAACCAATCTTTAGAGGTTTCATTACCTGGAAAGATTTTGATAAACGTTGTTTTAGGCATGCCAGCACCAACAACACAGTGCTTCATGATTAAACGTTCTTGAATACGTAATCTATCCATTACGCTACGCATGTTTTTAACAAGCTTATCAAAAAGTTTAGGGATTAAACGGAATTCTTTAAATACTTCAGCTAAATCATCAATCGCTGCTTGTGCGTCTTTATGACCGCGACCTTTAGCATTAATAACTTTATTTGCTTTTTCGTAGGCATTGCGAAGTAGAGTGAACTTTTCTTTAGCAAGTTCAGGACAAGGACCGGTATCTTCTTCTTCCTCATCTTCTTCGTCGCCATCAGACTTATCTTCGTCGTTGAGCTCTTCTTTTGAAAGCTCTGAACCAATATGCGTCGCTGCTGCTGGAATTTCTTCTTCTTCAGCATCAGGGTCTAAAAAGCCAACGATAATATCGGTTAAACGTACTTCTTCAGCTTCAAAGTTGTCCCACATATCGAGTAAAAAATTGATTGCCGGCGGATATTCAGCAACACTACGCTGAACTTCCTTAATGCCTTCTTCAATACGCTTAGCGATAACAATTTCGCCTTTACGCGTTAATAGCTCAACGGTACCCATTTCACGCATGTACATGCGGACAGGATCAGTTGTTCTACCAATTTCGCTTTCAACCGTAGCAAGTGCTTGGGCAGCTGCTTCAGCAGCATCTTCATCAGTATTACCTTCTGTCATCATCAAGGTATCTTGATCTGGAGCAGTTTCGAATACCTGAATACCCATGTCGTTGATCATTCTAACGATGTCTTCAACTTGGTCTGAATCGATTATATCTTGTGGCAGGTGATCGTTAACTTGAGCAAAAGTTAAGTAACCTTGCTCTTTACCTTTGGTAATGAGCTCTTTAAGTCTAGATTGTGGGGCTTGATTCATTGACGAGTGTCCACCTAAATTATGGCTATCAAAATGAAAACAGTAAGCCGGAAATTATAGCTAATTGCTTAGTATATTGCCAGCGTTAAAGTTTGTTCAACTTATTTTTGTTTGCTACGCACTTAACAAACTATGTAATTCTTGTTTCTCACTTTTACTTAAGCCAGTTGCATGTTCTTTGGCAAGCAATTGCTCCGTACGTTGTTCAATAAATTTGTTTAAAAAACTTTCTATTACATCAATAAACATCGATTCAGCATTTTCAGGTTCAACATGATGTTGTAAGCACATTAACTTTGTTAATTGGCTACCTTCAGTGGTCCCTCGAAAATGTTCAATAAGCTGAGCACTGTTAATTTTTGAATTTTGTTTACATAAAACTAACAGTCGATTTAGCAAAGGAATACCTGGCATATCGAGTTGTTGTAAAATAGTAATATCCGGTAATGCACTAATGATATGGGGGTGCTCAAGTAATAATGCAATAGCAAGGCGTAATGGTGTGATCTTACTTTGCTTCTTTACCGTACTCGCCTTGTTGTTTTGATTGTTCTTTTTACGTAATTCGTCTAAACGTTTTTCGTTGCCACGGGCGAATTTATTGGCTAATTCAGTCAAAATTGAATCTTTCAAGGTACTATCAGGCAGCTTATTTAAGTAAGGCTGGAAGAGCTCAATCATTTTTGATTTTCCTTCCAAAGTACTCATATTGACTTGCAGAGAAAGGTGATCAAAAAGAAAAACTGACAAGGGTGTGGCGTTATCTAGAATTTCTTCGAAAGCTTGTTGACCTTTTTCTCTGATCAACGAATCAGGGTCTTCACCGTCAGGCAAAAATACAAATTTTAAACTCGTACCATCGTTGATTAAAGGCAGGGCATTCTCCATGGCTCGCCATGCAGCATCTCGGCCTGCTCGGTCACCGTCATAACAACAGATAACTTCTTTAACGGTTCTAAATAAAGTTTGGCATTGTTCTGGGGTGGTTGATGTACCGAGCGACGCTACAGCATAGTCGACACCATGTTGTGCTAATGCCACAACATCCATGTAGCCTTCAACCACGACCAATCGAGACAATTGTTTATTGGCTTGTTTTGCTTCAAATAATCCGTAAAGTTCATGGCCTTTATGATAAATACGTGTTTCTGGAGAGTTTAAATACTTTGGCGTACCATCACCCAATACACGACCACCAAAACCAATAACGCGACCTCGCTTGTCACGAATGGGGAATTGAATACGACCTCTAAAACGATCATAAGGACGATTCTTATCGCCAGGGATTGCCATACCTAAATCTACAAGTTGCTGAGTGGTTTCAGGATTTTTGGCAAAATGGTTCATCATCCCATCCCAAGCGTCACTGATATAACCAATACCAAAGCGCTTCACCACTTCACCGCTTAAGCCGCGACCTTTTAAATAATCAATGGCGGAATCTTTATCGGTAGCAACTTTTAATTGTTGTTGATAAAAACGACTGATTTTTTCCATCAGTTCGTAATCATCTTGTTTTTGTTTATGAACTTGTTGTTGCTGCTTTAGTTGCGCAGGGCTCTGGTTATTCTGTTCACGTGGCACCTCCATATTATAATGTGAGGCAAGTTCTTCAATCGCATCAGGGAACTCTAAACGGTCAAATTCCATCAAAAAGGAAATAGCATTGCCGTGTTCTCCACAACCAAAGCAATGATAGAATTGCTTATCTTGGCTAACACTGAACGAGGGAGACTTTTCGGTATGGAATGGGCAACAAGCTTGATAATTTTTGCCGGCTTTTTTTAGCGGCACTCGAGAGTCAATTAATTCAACAATATCAGCGCGCGCTAATAAATCATCAATAAATTGTCGAGGGATCATACCAGTCATGTCTACATTTTCTTTGGTTGTTTGTGCGAAGGTTATTTTAAACCTAATTGACCTGTACTGGATAGGTGTTTTTTAACTTCTCACCCAAGTGAAACGATAAATAGGTATTATATAAAACAATAAAGCCGTGAAAATAAATTTCACGGCTTTAAAATGTACATTTTAATAAAACGAAAACAGTAAGCTTTAGTAAAATCCGTTATGCATTTAAGGTATTACGAACTTGGCCACTTACTGCGCCTAAGTCTGCTTTGCCTTGCATTAATGGTTTTAATACCGCCATTACTTTACCCATGTCAGCCATTGAAGCAGCACCGGTATCAGCAATAGTTTTTGTAATTAACTGACTAATTTCTTCACTTGAAAGTGGCTGCGGAAGAAAAAATCCTAACGCGGTTACTTCTTCAGCTTCTTTAGCAGCTAACTCATCACGACCACCGTCAGTAAACATTTTGATGGACTCTCTGCGTTGTTTAACCATTTTGGTTAAAATCACAATGATGTTCTCATCAGTTGGTTCAAGGTTATGATCGATTTCGGCTTGCTTAATTGATGAAATGGCCATACGAATAACACCAAGACGACATTTGTCTTTAGCACGCATCGCAACTTTCATTTCATCTCTGAGTTGGTCTATTAAACTCATTTATTTTACTCGATAGTCTTAAATACTACTAAGGTATCTTAGTACATGCGAACGCGGCGAGCGTTTTCACGAGAAACTTTTTTAGCAGCACGCTTAACAGCGGCAGCTTTCTTACGTTTACGTTCCCAAGTAGGCTTTTCGTAAGATTCGCGACGGCGAACTTCTGAAAGGATCCCTGCTTTTTCACATGAACGTTTAAAACGACGTAATGCAACGTCAAATGGTTCGTTTTCTCTAACTTTAATTACTGGCATGTATAACCTTAGTATGTATCTATATGATTGGTGTATCGCTTAAGCATTATTGCTTCGCAAACACCCACTCTATCAAAATTGGGTGACATATTCTAAAGCTAAGCACTAGTTAAAGTAAAGTGTAATATTTTCTAAAATTAAAATTAACTGATTTAATACCAATTTTATTATATATCCACTGACTTTCACGGGGGGAAAACGAATAATAATTTATTAAACGTTGTCGCTGACCATTATCTATTTTTCTGATAAAAAAGTAGATCACAACCTTGTTCAAATGGGTATAATAGCTAACGTATTTGGCGTTAAAATCGCTCAATAAAATGAAATAAACATTATTTAGGCTTTTAGGTTAAGGGTATTATGCGAATTTTAGGTATAGAAACATCTTGTGATGAAACGGGTATTGCTATTTATGATGACGGAGAAGGTGATTTACCTAAAGGTATTGTAGCCCATCGTTTATATAGTCAAATAGCTGTTCATGCTGACTACGGCGGAGTCGTTCCTGAATTAGCGTCACGAGACCATGTCCGTAAAACAATACCTTTAATTAAAGAAGTGTTAAAAGAAGCTAACTTAACCCCTGCTGATCTAGACGGCGTTGCTTATACTGCAGGGCCTGGTTTAGTGGGTGCATTATTAGTAGGCTGTTCAATTGGCAGAAGTTTAGCTTACGGCTGGGGACTTCCTGCTGTGCCTGTTCATCATATGGAAGGGCATTTACTCGCGCCTATGTTAGAAGAAAACGTGCCAGAGTTTCCTTTTGTTGCCCTGCTCGTTTCGGGTGGACATACTATGCTAGTGCGTGTTGACGGCATTGGTCGATATGAATTACTCGGTGAATCAGTTGACGATGCTGCGGGTGAAGCGTTTGATAAAACAGCTAAGTTACTTGGGCTTGATTACCCCGGCGGGCCTGCTTTATCGAAGATGGCTGAAAAAGGCACAAAAGGGCGTTATAAATTGCCGCGTCCAATGACAGATCGTCCAGGTTTAGATTTTAGCTTTAGTGGTTTAAAAACCGCTGCGGGTACCGTTATTCGCAAAGAAATAGCGTTACAAAAAGCACAAGGCAATGAAGGTATGGATGAACAAACTCATGCCGATGTCGCTTATGCATTTCAAGAAGCGGTTGTTGATACCTTAGCAATAAAATGTCGCCGTGCTTTGCAGCAGTGTGAGTTAAAACGTTTAGTGATTGCTGGTGGCGTTAGCGCCAACACATCGCTTCGAGAAAAATTAGCGGAAATCACTAAAAAGCTCGGTGGAGAAGTTTTTTATCCACGTCCTGAGTTTTGTACTGATAATGGCGCGATGATAGCTTATGCGGGCTTGCAACGTTTAAAAGCAGGAACAGATGCAGATTTATCGTTTAAAGCGACACCACGTTGGCCGTTAGATACTTTACCAGCGGTATAACTAGCGGTAAAGTTGGCACATTAATGACTTCATTTGGCCTTAGTAAAGGATATTTTACCTTCATCTCCTTTCATTAATCGCCAAATGTTGTCCTTGTGGCGAAAAATAATTAATACCGAAAGCATCATCACTGGGTACATATATAGAGGTTTTAATAGCCAAATATAAAAAGGCGCAAGCGATACCGTAATAATAGCGGCTAAGCTTGAATATCGGGTAAAATAAATAACACTTACCCAGGTCAGTATCAATAAACCCCCAAGATCTAAACCTATCGGTAATAATACACCCAGTGCGGTTGCAACGCCTTTTCCGCCTCTAAAGTTAAAAAATATAGGGTACATATGGCCTAAACAAGCAGCCAGTGCTATTAACCCTAAATTAAGGGGGTCTAAATCAAGGAAATAAGCGCCCCACACCGGAATAGTGCCTTTGAGGATATCAAAGACCAGCACCAGTGCAGCGATGAATTTGTTACTGATACGCAAAACATTGGTGGCGCCAGGATTGTTTGAGCCGGTAGTGCGAGGATCTGGAAGTTTTAATAGCTTACACAATAAAATAGCACTAGAAATCGAACCGACCAAATAGGCAGCAAGCATTATTATCAGTGTTACTAATAGAGCGCTAATACAAAAACCTCTCAATTCATTGTTAAAATGATGGTTAATTATAACAAGTTTTCAACAATTTTAGATATTCTAGCCTTTCATAATGTCAATGGAAATAAGTTTTTCTATCGTCTATTAATAAAAAAAATGAATTGATCCGTCAACCACTAGTTTTTATAACTTTGCACAGGTAAAATCGACCTATATTTTTAGTTGTTTTATTAAAGATGAGTGTACGTTAATGGATAAAGTTTATATTGAAGGCTTGAGTATTCAAACCACCATAGGTTTTTTCGATTGGGAAAAAGAAATCAAACAAACCTTAGTGATTGATTTAGTTATGGGGTGGGATACCGCCAAACCGGCCGAAAATGATGAGCTAGCTAAAACACTCGATTATGCCGAAATATCAGTAAAAATAGCCGAATTTGCTAATAAAAACCCCGTAGATTTAATTGAAACATTAGCAGAGCGTTTGGCTAAATTCTTAATCGAAACTTATCAGATCCCTTGGCTTAAATTAAAAGTAGCCAAGCCTAATGCGGTGCATAATGCCATCACAGTTGGCGTTGAAATTGAACGTGGTAGCCAATCAAATAACAGTAATCATGGGTAATGGCGCGTTTATATATTTCGCTTGGCAGTAATGTAGACCGTCAGCACTATTTACAAACAGGATTGACTGCCCTTGAAGCGCTGCTTGGTGAGTTAACGCTATCATCTTTATTTGCTAGTAAAGCCGTAGGATTCGACGGTGCTGAATTTTATAATATGGTGATCGGTGCGACGACCGAACTTAATATAGTACAAGTGGCTAAAGCACTCCGCGAAATTGAGCTTAACAACGGTCGAGAAATTGATGCTAAAAAATATAGCCCACGCACCTTAGATTTAGATTTATTACTGTTTGACGATCTAGTGTTGGACACTCCAGCACAAATTCCACGTGCCGAGATCACAGAAAATGCCTTTGTTTTATGGCCATTGGCTGAAGTAGCGCCAGATCTTAAACACCCCATTTTAAAAAAATCGTACCAACAGCTTTGGCAAGCTTACGATAAAACACAACAACAAATAACCACAGTAGACTTTTCTTGGTCAAGCCAATTATAAAAGTTAGATATTAAAAAATTGAATTATACATAAGGAATATAATAAGCAATGACCATTACAGAGATATTTATTTTAGCTATTCTCCAAGGATTAACGGAGTTTTTACCCGTATCAAGTTCAGCACATTTAATCTTACCCTCAGCTGTTTTAGGCTGGAAAGACCAAGGTTTAGCACTCGATGTTGCTTTGCATGTTGGAACATTACTCGCGGTTGTTTTATATTTTCGTAAAGATGTCGCGAATATGGCTGTTGCTTGGGTGGGCAGTATAAAAGGTGATAATACTAGTTTTGATGGCAAGCTTGCCTGGTGGATATTATTTGCGACTATCCCATTAGGAATATTTGGTTTGCTCGGCAAAGACTTTATCGAAGCACATTTACGTACTGCGTTGGTTATTGCTGCTACTACCTTAATTTTTGGATTTTTACTGGGTTTTGCTGACATTAAAGCGGGTAAAAGAAAAGCGACTGAGCATATTGATTTTGAAAAGCTAGGATTTAAAGGTGCTATGCTGATTGGTTTAGCACAGGCGGTAGCATTAATTCCGGGGACATCGCGTTCAGGTATAACAATGACTATCGGTTTGATGCTTGGCTTAAGTCGAGAAAATGCGGCTCGATTTTCTTTCTTATTGTCAATTCCTGCCATTGCGATGGCGGGGAGTTATTTAACATTAAAATTAATTACTGAAACGGGTCCTGTTGATTGGAATGCTATTGGTATTGGCAGTGTGTTAGCTTTTTTTAGTGCTTATGCCTGCATTCACTACTTTCTTATTCTATTGGAAAAAGTCGGTATGATGCCATTTGTTATTTATCGCTTAGTTCTGGGTGTCGCATTACTTTGGTTTGTGCTGGGTTGATTGATCTAAATCGGTGCTGCTATCGTTTAGTTAATTAGAAAAAAATAATAATAATAAATTTAAATATGCGATTTAATTTTTAAATACGCATCTAAATACAAATAAATACAAATTTAATATATAAAAGTGAGTAACGAATGAATTTATCATTAACCGAAGAACAGATGATGATTCAAGATATGGCAAAAAAATTCGCTGAAAGCGAATTAGCTCCTGTAGCGGCCGAACTTGATGAAACCCAAGATCAAACACTTTTCCTCAACAACCTTGCGCAGTTAACTGAACTGGGTTTTATGGGCTTAAATATTAAAGCAGAATATGGTGGCGTTGAAGCAGGCACGGTTGCTTTTAGCTTAGCGATAACAGAAATAGCACGCGCATGTGCAGCAACCGCAGTAACAACATCAGTGACAAATATGGTTGCTGAAGTTATTCAAGCGGTTGGTAATGAAGAGCAAAAGCAAAAATATTTACCTAAAATATGTAGTGGTGAATATAAAGCAGGTGCTTTTTGTTTAACAGAGAATGACGCCGGTTCAGATCCTGCTGGCATGAAGACCTCTGCGGTACTCGACGGTGATGCATACGTACTCAATGGCAGCAAACTCTATATTACCAGTGCCAGCTTTGCTGACATCTTTGTTGTTTGGGCGGTAACGGACGCGACCGCTCGAAAAGGTAAGGGTATTTCATGTTTCTTAGTGGAAGCAAATACACCAGGTATTACGGTCAGTAAGCCAGAAGAAAAAATGGGGCAAAAAGCATCACCTACTAATGAAGTGAGCTTTAGTAATTGTCGGATACCTGCTAGTGCCATGATGGGCAAAGAAAATAAAGGCTTTGGCGTTGCGGTCGGCGAACTTGCGGGCGGTCGAATTGGTATTGGTTCATTAGCGCTAGGCATTGGTTTAGCCGCCATGGATTACGCTCGTGCTTTTATCACTGAACGTAAGCAGTTTGGCCAAGCATTATCAAACTTCCAAGGTTTACAATGGAAACTTGCCGAACGTTACACAGATTTAGAGGCAGCCCGTTTATTGTTAATGCAAGCTGCTTATACTAAAGAACAAGGGTTACCCTTTGGTAAAGCCGCTTCTATGGCGAAGTTATTTGCCGCAGAAAAAGCGAATACTGCTTGTTATGACGCTTTGCAATTAATGGGCGGTGCCGGCTATATTAAAGAATATCCGCTTGAGCGCATGGCTCGCGACGTACGTATTACCACTATTTATGAAGGCACCAGCGAGATCCAAAAAATCATTATTGCTCGTGAGTTATTAAACGAAGTCTAATTATTATTAGACTTATATGATACGAAAGCTGAACGTCCCTTTATTGATAGGCGTTCAGCTTTTTGTATTAAGGCACTTGCGCTTTTTATAATTGCCCCAAAATATAGATTATAGACGCTCATCAATAAACTAAATGGAAGTGAATGTGACTACAAATGCCATTGAAATTACCCTAGAAAATTTTCAACAAATTATTTTAGAAGAATCAAAATCGAAGTTAGTCTTAGTTGACTTTTGGGCGGCACAGGTCCCTGAAAGTTTGGAGCTAAAAGATAAGCTAGCCATCGGCTTGCAGGGTTTTGAGCAGTATATATTATACGCCACGGTTGATTGTCAAACCCAGCAACAAATTGCCCAACAATTTGGTATTCAAGGCTTACCTACGGCGATTTTAGTGAAAGATGGCCAACCACTTGATGGTTTAACTGGGCCACAAGATGACGACAATATAAAAGAATTTTTAGCTAATCATTTACCTAAAGAAGAAGACTTATTACTCATTCAGGCGCAAAAGTTATTAGCTGATAATAATATTAATGATGCCTTCACGGTCATTAATAGTGCTTATCAACTTAATAGTGAACGTGCCGACATTAAATTAATGATGGCAGATGTTTATTTACAAACGGGTAAAATAAGCGAAGCAGAATCTTTATTAACCACTATTTTAATGGTTGACCAAGACAGTCACTATCAAGCGCTTATCGCTAAACTTGAGCTTGCCAGTCAAGCCGCGGACTCACCAGAAATTAAAGCACTAGAAGCACAGTTAGTGGACGATGTTGACAACATTGCTTTACAACATCAACTTGTTGCGCAATACAGCCAAGTCAATCGACATGAAGAAGCGTTGACGTTACTGTTTCGTTTAATGCAAAAAGACAGTAGTGATGCTGCCAGCAAAGATCTTTATCTTGATGTGTTAAAGGCTTTACCTGATGGTGATCCATTAGCCAATAAATTTCGCAGAAAACTGTATACCTTAATGTATTAAATCATTACTTGGCAGTAGATGCGTGACACTGATTATTTCAGTGTTACGCACTTTGTGAAAGGTGAGGTTTTACTCTCAAGCTGACAATATGGCTTTAAGTCTATGATGGTTTTAATTTACCCACGAACGTTTTTCTAAATTTTGCGAGCTTAGGCGAAACAATCGCCTGACAGTAAGGATTACCAGGATTATTATTGAAATAGTCTTGATGAACATCTTCACCAGAAAAGAACTCTGACGCTTGAGTTACTTCGGTCACAACCGCTGAGCTATACATATTGCTGGCGTCGACTTCTTTAATAATATCTTCAGCAATTTGCTGTTGTTCTTTGTTGTGATAAAAAATCCCTGAGCGATACTGGGTTCCTATATCGTTACCTTGACGATTTAATTGGCTGGCATCGTGTAGCGTGAAAAACACTTCTAATATTTCACGAGAAGTGATCGCTGCGCTATCAAAAGTTAACTGCACGACTTCTGCATGACCGGTTTGACCCGAGCAAACGTCTTCATAAGTTGCTAGCGCTGCGCTACCGCCCATATAACCTGATACGGCAGATTTAATGCCGATTAATTGGTTGTATGCACCTTCAATACACCAAAAGCAACCGCCTGCCAGGGTGATTTTTTCTTCATGTGATGACATTAAAATAAACCTTAATAAATTTGATTAAAATAACTGTATAACAATAGACGTTTAGATGTCTATATGTTTTTATCTGAAATTTAAAATAAACTGTTTTTGATCAGTTAAAATTATAAAAATTAGCGTAACATCAACAAATACGATTAACCAATATAAAAATATTATGTCTTTATTTTTTAGAAAGTTTAACCAAGTTCGCACCGTTCTTTTATTGCGCAGTGCGGCAATTATTATTCAGCTGATATTAATACTTTTTGTTAATGGCGTTTTAAACTATCAGCTGCCTTGGTTACCGCTCATTATTGTTATTTCAATTGAAGCTTTATTTACGTTAGTCAGCTATTTATATTATAAATCTGGGAAAGAAGCCGATAAGCTCGCCTTACTTGGGCAGATTTGCGCTGATATCTTATTTCTCTCACTTATTTTGTATTTTAGCGGCGGAGCAACTAATGCTTTTGTCTCGTTATTACTTATTCCTATTGCTATTGCTGCTGTGACGTTAACACCGTTATTACTTGGAAGTGTCGCACTATTCGCGATTGCTTCATACAGTGTTTTATTGTGGTTATTACCCATGTCAGTAATGCATGGCAATATGCAAAGCCACTTTATTGGTATGTGGATCAACTTTCTCTTTTCTAGCATTGTTGTTGCAACCGTTGTTGGCCAAATGGCACGAAGAATTTCTCAAAAAGAACAGGCGATAGCTGCTTTTCGGGAAGAGCAATTAAAGCAAGAAAAAATTATGTCATTAGGGGTCGCTTCTGCGCAAATAACTCATCAGCTCGCTACTCCCATAGCAACTGTACAGCTGCTTGTCGATGAACTCAGTGAAGAGCTACCTGAGCACCCAGCGATTGTTGACCTACAAGGACAGTTATTACGTTGTAGCAGAAGTTTAGCTGAGTTTCGTAAAATGGTTTTTGAGATTAAAGAGCAAAAGTCAAAAGAGGTACTTTGTGCTGATATTGTGCAAGAAATGCGTGATCATATTAACTTAAATTATCCTGATGTTAGGGTGAACTTTTTGTCTGAGACGCACCAATCAATACTCAGTGAAAACGCTAAAGTATTGGCTGATGCTTCATTATTGCCAGCGATTTTAAATTTAGTTAATAATGCTATTCGAGCCACTAAAGCCAGCGGTAGTGATAAAATTGAGTTATCTAGCTTGTTTGATGAAAAAAATTGGCAACTCAGTATTCGTGATTTTGGTTGTGGTTTTACCCAATTAACACTAAGTGAGTTAGGCGTTAAACCCGTAAACAGCAAGCAAGGATTAGGTATGGCGGTATTTTTGAGTCATGCAAGTTTAGAGCGATTAGGTGTGACACTTACCTTAACCAATCACGTTGCCGGTGGCGCATTAGTAACGTTGAAGTTACCGTTAGTGGTTAATGATATGCAGGAAAAAAGTGAATGAAATTATTAATTGTTGAAGATGACAGTACCTTTGCTAATACGCTTAAAAGGCGTATGGAAAAACATGGCTACAGCTGTTGGTTGGCCGATAATATTAACGATGCATTATTAACCTGTCATCGTCAATTACCTGAATTCATATTGCTCGATATGAAACTCCATCATGAAAGTGGCTTAAATTTGATTAATCCGATGAGGAAGCTATTGCCAAAGAGTCGTATTATTTTGTTAACCGGTTTTGCCAGTATCGCTACTGCCGTTGACGCAATAAAGCTTGGCGCAGATGATTACTTAACCAAGCCGGTCGATACACAGACTTTATTATCGGCTTTAGCTAAAAACGCTAACAGTTCGTCGCTAAAAAAATCAACATTGGCTGCAAATTCAGCAACAAACATTATAAATGAGCCAACGTTGTCAACCGAGCAGGTTGAATGGGAGTATATTCAACAAGTCTTAAAATTTAATAATGGTAATGTTTCAGCAACGGCTCGTCAGCTTTCAATGCACCGCAGAACCCTACAACGCAAGCTACAGAAAAAACCAACGGTTAATGGCGAAGTTGATTAACCTTAGTTTTCAATATTATAAGCAATATGCTGGTGAAACCTTAACGTTAATTCATCTTTATTAATGGGGATTTCGAGTTCGGTCGCTAATAAACGCATTGCCTGTTCTATTTGGTTAATAAACTTGCCATAGCCGCTGTGCTGGGAATCTTCTGCGGTAGCCACAAAGATAAGTTGAACGTTATCAACTAACTCATCGGCTTTCCATTTACTCACCAAGCCACAGGGACTCTGTTTAGGGTTATAACCTAACATTTGTAACTCACCCATCTTAGAAATTATTTCATGCAAACTATGTCGGACAATGGGGACTAAACCATTAGCGATTAACGCCCCATTATTTAAATTAAAACGCTTAGCCACCAGTGAAAAAGTATCAGTTAAATAAGTATAAAGCGGATTGTATGGATCTTTAGAATTGGCATCAATGTCGACTAAACCCAATAAACGATTATCAATCGTTAGATTAATTACCGCATAACTTATTGCCGATGCGTTCGGTGTTATAACAACGTTTTGTGATTTATAGCGTTCATCAATCGGCCGTAACTTATGTGCTTGTGTGCCTAAGCAGCCTTTATTTTTAGCAAATAAATCATAGGTAAGATGTTGATGATCACGTAAACGTATCGCTTGGTTAGGTAATTTTGTTTGCTCGATAAAACTATGCAGTAACCGAGTCACTTTTTGATGAAATGCCGCGGCATTAAAACGAATGTCGTCGCCAGAGGCTAAAAACAGCAGGGTGATCTTTTTTGCGCGAATACTGGCATCAAAAAAAGAATTTTGTAATTGATGATTTTGAGGATCGTAATAAAATAAAATTTGCTGGCTGGTTTGCCATTGGTGCATTTCTTGACTGTAGCGAACGCGAACTAATTTATCGTTAGCAATAAATAAGCTACTTTGTATCGCATAGTCATTACTTAGCGTAAATAATAATTGTGATAAACTTTGATAAAAATCATAGTAAGGTTGAGTGCTATGCGTTGAAATATTTGGAGAAATTAACTCTATTAATTCATCGGTAATGGCAAACTCAGCTAAAATATATTGGTTATCTCGCGCATTTGAAGGAATATAAGCTTTGTGCGCCGCACTGCGTTTTCTTATTATAGACATGTTCGTTCCCTGTTTGAAGTTAGTCGATAAACTTAGGATGATTATAAATAGACCTTGTGACACTTTTATGATGTTAAAAGGTTTTGAGTTATTATCTCGACAAGAAAATTTAATAAGTAGAGAAACTATGTTTTCAGATCAACAAGCTTTGCTCGATGCTGTAAATCAAATAATGCCTTTTGGAAAATATGCAGGTAGACCCTTACTAAAATTGCCAGAGCCTTACTTAGTGTGGTTTAAATCAAAAGGTTTTCCTGAAGGTAAGCTAGGACAGCAACTTGAATTAATTTACGAAATAAAACTCAATGGTCTTGAAGGCATGTTAGAACCACTGTTACGCTCAAGTCGCTTAGGTATTCCACAACATTAAAATAATTTTTTATATAAAAATAACTTTTAATAATCATAGGTAATAACGCTTGTTGCTAACAAATTGTTTTATTTATTTAATCTTATAATTAGGATTTTTTCAGCTCTCAATCATTAACTGTCGAACACTTTTTAATCGTAATTTTACTTGATTTAGCCTCTTGCTTATTCTTAACTGAATTGTCGACTGCTGTTTTATTCGACAAGTATTAATAAGTATCACCAAGACAATGATGGAGAGTTATCGATGCAAACAAAGAAAAGAGATCGTCTAGGCAGAGCACATTCCAATGGTTATAAAGCAGGCCTCACCGGAAAAACAAAAGAAAAATGTCCTTATCAAAATACAGATGCAAAATCAGAATGGCTAGGGGGTTGGCGTGATGCGTTAACGGATAAAAATCTAGGACTATTCAAGTTATAAGTTAACATCTTATTTTTAATAAAAAGGAGCCCTTTGCTGATGTTTACTAAGGGCTGTATCTTTTTTTAGTTAACCTTATGCTTGTTCAGGCAACTGCCAGTTTATCGGAGTCATATTTTTTGATTGTAACCATTGGTTGGTTTTTGAGAAATGCTGACAGCCAAAAAAACCGCGATATGCCGATAAAGGTGAAGGATGTGGCCCGTTTAATACAAAATGCTTTTCGGTATTAATGTTTTTTCCTTTCTTTTGCGCATGAGCTCCCCAAAGTAAGAATACACAACCGCTACTTTCTTGATTAATGTGCTTTATTACTGCATCAGTAAATGTTTCCCAACCTAACTTAGCATGAGAATGAGCCTGTGCTTGTTTGACGGTTAAAACCGTATTCAGTAATAACACCCCTTGCTCTGCCCACTGCGTTAAGCAACCGTGGCTTGGCTTATTAAAGTCAGCAAACTCATTAACAAGCTCTTTATAAATATTGACTAATGAAGGTGGGACGTTAATGCCGGGTTGCACAGAAAAAGCGAGTCCGTGAGCTTGATCTTCACCGTGGTAGGGATCTTGCCCTAAAATAACCACTTTAGTGTCTTTAATATCTTGATAACAAAAAGCATTAAAAATATCGTTTTGCGCAGGAAAGATAACTTCGCCCTTTGCTCGTTGTTGAGAAATTACTTGGTTTAGTTCGATGAAATATGGCTTGGCTTGTTCTTGATTAATAAGTTGTTGCCATTGCGGCTTAATATTTTGATTTATCATGAGGTATAAAAATGGCCGTTAATCTAAATTAACGACCATTATAAACGTGTTTTTAACTGAACGAAATTAGTGATCGTTTAATAATAAATAATCACGTAAGTCGCTAAAGTTAGCGGCCATATCTTTTGATAAAATGGTTTCGCTGGCGCAGTCAGCAAGCTCTTTTGGTAGACCGATTGGTTGTCCTAAAATACTTTCAACCACCTCTTTGAATTTTGCTGGGTGTGCGGTGCCTAAAAACACACCAAATTCACCTTCATCTGCATTGTACTGTAACGCTTTATAGGCAACGGCTGCATGTGGTTCACTGATGTAACCCAGCTTGGCTAACTGTAAAACAGTTGACTGTGTTTGTTCTTCATCAATTGAAACTGAACTAATACAATCGCTAGGAACTATGCCAGACTTTAGCATATGTTCAACGCGAGGCCAGTTGTTAGGATCGCTAACATCCATAGCATTTGAAATTGTCGCTACAGTAGCATTAGGCGTCCACTCACCTGTTTTTAGGTAACGAGGCACAGTATCGTTGGCATTTGTTGCCGCAATAAATCTTTTTATCGGTAAACCGAGTGCTTTAGCAAATAAACCAGCGGTTAAGTTACCAAAGTTACCACTGGGAATCGATACCACAACATCGTTTAATTCGCTTTTACACTTTTGACGAGATAACTGTGCAAACCCTTCAAAGTAGTAACATACCTGAGCTAATAAGCGGCTGATATTTATTGAGTTAGCTGAATTTAAACCTATAGTAGTAGCTAGCTCTCTATCATCGAATGACTTTTTAACTAACGCCTGACAATCATCAAAACTCCCGTCAATAGCGAGTGTTTCAATATTGCCGCCTAAGGTCGTAAACATTTTTTCTTGTAGCAGGCTGATTTTTCCTTTCGGATATAAGATCACCACACGAATATTTTCAATGTTATGAAAAGCATGAGCAACCGCCGCGCCTGTGTCACCTGAGGTCGCCGTTAATATAGTGATCTTTTTATCTTTGCTAAAAACTTGCAAACATTTAGCCATAAAACGCGCGCCAAAATCTTTAAAGGCGAGTGTTGGACCATGAAAAAGCTCTAATATAGCTCTGTCTTTATTGATGGGTTGAATTTGTGCTGGAAAGTTAAAAGCACTGGTCACAATCTCAGTTAATTGCGCTTTAGTTAAATCACCTTCTACAAACGGGTAGAGGACATGTACACTTCTTTCAACTAAAGGCATAGCGAGTAATTCATCGATATTATCTAACACTGGGATTGTTTCAGGAAAAAAGAGTCCCTGATTTTTTCCTAGTCCTTGCTTAACCGCACCAGCAAAACTGACTTGTTCATCGTTTTCTTTTAAATTATAAAATTTCACAACATATTCCTAATAAATTTGGTATTTTTAATAAAGTGATTAAGCGGGCAATCTCTCAGCACCCGTTAAGTCAACCTGACAGACATGAACAAAACCTGAGTCTGTTTGTAAATAATTTTTTTGTAACCAAAGCGCGCTATCTTGGGCTTTTTCAAGCGAATCACAGACACAAAATAAGGTAGGCCCTGATCCTGAAATGCCTACAGCTAAATGACCTTGAGCGCTTAAATAGTCTTTAGCTTCGATAAATTTTGGTAACAAGTGCTGACGATAAGGCTCTGCAAGTACATCTTTGAGTACTGAAAATGCTTGTTGTTTATCATTACGGTGGCAAGCATCAACAAAAGTTGCTAAATTTTGTCCGAAAGTAATGGCGTCAGCACGACTGTATTGCTTGGGTAAAACATCGCGCGCAGCTTTCGTTGAGACATTAATACCTGGGTAAGCCATTACGTAGTAGCAATGATCAAATAGGGGCAAACTCTGGCTAATAAGCTGTTTGTCTGGCACCATTAATTGCAAACCACCTAAATAACATGGTGCGACATTGTCGTAATGCAAACTGCCACTTATTTTTGCCTCCATTTGACCCATCATAAATAACAGTGTTTTTTCATCAAAATATTGCTGATAGAATTCATTGAGTGCGACCAGAGCTGCGACTACAGAACAAGCACTTGAGCCCAAACCACTGCCAACCGGCATCTTTTTATCTAGTGTTAGTTGTACTTTTTTAACCGCTTGTTGCGCTTTTTCAAGTGCTAGGTTGTATAGCTCTAGACAATGCCAAACAATATTGTCTGTGGCCTTACCCGGTAGTTTATTGGCAAATTCACCAATCACAATCAGCTTATTCTCTGTGGCTGACTCTATAGTAACTACATCACCTAATAAAGTACCATCAATGGGCTTAACCGCTAGACCTAAAACATCAAAGCCAACGTTTAGGTTGCCTATTGATGCGGGAGCAAAAACAGATATAGTCATTAGTGCTGTTGCTCCCATGCTAATGTTCTTAATAGATCACCAAACACACCGGCGGCGGTAACCGCAGCACCTGCGCCATAACCGCGTAATACAAACGGTAGTGGTTGGTAATAACGGCTATGTATTGCTAACGCATTTTCACCATCTTTAACACTATAAAGTGGATGATCATTGGCAACAGCTTCAATGGCAACTTTACATTTTCCATCAACTATATTGCCGATATAACGTAAAACTTTACCTTCAGCTTTTGCGACTTTTACTCGTTGAGAAAATTCATCATCTATTTTCGCTAAGTTCTTCATAAATTCACTGACATCACCACTCGCATCAAAGTTTGCAGGTAACACTGACTCTATAGAGATATCTGATAACTCAAGCGGTATTCCTGCTTCACGCGCCATGATTAACAATTTACGCGCTACGTCCATACCGCTTAAATCGTCACGAGGGTCAGGCTCGGTAAAGCCATTTTCTTTGGCGATAGCGGTGGCTTGAGAAACGGTCATACCTTCTTCTAGTTTTCCAAACATATAGGAAAGTGAACCAGACAATATCCCTTCAAAACGTACTAATTCATCACCCGCTTTTAGCAAGCTTTGTAAGGTATCAATTACGGGTAAGCCAGCACCAACTGTTGTTTCATATAAGAAGCGACGGTTAGACTTCTGTGCTGCACTGCGCAACGCTTGATAGTATTGCCAAGAGTCAGTATTGGCTTTTTTATTTGGCGTTACAATATTAAAACCCTCTTCAAGGTACTCTACATAGCTCATCGCTAAAGATTCACTAGATGTTGAGTCGACTAATACCGGATTAATCAGATGATTCTCGCGGACAAAAGCCTTGATGTTTTCAACATTTACTGGAACAGCGTCACTTTTCATTTCTGCTTGCCAGTTATCTAAATCAATACCTTCAGTATTAAAAACCATACCTTTACTGTTAGCAATACCATACACCTTTAAAGAAATATTTTGCTTTTTAAGCTTAGGTTGTTGACGAGCAATTTGCGCAAGAAGCTCGCTACCAACGACGCCGCAGCCAACAAGGAATACATCAATAGTGGGTTTGTGGGTGAAGAAATTTTGATGACTGACTTTCATTGCATCAGTACATTTACGTTTTTCTACCACAACAGAAATACTACGCTCTGACGAATCTTGGGCAATAGCGATGACATTGACACGCGCTTGGGCTAATGAACTGAAAAACTTAGCAGCAACTCCTTGTTGATGATGCATACCGTCACCAACCAGAGAAATAATCGATAATTCATGTTGTAACTTCAACGGTTCAAGTAAACCATTGAGTAACTCTAGTTCGAACTCTTGTTGTAAGCTTAGTTCGGCTAATTCAGCATCGCTGGTGTGAATACAAAAACTGATACAGTATTCGCTGGAAGACTGGCTAATTAAGACTAAAGAAATTTTTTCTTGACTCATAGTGGCAAATACACGACTGGCCATGCCAACCATGCCTTTCATGCCCGGTCCTGATACATTGACCATGGTTAAATCATCAAGATTAGATATCGCTTTAACTTTTTTAGTTTGATCATCCTCGTTAGATATTAAGGTTCCTGGCGCAGCAGGATTACCGGTATTTTTAATCAAACAAGGAATATGAAATTGAGCGATGGGGCCAATCGTTTTTGGGTGTAGCACGCTAGCACCAAAATATGAAAGCTCCATCGCTTCTTGATACGACAAATAATCAAGTAATTTTGCTTCCTTTATTAGACGAGGATCTGCGTTAAACACACCATCAACATCCGTCCATATTTCACAACACTCAGCTTGAGCACAAACCGCGAGAACAGCGGCAGAGTAATCAGAACCATTGCGGCCAAGCGTTGTTACTTGTCCTTGTTTGTTAACACCGATGAAACCCGGCATTAAGGCAACTTTATTGAGATTGTTGTAATGGTTTTCGAAGTTTTCTTTTGATAAGACTAAATCAGCGACTGCATTAAGAGACGCATCGTTGGTGATTAAAAATTTTTCTGGTTCAATAACAGACGTTTTAATACTTTGTGCGTTCAACACAGATTCGAGCAAGGCAACACTTAAACGCTCACCTATGCTGATAATTATAGCGCGGATATGATCCGGGCAATAAGACAACATAGTCGCACCCTGTAGATAACGTGAAAGCTTATGCTCCCAGTTTATAAGGACTTGCTCTGCATGTAATGGGCTGAATTTTGGTAAACTGGCACCAAGATCATCAATAATGGTTATAATAGCTTTTCTGAAGTGTTCTAAATCATTCTGTAATTTTATTTCATCACTAATATTCTCTGCCATAGCCACTAAATGGTTGGTTACGCCTTGTGGGGCGGAAACAACGACGGCAACGGCAGAATCGTTACTTTTGTCAGCTATAATTTTGGCAACTTGCACAAAACGTTCTGCTGACCCTAGAGATGAACCGCCAAACTTTAATACACGCATTTTACTTCCTTTTTATTGTAAATTCTTTGCGAGCCAAAGAACTTGCAATGATTAAAACCTTAAAACAAAAAAAAGCCCGGAACCTAAGGGGTCACGGGCTTTTATTTATGTGTTTTTTACACGTCAGCCGATGACAACCATCCCATTGAGGGTGGTAGTGATAATAATAATGGTAATACGACGGACAAATGTTTTCATGGTTATAAAATGCCTGAGCAGTGTTTTACTGTCAATAGTTATTTATGAATAAAAAGTTATATTTTATTCATAAATAAGCAGTAAGAGGGTTTTATTTGGATAATAAAGCGAATATATTCAGTTTTTTAGGCTGGAATAGTCTCTTTTGCAGCGCAAACTATGTTTCTTCCAGAAGCCTTAGCGTCATATAAGGCAAGGTCTGTGCGGGATATTAAGTCTTCATAACGGGTGTCTGCTTCGGTGATGACTGCAACACCAACACTGGCGGTAACATTTATTTCGACTTCTTGAAAGTTAATGATATTTTTGCTGATCGCAACACGGATCCGCTCAGCAACATCTAAAGCGCCAACAAGATCGGTATTAGGCAGAATAATTGCAAACTCTTCACCGCCATAGCGACCGAATAAGTCACCTAAGCGCAGTAGTTCACTGATCACTTTAGCGGTTTCTATTAGTACTATGTCGCCACCTAAATGTCCGTAAGTATCATTAAGTAATTTGAAATGATCTAAATCGAACATAATAAGCGCTAAACCATGCTGATAACGACGTGCGCGCGAAAATTCTTTTTCGAGACACTCTTCCCAATGCTTGCGGTTAAAGACTTGTGTTAAGCCATCGATACGATTGGCCTGTGCAAGCTCTTCAAGTGTTTTGTTTAGCTTACTTTGGTAATGGCATACATCGGTAACATCTTCGATAAGAATACAAACGTGTTCGTTAGCCTCTTTATTTTCAAGCGGCAAAAAGGTACAGTTTTGAGCCATAAAGTGACTGTCTGTCGTCATAGGGCGGGTATGAGGCAATTCAAAAAGGTGATGTCTTTGTTCCCATGAGCAAAAAGACTGGGTTTTTAGTTGAAAGACACTTTCAATTTTTCTTTTGAACCACTTTTCTGGCAGCTCGGGAAAGACAATAAAAATATCTTGTCCGATAACATTTTCAGGCTTTTTGTTAGCATGAATTTGTAAATACCGATTCCAAAATACGATATTGTATTGACTATCTATGATGAGAATACCGGTATTTAATTTGTTGGCAATATCAGGACAAATATCATCAGCAAGCATTTAGAACTCTTCCAAAATTCTGTCAATAACTGTTTTTATATTAATAATTGCTGACTCAGGAATAAACAAAACCATATCGCAATTAAATGAATAGTCAGTAACTTGATAAGTTATTTTAACTTTTAAAGCTAAGTCCCAATTAAATGATTGTTGGGCAAGATGATCGGATATTGCACTTTGTGAACCCGCTAATAAACGCGGCGCACTGTAAGACATTTGATTATCTATTTGTTTAGCAAAAACATTTAAGAAGGTGGTGGTTAAAATAGAGCTTAAGTCGATAATTTGTTCTTCAACAGATAATTCATCAGGCTCATAGCCCAGTAAATCTGCAAGTCGATCAGAATCTTTTGGCTTGTACATAAGCAGTGCTTCACCGCGAATGCCTTCGTAACCAAAGAAGCCTTGACTTACTACCGCAGCAGAATTTTCATCACTGTTTAACGAGTTAAGCAGGCTTAGCGTACTGACTTGTTCAATACTAGGTACTTTTAAATAAACAAAGGTATTTAAGTATCGGGCAAGTTGGTCACTTGCTTGACCCATAGCAACATTAATTATTTCTTGTAAACAATCTTGCTGATCTTCATTTAAGTTGAGGTTGCTCATAAAAAACCATGATTTCTTAGGTTAGTGTTAAGGACTTCTAATTCAACTGGTTTACGTAAAAAAGCTTTGGCACCGAGTTCAAGTACTTTACTTTGCATTTCTGGTTGTATATCGGCTGATATAACAAAAATTGCCGGTGTAATGTTTTCATCTTTTAGGGTTTGGAGTACACCTAAGCCATCTAGAACAGGCATGGTGAGGTCTAGAAATAGAATGTCAAATACTTGACTGCGTAAAAGTTCAACAGCTTCTTGACCATTTTTTGCTAATTGTGCATTAGCTGATAGTTGCTCTGGTAAGCTACGTAAAACTTGTTTACGGGCCATATTAGAGTCATCACAAACAAGAACTGAAAAGCTCATGTAATGGGTAATCCTTTATTTTTTTTATTTTATGGCGTTAATCTACCTTAAATAAGCGGTACTGTTAATTAATAAAGTACAAAATGCTGATTTTTTATGCTTTTAATGACGATCTCTCTAATAATTGCACAATATAACAACAAGCTAATAATAATACGGTCAAAAATTAGTGATAATTTTGCCGTGATACTTTTATTTTTTTACCTAATTAGAAGGTGATTATTAGGTTAATTAACACGATAGACATTATTGTCGAAAGGGTATAAATCGCAATAGCTTTCCAGCTGTATGTTTTGAATTTCATCATTTATCTCTTCATCTATTGATTATAACAATGGCTAATAAATTGTCATATCCTGTGAATTTAAATTAGTATTCAAATACTAAGCGATATTCGTGCCACAATATAATGTAAGTTGAAGAAATTGTTGATAATTTTATTAGTCTAATACTGAATTGATTTTATCTTCTTTATAAAAAGATTTATTTGTTCGCTCATTTATCCCCTACGAGGATATTATGACCATTAAAGAGTCGGCCATTGTAATTGGTTTTGGTGGGATTTTAACCACGTTTTAGCTGAAGCGTAGTTAGGGTAGTTAAGCGCAACTAATTGCCAAAACTTAGTTGAATGATTCATGTGCCTAAGATGACAAAGCTCGTGAACTATTACATAATCGATAATCCATTTAGGCGTCATGGCTAATAAAGAACTGAAACTCAGTTCACTTCTACTATTACAGCTGCCCCATCTAGACTTATATAATCTGACTTTAAACGATTTGGGTAAAACACCAATTTTTTCCGCATAATGAGATAAGTTTTCATCAATATAAGCATAAGTTTGCTGCTTTAACCAAGCTTCAAGTTGTTGCTTTACATATTTATCTTGGTTCTTTATATCATCAGCTACTTTGATTTTTAATTTACTAGCGAGAGTCGCTATGATGATATCTTGATGAAGCGTTATTTCTGGAAATAGACCATAATGAATATCAAGTGTTTTAAGTTCGCCATTAATAAGCAATTGGCTATCTTTTTGATAATGATTATTTTGAGTGGCAGGTTGTGCGTTTTGCTCGGCAATTTTTCTGTGCAGCCAAAGGCTTTTTGATTTAACAATGTTCGCTATATCATCTTCAGAAACATATTTTGGCGCACGGATTATAATTTTTCCGTGCTTAACTTGTAAGCCAACCGTTTTTCTTTTAACGCTACGAATGAGCTGATATGACAACATAATTCAATATTATCTAGTGTTAAGTAAAGATAAATTCAAACCAGTACAGCGCACTTTATTTACTTGTGCTCGCTTTAGCCTTACGTGGCGCTTTTACTTTTGCTGTTGCTTCAATTTCTGGCGACGAGTCAGTGCTATTTACTGTTTCAACTGGTGCTGTAACGTTCTTTTTAGCAGCAGTCTCTGGCTTAGCTTTCTTAGCTTGCAAAGCAACAAGCACATCTTCACGATTCTTAGCTAGATAAATACAGAGTTCTTCACGCACTTTTTCATCAATATTAAAGCTGCTGGCTTCAAACATCTCGGCTAAGCTGTCAGCCATATCAAGCATTTTGTCATACTCGTCTGCTGCTTTTTTATCCATGAATGTTTCTACCTCCACACCTTGTCTAATGACGACAAATCGACTTTCAACTGCCATTTTTTTTCCCTTATAGGATCAATATTACGCTTGATGGTTTTATCATATACGATTTAAAACCGCTTATACAATCAAAATTAACTGTACAAAACAACAGTATCATACGAGGTTTTCATTAAAATACAATCATTTTATAAAACCTCGTTATTGATAAATACTGTTTTAACCGATAGTAACTATAGTAATCTTACTCTAAATTTACGACCTTTTAACTTGCCATCACTAAGTTTTTTAAAGGCTTGTTTGGCAAACTTTCGACTTACAGCTACATAAGCCCAGTTATCTGATAATTGAATTTTTCCCACTTCGCTAGCTGAAATAGTTTTATCGCCAGTTAGAGCGCCAAGGATATCGCCCGCACGTACTTTTTGCTTTTTACCGCCATCTATTTGTATTGTTGCCATTTTCGGAGAATACACCGAGGCGTTTAATACACTAGCGTCTGGCAGTAATTCGCCTTCGATAGTTCGGTCAAGGTAATCTTCTAATAAACCTATTTTGTAGCTTTCTTTTTCACTGAAAAAAGAACAAGCAATACCTGTGCTACCCGCTCGGCCTGTGCGGCCAATACGGTGTACATGAATTTCGCTATCACGAGCGATATGATAATTAAATACTGCATCTAGCGCATCAATGTCTAAACCACGCGCGGCAACATCGGTGGCGACTAAAATTGAAATACTTTTATTGGCAAAGCGAACTAATACTTCGGTACGATCTCTTTGCTCTAAATCGCCATGTAAATCTTGAACATTAAAACCGTAATTACGTAGTTCATTGACAACAATTTGTACGTCTTTTTTGGTGTTACAAAAAACGATGCTTGATTCAGGTTGATGCTTTAATAACAATAAACGGATACCGTCGATACGCTCGCTGTCATTCTCTACCTTATAAAAATGCTGTGATATGGTGCTTTCTTCGTGATTCCCCTCAACGGTTACCTTGGTCGGTGATTGCATTATTTTTTTAGCAATATCGGCAATTTCTGCCGGGTAAGTTGCACTAAATAATAAGGTTTGTCGTTGTTGAGGAATTTGGCTAATAATAAAGTCAACGGAGGCTTGGAAGCCCATTTCTAGCATACGGTCGGCTTCATCGAGCACTAGCATATTCACATCGTCTAATTTCAATGTGCCTTTACCTAAATGATCTTCAATTCTTCCTGGCGTGCCAACAATGATATGAGCGCCATGCTCTAAAGAACCGACTTGCGGGCCAAAAGGCATACCGCCACAAAGGGTCAATATTTTTATGTTATGGATGGCACGGGCCAATTTACGAATTTCTTTCGCTACTTGGTCGGCTAATTCACGTGTTGGACAAAGGATCAGTGTTTGAATACGAAAACGTTTTACGTCTAGTTTTTCTAAAACACCTAGGCCAAAGGCAGCGGTTTTACCAGAGCCTGTTTTACCTTGGGCAATAACGTCACCACCGGCAATAATAGTTGGCAAGCTTTGGGCTTGAATGTCGGTCATCTGTTGATAACCCATAGACTCTAAATTTTGAATTAACTCAGGTTTGAGTTGTAAGGTGGAAAAACTAAGCTGGCTCAACGGGAATTCCTTGGCATAAAAATAATACGTCATTTTACCTTGTTTAAATGCTTATTACTCGATAAAAAAACGAATCATATTGCCAGCACACTTTTCTGGTTGTTCAAGCGGTAACATATGGCCGGTGTCGGCAAGTGTTATTAAAGAAATCAGCGGCGATTGCGTTAAAATAGCGGTAATGCGCGTTAACTTAACCAGCGAGTCATTATCACCAATTAAGAACTGAATGGGGATGGCAAGCGTAGGAAGTTTTACTAATAAATTCTCGCGTTGGGTGGTCACTGTTAATTGATGGATAAGTGTTTCCTTACCCAACTCAATATCCATTGCTCGAATACAGTTAATGATGCCTTGATTGTTGTGTTTGCTTGCATGCAGCAGTGCAGTTATACGTTTGCTGGTGATGCCTGAGTAACCATGCAATTTAACATAAGCAATCGTGCGGCTGCGCTCTTTTAATTGAGCAGGTGGCAACAAATAAGACATATTAGAAATAAGCAGTAGTTTGTTAATTTTATTAGGATATTTCAGCGCAAAAGCCGACGCGATATATCCCCCTAAAGAAAAACCCGCTAAATTTATTCTTCCTACTGGGAATTTTTGTTCAAGCGCAGTGACTATTTTATCAATACTATTTTCCACGGGGATGGCAATGTGGATAAGCTCCACATTTTCAGGTAAGTAAGTGATGCAAGCCTGCCACAGACGTTGATCGCACATGGTACCCGGTAGGCAATATATTTTAATCGTCATATTGTGTGTTCATAACAAGCTAAAAATAGATAACGCTACTGAATAACATCATCAAATAGTTGCACGTTAACCATTTCATTAGCGGGAACGTTGCCTTGGTTTGCCGGTAAAACAATATAACAGTTGGCCGTCGACATGCTGGTTAAAATTCCTGAGCCTTGACTACCTGTACTGGTAACTATCATCTCGCCTTGGTGATTGGTTGACAATATCGCCCGTTGAAAGTCCATGCGTCCGGCGCGCTTATTTAATTGGGTGGCTGTTTTTACTTTTAATAGCGGTAACTTTTTAGCTTGGGCATGCTGTAATTTTAACAACGCGGGTACTGCCAATTGATGTGCGGTGACCAAGGCTGAAACAGGGTTGCCGGGTAAGCCAAAAAAGTAACTATTAGGTAATTTTCCAAAAGCAAAAGGCTTACCGGGTTTCATGGCTATTTTCCAAAAACCAATTTCGCCTAATTGTTCAAGTATCAACTTAGTATAATCGGCGTCACCTACAGAAACACCTCCTGAGGAAATTACAACATCGGCTTGCTGATCGGCTTGTTCAAATGCAGTGCGTATTGCTTGTTCATCGTCAGCGATAATACCAAAATTAATCACCGTAACATTCAGTTTAGTCAACATCGCAATTAATGCATGGCTATTACTTTCATAAATATCACCGTCATTAAGGACTTCGCCCGGAGATTTTAATTCATCGCCGGTTGCTAATACAGCAACAGTAATTTTACGATAGACTTCTACTATTGGTACACCTAAAGATGCCAGTACACCAATATCTATCGCCGAAAGTTTTTTACCTCGGCTAAAAACGGGTTGGTCTATTGCGATATCTTCACCGGTAAAGCGAATGTTATCGTTAAATTCTCGGTTTTCTAGGAATGTAATGCCGGTATCTTTTGCTTGGCAGTTCTCTTGCATTTCAACGGTATCACAACAACTTGGTAATTTTGCACCTGTCATTATACGAATACATTCACCGATTTTACATTCACCTTGAAAAGGCGCGCCAGCCATTGACCGGCCAATCATAGTTAATGTATCGGTCGTTTGTAAACTTGCCCATTTAAAGGCATAACCGTCCATAGCTGAATTATGATGAGGAGGAACATTTAATGGGCTCGAAATGTTGCGAGCTAGCACACGATTTAAACCTAATGCTAAAGAAACCGACTCAGTTTTATCGATCGGCGTAATCGCCGACAACATTTTTTCCATCGCTTGTTCGAAAGGTAATAATCCAGGAGCAGAACAACAATCAACCATAAGTAACTCTTCTTTTATATTTATTTTTACACGGCAAATTAGCACCGCCTGCTTGTTATTCCCATTCGCGTCTATTGCAATTTACTTAACGGCATAGGAATACGTTATTATGACGTAAATTTACTCATCAATAATACGTGTAAAGTGATGACTTTTTGATGCAAATCAAAATTACTTATCGTCTAGCCGTATTTTAATAGTGAAATAGTTTACTATACTTGTATTCATTAAATGAATTATTCGCCGAGCTTTTCTAGCTAAATCTTTTTTTAGAATGCTATTTAAGCCGTGGTTAATAGTAATTTTGCTATAACCACCAGGGTTAACAGGGAAACTTGTTAGCCTCCCTACATTTGGAAAGGTGAGATGTTAACAGACAACTTCGGTCGCAAGTTTTATTACTTGCGCCTCTCTATTACTGACGTTTGCAACTTCCGTTGCACCTATTGCTTGCCTGATGGTTATTCATGCGACCATGATCGTGATTTTCTCTCCTTTGATGAAATTAAGCGTGTTGCCAACGCTTTTGCTCAAATGGGTACAGAGAAAATCCGTATTACCGGTGGCGAACCTTCATTGCGTAAAGACTTACCTGAAATTATTGCTGCTTGTAAGCAAACGCCCGGTATTAAAAAAGTCGCGATAACCACTAATGGTTATAAATTACCTGAACATCTGCAAGGCTGGCTAGATGCTGGAATTGACGCGATTAATATCAGTATTGATAGTCTTGACCCGCGCATGTTCCATTCAATCACCGGTCATAATAAGTTACCCCATATTTTAAAAGGTATAGATATGGCGTTGGCAGATGGTCGTGCAACAATTAAAATTAATACCGTATTAATGCGCGAATACAATGGTCACGACATTAAAACCTTTCTTGATTGGCTGAAAGTGACTCCGGTGACTTTGCGCTTTATTGAATTAATGCAAACGGGTGATAACCAAGAATTTTTTGATGCACAACATGTACAAGGTGCACGTATTAAGCAAAATTTAATATTAGATGGTTGGTTACCTGTAGTTAACGATAAAGCAGCAGGCCCAGCACAAGAGTTTTATCATCCTGATTATCAAGGTAAAATCGGTTTAATTATGCCGTACAGTAAAGACTTTTGTAATACTTGTAATCGTTTGCGGGTCAGTTCATTAGGTAAATTACATTTATGCTTATTTACCGAAGAAGGTTTACCGTTAAAAGAGTATTTACAGCAAGATGATATTGAGCCATTGAAAGCACAGATTCGCGCGATGATGACCGATAAAAAAGCCACACATTTTCTGCAAGATAAACTCACCGGTGCCACCAAAAACCTTGCGATGTTGGGTGGCTAAGATGAATGCAGCTTTGTTTAATCAAGGATGTTTAGGCGTAGTGCTAGCGGGTGGGAAATCTTCTCGTATGGGTAGCAATAAAGCTTTGTTAATGCGTAATAAGACTGCAGTAAATGGCAAAGAAAATATGCTCAGTTTTAGTAAGAACTTGCTGAAAAATATTGGTATAAATAACATTGTCGTCAGTGGAAACATTGATGGGGCTGATGTTAACAGCGAAAATTTTGTTACTGACCAATTTGCAGAACTTGGCCCAATGGGGGGTATTTACAGTGTTATTAAAAAATACCAACCTAAATCATTATTGATATTACCGGTTGATTTACCTTTAATGACCAAGGAAACACTTGCGCAGTTAAAAATAAAAGGTGAGTTAGCTCAAAAAGCCTGCTTTTTTTCTGATCATTTTTTACCACTTTATTTACCTAACAATGCTTTTGTTGAGCAATTCTTTACCACGCATTTTCTCCAGTATTTGCAAGGTAATAAAGGTGGGTTAAGCGAAAAAAATAACCCTAAGAAAAATGGTCCGTCTATTCGTTCGATGTTTGCACAAGTGCCACATCAAGTTTTAGCTGTAAAGTCACCACAGTGTTTATTTAATACCAATACACCGCAAGAATGGCAACAAGCGCAGCAACGCTTTTCTGTGTGAATTTTTGCGTTTTTTATTTAACAATCAACAGAAAACTAATAAAATTTAGGAAAAATCATGAGCTCTTTACATAGCGGTAACGCTTTTATTCCCTTATCAATTGCGGTATTAACTGTTTCTGATACCCGTGATGAATCAAATGACACATCAGGGCAAGTACTTGTTGAACGCTTAACTGAAGCGGGTCATAAACTTGCCGATAAAGTGATTGTTAAAGATGATGTTTATCAACTACGCGCCATTGTTTCAAAATGGATTGCTGACGATAATGTCCAAGCGATAATTTCGACCGGCGGCACCGGATTTACTGCTCGTGATAATACTCCTGAAGCCTTAGTACCTTTATTTGATAAAAATGTCGAAGGTTTTGGTGAAGTTTTCCGGGCTATTTCGCTTGATGAAATTGGCACGTCGACAATTCAGTCGCGAGCGTTTGGCGGCATTGCTAATAGCACAGTTATTTTATGTGTGCCGGGCTCAACTAATGCCTGTCGTACTGCTTGGGATAAACTCATTAGAGAGCAACTTGATGCGAGCCATCGCCCTTGTAATTTTGTACCTCATTTAAAAATGGCAGAAGTTTGTGAGACGCGCGACTAATGACTACTTTAGCAAATAATAACCATGTTAACGCCTTAAGCCATGTCAACAAACGTGGTGAAGCAAATATGGTTGATGTTACCGATAAAGCGCTGACGTCACGGTCTGCGACGGCCGAAGGTTATATCCAAATGTCGGCACATACCTTGTCGTTAATTACCCAAGGTGATAATAAAAAGGGTGATGTATTTTCTGTCGCTCGCATTGCAGGTATTCAAGCAGCAAAAAAGTGCAGTGATTTAATTCCTCTTTGTCATCCGTTGATGTTAACTAAAGTAAATGTTGATTTCACCATTGATGAAGAACGTAGCCAAGTGCATGTGACAAGTTTATGTAAACTAACCGGACAAACGGGTGTCGAAATGGAAGCCCTAACAGCGGTTGCTGTTGCGTGTTTAACATTATTTGATATGTGTAAAGCCGCTGACCCTTTAATGGAAATTCACGGTATTCGTGTAATGACTAAGGAAGGGGGTAAATCAGGCTCTTGGCAAGCAAAAGCAGAGCAAGCTTTAGAAGATTCAAAGAATAAAGGATAAGCTATGATCAAAGTAATATTTTTTGCCGCGTTGCGAGAACAGCTCGGCTCTGCGGGTACTGAAATAAGTGCTGACCTTGCCACTACCGTCGCTGAAGTTAAAGTGGCGTTAGGTGAAAAAAATAATGATTGGCAACATTACCTCACCAATAATTCATTACTTTGTGCGGTTAATCATCAAATGGTTAATAATGATTTTTTGGTGAAAGCAGGAGACGAAGTGGCTTTCTTTCCACCCGTCACCGGAGGATAAAATAGTTAATATGGCGAGTCTCAATAATAAGTACCCAGAGATCAGTATTCAAACCGAAGACTTTGATCACGGTGTTGAAGTTAATCTGTTAGAGAATGATAATGTTGAAGATGGTGCCGTTGTTACCTTCAGTGGTCGAGTGCGCAATAATAACTTGGGTTTGAAAGTTAAAGGATTATTCCTTGAGCACTACCCTGATATGACTGAAAAGCTATTAGCTGAAATCATTGATACGGCAAAAAAACGCTGGGATATTGGCCGTGTAAAAGTCATTCACCGAATCGGCCAGTTAGCCATAGGTGAACAAATTGTTTTTGTTGGTGTAACTAGTAAACATCGTCAAGATGCCTTTGCTGCTAATGAATTTATTATGGATTTTTTAAAAGTGGCCGCGCCATTTTGGAAAAAAGAACTCACTGAACTTGGTGAAACCTGGTTAGCAGCGAAAGCCAGTGATAAAGAAAAAGCACAGGCGTGGAGTAAATAGCTTTGGGATTAATGCTGGCGAGTATATCTACTCGTTTTTTATTGATAGCGCTACTTATGTTACCGATAACTTTAGTTGCGGCTAAAGACACGGCAAGTGAGAATGAAGCACCCTTGCGCATTGCCGTTGCTTCGAATTTTGCACCGACATTAAAACAGTTACTAGCTCGCTTTAATTCAAATCAAAAACAATTTTTATCACCAATTCTTATCGCGGCATCCAGTGGTACTTTATTTCTACAAATTGAACATGGCGCTACTTTTGATGTGTTTTTATCTGCTGACAGTGAACGACCACAATTATTATCAACAAGCGGCTTAGCGGTGAGTGGAAGTCTGCAAACCTATGCTTTTGGGCAGCTAGCTCTCTGGTCTGCAAAGGGTAATATTGACAGCGATCTCTTGGTAGCCCTTAATAATAATAAACATCGTCTTGCCATTGCTAACCCCAGGATTGCGCCCTACGGTAAGGCTGCTAAGCAAGTATTAGAAAATTTACAACGTTGGGATGATTATAAAGACCGATTAATTCAAGGAATTAATATTGGTCAAACGTTTCAGCAAACACGTTCGCAAGCGGTAAACTTAGGCATTGTCAGTAATAGTCAATTAGTGCTCAATAATTTTAACGGAGTATTGATCCCCTCACATTTACATCAACCAATAAAACAGCAATTAGTGATTTTAAAGCACAGTAAAAAAATAGCCCAAGCCAAACGTTTTGTTACCTTGTTGATGAGTAAGCAAGCTCAACAGTTTATTACTGAATCAGGTTATGCATCGTCGAATGAGATCAATGCCAATGAGTAATACCCACCCAGATATGCTGGCGCTGATCACTACATTAAAAATGGCGGGCTTAACCACGGTTATTTTAATGTTAATTGGCACGCCACTCGCTTGGTATCTCGCTAAAATGAAAAGCCGTTCGAAAGTTTTTATTGAAGCATTAGTGGCTTTACCTTTAGTGCTACCACCGACAGTACTGGGATTTTATTTATTATTGTTGTTTTCTCCACAATACCTTCCAGGACAAATTTGGCAACAGGCAACCGGTCAACAACTAGCGTTTAGCTTCTCTGCTATTGTTATTGGCTCTGTTTTATACTCTTTACCCTTTGTTGTGCAACCATTACAAAAGGCATTTGAGCAATTGGGCGATGACTTATTAGAAGCTGCAGCTATGCTTGGTGCTAGCACTTTCGATCGATTTTTTACTGTTGTTATGCCAATGACTAAAGCCAGTTTTATTACCGCAGCCAGTTTAGGCTTTGCTCATACGGTTGGTGAATTTGGTGTGGTCTTAATGATTGGCGGTAATATTCCAGGTGAAACCCGTGTGCTGTCAATTGCCTTGTTCGATCATGTTGAGGCGTTCGATTATGCACAAGCACACCTTATTTCAATAAGTTTAGTTATCTCATCGCTTGTTCTATTATCTTTAATTTATTTACTGAATCGGCCTGCTAAAAATAAACGAGTTAAATCAAAGAGGTTTAATTAATGGCTGAGCTAGCACTAAATTTCACCGTTGAGCATGACGAGTTTTCATTAACAATTGATGACAAAATATCTTTAACCGGTATCACAGGGATTTTTGGTCATTCTGGCTCTGGAAAATCAACCTTATTAAAAGTGATCGCCGGATTAGAACAACAAGCACATGGCAAGGTATTACTTGATGATGAATACTTATTTAATAGCGAGGCAAAAACGTTTGTTGCGCCACATCAACGTCGCATAGGTTTAGTTTTTCAAAATAGTCGCTTGTTTCCTCATTTAAATGTCGAAGAAAACCTACGTTTTGGGCAAAAACGACATAAGAATTGTCGCTTAAGTTTTGCAGAAATAGTTGAACTCACCCAGCTTGAAAGCTTGCTCGATAAAGCGGTTACTCAACTCTCTGGGGGCGAGCAACAGCGTGTTGCATTAGCGCGTGCGATATTAGCTGAGCCAAGATTGTTATTACTTGATGAGCCCTTGAGTGCACTTGACGATAAAAATAAAATTATCTTGTTAGCTTTACTCGACAGGGTCAAGAGACAGCTTGATTTACCAATGTTATATGTCAGCCATTCTTTAGATGAGCTTCAACAACTGGCCGATAAGCTATTAGTTATTTCTTCAGGAAAAGTGAGTCATCATGGTGATATTCACCACGTTATTCATCAACTAACCACCAATAACGAAATATTGCATCAAACCAGCTTATCATTGATGGTGAAAGAACATTTACCCGAATACGGCTTAACAAGTTTACGTTTAGGTGAGCAACAAATATTTATTGCTTGTGACAGCCCATCAGACAAAAATAAAAAAGTGCGCTGCATTATTGCCGCTAGTGATATTAGCATTACTTTACATGAACCTATCGAAAGCTCTATTGTTAATCACTTACATGGCGAAATAACAGCAATTAGTCATATCATATCGTCTGATGGCGCTAATGCTCAAATGCTAATAACGGTTAATTGCTCAGCACAACCCTTTTTTGTCACCATTACGACTTGGTCGGCTAAGCGCTTATCGTTAATGCTGGGTCAAAGTATATTTATTCAATTTAAAGCGAATGCAGTACGTTCACTGCGTTAACTTTCTTTAGGAACTATTTAGCTGATGTTATCTCAACACGAAAAACTACGTTACAGCCGTCAAATTATGCTCAATACAATAGGTGAGCAAGGGCAGTTAGCCCTTCGTGAAGCCAAAGTACTAATCGTTGGTGTTGGTGGGCTAGGTAATCCGGCCAGTTTATATTTAGCGGCCGCCGGAGTAGGAACTTTATTTATTGCCGACGGTGATAAGGTTGAGATGACCAATTTACAGCGACAGATATTATTCACTGAAAATGATATCGGTAATAATAAAGCTGATGTTGGTGCTGAGAAATTGCAACAGCATAACAGTGACATTACTATCGAGGTCGTTGATGAGATGCTTGATGAAGAATTAGCAAACTATTACATTGAACAGGTCGATGTGGTCCTTGATTGCACCGACAATATCACCACGCGTTATTTATTAAATAAAATCTGTGTTGAGCAAAAAACGCCATTAATCGTTGGGGCGGCTACGGGGTTTGACGGTCAGCAATTAGTCATTGATCCTCGAAATCCAGCAAGTGCTTGCTATCAGTGCTTATTTCCTGAAAGTGAAAAAGCGCCGACCCAAAATTGTCAAACCCTTGGTATTGTCGGTCCGGTATTAGCGATTATAGCCGGTATGCAATCGTTACAGGCCATTAAATTATTAACAGGCAACACCATACATATTAATCAGTTAAATCTCTTTGATGGTTTATCAAATCAATGGCAACAATTTACCCTAAATAAACAGGACGATTGTCCGGTTTGTCGAACGAGTTAGATAATTCATGCTCATTAACGACACTGAGTTAAATGAACTAACTCAGTGTCGCTTCATATGGCTATGAGTGTCTACTCACTTTTGATGCTTTTTTTCTTATCTTCTGCTGCGATTGTTAGTAACGTTGTGGCAATATAGGCGTTAATTTGGTCTTCAAGTACGTTTAGAGGGACGGAACCATTTTTCAAAATTTGATGATGAAATTCGCGAACATCAAAATTTTGTCCCAATTCAGCTGCTGTTTTTTTACGGAGATTTCTGATGGTTATCTCACCAATTTTGTAAGATAACGCTTGTCCAGGCCATGATATATAACGATCAATTTCTGTTTTTACATTGTGTGATGAAAGTGCGGTGTTATCGGTCATAAAGTTTATGGCACGCGCTCTTGACCAGTCCATAACATGCATGCCGGTATCAACAACAAGACGGGCTGCCCGCCACATTTCATAGGTCAGGCGACCAAAATTACTATAGTGGTCTTGGTATATGCCGGCTTCAATACCTAACCATTCAGCATACAAGCCCCAACCTTCACCAAAAGCTGAAATATAGGCATTTCTTCGGTATGAAGGTAGGTTATCTAATTCGCCATTTAATGATATTTGCAGATGATGCCCAGGGACACCCTCATGTAAGGTTAAAGCGGGTAATACATAAAGGGGACGTTTATCTAACGCGTAGGTATTAACCCAATAATAACCGGGCTGAGTATCATTTTGCGCACGAATGTAGCGCCCAGTAGTATACTTAGGTGCGATGCTGTCTGGTACTGGTGCAACGCCATAAGGTGTGCGGGGTAAATGCTTAAAGAGTGCGGGTAATTTAGCATCCATTTGTTTGGCAATATACGCAGCTTCTTTAAGTAACGCTAACGGCGTTTTTGCATAAAACTGTTCATCAGTTCGTAAGAAATCGGTGAACTCAGAAAAAGTCCCTTTAAAACCAGTTTTTACAATGATCTCAGCCATTTCTTGACGAATACGTTTTACTTCACTCAAACCTAAGGTATGAATTTGCTCAGGTGTCATATTTGTTGTGGTGTAGTGTTTAACTCTATTGCGATAAAATTCATTACCGTTAGCTGTCGCCGAAACGCCAATAGTTTTACGGGCATTTGGAAAATACTCTTTGGTAAAGAATTGATAGTAGTGCTGATAAGCAGGAATAACTTTAGTTTTTAATAGCGCAATAAGCTGGCTTTTTTTATCAGAAAGCACGTCAGGAGAAATTAAATTTGACGCTGTGCTAAAAGGCTTAAGAAATTCAGAATTTTCAGCATGCTTAGGAATAAAGGCAAGTATTGACTGTTCATAGCCGATTAATACCGCTTGAGGTTGAGTGATCCCTGTCGATAATCCCTGCTGCATCCAATAAATGTTTTGATCAAAATATAGCGGAAGCGCCGATAATTTATTCAAATAGAAGTCGATATCTTTTTCTTTATTAAATGCTGTATTGTTGATGAAAAAACTTAAATTTGAGTGAAAGCCTGATTCAGCATTGAATGGCATGTAATGAGCTTTAAAATAATACTCAGCAATACTATTATCAAGTTGGGCTTTAATAATTGCATAATTAATTTTATTATCGTCTGACAGTGACGTTTGATTTATCTTTTCAAATGCTGCCGCGATAGTGAGACGTTGTTGGTATTTTTTTTCCAACATTTCTGGTGATAAATCAGGCCAATAGCTTTCTTCGTTTAGTGCTGCACTTTTTTGATAAATACCTTTACTGGCACGATGATCTAACAGGGCTTTAACCGTACTATCAAATTTTTCGTTAGCGGTGGTCTGTGGCGAGTTTTTGCTATTCATGGTGAGTTGACAAGCGCTAAGTGAAACAAGAATAGCGGGCACGACCAGAAACTTACACAAAGAAAAATTCATATTTTATTAAATTCCTACGGTTATAAACAGCTAATAAAGTAACGTAATTTTATCCAAGTAAATAGTATTGTACGACGAATTGTTCTTCTTATCCGATCAAGCACCTGACAAGTACAGCATTTGCGCGAAACTGAGTTTTCGTTATCTTAACGAAAAGCAGTTGAGTTTAGAGTATTTTTCTATAAATTGCTTTTATATGAATTAATTTTGCGTATTGGTTGTTTTGGTTGGTTTTTTATTGCTCATTAGTGCGGTTTTGCTAGAATTATTTATCGAAACAACGTACGAGCCGTCAATCATGTCACTTGAAAATCACTTTCTTCCTTTTAGAAATAATATCATTGGTCAATCATTAAGCCATGAAATCAATGGTAAGCAATTAGATATTGTTTACGCTGATTGGACTGCAAGTGGTCGACTTTATGCGCCAATTGAACATTATATCAGCCATACCTTAGGGCCTTTTGTCGCTAATACCCATACCGAAACTAATTTAACCGGGTGTGCGATGACGAATGCATATCATGATGCGCAAAAAATAATAAAACGCCATGTAAATGCCTGCGATAATGACGTATTAATCACGGCAGAAGCAGGAATGACCGGTGTTATTAATAAGTTTCAACGTATTCTAGGTCTACGTATTCCTGAGCGTATGCAAGAGCAAGTGAAGTTTGATGACTGTGATAAACCCGTTGTTTTCATTACCCATATGGAACACCATTCAAACCAAACTACTTGGTATGAGTGTGATATCACGTTAGAGATTATTGACCCTGACAGCCATGGTTTACCATCGCTTGAACATCTACAATTATTGTTAGAAAAGTACCAAGCTAGAAAAGTAAAAATAGGTTCGTTTTCTGCTTGTTCCAATGTCACTGGCATTAAAACCCCTTATCACTTGTTAGCAGAAAAAATGCACGAACACGGCGGCTTATGTTTTGTTGATTTTGCTTGTTCAGCTCCTTATGTTGATATTGATATGCATCCAACAAACTCCAAGCAAAGTTTAGACGCCATTTATTTCTCTCCTCATAAATTTCTTGGTGGGCCTGGCAGTTCGGGAGTGCTTATCTTCAATAAAATGCTCTATAAAAACAGAGTACCCGATCACCCCGGAGGTGGAACAGTCACTTGGACCAACCCATGGGGAGAGCACAGCTTTTTCAATAATATTGAAATGCGTGAAGATGGCGGAACTCCTGGATTTTTACAGTGTATTCGTACTGCCTTAGCGATAAAAGTAAAGAACGCTATGGGCGTTAACAACATTACCGCCCGTGAAAAAGAAATTACTGATTATGTAATGACTGAATTAGCCAAAAATGACAACGTAGTGATGCTAGAAAAGAATGTTAAAGACCGTTTAGCTATTGTTTCTTTTTACATACCTAATGTTCATTATAATTTAGTGGTACGATTGCTCAACGATAAGTTTGGTGTTCAAACGCGTGGTGGTTGTTCATGTGCGGGCACTTATGGTCATATATTATTGAATGTTGATCATGATACGTCTAACAAAATCACTGAAAAAATTAATAGGGGTGATTATGCTGAAAAACCTGGTTGGATACGTGCGTCATTTCATCCTACGACCTCTGATAAAGAAGTCAGGTATATTGTTGAAGCGATTAATCAAGTCACTGAAAATATTGTTGAATGGGCGAAAGAATACCGTTTTAACCCTGCTACAGGAGACTTTGAACATAAAAATTCTGCGGTTGAATATCCAAGTCTCAATGACTTTAATGCCTTAGTGCTACCCGATGTTGCAAGGATAGACACTCAATGTCAGGGGGATCTAGTACAAAATCACGTGGCTGAAATTAAAACACCAGCTTCATTATTTAAGAAAATATTTGGCTAGTTACTGAATGTCATCCGAATGAGTGGTGTAATGATTATTTTTCAAAGTGAATGATCATTTCCGCAGCCACACAATGACATTCGTCTGGGCATTCTGGGCATTCATAGCCTTGCTTACTGAGTTCATTCCAGCGTTCTGGATGTTCTTTAATTAACACGCCACCACATTTAGTGAAATATTTTACTGCGCTATTACCGGGGCTTTGTTTCCATAAATGACTAACACCCGCATTTGCACCTTGTTTAATTGCTGCTTGTGTTGATAATTTGAGTAGCTGACTGCCAACACCGTAACCACGATAATTCTCATCAACGGTATTACATTTGAAATAACAAACTTTTTCGCTGGGTTGTTGCCATAATTCAGGGCTGCACCAAGCGTCAATTTCCCATTGATTAATGGCGTAAGTTAAGCGAAAACCTATCAGTACGTTATCTAGATAAGCGACAAAGTTTGCATTGATTTCGCTACTATCAGCTATTTTTAATATACCTTTTCTATACCAGACGCCCATGTTTGAGTCGTCAATATAACCAGCACCATGAACAGCTGTGCCTAAGGCAATTATTGCTGAAAAATCGCTGGGTAACATTTCACGATATAAGACTTGAGACTTTACTGAATTAAACTGTTTTTTCATTTTTTATATTTGTTTAAATAAAGTGATTTTTAGAAAATTGATCTTAGCAAATTTCCTATAAATACGGTAAAGTTTCTGTGGTTTTCTTTCTTAAAGTAGTTTTGAAAAATGTACGATCCTTTACACGATAAATCTCCTGGTTGTGGTGCCCCATACCCTAAAAGTTACTGGGCTGAAAATGCAGATGTTGAAACAAATGCCCCAGCAAGTGACGGACAAATTAATCAAGACGTAGATGTTGATGTTGCTATTATAGGCGCTGGTTATACCGGGCTTTCTTGTGCGCTACATTTAGCGCGTGAACATGGTATTAAGGCGCATGTGTTAGAGGCAAATCAAACGGCTTGGGGTTGTAGTGGGAGAAATGCTGGCTTTATTCTCAAGTCTTCAGGACGTAAGTCTTATAGCGATATGGCGCAAAAATGGGGTGAAGAAGTGATGCGCGGCATTTATGATGAAATGTGCGCTGGCGTTGAAACGGTAAAATCACTGATCGCTGAAGGTATTGACTGTGACGTACAAACGCGTGGTTTTTTAAAAGTAGCGCATAAGCCGAGCAAATTAGCTGAGCTTATTAGCCAAGCAAAACTGCAACAAAAAACCTTTGCAGGTATTAAAAATAGTGATGTGGAGATTTTAACGAGAAACGAAGTTCGTCAACAATACATGGACGATAAAAATGCTTATGGCGCGATTCGCTATCAAGACGGTTTTGGTTTAAATCCGTTGAAACTGGCCTGGGGCTATCAGCGATTAGCACGTGAAGCCGGCGCTAAAGTTCATACCAGCTCTCCAGTGTTAGATATTTTAGATGAAGGGCACCAACAAAAATTGATAACACCTCAAGGTGTTGTTACGGCTAAAAAGATTGTTATTGCTACCAACGGATATACACCTAAAGGGTTTCATTCATTAACAACCGATCGAACGTTGCCGGTACTTTCACAAATTATTGTCACCGAACCTTTGTCAGAGCAGCAGTTAGCCGATTGTAACTTTTTAACGTCGAATGTAGTGATGGATACACGAGCGCTAAAATACTATTACAGAAAGCTGCCCGACAACCGCATTCTATTTGGTGGGCGTGGCGCAATAACGGGCAAGTCTGCTGATGATCCTTATTACGCACAGCGTTTGTTGGCAGTGTTAAAAACAAGTTTTCCACCGTTAGCTAAGTTAAACTACCAGTATGCTTGGTCAGGTTGGATCTGTATGTCGCTAGACGACTTACCTCATATTTATCAAAACCCTAAGAAAAATGTTTTTTATAGCATGGGTTACTGTGGCTCTGGCGTGTCATTTTCGGTGCAAGCAGGTAAGCGGTTGGCTGAAAAAGTCGCTGAAAAAGCTATTGATCCTAAAATAGAAAACTTGCCTCTTTATAATTGTCAGTTACCAAAATTTCCGTTTGCACCATTGCGACGAGTTGGCCAATGGGGATATTTTCATTATGGAAAGATTAAAGATGAGTGGCTCTAGCCATTTTTCTTTGCAAGGTACTCAACTATAATAACGGGTAGTTAGCCAATATTTATAATCCAGTCGCTGGAAACACAAAAAGAAACCGTTATACTTTTACTTATGATGATACTTAAAAAACTACTATTTTTCTTTTACCTTTTTCCGTTCTTTATTTTAGCCGACAACCGTCTAAAGACAGACGGTAATCATCTAGGTAAAGCTAGAGTTACGCTGAAAGTCGCTATAGAGGAAATAGGTTATTCTCCTTATAATTATAAAGAAAATGGAGAAATAAAAGGTTTTACTATTGATGTTCTCGATTATATTAAAGCAAACTCAAAATATGATTTTGAGTTTGTCACTTTACCTTGGCCAAGAGCACTTTATCTCGTTGCAGAAGGTAAAGTTGATCTGATACTTACATTATTTAAAAATAAAAAGCGTGCAAAAAAATATCACTTTATTGAACCCTCTTACGGTTATGAGATTAATCAATTATTTACGCTTGCCGATAATAATTTTCAATATAATGGGCGATTAAAGCAATTATTACCTTATTCAATTGGAACCAAAAGAGAGTTTTCCTATGGAAAAGCTTTTGATAGCGCTAACTATCTCACCAAATTACCAGCATTAACTGAAGAAGTATTATTAAAGCTGTTACTGACCAGGCGCATCGATATGGCTATATCTAATCCATATGTTTTTAATCAATTGATTAAAAAAAATAATGTTATCTCTAAAGTTCAGGCGATGGAGCCTTATGTTGCGAAAACGCCAGTCTACCTAGGATTAACCAAAGCTAGGGCGGATTCGAAAGAAATAAAAGAAACACTAGGACAACTCATCAAAAAATTTAAAGCAGCACCTTATTATCAAGTCCTTTTAAATAAATACCAACTCAATTTTAAATAACACACGTTAATTCGGTGAAGTGGTTTACTGGCACAGTAATGTCATGCCGCTAATATATTTCTAACTGATTTATAATGTTTATTACTCAATATTGGTGTGCAAGGGCTAGTTTTTTATAAACACTTACTAGCGCCTAACCTTATCCATACTTTTATTTTTTCTGCGTCTGACAATACTGATCGCCATAGTAATTATTTGAGTAGTTACAATTAACCACAGCTTTTTTATCTGTTGGAGTATTAAAAATTGTCTTGATGTTATTAATAATATTTTTCATCTTAGTTACCTGATTTATTTTCGATAAAACGATTGTCACCTAACATTATCATTCAGTAAATTTCATAAAATTAAATATATCATTCTATAAAATGAAACGATTATTTAAGATAATGATCACTGCACTTCTCAGTAAGTTGTGCGGTAAAAATATTTTTGAGGATAGTCAGCTCATCGGTCCTTACATAATTAGGTCTAATGATTAACGCGATTGTTCTGTGTGGCCCCGGTTCATTTAAATGAATAGCCCGAAGTTCAGATTCGTTATAAGTCAATTGATCTAAGGCCATTTGTGGTACGAGCGTTGTTCCGAGTTTACCGGCAACCATTTGGATCAGTGTATGCAAACTAGCAGAGCCAAAATCAGCACTTTGTTTTGGGTTTTGTAATTGACAAGCCGCTAGTGCATGTTCCTTTAGGCAATGGCCATCTTTTAACAACATTAGTTTTTCTGTCGCTAACTCTTCACTGGTAATTTCTTGGGTTTTCTGTGGACATTCATCCTTATGGCAGACTAAATAGAAGTCTTCTTGCCAAAAACTGAAACTCATTAAACCCTCTATAGGATAGGGTAACGCCAATATCGCTGCATCAATCGCTCCGGTTCGCACCATATCAACTAAGGTATGTGATTGTTCTTCTAGTATCTTCAATTTGAAATTTGGATATTGATGCCTAACTTCGGGTAACACCTTAGGCAAAAGGTATGGACCTATAGTTGGGATGACACCTATCGACATCGAACTAGAAAAAGGTTGATTGTCGCTTTTCGCAATTTGCAATAATTCATCTAGTTCTAGTTTTACTTGGCGAGCCTTATTAAGGATCAGCTGCCCCTTTTGAGTGACTAAGACTTGTTTGTTATTGCGCTCAAATATCATCATTCCCAACTGCTTTTCAAGCTCATTAATGGCCGTACTTAGCGCTGATTGAGAAACATTACATGCCTCTGCAGCTTTTTTAAAGTGTAGAGTCTTTTCGATAGCGAGTGCGTAATGAAGCTGTTTTATTGAAATCATATTTATAACGATAATTTATATTGAACATAGATGTCATCCTAATCGAATTTATTGAATTAGTCATCTTGTTCGCAGGTAACTTATTTTGATATTGATATTCTCGATGGATAATGTGAAACCGACATTCGCATAATCTCTTGTTTAGTTATCATAATAAATATTTGGTAATTCTGTTTTTTAGAATATTAAAATCTATTTAATCAAATTTATTTATCGTTCAACTGAATCTACTATACCCACATCGAAAGCAAACATGCTTTTAAAACAAAACCATTTAACTAAACATTTTTAAATAACAGAGGTAATACCCATGGCTCAAATAGGCAAAACTATCCCAGAATTTAAAGCTCAAGCATTTCATAACGATGAGTTTGTTGAAGTAACATCTGAGAGTACTAAAGGCAAATGGTCAATCTTTTTGTTCTACCCTGCAGATTTTACATTCGTTTGTCCAACTGAATTAGAAGACATGGCAAACCAGTATGAAGAGTTGCAAGGTCTTGGTGTTGAAGTTTACTCGGTATCAACAGATACACATTTTTCACATAAAGCATGGCACGATTCTTCAGAAGCGATTGGTAAAATTAAATTTCCGATGATTGGTGACCAAACTGGCACAATTACTCGTGGTTTTGATGTGATGATTGAAGAAGATCATATGGCACACCGTGGAACATTTTTAGTCGACCCAGATGGTGTTATTCAAGTTGCCCATATTCATGCGGGTGGTATCGGTCGAAGTGCAAAAGATATGGTGCGTAATGTAAAAGCTGCACAATATGTGCGTGAAAATGACGGTGAAGTATGTCCAGCAGCTTGGGAACAAGGTGAAGCAACCTTAACACCAAGTTTAGACTTAGTTGGTAAAATCTAAGACAACAGTCTCGTTATGGGTGGAAGTCGTTATTCTGGTTAACCAGACTTCTTCCACCTTATTTCAACCAACAAAATGACAGCTCTTATGTCAAATTCAACAAGATAAATAATGAGGTAGCCCCATGTTAAGTGAAGATATTTTAAATGCAGTAAAAGCTTATACCCAAAATATGACCAACAAAGTATCACTAGTTTTACAGACGGGTGAACATCAAAAACGCAATGAATTAAAAGAATTTTTAACACAGTTAACATCAGTATCAGACAATCTACTACTTGTTGAACGCGATGATGGTTTACGCAGCCCTATTACGTTCTACTTAGAAATTGACGGTAACAATAATGGCATCCACTTTTCTGGTATTCCCAGTGGACATGAATTTAATTCGTTGATATTAGCTATTTTACAGTCATCTGGTACCGAACTGAAATTAGACAGCACCTTGACTAAAATGGTGCAAAAAATCAAAGAAGATTTGCACTTTGAAGTATTTATTTCCTTAAGTTGCCATAACTGTCCTGATGTTGTGCAATCGTTGAATCAGTTTGCCTTATTAAACGAAGGTATCAGCAGTGAAATGATTGATGGTGGCTTATTTAAGAACTTAATAGACGAACGTAATATTCAAGGTGTACCGAGTGTTTACCTTAATGGCGAATTATTTGCGAATGGAAAAATAGACACAGGTCAATTAGTCGATAAACTTATCGAACGTTTCCCTTATATTGTCGGTGGCGATGACAACGAGCAGTTACCGTTACAAGATATTACCGTTATAGGTGCAGGTCCTGCCGGTGTTGCTGCTGCTATTTATGCCGCTCGTAAAGGTTTGAAAGTGACTATTATTGCTGACCGTTTTGGTGGTCAGGTCAAAGATACCGTAGGTATTGAGAACTTAATTTCAGTCTCTAAAACGACCGGCACACAACTAACGGGTAATATGCAAGCGCACTTAAATGATTACGAGATCACGACAAGAGAGTTTGTACGTGTTGAAAAAATAGATAAAGGTGAGCCTGAGAGCAAAGTACCGAAAAAGCTACATCTTTCTAGCGGCGAAGTTATCGAATCTAAAACGGTAATCATTGCTACTGGGGCTAAATGGCGTGAACTTGGTATACCAGGAGAAAAAGAAAATATTGGTTCTGGTGTCGCTTATTGTCCGCATTGTGATGGCCCATTTTTCAAAGGTAAAGATGTTGCTGTGGTTGGTGGTGGTAACTCAGGAATAGAAGCGGCATTAGATTTAGCAAGTATGGTTAATCATGTTACCGTCTTCGAATTCTTACCTGGCTTGAAAGCAGATAAAATATTGGTAGAAAAAGCAGAAGCGCATAAAAAGATCACCATCATTAAAAATGTTGCTACTAAAGAAGTGATTGCTGAAGGTGGTAAAGTTGTTGCTCTGGCTTATGAAGATAGAGCAACAGGGGAGATGAAGCAACAAAGCTTGTCGGGAATATTTATCCAAATAGGCTTATTACCCAACAGTGATTTTTTACAGGGTGTTGTTGAATGTACTAAATATGGCGAAGTCATCATTGACGAAAAATGTCAGACCTCTGAGCCGGGTATATTTGCTGCTGGAGATGTTTCTACCGTGCCTTATAAGCAAATTGTTATTGCGATGGGCGAGGGTTCAAAAGCATCCTTGTCAGCATTCGATTATCTTATTAGAGAAAGTTAATCAACATCAACCACACATCTGAACTTATAGTATAGTTATTCGTTTAGATGTGTCTTATCAAAAGCCGTATAAATAAACCTTATACGGCTTTATAGTTTTTAATATTTAAAGCGACTAAATCAATTAATCGCTGCTGCGACTCGATACTGGCCCAAGCAATATGGGCAGTTAACGACAAGTTGTCGATTTCTTTTTTCATTAATGCATTAATTAACGGGTGACTCACTGTTGGCGGCTCATGTTCTAATACATCGAGCACGGCGTGAGATATGATTTTATTCTTTAATGCCTGCAGTAAATCCGTACTATTAACCAGTGCACCTCGCGCTGTGTTAATCAGTAACGCCGAGGGTTTCATAAGCGCTAAAGTTTCACTATTTATTAAGTTTATCGTCTCCTCGGTTTGTGGGCAGTGTAAGCTGATAACATCGGCTTTATTTAATACTTCAGTAAAGCTATGACGGTTTTCTCTTATTTTTATCGCATTAGGACGTTCAGCAATCATGACGTGCATATCAAAAGCTTGAGCAATTTTCGCTACCGCTTTACCTAAGTTGCCAAAACCAATGATGCCGATGGTTTTTCCTGCTAATTCTTGACTTCCTTTGCCATGAAAACAAAAAGTAGCACTGTTTTGCCAATGTCCTTGTTGAGTATTGATGTTGTGGTGTGCGGTATTACTGAAATATTCAAGCATTTGCGCAAAGACATATTGACTGACTGAGGCTTGTGAGTAACCACTGACGTTTTTAACCGCAATGTTAAGTGCTTTAGCAGCAACTAGGTCAACATTATTCATACCTGTTGCGGCAATGCACACTAATTTTAGTTGGGGTAATTGCTCGAGTATATTTTTAGATAACAACACTTTGTTGGTGATAATAATCTCAGCCGTTTTACAACGTTCAATAATTTGACTGTCAGTGGTGGTGGCATAACAGCTTAATGTACTGACCTCAGACTTTATACGGGTCAAAGAAATGCTGGCACTAAAGGTTTGTTGATCTAAAAAAACGGTTTGCATAGCGAGTAGTCAAAAAGAAATTATGTTGTTAGCTTAATAGAAATCAAGATAAAAAAAAACGGCAATCAGCGTATATTTCTGTTTACCGTTTTATCATGTGATATTTATTTTATGGCATGAGTGTTACTTAGTTTAACCAGGACGACCATCTTCTCGTGCTTTTAGCAACATTGGCCCGTAGTAAAAAGTAAAGAGTCCAAAAGCAACCAACCAGAAAAAACCACTTATATCGACAAAGAGTAAAGTTTTTTCTGGTACTAACCAAGGCCCAAATACCCGAACCATAGCCGAGAAGGTAATAGATGCAAAAGCGACTGACATCATTTTAGGTGGGGTTAATGGTCGACCAGAATGCCCTAAAGAAACACGAGAAATCATTGCTAAAATAATCCCCCCCATGCCACCAATGGTTAATAGATGCCAAACATGATTACTGGGGATTTCATCAATAATGTAGCTAAACCCTAATAAGATAAGGCCAAACCAAATAAATTTAATGGCGAAATGTAATGACCATAAAAGTGGTACGCCCAGTGTTATCCAAGGTCGCCATCTCAACCAACGAATTAACTGAAATAAACCAGCAAAAATTAAGATAATGCCAAAAAACATCGGCACAAAACCCACCAATGGATGTAACAACAACATCAGCATAGCAAGCAGTAAACTGCCATTAGCAAGTTTATCAAGTAAAGGAGCAGGGGTTGTTTTTGTGGTTTGTGTTCCATTAGCGGTGAACATTGGCACAACACGTCCAGACATAACGGACATTAAAAATACGACTAATAAAACACCGGCATAACCTGAGTAGCTCAACGAAAAACTTTGTGGGTAAAGGGTTGCTAAGTGCATTTCTCCATTGGCGATGGTAAACATCACCAATAGTGGTACAAAAAATAAATTTCGATACTGCTTTATCGCTAATATAGGTTTGGCGAGTGTATAAGCGATAGCTAATAAGAAACTTAAATCTATCAAAGCGCTTAATGTTGCCCCTAATAAGTCGGGCATTAACATGACCACTCGGCCTAATAACCATAGAAAGAATAAAGCGGCGAGGGGTTTGCCTTTAACACTGGCAATACCTGTCCAATTTTGCACTGCGGTGAGTAAAAAACCAACAATGATGGCACTGCCGAAACCAAAAATCATTTCATGAATATGCCACCAATAGCCACCACCGTAAGGTGAAAAGCTAATGGTCCCTTTATAGATTAACAACCATAAAGTAATGGCAATTAAACTAAAAACAGCGCCACCTAAAAAAAAGGGTCGGAAGCCTAAGCGAAATATTGGCAGAATTTTCTGCTCTTCATTTAAATCAGTAATTTGCATTATAGTTTGTATTTCAAATAATCAGTAAAGCCATATTAGCGTATTTATCAGAATAATCGTTGTGATAAATCAACTCTTATTATAATTGCCGCTTGATAATACAATTTAAAATTAATCTTGCAGATAAAGGGTAGAGAATATTGCTAAGGCTCAAGTTAATTTATCTATTTTTGCTCAGTGGTCATTAGTTGGCTGGTTTTTCTAATTGATACATTTCATCAGAAATATAATCAAGTTTTTCTGTTAATAATTGCTGGGCATCATAAATACCTTGATTATAATAATGATTGCCCATTTCCTTAGTAAAAAAATCAAGCAAAAAGTCAGCGTCAAACTGAGCGAGCTCTTGATCAAGTTCGCTTGCAAAATAATGCTGTAGTTTTTGAACCAGTAACTCTTTTTGTGTGGATGAAAACTTAATTTCACTCATATTATTCTCTGCTCTTTTAATAAAAATTCTTGACGAGATTATAACCATAATATTTCAATCAATTCTATCTTAAGGGATTATATTTCCTGCTGAAGTAACGCCTTTGATGTATCATAGGTATATACTTATGACCAAGCGTTAAGGTGGGTGGTTTAAGTGAAAGAGACATTGAAAAAATGGTGGCAAACTGATTGTCAATTTTGCCTTAAATACCGAAGAATGTTTATTTGGTTAATTATCATGATTGCAATAGATGCATTGTGGTTTAATCTTTTATTTTAAAAGTTGGAGTTATATATGGGATATCGTTGGACAGACTCATTAGAGTTAGCATTAGACTTAATGGAAGAGCATCCGGATGCTGATCCACTTAAATTACATTTTCCAGAATTGATGCAATGGGTGATAGCCCTCGATAATTTTGATGATGATCCTAAGCATTGTGGTGAAAGAGTGCTTGAGGCCATTCAATTAGCGTGGATTTCTGAAGTCGATTAGCGGCAGATAAATTTAAGGGTGATTTTTAGTCTTGTTTAGGTAATTGATTGTTTTATAAACCTCATCTGGCTTATACTACCGCATATATCACTACCATGAATTTTGACTATTCATCAACCATATGGTCTACATCAAAAATTATTATGACAATAAATATTAAACGTCCGTTATATATCCACTATGCTGGTCCAAGTCTTTTAGAAACCCCCCTATTAAATAAAGGTAGCGCTTTTGACGAAGAGGAGCGCACTAATTTTAACTTAATGGGCTTATTGCCGCCCCGTTATGAAACAATAGACGAGCAAGTTGAACGTGCTTTTATGCAATATAATAAGTTTCGAACCAACTTAAATAAGCATATTTATTTACGTACAATTCATGATAACAACGAAACTTTATTTTTCAGGCTCGTTCAGGCGCACTTAGCTGAGATGATGCCGATTATTTATACGCCGACAGTAGGTGATGCGTGTGAGCAATTTTCAGATATTTATCGTAGCTCGCGTGGATTATTTATTTCTTATGAAGATAGACATCACATGGATGATATTCTTCGTAATGCGACAAAAAATAAAATAAAAGTCATTGTTGTTACCGATGGCGAGCGTATTCTTGGTCTGGGTGACCAAGGCATAGGTGGAATGGGTATTCCGATCGGCAAGCTTTCACTTTATACCGCTTGTGGCGGCATTAGCCCCGCGTATACTTTACCGGTAATGCTCGATGTTGGTACCAATAACGAAAAGTTATTGAATGACCCTATGTATATGGGGCGTCGTCATAAACGTATTAATCAAGAAGAATACAACGAGTTCGTTGACATGTTTATTCAAGCAGTGAAACGTCGTTGGCCACATGTATTATTGCAATTTGAAGATTTTGCTCAACCCAATGCCACACCATTACTTAATAAGTATCGTGATGAAATTTGTTGTTTCAATGATGATATTCAAGGAACCGCCTCAGTGACTGTCGGTACTTTACTAGCAGCATGCCGCATTAAAGGGCGTAAGCTTGCTAAAGAAACCACATTATCACAGCAAAAAGTTGTCTTTGTTGGCAGTGGCTCTGCCGGTTGCGGTATTGCCGAACAAATTATTGCGCAAATGGTCAGTGAAGGTATTTCTGCAAAACAAGCACGCAGTCAAATTTTTATGGTCGACCGTTTTGGTTTATTAACCGATGGTATGGCTGATTTACGAGACTTTCAGCAAAAACTGGTGCAATCACCTCGTACAATTTCTACGTGGGCTGTTTCAGGGCGATATGCGACATTATTAGAAGTGATGAATAATGCTCAGCCAGATATTTTAATCGGCGTATCAGGTGTACCGGGTTTATTTACCGAACCTGTGATTAGAGCAATGAAATCACACTGTCCAATGCCGATTATTTTCCCGCTTAGTAATCCTATTAAACAAGTAGAAGCTACGCCAACACAAGTCATTAATTGGACGCAAGGCGAGGTTATTGTTGCAACCGGCAGTCCATTTAAACCCGTTGAATATCAAGGTAAAACTTTTCCTATCGTGCAATGTAATAATAGTTATATTTTTCCTGGTTTAGGTTTGGGTATTGTTTCAGCCAATATTAACCGTGTTACCGATGAAATGTTAATGGTTGCCAGCGAAACTCTTGCTAAAGCTTCACCATTAGCCAACACCGGGCTGGGTGAACTCTTACCTCCACTCACTGAGATTGCCAGTTTAAGTCGAAAAATAGCCTTTGCTGTAGCGAAAGTAGCTTTTGATCAAAACTTAGCTTTACGCATCGATGATGAAAGTTTACTCGCAAAAATAGAACAGAACTTTTGGCAACCAGAATATCGACAGTATCGTCGAAGCAGTGTGTAGTTAGTATTTTGTTACTCATATAAAAAAACTGACTCAATGTCAGTTTTTTTATGTCAGCTTATTTTACGCCTTAAAGTATGATTAAAATCGATGATGTTTTACTCAAGGAGATGAAAAACGCTAAGGTCGGTATGATCGCTTTTGCTTTAGAGAGTAAAAAGCAACTTACGTTACCCATATCTCTAGAAGGATTCGAGGCCGGATTCAAGACATTAAAATCAAAAAGAGTACTAAGTGAATAATATTAGTTTTTTTGTTCAAATTCGTCTATAATCGCGCCAAAATTTATACACCTATTTTATCTAAAATATATATAAGGGCTTATCATGGCTATCGAACGTACTTTTTCTATCGTAAAACCAGACGCAGTTGCTAAAAACTTCATTGGTCAAATTTATAACCGTTTTGAAACTGCTGGTTTAAAAATTGTTGCTTCTAAAATGATTCACTTAAGCCAAGAAAAAGCTGAAGGCTTTTACGCTGAACATAGCGAACGTCCTTTCTTTGGCGCTTTAGTTTCATTCATGACTTCTGGTCCAGTTATGGTTCAAGTTTTAGAAGGCGAAAACGCTGTTCTTAAAAACCGTGAAATCATGGGTGCTACTAACCCAGCTGAAGCACTTGCTGGTACTATCCGTGCTGATCTTGCTGATAGCATCGACGAAAATGCTGCTCACGGTTCTGACGCTTTAGAATCTGCTGCACGTGAAATTGCTTACTTCTTCTCAGATGACGAAATTTGCCCACGTACTCGTTAATCTGATATTAAACGTTGTTAATGGCGAAACTTCTGTAAGAAAAGTGCTCACTTACTAACGTAAGCTCCGCGCTATCCTTTTTGAATTGTCATCATTAACTTAGTTTAATCTAGAAATAGAATATTAAAGGGTTTTACTGTTTCCAGTAAAATCCTTTTGTTATTTTTAGAGTTATAATAAACCTTAAGCTTTTTAATTTACTAACCCTCTGTTTTACAAAAAGAGAAATTTAATTAAAAACGTTAAGGTTTGATATAATTTGATCTGTAAATTGTCATGTTTTGTATGAAAGCTGTACAATTGTTTTTTGTAATTTTGTTGTTTGAGAAGTAGTGAATCATGAGTGAAGTGACTGAAGTTGTAAGCCCGACCGTATCTGCGGTAAAGAAGAAAGTAAATCTATTAAACTTGGACCATCAAGGGATGCGTGAATACTTTGCTTCAATTGGCGAAAAACCATTTCGTGCCGATCAAATGATGAAATGGATATATCATTTTGGTTACTCTGATTTTGAATTAATGACTAATTTGAACAAAAAATTACGTGAAAAATTACAACGTGAAACAGAAATTAGTGCACCAGAAATATCTGAAAAGCAAGTATCAACTGACGGCACGATAAAATACTCTTTACGCCTCGAAGGCGGTCAAGAAGTTGAAACAGTGTGGATCCCTGAAAACGATCGCGCAACATTATGTGTATCCTCGCAAGTCGGTTGTGCACTTGAATGTACGTTTTGTGCCACGGCGCAACAAGGCTTTAATCGCAATTTGTCTATGAGCGAAATTATTGGTCAAGTATGGCGTGTTGCTAATGATATTGGCGCGACACGTATAGCTGGAAAACGTCCCATTACTAATATTGTTATGATGGGAATGGGCGAGCCGCTTTTAAATATGAAAAATTTAATTCCAGCGCTTGATACTATGTTAAATGATTTAGGCTACGGCCTCTCAAAACGTCGAGTAACAGTGAGTACTTCTGGTGTAGTACCGGCGCTTGATATGTTAAAAGAAAAAATAGATTGTGCATTAGCCATTTCAATTCACGCGGGTAACAACGAGCTTCGTGATGTATTGGTCCCAATAAACAAAAAGTATCCTTTAGAAGAGTTTATTGCGGCAGCTGGACGTTATATTGATGGTTCAAAAGCTAATAAGCAGGCAACGATTGAATATGTGATGTTAGATCATGTTAATGACAGTACTGACCAAGCACATGAACTTGCTATCGCTTTGAAAGATTTACCGAGTAAAATCAATCTGATCCCGTTTAATCCTTACCCTGGATCGCCTTATAAACGTTCAAGTAATTCACGTATTGACCGTTTTGATAAAGTATTGCAGTCATATGGTTTAACCGTTATTACTCGCCGTACCCGTGGTGATGATATTGATGCGGCTTGTGGCCAATTAGCCGGTGATGTTTTTGATAGAACAAAGCGAACAGCAATGAACTCTTCAAAAAATGACGAGTCTAAAGCCCAAGAGATTTCAGTTAAACTGGTCTAACACTTTATTCTCGAGGTATTTATACCCGTTCGACAGCATACTAGTTCAACAAGCATCTTGAAGTAGATCGGGTATAGGTATAATCTGTAATTATTACATTACGATAAGTGACATTCTGCCATATGATTAAATTTCTGCCGCGGTTATTTATAACGAGCGTTATCGCTTTGTTAATTGTCCTTTCTGGGTGTGTAACACAAAATTATGAGAACGACAGTACAATACCTGTAGTAGAAAGTGACTCAAGTAATAATGAAATGGCGATGACTCGAATTTCATTAGGTCTTGGCTATTTAAAGATGGGAAATACTAGCCAAGCGAAGTTAAACTTGGAAAAAGCAAAGCGCTTTTCACCGAACTTATCCCAAGTTTATACGGCGTTTGCTCATTATTATGATGTGGTTGGCGAATCACAGCTTGCTACCAATGCTTATGAACAGGCGTTATCAATCGATGAAAAAAATCCAGATACCTTAAATAATTATGGGGTTTTTCTTTGTCGACATGAAAAGTATGCCGACGCTGAAAAATACACTTTAAAAGCGATAGCAATCCCAACCTACTTAATGGTCTCGCAAAGTTACGAAAACCTGGCGCTTTGTCAACTAAAAGCCGGTGAATTTGTTAAGGCTGAAAAATACTTTACAAAATCTATTCAGCATAGTCCTAATCGTGCATCAGCTTTATTACAAATGGTTCGCTTACAGTACGCTATTGGTGATTATAAATCCGCGCAACGTTATGTGAAACGTTATGAAAAAGCAACTCGTCGCTTTAGTCCTGAAGCACTTTCATTGGCTTATAAGGTTTTTGAAAAGCAGCGCAATTATCGTACAGCTAAAAATTATGCCAGTATGTTGGTAAAAATGTTCCCAACTTCTTACCAAGCTAAGCAATATATTTTAAATGCGCTTGAGCATACTGAAGCGGATGACTTAGCAAAGATTTATCAAGCATCGATATTAACAACTAGTGACGCTTTACCGCCGAAACGTGTCGTTGTTTTATCACCGAACAAGCCCCAAAAAAAACGGCTAAAACAACAGGCTAAAAAAGCAACAGTTGCTAAAAGTACTGACGTAGAGACGATGAGTATCAAGGATACCCAAGAACAGTTAAAGGATAACCTTGAAGCAAAAACACATATTATTGTCAAAGGCGACAGTTTATTTAGCCTCTCAAAAAAATACAATATTCATATGAAGACACTAGAGCGCTGGAATAATATTACTCGTAGCGATATTTTAAAGCTAGGCCAAACGTTCTATGTTTATTTACCAGAGCATACTGATACTATGCCAACCAACAATGCTACTAATAAAGTTGAACAAGAGAAAACCCAATGACCCATGTTGAAACGCCTAATAATATCAAAAAGGCACAAGCTACTGCATCATCAGAACCCTTGCATAACAGTTCCGAAGACGACCTTTCTGACAATAGTAAAATCATTGGGCCGGGACAAATTCTTAGTGATGCTAGAAAAAAAGCAGGCTTAACTCAGCAAGAGGTTGCGAGTAAACTCAATTTTCGTCTTACTTTAGTTAATGAGATAGAAAGTGAGTTGTTTAATAGTAATTTGCCGGAAACTTATAATCGCGGCTATTTACGTAGCTATGCAAAATTAGTTAATGTTTCTCAAGATGATGTATTGGTAAGCTATGAACAATTAAATATAGCTAAAGCTCAAGTTTCTAAACTACAAAGTTTTTCTAAAGGCACGGAAAAGTTAGCAGAAAGTAATCGTATTATGTGGATAAGCTATATCATTTTAGCCATTCTCATTGGTTCTACTATGATGTGGTGGTTGCAAAATAATAAAGAACAAGCTCAAACGCTGGCTGAAGATATTGAGATAAATACTCAAAGTGCTGACGATGTTAACGAAAATAAAACGAGTGATCTTTCGACAGTTAACATTGATAACGTGACTAAAACTATTACTGAGGCACCTTTAGCTACTGCCGTGTTAGAGCCGCAAAGTAGTGATATTGCACCCGCAGCGGTTAATGTAGAAAATAGTCAAGTGAGCGAAGCTGACATCATTGCAGTTGAAAATACCCCAATAGCAGAGGAAGCATTGACTGAAGTGCCTTTAACTGAAGTCATTTTTACTTTTTCTGGTGACTGTTGGGTAAATATTTCAGATTCAACAGGTGAGCGCATTGCTTGGGGTGTGAAAAAATTGGGTTACGTTATGACAATATCTGGGCAAGCACCTTTTGATGTTACCCTAGGAAGACCTGAATTAGTGGCAATAAACTTTGCCGATGAAGTCATTGATATGAGTCAGTTTAACAGTGGTAATATCGCTAAATTTACTTTGCCTGTTACCAATTAGTCATTAGCATTTTGTATAAATAACGTTTGTTGCGCTTAAGTGACAAACCACCAAAGTTGTGAATTATTATGTTTAAAGAATCTCCAATCATCCGCCGTAAATCTCGTCAAATAATGGTGGGTAATGTTCCTGTTGGTGGCGATGCACCGATAACTGTGCAGTCAATGACCAATACGTTGACGACTGATGTGGCAGCAACCGTTGCACAAATTAAAGCATTAGAAGGTGTGGGTGCTGATATTGTTCGGGTGAGCGTACCGACGATGGATGCAGCCGAAGCCTTTCGCGAAATTAAAAAACTAGTGAAAGTTCCACTGGTTGCTGATATCCATTTTGATTATCGAATCGCCTTAAAAGTTGCTGAGTATGGCGCAGATTGTTTACGTATTAATCCTGGTAATATCGGCCGCGAAGACCGAGTGCGTAGTGTTGTTGAATGTGCACGTGACTTAAATATTCCTATTCGTATTGGTGTAAATGGTGGTTCATTAGAAAAGGATATCCAAGAAAAATATACTGAACCAACGCCAGAAGCACTTTTTGAATCGGCAATGCGTCATGTTGATATTCTAGATAGGCTTAATTTCGATCAGTTTAAGGTTAGTGTTAAAGCCTCAGATGTATTTCTTGCGGTCGAATCTTACCGTTTATTAGCAAAACAGATTGATAACCCACTTCACCTTGGTATTACCGAAGCAGGTGGCTTGCGCTCTGGCTCAGTAAAGTCTTCTGTAGGTTTAGGCTTGTTATTAGCTGAAGGAATTGGCGACACGTTACGCATTTCTTTGGCAGCAGATCCCATAGAAGAAATTAAAGTCGGTTTTGATATTTTAAAGTCACTAAAATTACGTAGTCGAGGTATCAATCTTATTGCTTGTCCAAGCTGTTCTCGCCAAGAGTTTGATGTTATCGCCACCGTTAATGCGTTAGAACAACGTATTGAAGATATATTAACGCCAATGGATGTTTCTATTATTGGTTGTATTGTTAATGGTCCGGGTGAAGCGATTATTTCTGATTTGGGCTTAACGGGTAGTAGCCGAAAAAGTGGTTATTATTTAGATGGCATCCGTCAAAAAGACCGTTTTGATAATAATAACTTAGTAGACCAGCTCGAAGAGCGAATTCGTGCTAAAGCGAAGCTTCTTGATGCGGCTTACAAAATAAAATTTAAAGAAATAGAGTAATAAAATAGCTTTAAAAAGAGCGAAACGTTATAGCGGTGACAGTTCAGTTGAAACCTGCATTTTGAGGTATCACAGCTGTACTATTTACGTTTCGTCTCAAACTGCCTATAATGCGCGCTGCACTTAATTTTTCCCGTTTTATATAAATATCTATTTTATACAATAGATGAAAGAGAGCCTTACTTTGAGCAAAACATTACAAGCCGTCAGAGGGATGAACGACTGTTTACCCACTGAAACTCCTATTTGGCAAATGGTTGAATCAGTTTTACGCCGAGTTGCTAGTAGCTATGGTTTTGCTGAAATACGTATGCCGATTGTCGAGTCTACTGGTCTTTTTAAACGATCTATTGGTGAAGTTACTGATATCGTTGAAAAAGAGATGTACACTTTTGATGACCGTAACGGTGATAGCTTAACACTGCGACCAGAAGGTACAGCATCATGTGTGCGTGCAGGCAATCAGCATGGTTTATTATATAACCAAGAACAACGTTTATGGTACATGGGGCCAATGTTTAGGCATGAACGCCCACAAAAAGGTCGTTATCGTCAGTTCCACCAATTCGGCTTAGAAGCCTTTGGAATTGGAACACCTGACATAGACACAGAAATTATTATGCTAACTTCTCGTCTTTGGCGGGAACTTGGCATCAATGAGTTTGTCACACTAGAGCTAAACTCGTTAGGTTCAAATGAAGAGCGTGCAAATTATCGCGATGCTTTAGTTGTTTTCTTAACAGAAAAAGAAGATCAGCTTGATGAAGACTCTAAACGCAGAATGCATACTAATCCATTACGCGTTTTAGACAGTAAAAATAAAGATGTACAAGCCGCTTTAGTGGGCGCACCAAAATTAAGTGATTATTTTGATGATGAATCTAAAGCTCACTTTGCGGGTGTTTGTCAGCGTTTAGATGCTGCGGGTATTAACTATGTGATTAATGACCGCTTAGTTCGCGGTTTAGATTATTACAATCGTACGGTATTTGAATGGGTGACTGACAGCTTAGGCGCACAAGGTACTATTTGTGCGGGTGGTCGTTATGATGGCTTAGTCGAACAACTTGGTGGCAAAGCAACACCAGCATTTGGTTTTGCCTTAGGCATTGAACGCTTGGTACTCATGTTAACGAGCTTAGAAAAAGCTAACAATATTCGTGCACAAGTTGATGTTTATGTTATTGGTTTAGGTGAGGGGGTTGATATTCAAGCAGCGCTACTCAGTGAACAATGGCGTGACCAAGTTAAAGATATTCGCATACAAAACCACTGCGGTGGTGGTAATATGAAAAAACAAATGAAACGGGCAGATAAATCGAGTGCGCAAGTAGCAATTATCATCGGTGAAGATGAACTTGCTGAGCAAAGCGTGACGATAAAGTATTTGCGTGGACAACAAGAACAACAGAAGGTGTCGCTTGAACAAGTGCCAGCTTTATTAAACAGTTTAATTTAAGGTGAAGTAGTGGACGTTTATCAAACAGAAGAACAACAAGTCGAAGCCATCAAAGGTTTTTGGAAAGAAAATGGTACTGCAGTTATTGCCGGTTTAGTTTTAGGTTTTGCTGGTTTTATTGGCTTTAACGTATATAAAGATACCCAACTTGAGAATGAAGTTTTAACGTCTGATGCTTATCAAACAGTGATGGAAAGTGCTGGTGTAGACGGAAAGGCTTTTTCAGCAAGTGCAAGTAAATTTATTGCTGAAAATAAAGACTCTAGCTACGCTTCATTAACGGCGCTTGCGCTAGCAAAAGAAGCGGCTACTCATAAAGATTGGCCACAAGTTGCTATTCACTTGGCAAGTGCTATTGAAAGCTCTACCAATCAAGGTATTAAAGCTATCGCAAGTGTTCGATTAGCGCGTGTGCAAATTCAACTTGAGCAATACACTGAAGCATTGGCAACCCTATCGGTTACACTGCCAGAGTCATTTAAAAGTGCGATTGAAGAAACTAAAGGCGATGCATATTTCAAGCAAGGTAAAGTAGAACTTGCTCGTAATGCTTATCAAGCAGCACTTGACGTTGAAGGTCAAACAAATAATGGTGCCTTACAAATGAAATTAAATGATTTAGCCCAATTATCATCGATTGCTAAATAAAGAGGCTAATCATTCATATGTTAAAAAAATTACGCTTTAATAGAAAGTTATTAGTGATAGCGCTAGTGTCCTTAGGGCTTGTCGCTTGTTCTTCAACTGACGAAGAAGATGAAGCGACTAAAGTTGCTGAATTAACAGAAATCAAACAAGCTTTTGATGCTGATGTGCTCTGGGAAACCAGTGTCGGTAATGGTGTTAGCGATTATTTTTCACGTATTAAACCTAATGTTGCTTACGGCAAACTTTACAGTGCTAGTCGTTACGGTGATGTTGTTGCTTTGGAACTAGAAAATGGTGAAGAAATTTGGTCAACAGATTTAAGTGATGTAAAAGGCGAACGCGGCTTTTTTGAACGTCGACAATCTGCTTTATTAAATGGCGGCCCGATTTTAGGTATTCAAAAAGTCTTTATTGGCAGTGAAAATGGCGAAGTATTCGCATTAGATGCTGATACAGGTAAGCTTGATTGGCAAGGAAAAGTAAAAGGCGAAGTTATTGCAGCTCCTGCCATTGATGCTGGTATTTTAGTTGTCAATACTGCTTCAGGTGTCATCAAGGCTTTTAATGCTTCGAACGGTCAAGATGAATGGCAAATCGAACAAGAAGTACCAGCATTAACGTTACGTGGTGTTAGTTCGCCAGCGATTTCTTCTGGTGGTGTGATGGTTGGTTCAGCTAATGGAACCATGAGCGTCTATATTCTTGAAACTGGTCAACAAGGTTGGACAGTAGAAGTTGGTGAAGCCGGTGGCTCGACACAATTAGAGCGAGTCATAGATGTTGACTCTGCGCCACTTATTTATGGCGATAAAGTTTATAGTATTTCTGTAAAGGGTAATTTGACCGCTATAGATTTACGTACCGGTCGGATGATTTGGGAACGTCAGTATTCGTCATATCATGATATGGCTATTAGTGGTAACAGCCTATTTTTAACTGATATTAAAGGCCATATTTATGCGGTTGACCGTTTAAACGGTTTTGAAAAGTGGAGCCAACTTGCACTGACTAATCGTGGTGTTACCGGTCCTGCTATTATTGGTGATTATATTGTTGTTGGCGACTTTGAAGGCTATCTTCATTTTATCGACCAAACAACAGGTGATATCGTTGGACGTCATGAAGTTGACAGTAGCGGTTTAAATATAGCACCCACGGTACACGAAAATATTATTTACGCACAATCACGTAATGGTGATTTGCAAGCGATAAAAATTCCATAAGTCTTTTTATCAGCTAGAATTAAACGGCTCCATTGCAGAATGCATTGGAGCCGTTGTTTGTTATTAAATAGAGTAAAAGTTTTGCATTTTGCATGACGTTGTTTACTCTACAAATGAATTTATAGAGGTAAACATGCTTCCAGTTGTTGCACTTGTCGGACGTCCTAATGTTGGCAAATCGACGTTATTTAACCGATTAACCCGAAGCCGAGATGCTCTCGTAGCAGATTATCCTGGCTTAACGCGTGACCGTCAATATGGTCAAGCGAAAGTAGAAGATCATCCATTTATTGTTATTGATACCGGCGGTATTAATGGTAATGAACAGGGTATTGACGCATTAATGGCCGAACAGTCATTAATGGCGATAGCAGAAGCCGATGCTGTTTTATTTATGGTTGATGCTCGTGATGGTTTAACATCAGCGGATATCGGTATCGCTGACTACCTTCGTAAACAAAATAAGAAAATATTTTTGGTTGCGAATAAAGTTGATGGTATTGATGCTGATTCTGCCGTTGCTGAATTTTATGAATTATCACTGGGTGATACCGTTCATAAAATTGCCGCCGCGCATGGTCGTGGTGTTACACAATTATTAACACTGGCATTAACACCTCATATAGAAGCACTTGGTGAAGCACGTGAAAATGATGAGTTTGATGGTTCACAAGAATTCTCAGCTAAAACTGATGAAGAAAAAATTGCTGAAGCACCGTTTGAAAATGATAAAATCAAACTTGCTATCATTGGTAAGCCTAATGTGGGTAAGTCAACACTGACTAACCGTATCTTAGGTGAAGACCGCGTTGTTGTTTTTGATGCCCCAGGTACCACTCGCGATAGTGTCTATATCCCGATGGAACATGATGGCCGTGAATATACATTAATTGATACTGCAGGTATTCGTCGTCGTAAAAACGTGACTGATGTTGTAGAAAAGTATTCTGTTATTAAAACACTACGTGCCATAGAAGATGCCAATGTTTGTTTGTTAATTATTGATGCTCGTGAAGGTATTACCGATCAAGATTTAAGTTTACTGGGCTTTATTTTAGAAGCAGGTCGTTCTTTGGTACTTGCGGTTAATAAATGGGATGGTTTAGAAGAGCATGTTAAAGATCGTATTAAAACCGAATTAGATCGTCGTTTAGGTTTTATTGATTTTGCACGTATCCACTTTATCTCTGCTTTACACGGTACCGGTGTTGGCCATTTATATGAGTCAGTTGAAGAAGCTTTCATTTCAGCAACTAAACGTATATCTACCTCAATGGTTACCAAAATATTAGATATGGCCACGTTTGATCATCAACCACCGATGAGTCAAGGACGTCGCATTAAGCTTAAATATGCGCATGCCGGTGGTTATAATCCACCTATCATTGTTATTCATGGTAATTTAGCCAAAAAGCTTCCTGTTTCATATAAACGCTATTTAATGAATTATTACCGTAAATCATTAAAAATAATGGGTACGCCGATTAGAATTGAGTTTAGAGAAACAAGTAACCCGTTTGCTGGCAAGAAAAAGTTAACTTATACCGAGCAAAAGAAAATGGCCAGAGCTACTGAAGGTTATAAGAAAGACTAAAAACTTACGTTTTTTTTGATAATAATTTAACATTACTGAAGCCAATCATTTGATTGGCTTTTTGCTAAGTGCTACATTTAAAATACTTATTCTTAAATGTTAACATTATGGCAGCCACTCCTAAAAAAATTGCATTGGTTAACCGCTTAGACAGAAACCTTGGCTTATTGCAGTCAGGCTCAACGATTACTATCGATATAGCCACACCAGCCGGACAAAAAGCAAAGTTTCGTAGCACCTTCATTGGCTACCTCCCCAAGCATTATGTTTTAGTGCAATTTCCTGATGCAAATAAATTAGGGAATTTTTCCCAATATATTACCCAAGGTGCTGGTATTACGGTGCGAGGTTTAATTGAAGGGCATGAGGGCGCGGTGGTTGCTTTTATCAGTAATGTTAAACAAACCTTACAAATACCTTCGAGATTAATTGTCCTTGATTTTCCACGTTCTGTTAGCTTACAAAGCTTACGTTCAGCGATGCGCATTGATACCGATATTGTTGCTAAGATAAATATTGCTAAAGAATATTGGCAAGCGACCATTATAGATATTTCTGTTAATGGCTGCCAAGTATTGATCACTAACGGCGAGTCGTTAGTGATGGAAAAAAATAAATCTGTCGAATTAATTGTCGAAGACTTTCAAGGATTAGGAAATTTAAAGTTTTCTGCAGAAACCTGTAGCTACAAATCACAAGCTAATGGCCTTTGTATCGGTTTAAAGTTTGAAGAAAAAAGTAAAGCATCAGTGATAAAGTTACTTCAGCATGCCGTTATTGCTGAAAATTAAATCTTATCAATAACTTGGCTTAAAATACGACCATCACTGACTTGAATAGATATTTCATCGCCAATACTCACTTGATCTTTTGTGCGAACAATTTGCTGATGACTATTTCGACTGACACTATAACCACGGGCAATAGTCGCGAGCGGACTGACAATATGGAGCTGCTCAATAATGCTAACAAAGTGCTCAGATTTATTTTTTACGCTAACGTCTAATGCCCGTTGTAATCTGTCATCTAAGTGGCGCAAGGTACTTTGATGTTGAATGATCACTTTTGTTGGATCTACGTGTTGTAAATCGCGTACTAACTTTTCGGGTTTTTGTTTGAAACGTGCCAATTCACGTTTTATTGCTTTATCTAAACGAATATTCAATTCATCTGATTTTTGTTGATGCTGCTGAAGTTTTCTTTCTGGATGAACTTGCGTTAAGCGATGATTAAGGTTTTGTAGGTCTGAGTTTTCTTGTTTTACTTTTTGAGTAAATAACTGCTGAGCCCGCTTTGATAATTCTTGTAAGCGACTTTGTAACTCACTATTGTCTTGTGAAACCAGTTCTGCCGCTGCTGAAGGTGTTGGCGCTCTTAAATCAGCAACGAGATCACTTAATGTTGTGTCTATCTCATGACCGACAGCGCTGATAATTGGAATGCGGCTATGAAAAATAGCATTCACTACGTCTTCTTCATTAAAGCTCCATAAGTCTTCTAGAGAGCCTCCTCCACGACCAACAATTAATACTTGGCATTCTTCACGTTGATTAGCGATATCGATGGCATGAACAATGTCATTCTTAGCATGCTCGCCTTGCACAAGTGCAGGGTATATAACGATAGTAATTGCTGGATTACGTCTTTGCAAAACAGATATAATATCTTTAACTGCAGCACCCGTTGGCGAGGTAACTATGCCAACCGTGTTAATATTTTTAGGAATGGCTTGCTTGAACTGCTGAGCAAACAAACCTTGTGCATTGAGCTTACTTTTTAATTGCTCAAATTGTTGTCGCAATAAACCTTCACCCGCATCCTCCATCATTTCAATAATTAATTGAAAATCACCTCGTGGCTCATACAAAGAAACCTTGGCGCGTACTAACACTTGTTGGCCGTTGCGAGGCGTTGAACCACCCGCTAACCTTACTCGTCGATTGTTGCCCTTAAACATTGCGCAACGCACTTGCGATTTACTGTCTTTGAGTGACAAATACCAATGACCCGAGCTAGCAGCAATGAAATTTGAGATTTCACCACACAACCATACGGTATTAAGTTCACTTTCTAGCATGAACTTAACTTTTCTCGTCAGTTCACTTATCTGTAAAATGTGCTGCGTAGCCATAAAATACTTACTTTATCTAATGTTAAGGCGATTTGAGTCGATATATCTGCTTTGCTTGAATATGAATGTTTCAGCAAACCTAAGCGAATCATAATCTAAGCACATATTTTTGTTAAAGGTTATTCCCTTAAATAAAATGTAACGACGCGTATTACTTATTCCGATTCCCGAAGGGGGCTTATGAACACTTTATTTTACGTTATTGATTTCAATAATAGAATAACTATTATTTTCAATCAATATCTTGCTTAAAGGCGTTTATAATTCCCTTTGGATCTTACCTATTAAAGTGGAACCAGTAAATTATATATTCCTTTAAACTCCTCAGAGATAATTATTTCAGTTTATCGTTAAATTTAAGTTGTTCTTAAACCACAAAACGGTTAAAATTCTGCCGCAATATTCACTCCCTAACCAACCTTTTTAGAGAGATGTTGCGATGCTAAGAATTGCCCAAGAAGCACTAACTTTTGATGATGTATTACTTGTACCTGCTCATTCAGAAGTACTCCCACATACGGCCGATTTAAAAACTAAATTAACCCGTAAAATTAATTTAAATATACCTATGGTATCTGCATCTATGGATACAGTTACTGAAGCACCTTTAGCTATTACACTAGCGCAAGAAGGTGGTTTAGGTTTTATTCATAAAAACATGACCATCGCTGAGCAAGCGGCTAACGTATTAAAAGTTAAAAAATACGAAAGTGGTATTGTTTCCGATCCCGTGACCGTCAATGCTAACTTTACTATTGAAGAAGTCATGCATAAAGCTGATGATCTTGGCTTTTCAGGTTTCCCTGTTGTTGATGAGGATGGCAATCTTACCGGTATAATTACTGGCCGTGATTTACGCTTTGAAACAGACCTAACTAAGCCTGTCTCAGCGTTAATGACGACTAAAGAAAAATTAGTCACGGTTAAAGAAGGTGCCGCGCGTGAAGAAATACTTGGCTTAATGCACAGTAACCGTATTGAGAAAATTTTAGTGGTTGATGATGCCTTTAAATTAGTGGGTTTGATCACCGCTAAAGATTATCAAAAAGCTGAAAGTAAACCTAATGCTTGTAAAGATAAATTAGGTCGTTTACGAGTGGGCGCCGCTGTCGGTGTTGGCGCGGGTACTGATGAACGTATTGACGCGTTAGTTGCCGCAGGTGTTGACGTCTTATTAATTGATACTTCACATGGTCATTCCCAAGGTGTTCTTGATCGAGTAAAAGAAACCCGTCAAAAATATCCTGACTTACAAATTGTTGCTGGCAATGTGGCAACAGGGGCTGGTGCAAAAGCATTAGCCGATGTTGGCGTAGATGCGGTTAAAGTTGGTATAGGCCCAGGTTCAATATGTACTACGCGTATTGTAACTGGCGTTGGAGTACCACAATTAACGGCTATCTCAAATGCAGTAGAAGCGCTTAAAGGTACTGGCATTCCTGTTATTGCCGATGGTGGTATTCGATTCTCTGGTGATATTGCTAAAGCACTGGTTGCTGGCGCGCATTGTGTGATGGTTGGTAGTATGTTTGCTGGAACCGAAGAAGCACCTGGCGAAGTAGAACTTTATCAAGGTCGCTATTACAAATCATATCGCGGTATGGGCTCTTTAGGCGCAATGAGCCAGAAAGAAGGTTCAAGTGATCGTTATTTCCAAAAATCTGATGGCGAAGCTGACAAGTTGGTACCGGAAGGTATTGAAGGTCGTGTCGCTTATAAAGGACCTGTTTCTGCAATTATCCACCAGCAGATGGGCGGATTACGCTCATCAATGGGTTTAACCGGCAGTAAAGATATTGAGACCATGCGAACTAAACCCGAGTTTATGAAAATTACCTCGGCAGGTATGGGTGAGTCGCATGTCCATGACGTAACCATCACCAAAGAAGCACCAAACTATCGTATGGGGTAGTAATATCGGTTGAGTTATTTAACTCTATTTCTGCGTTGCAAGTGCTCATTGACTATCGTCAACTCCGCGCTATCGCCTTGAACTAGAGCTAAAATACTCTCAACTTGATGCACTGAAAATATTCTTAGTTACTTTTAGGTAACTGGAAAACAAAAGATTCTACAGGCTGAGTTATCAATAAATAACTCAGCCTGTTCATTTTATAAATCCGCTCTAAATGAATGAGCTTTAGGCAAGGCTGTTGAGTAATTAAACAAATGACTTATCTTATTATAAATAAGGTTTTATAAATTATTTTGTTTCATTACGAATACAACGCAGTATAAAGTTTAGACATAACGAGCGTTAAAGTAGGAAAACAACATGAGTAAAGACATTCATGATCACCGAATACTAATTTTAGATTTTGGTTCACAATATACTCAGCTAATTGCTCGTCGCGTACGTGAAATAGGTGTTTATTGTGAACTTTGGTCTTGGGATGTAACCGAAGAGCAAATTAAAGGTTTTAACCCAACAGGTATCATTCTAGCTGGCGGCCCTGAGTCGGTCACTGCAGAAAATTCACCTCGTGCACCTGAATATGTTTATAACGCTGGCGTTCCTGTTCTAGGTATTTGCTATGGCATGCAAACAATGGCTGAACAACTTGGTGGTGGTGTTGAAAGTTCAACGCACAAAGAGTTTGGTTATGCCGCGGTTGAACTTATTGCTAAATCTGCGTTATTCAACAATGTTGAAGACAGTATTGGTACTAACGGTAATGCTTTACTAGATGTCTGGATGAGCCACGGCGATAAAGTGTCAGCTATACCAACAGGCTTTGTTACGGTTGCACAAACAGCAAGTTGTGCTTATGCAGCAATGGCAAACGAAGAAAAGCAATTCTATGGTGTGCAGTTTCACCCTGAAGTGACCCACACTAAACAAGGTTTACGCATTTTAGAAAACTTTGTTGTTGAAATTTGCCAGTGTGAAAAATTATGGACTTCATCATCAATCATTGATGATGCTATTGCAAAAATGAAAGCTCAAGTCGGCGACGACGAAGTTATCTTAGGTCTTTCAGGCGGTGTTGATTCATCAGTAGTTGCTATGTTATTACATCGAGCGATTGGCGATAAATTGACCTGTGTATTTGTTGATAATGGTTTACTTCGTTTAGATGAAGGCCAGCAAGTCATGGATATGTTTGGTGATCACTTTGGTTTAAATATTATAAAAATTGAAGCTGAAGATAGATTTTTAGACCGCTTAGCGGGTGAAAGTGAGCCAGAAGCAAAACGTAAAATTATTGGTAATGTTTTTATTGATGTTTTCGAAGAAGAGTCGAATAAGTTAGATAATGCCAAATGGTTAGCACAGGGCACTATTTATCCTGACGTCATTGAATCGGCGGCCTCAGCGACCGGTAAAGCGCATGTTATTAAATCACATCATAATGTTGGCGGCTTACCTGATTACATGAAACTAGGCTTAGTTGAACCATTACGTGAGTTATTTAAAGATGAAGTACGTAAAATAGGTTTAGAGCTTGGCTTACCGTACGATATGCTTTACCGTCATCCGTTTCCTGGCCCTGGGTTGGGTGTACGTATTTTAGGTGAAGTTAAAAAGGAATATGCTGATTTATTACGTCGTGCCGATGCTATTTTCATTGAAGAATTACACAAGCATGATTTATACACCAAAGTAAGCCAAGCGTTTACCGTATTTTTACCGGTAAAATCAGTAGGAGTTATGGGCGATGCCCGTAAATATGATTGGGTTGTATCATTACGTTGTGTTGAAACCATCGACTTTATGACAGCACGTTGGTCACATTTGCCTTATGATTTCTTAGGTTTAGTGTCTAATCGGATCATTAACGAAATTGATGGTATTTCACGTGTCGTTTATGATATTTCAGGTAAACCACCCGCGACGATTGAGTGGGAATAAACAGCACTTTTATTACTTATAAATAATAATAGCCTTAGCATTTAAATGTTAGGGCTTTTTTTTTACTTATTGTTTTAGCGTGTAAAAATAAAGTAGGTGATGATGAGAGATGTTAGTGATGAAAAGGAAATATATTTAGCCTTCAAAAGAGTTGAAGGCTAAATAAAGCATCTTAGTTTAGGTCAACTAGAAGCTATAAACGAGCGTTAACGCCGTTTGAGTATTGGTGTTTTCTTTGCCTTCTTCAACATCAGTATTATAATCAATCTTAAAACTAACTTTTAATTGTAACGTTGAAATAAGCTTAGTCGTTATTGAGCTTTCTGCTTGATAATTACTGTTTTCACCACTTTTAGTCGCATACTTAGCAACAAATCGCTGCTTAAATTTAACATGTTCGTTTAAATTACGCGTATACAAAGCTTGTGCTTGTATAATGAAAGCAGACTTGTTTTCAGTATACTCATTACCATTTTCATCTTCTAAACGTACAACGTCTTTTTTATAACCGGGTCCGATATCAGCATCAAATGTGCCTGTTTTACTTTCAAACCAACGACGACCCCAACCAGCAGATATAGAGCTTTGAGTCTCAAATCCGCCAAAACGATTATCGTCGTGAGATACATTAGCGTAGACGTAGTTAGTTTTTTTAGCGCCAATGGTATAGTTAGTTTGACCGACTATTTTCCATTGCTGATCTGTTGTTTGAGATTGTTGAACACCATCTTCATCTTCAATCTCTGCTTTACTTGCAAGCAAGTCAAAGCGAACAGTACTTCGCCATAAACCTAATTCATGATCTAAATCGAAGCCAGCTTTTATATCTGTGCTTTTATTGTCACCCGTTTTAAATAGTGCGCCTAATTCAGCAGACATACTTAATGGATCTTTTGGAGCGACTGCTTCTTCGGCAAAAGCATTAAGTGATAAGCTGCTACATAAAGCAACCATTGCTAATTTATTGTTCATTTTTGGTCTCTTGATTAACATGTACAGAAAGTTGTGGAAAAGGTATTTCGATACCAGCTTTGTCTAATTCTATTTTAATCGCTTCTAGCAAATCAAAATGCACAGGCCAATAGTCTGCTGTTTTTACCCATGGACGAACGACAAAATTCACTGAACTATCAGCTAAGGCACTAACACCAACAGTAATAGCTTGGTCTTTTAATACTAAATCATGATTACTCACAACATCTTTTAGTATTTGCTTTGTTTGTTTTAAATCTGCGCTATAACCAACACCAATGACTAAATCTATTCTTCTGGTTGCTTTAGCTGAATAATTTGTAATGGTGCCACTTGTAATGCCACCATTAGGAATAATAACTGTTTTGTTATCACCTGTTCTTAACTGTGTTGAAAATACATGAACCTCTTCAACAATACCTGCGGTACCTGAAATCTCAACAAAATCACCGGCTTTAAAAGGCTTTAATGAAATTAACAAAATACCTGAGGCAAAGTTTGATAATGAACCCTGTAATGCTAAGCCTATTGCAAGACCTGCAGCACCAACAATGGCCACTAATGAGGTGGTATTAAAACCTAAGTGAGAAATCGCAGCAATAAAGGCAACCATCACAACTAAGCCATAAATTAAGCTAGCGATAAAAGAAGTTACGGTATTATCGAATTTTTTGTGGGTAAGGATTTTTTTTGTTGCAGAACTGATCAGTTTTGCGACAAATTTACCAATCACAAAGATAGCAATCGCGATGATAAATTTTATTAGATTTTCTTGTAACATAGCCTGGTTTTCAACTAACCAATTAGTAACGTTGTCCATTTTTTGTACTCCGTTTAAAAATAGTCGAGTATTATAGTGAATTTGATAACATATTTCTAATATTATTACGAACTTCTAATAATATTACGAAAAATGTTACAAAAAAAGGAGCCGAAGCTCCTTAATGTTAATGGCTAGCTGATGTTATTTTATAATAGCGTTCAGTTTGCCAGCATCATATAAATCAAACATAGTATCTAATGAAATGGGTTTGATTTTATCTGCATTACCCGATGCGCCAAATGAATCATAGCGAGCTATACAAATTTCAGTCATGGCTTTAGTGGTTTCAGCTAAAAATTTACGTGGATCAAATTCGCTTGGGTTGTGTGCTAAGAAGCGACGAGTTGCCCCCGTTGATGCTAAACGTAAATCAGTATCAATATTAATTTTACGAACACCATTTTTAATGCCTTCTTGAATTTGCTCTACTGGCACGCCGTAAGTTTCAGGAATATTACCACCATATTCATTGATGATAGCAAGCCACTCTTGTGGCACTGATGATGAACCGTGCATAACTAAATGGGTATTTGGGATACGGTTATGTATCGCTTTAATACGGTCAATCGCTAAGATGTCACCTGTTGGTGGACGCGTAAATTTGTAAGCGCCATGAGAAGTTCCACAAGCAATCGCTAAAGCATCAACTTGAGTTTTCTTAACAAAGTCAGCGGCTTCTTCTGGATCAGTTAACATTTGTTCTTTTGTTAATATCCCTACTGCACCAATACCGTCTTCTTCACCCGCTTCACCTGTCTCTAATGAACCAAGACAACCTAATTCACCTTCAACAGAAACACCACAAGCATGTGCCATTTCAACGGTTCTGCGTGTTACATCAACGTTGTATTCATAGCTTGAAGGCGTTTTACCATCAGACATTAAAGAACCATCCATCATAACTGATGAAAACCCCATTTGAATTGAACGCTGACAAACACTCGGCGAAGTGCCGTGATCTTGATGCATTACCACGGGAATATGAGGGAATTCTTCAATTGCTGCAAGAATTAAATGACGAAGAAAAGGAGCGCCAGCATACTTACGAGCACCTGCAGAGCCTTGTAAAATAACCGGGCTATTGGTTTTGTCTGCAGCGATCATTATTGCTCTAACTTGCTCTAAGTTGTTAACGTTAAAAGCGGGAATACCGTATCCGTATTCTGCAGCGTGATCTAACATTTGGCGCATAGAAATTAAAGCCATTGAATTACTCCTAAGTGTTTAAGATGTCATATATTATTTGCCCAATCTCAAAAAAAACAAGTTTCATTGTGAAATTTAAGCTTTCGTAACGTAAGTATATCAGATAAGAAATTGACATGGCAAAAGAAAAAATAATGCCATTAATGGTTTTTATCTGTTTATTTATAACGGTTTTAAATAATGTTCTATAATTACTATCAAGAAGGTCGATAAACTCGATTTATAGCGAATATTTGTGCTTTTGTTTTGTAAGTTTACAACGAAAGAGTGAAATGTAATGAAAGCACCGTTGACGGTTTTTATGAAGTTTTTTAGAAATAATAAAGAAAGCTAAAAAAAACCGCCTTTTATAAAATAAAGAGCGGTTTGACGTTGATGATTTAATTAACGTGTTTTACGTTTTAGCGCGTTCTTCTAAGATAGCGACAGCGGGTAACACTTTCCCTTCTAAAAACTCTAAGAAAGCACCACCACCGGTTGAAATATAGGAGATTTTATCGGCTATATCATATTTATCAACAGCAGCTAAGGTATCGCCACCACCAGCAATTGAAAAGGCTGAGCTTTCGGCAATTGCTTTTGCAATAGTTTCTGTACCACTACCGAATTGATCAAATTCAAAAACGCCAACAGGTCCATTCCAAACAATAGTGCCAGCATTTTTAATGATTTCTACGAGTGCCTGCGCTGAATCTGGTCCGATATCAAAAATCATATCTTCATCGCTAACATCGTTAACTGACTTTAACGTTGCGACAGCCGTTTCTGAAAACTCTGTACCAGTAATAACATCTGTTGGCACTGGAATATCGCCATCATTTGCTCTTGCCTGCTGCGTTAAACGGTTAGCTTCATCAAGTAAATCGGCTTCGTATAATGATTGACCCACATTATGTCCGCTTGCTGCTATAAAAGTATTTGCAATGCCGCCGCCAACCACTAATTGGTCAACAATTTTCGCTAATGACTCTAACACGGTTAATTTTGTAGAAACTTTAGAACCACCAACGATCGCCACTAATGGGCGTGCAGGATTGTCTAGTGCTTTACCAAGTGCTGCTAATTCACCGGACAATAGTGGACCCGCACAAGCAATAGGTGCAAACTTTGCTACGCCGTGTGTACTAGATTGCGCGCGGTGCGCAGTACCAAAGGCATCCATGACAAATACATCACATAATGCAGCTAATTTTTTTGATAAAATATCATCATTATTTTTTTCGCCGACATTAAAGCGAATGTTTTCAAAAACAACTAATTCACCTACTTTTGCATCAACACCATCTAAGTAATCTTTTGCTAGATGCACGGGGACATTTAATGCGGCAGCTAAATAGTCAACGACAGGTTTTAATGAAAATTCTTCGTTGTACTCACCTTCAGTTGGACGACCAAGGTGAGACATTATCATCACTTTTGCGCCCGCTTCTAAAGCAAGTTTAAGGGTAGGTAAAGCCGCTCTTAATCGAGCATCAGAGGTTATTTTTCCGTCTTTAAGAGGTACATTGAGATCTTCTCGGATCAAAACTCTTTGATTGGCTAGCGCCAAGTCGGTCATTTTAATTACTGACATTTGCTGTTTCCTATTCGATAAATTTTAAAGTTATGGGTGTTTTTTACTGTTATTATTTTTTAAGCTGAATATCTTTTGCCATGGTTTTTGCCGTATCTATCATACGATTTGCAAAGCCCCACTCGTTATCGCACCAGACTAGCATTTTCACTAAACGCTTGTGGCTAACACGCGTTTGGTTGCCGTCAACAATACAAGAATGTGGGTCATGATTAAAATCTACAGAAACCAGTGGTTCTTCTGTGTAGCCTAAAATTCCTTGTAGTCCATTATTTTGTGCACGAATAATGGCTTGGTTAATCGCGTTAATATCAACATCTGTCGACAAGGTTAGGCTTAAATCCATCGCGGTAACATTAATCGTTGGTACTCGCACGGCAATCGCTTCGAAGCGTCCAGCAAATTTAGGCAGTATTCTTTCAATACCTGCTGCTAATTTGGTGTCAACCGGGATGATAGATTGGCTTGCTGCTCTACTAAGACGAAGATCTGGATGGTAAGCGTCGATAACTTGTTGATCATGCATAGAGGAATGAATAGTGGTAATACTGCCACTTTCAACGCCAAAAGCTTCATCAATGACTTTTATGACAGGCACAACGCAATTCGTGGTGCATGAGCCGTTCGAGACTATTTTATCTTTTTCACTGAGTTGTTGATGATTAATACCATAAATAATGGTGGCATCAACGTCTTGTTCACCAGGATAAGAGTAAAGTACTTTACTGGCTCCTTGGCTCAAGTGAATATTTCCATCGTGTTGATTGGCAAATTTACCGGTGCAATCAAGAACGATATCTATGTTATGTTTTTTCCATGGCATGTCTTCGAGGGACTTTTCATGGCTAAGTTGTATGACATCGCCAGCGATAACTAATTGATTGTCAGCTAACTCAACTGAAAAAGGGAAACGACCATGGGTGGTGTCATATTTTAATAAATGCGCAATACCTTTAGGCTCGGCAAGCTCATTAATTGCGACAAGCTTTAAATATTGGTTATCAGCATTCTCATAGAGGGCACGAGCAACACTTCGACCAATTCGGCCAAAGCCATTAATAGCAATGTTTACAGACATAAGTTTATCGGCATAGGTTGATGGTATTAATTTAGGGTGTTGATAAAAGTCAAAGTCCTTCAAACGAGTATACATTTCGCTTGAAGGCTTTAACTTATAGGCTTTAGTTAATGACTAAAGCTGGTTTACAGTCTTAACAACATTTGCCACGGTGAAACCAAAATGTTCAAGTAACACGTTACCTGGTGCAGATTCACCAAAAGTTGTCATACCGACAACAGCGCCAGAAAAACCAACATACTTGTACCAAAAATCAGTGTGAGCAGCTTCGATAGCGACACGTTTTATCACAGATGAAGGTAAAACTGATTCTTTGTATTCGCTTGATTGTACATCAAAAGTATTGGTTGACGGCATAGAAACTACGCGTACTTTTTTACCATCAGCGGTTAATTGTTTTGCAGAATCAAGGGCTAATGATACTTCAGAACCCGTTGCAATGAGTATAACGTCAGCAGTACCCTCACAGTCTTGCAATACATAAGCGCCTTTGGCGATGTTTGTTACTTGTGAACTGTTACGCGCTACTGCCGGTAAACCTTGGCGAGAAAATATTAATGACGTAGGGCCATTTTTACGTTCAATCGCTGATTTCCAAGCAACAACAGATTCTGTTGCATCACATGGGCGCCAAGTATCCATATTCGGGGTAGTACGTAAATTCGTTAACTGTTCGATTGGCTGATGTGTTGGACCATCTTCACCTTGACCAATAGAATCGTGAGTGTAAACAAATATATTTTGAATACCCATTAAAGCCGACATACGAACTGCGTTACGCGCATACTCCATAAACATCATGAACGTTGCACCGTAATTAATGAAACCACCGTGCAATGAAACGCCATTCATAATGCCGCTCATACCAAATTCACGTACGCCGTAATAAATGTAGTTACCGGCAGCATCTTTTTCAATACCTTTAGAGCCTGACCATAACGTTAAGTTAGAACCCGCTAAATCAGCAGAACCACCCAATAACTCAGGTAATATAGCGCCAAAAGCTTCAATAGTATTTTGTGAGGCTTTACGCGAAGCAATATTTTCGCCTTTATCTTGGCAAGCTTGCACTAAGGCATTGGCTTTTTCTTCGAAATCGCTCGGTAAATCACCTTTAATAACTCGACGCTCGTATTCGGCAGCAAGTGCTGGGTGAGCTTGTTGGTATGCTGAAAATTGGTCATTCCAAGAAACTTGGCTCGATTGGCCTTTTTCTTTTTGATCCCATTCAGCATAAACATCGCTTGGAATTTCAAAAGGGGCATGTGGCCAGTTTAACGCTTTACGTGTCGCTGCAATCTCATCATCACCTAATGGTGCGCCATGACAATCATGTGTGCCTTCTTTATTCGGTGAACCAAAACCAATAATTGTTTTACAACAAATCATTGATGGTTTATCCGTTACTGCTTTAGCTGCAGTAATTGCCGCCGCTATAGCTGCTGAGTCGTGACCGTCAACGCTTATTACGTGCCAGCCATAAGCTTCAAAACGAGCAGGTGTGTCATCTGTAAACCAACCTTCAACTTTACCATCAATTGAAATACCGTTGTCATCCCAAAAAGCGACTAATTTACCTAATCCTAAAGTGCCGGCTAATGAACATACTTCGTGAGAAATACCTTCCATCAAACAACCATCACCTAAGAAACAATAAGTAAAGTGATCAACGATGTCGTGACCTGGACGGTTAAATTGTGCAGCAAGTGTTCTTTCAGCAATGGCCATACCAACTGCATTAGAAATACCAGCACCTAATGGTCCTGTCGTTGTTTCTACACCTGGGGTGTAACCGTATTCTGGGTGGCCTGGTGTTTTAGAATGTAATTGACGGAAATTCTTTAATTCTTCAATCGGTAATTCATAACCGGTTAAATGTAATAAAGAATATATAAGCATTGAGCCATGACCGTTCGACAAAACAAAACGATCGCGGTCGGTCCAATTTGGATCTGTTGGATTATGTTTTAGAAAATCGCGCCATAGTACTTCGGCAATATCTGCCATGCCCATTGGGGCTCCAGGGTGTCCGGATTTCGCTTTCTGTACGGCATCCATACTTAAAGCTCTAATTGCATTGGCCAGTTCTTGACGAGACGGCATATTGACTCCAAATCTTTATTATATTTATACTTAAAATGAACTAAGTATATGAGGGGTGAAAGTGCCACCATTTTCACCTAGACCACCACTAAACTGCAAACGATATTATGCAAATAAGTGTTTTTTTTGGTATTACTTAGACCAAATGGCTAAAAAGACCATTAATATAACATTCTCTCACTGGTCGATTGTTTATAATTTATCTGTTTTATTAATTTTAAATGGTTGAATTACCAATGTTAATCGTATAGATTGGTTGAGTTTTGTACAGATGTCAAAATAACAACTATAAAACCTGACACAGGAACATTTATGAACAGGTCATCTTCACGAGGATTTAAGCTGACAACAGTGATTTTTGCGGTAATCGTATTGGCTGTTTCAGCGGCATTGAGTAATATCTCAATCGTAGGTGACAAGGAAGTTACAATAGAAAAATCTACCAGTGAGTAGTCGTTGGTAATAAATTATATGAATTTTAAAGGCCTCGTTTACGGGGCTTTTTTATCTCTACGCTGCATTAGTGCATTCTGCACGTTATTTTTTTACGAAAAATTATAGACCCTCATCCATGGAGGCAATAGTACGGTGCTGTGACCGTATTGATGCAGGAAGTAGAGTAAAGCAGTAGCGGTTACCGAGGTGGCAAGGAGTGTCTATGTTCCGAATCAACCAGCGATCAAGCTAGTTCTTTCTGTAGCCATTTAAGTGCTTGCTGGCGACCGAGCTCTAAACCATTAAACTGCTTAACGTTTAACTTATCATTACTACGTTTATTGATAATATCTTCAGTGTTAGCAACACCTTCTTTAGAATAGTTGATTGAGGCTATTGATTTCATATGAATTAGAGAACCCATCGTTAACTGCGCCTCAAGTGAATAGGTGTAAGGATAAATTTTATTGACGATAACACCAAAATCAGTTTTAAAAAAAGTACAAAAAAAAGTTTCAATTTCTTCCATCATTTCAATTGAGATATAAACGCCTTTATCAAAAATCACTTCGGCAATCTTTTCATTTAAAAGGTTTATTTGAACAAAACTTAATCTGTGTTTTTCCATTTGGGGACTCATAGTGAAATGTATTTGATTAAGCAACAATTGTAGTCTGTTTTTGGAATTACTAGTAGGCTGATCTACGGATAAATTTATCGAGGGGCTAGTTAATAATAAAATAGCGGCTTTTAGGTTAATAGCTGATATTTAGTCATAAAACCACTTATTAGACATGGACAATTCAGAGTTGGGCGCAATACTATGATGTTATCTATAAAGTAGATTATGTGATGTATGTGATGTATGTGATGTATGTGATGGTAAATCAATAGAGGGATGCTCTCTACATTATAGGTGTTTCTTTGATTGTGACTTTATTATAGCAATGATAAGTGTGAGGGCTGTTAAAAGTGGGTTACCTAGCGATAAAAGGCTAGTTGTCTGTTTTTAAATTATCACTTGATTTAGTGATTTTGGTGTCCCTGAGAGACGTCGTTTTAAATACCTAACTATTTGTTAAATATCTTATTTGTGTTTTTATCTTGTCTCTAGTGTTACTTGGAGTGTTACCATAATCAAAAGTCACTTTAAATGATTCTATTTATGACCTAGGAAAAATCTTAACAAATTTTAACAGTCAGGCATGAAATTATGACCAAACATTGCTTTCATTTGAGTATCAACCATAGGCCAGTATTTATTTTCTAACTCGGTTATCTCATCTCGTTTTAGATTAAAAGTTTTCCAGCGCATCCATTTAGGTTTAGGCCAATAAGCGATTGGTTCAAACATATTATTAACGTCAGGCCAGTCGTAACCCCATAGCTCTTTTCTAAGCTTTCTAATGCGCCTCATTAGCCGTTCGTTCGGTCGTTCACTTTGGCTGGCGTAATGTAAGCCGATACATTGCCGACAACCATAGGCGTATTTAATCGCGTAAAGGCTTTGTCGCTGTTTTTGGCAGTATGGGCAAGTTATGTATAATTTATTGCTGGCGCTTCGATTATCACGCTTTAAGGCTATTTTGTGAGGTTTATCGTTTATGGTGAATGTCATCAAACGAACACCACATTCTAAAGTTGTTAATTTGAATTTTTGATGGGCATTGCTAAGAAAGTCAGCATTTAGCGAGTAGTTACCTAATGGCACTGTTAATAGATTTTTAAATGTCTTAGCAGATATGCGGTGATACTCGCCAGTATAAGCCCTAGTTTGTGTTCTACCGTAATGATGACCTTTAGGCATAACTTACTCTGTAAACTAAAACAAATCTTTATCTTCGCCTGATTCTCTTCTAGCTGTCATAACGCCAACTTGCTTAATGGGCGCACAAACAAAAGGCATCAATTTAGTTAAAAAGTTTAATCTTTGAATGGGGTCTTTAATTTCTGAAAGTGTTGCCGGTAAGTTGGTTAATTCGTTTTGAATGGCTTGGTTGATTAAATGTCTAATATCGCCAGCCATGTATTTACTGGTAGGTGCTTTGTTGTTTACTGTCATATCTAAACCCTACTTAATAATGTAATGATAATATTACAGTATATCATTTTTATCTTGTGCGAAAAACAGACTGTAATGCCAATCTCGATATTAAATATTTCTTATTTATTGGCTCGTGTGAGTCTGAATAGGTAAAAATACTTGCGTTGTTTATGGTGAAGTAATTCCTAAATATAAATAACATTTCACTTTACAGACAATCCATTACATATTATTTTTCATTCATGGATTTCATATAGCTTATAGGTCTTTATTGTTTATACTGGGTAGGCTGGATGAATGTTTAAAGATATTTGGAATATTTATGGAAATATACACATTAGAAACAGGGACACCACAGTTAGCTATTATAAAAGAGTCATTTGATAATGGTCCATTATTATTGAATGAACAAAGGCTAGACTTACTTGAAAATGTCGAAGTCCTGCTTAATTCAAGCACTATGACAACCTATGGAACAGGCAGTGCTGTAACTACTTCTAGTAGTGGAAGTATGATTGGTAGAGGTATTGTAGGGGCAGTTATAGCTGGTCCCACAGTTGGGCTCGTAGCTGCGCTTTCAGGAAAGAAGAACACAACAAGCCAAAACGTTTCAACAGAGGTTGTTAACCTTGAAGTAACAATCAAATTGACTTTCAGTGATAACTTTATTTTAAATGCGTTAATTAAAGATCAAGAAACGTATCAATTCCTCTTGAGTATGATAACGACTCTACCGATGAAAGAACAAGACTACTTTCATCGTTACGAATTAGAAAAACAAAAACTTTTAAGATTGAAGGCTGAAGAATCAGAAAAAAAGCTTATTTGGGGAAAAGTTGATGAAACTATGAAGCTTTATGACGCCAGTAATAGTTATACGCTTACATGTATTATGTGTAGCATAATAGGTGGGCTAATAGGTCTATATTATGAGTATATAGTTGTTGGAGTTATTTTGGGCTTCCTCTTTGGTCACTTGTATGAAGATATTAAAAAAAATAAAAATCAAGACAAGCGTTTGGCTCTTTTTAACCAACTAAAATCTGAAAAGAAAACTTAATATAAATTGCTTACAGATGGTCAAACTCGACGATAGTTTTTGATTTATCTGTTTTACATCTATTACTTTTGTTGAATTTAAAAGCTCAGCTCTAATAAATACATGAAATTTATAGATTAACACTACTTTAATTTTTCCTTGGTATTTAACAGCCAGATTTTTCTTGATAAGTAGCGTACCGAAACTTATATCATCAATATAAACATCAGTTATCGAATTAAGTCGATCTATGGTCATACATAAATATTTTAATTACCCTTTATCGTTTTTAATTTAGCTTCTATTTTTAGTTTTATTTGATTAGGATTTTTTAAAAAGGGTAGGCGAACCCACGAACCATGAGCATACAAATAAATGGTGCTGTATTTGAATAACCTTCCACCCAATGTTGTTACTACCTCAATGTTTTCGACTGTTTTGAGATTAAGTTTATCTAAGCGTTGAGTCAGAATTCCCGTTCTGGATTCTACTTCAGTTTCTGACATCCTAACTTTTACAAAGTATGGTGAAACAATAACGTGAGCAGTTTTTAATACGTATAACGCTGGTAACATTAATAAACTAAATAAAGTATCGGAATTAAATTTACTTTCGAATAAAAATTCACCGCAAAAATTAAATGCTAAATAGGTAATGTAAACACCTGTTAATTTAAACCCAATTTCCAGAAAAGCTTCAGCACTTCGCCTTACTTTACTTGTAGGGAATTTTTCCATTCATTTGTTCCTTTTATATAGTCCGAAAAACAGGTGGTAACTAAGCAATATTTCATCATAATTGATGCGCCTATTGTGACCTCGGAAAAATCTTCCTTTTGTGAGGCATGGAAGATAATTGCTTGCCTTATAAGTGCCTTAAATTAAGCCATAAAATTTTATTTTCCGTTATTTTCTACTTATTTCAGCAAAAACTTAATAATTCAGAGCCCTTAAATAACCCGTATTTACAGCTAATCAACTGCCTTTTATGCGACTAGTACCATAGTTTTTAACTTGATCTGGTTTATAGCCTTTCCCCCTAGCTTTGGCTAAGTAGGAAATACGCCAGATAGCGTCCTGTATCAACTCGTAATCATCTCTTTTAATATTGTAATAGCAGTTGTTAGGAAAGTATTCAGAGCCGTCTAGTTGCCGCCATAGCTCTTTAACTTTGTTGGTTACTTCATAAGGAAAGTTAACCTTGTGACCGTCAACTATTAACGCATAGTGATAATGTTGCTTCTTGGCTGTTTCTAGCTCTCTACACCACATAAAGCCGACACGTTTAAAGTTGTATTTACGTTTAAGCCATTTATGTAACCTGCGATTAAATGCCGTAATAATGCCGTTATTTTCTGTGTATTCATAAACTCTTAGATCAAAGCGTATGATGTGAATCTTGCTATGGTGACTTAACATCGCATCAATCTGGTTAATCATTGCTTTAATAGAGTGCGCAATTAACCCACTTCCTTTCGAGTTTACCCACCAAGTTTGACCGTTTACTGTTATTGCTTTGTCTTTGGTTATATATGCCATTAGATAGTTTACTAACTAAGATAACGCTAAAGGATATTATTAATTACCTAGCTCAATGTTAGTTATTACTTACCTGTCTAAACGCCGTGGCTAAAGCTGGTTTATTACAATCACTATAAATATAGGGGTAACAAACCTATAAATAGCGGTTAATAACAATCAACATATACAGGGTAGTGCTTAACAGGTTTGTAACTACTAACTATTGAAAAGCTGTTAACTTGGTTATACTCTAGTTGTTGGCTAGTGGAATAAGTTTAGCGACCTACCACTAGCCAGTTTAAAAGAAAGCCTACTTTGTTAATCCTCAGTGGGCTTTTTACTTTCTATTCGTTTTTCATATTCCTTATCAGCTTCGGCTTTTTCTTGCTCTGCTTGTTTGAGGCGTTTTACCGCATTTTTACTGCCATAGTATGATCGGTCTTTGTATTGTTTTCGGGCAATAGTTCGTGCGTCTTTGTCTTGCTCCCAATCATAAGAAAAGTGCCGTTCATCTAACCAGTAGTACGCTTGTTTCTTGCCTTCATATTCGCTTTGTTCGGAGTGAATAAGCCAGTGTTGATAATATCCACTCATAAGTTGTTGTAGATTAGCCCTAAATCCTCCACCTAATTGATTACATAAATAATCTCTAGCGTGTTTGTTGCCGTCAGATAGAATTAAAAGTAAATCATAAGCTGGGCTATTTGTTTCAGGTAATGCGCCATCAGGAGCAGTAAATATTAAATTATTCATGTTGCCACCTATGCCGCTTTACGTTGTTTTATTAGCTCAGAAACAAGCTGTTTGATTTGCTTTGGTGTTTGTTCTTCGCACCAAGCTTGAATTATCGCATCGACTTCACTGGCTATAAAACCAACTGCTCGAGCTCCTAAACTGATCGGTGGTGGAAATGTACCGTCTTTAATTCGGTTATAAAGTGTGGATTTAGAAAATCCAGTTTTGTTAGTGACAGCTGGTTTTCTAATTATTTTGGTATGTACTTGATTCATATAAAAGCCCTTTGTGTTTAGTTAGCTTTTATAGATTAATAGAATGCTACATTTTTTGGTGGCTAGCCAAAAAGTTGTTTGGCTTACTTTGGCTAGCCAAATATTTAAAGCTTAAACCTACCTTCGAGCTGTTTTAATGCCGTGGCAATGTCTTTATTTAAATTGCTTATTTGTATTTTATTCTCTTCATCATTATTGAGTTCTAATTCATTTATAACGTTTTCTACATATTTCTTTATTTCGCTAGCATTCGGTTTGTCACCTCTTTTAAAGGTATTGATTTTTTTAGATAGTAACCAAGCCATGATGCCTATTGAATCAATTAAACTATTTTCGTGCGTTCTTGTTTTTTTCGTCGATTGCTCTTTAGTATTGGTACTTGCTGTCTGATTCCATTGCTTTTGCCTTTGAGACTCATCAAGCCTTTTTTCTTGTAATAGAATTTCAATATTAGGCAGAATATTTTGCGCATATTCAGTTTGACCATTATTAAAAAGCCAAATTGATACACTTTCTTTGGTTATTAAAGTTTTACTATGGTCTATTGGCTTTTCTTTATTTTTTTCTTCATTATAGATGACAATCTCTGTCGAGAAGGGGGGGCTAGGTGGTAGCATACCCATTTCATAATAGTCTACTAATGATGAATTATAGCCTTCAGTTTCAGAAGCTAATTTTATTTCATCAATTAAGGCTTCTTTAAGATTCATAGCATTAAAAATAGAATCATCTTCAAGACGAGGATCTAGAAATAAATCAGTATATTCACCACCTTGTTCTATTACTCGTGTTGCGTGAAAAAGTTCATCTGCTTTGTGCTCTCTATGTTGAATTGCGGACTCAATAGAGCTGTAATGCTTTAATTTTACAGCTATTAAGGCTGCGTGTTCTGCCGTATAAGCTTGTTTGAAATTATTGATAGGAATAATTTTTTCAGGGTCTTTAAATCTTTTACTAATATTCTTTTCGCCCACTTCATCAAACCATTTTGCCAAGCTTTTTTTTGTCAGTTTAGTTCTTTCTAGAACAATATCTTCTTGGGTTTCATCGGTATACCATTCAGAGTAGATAACCAACACAGTTTTATTTAATTCCCCCTTTAAAGCTTGATAAGCCAAAATAGTTTCATCATTTAGGGCATTTAGTATTTCTTGGGCTTCTAAGACTGTTTTGTTATATTCTTCATCCTCTTTATCTATAGTACTGAAATCAATTCCTTTTTCTCTATCTGGGGGGAGCTGCTGACGATATTTTAGTTGTGGTATGTTTTGTTGTTCTTTTAATCCTACAGCTAGTAATGCGGCTTCTAATGGGGTAAATCCCTTTTTATATTTATTCATGTGATTACCTTTGTCACTACCTCAATAAATTAACTGGGAAAACACTGAGGTAAGTGCCTTTTACTTAAAATGATCAGTTTTAAGCTATCCCAATAAATTTAACCTACGACTTGTAAGCCTTTATTCGATTTATTAAATTTTCCTGATTGCGCATTTGTTATATGCGCAGACCACCAAGCCATCATTACTCGCCTTCGCTCTAAGTATTCAGCGTGGTTATAAGCTCGTCTTACTTCGTTTTTATCAACGTGCGCTAATGCCGATTCAATAACATCAGGATCAAAACCTTGTTCGTTTAATGTGGTGCTGGCGAGAGAACGTAAACCATGCGCCACTAATTTGTTTTTATAACCAATACGCTTTAATGCCATGTTTGCTGACTCGCGGTTAGCATGGCCTTTAAGGTCTCTATCAGCAGGAAATATATAGTCATTGTCAGCACTAACAGGTTTTATACGTTCTAATATTGCTAGGGTTTGTGGTGTAAGTGGAACAACGTGTGGCTTGTTCATTTTCATTACATCGCCAGGAATTCGCCAGCATACGTTTTCAACATCAATATCTGCCCACTTTGCGGTCGCGGCTTCATTTGAGCGAACCATGGTATGAAGTTGCCATTCAATTAATAAGCGTGTTACTAGCCTTAGGGTTGAATAGCTTAGATCTGCCATTAGCTTTGGTAATTCTTCAGGCTTTATAGTCGGGTAATGTTGTTTCTTTGGTGCTTCAAAGGCTTTTAAAATGCCTGTTAATGGGTTGGTGTCAATCAAGCCTACATTGGCAGAATAGGTCATAATTTCATTAAGGCGTTGGCAAAGTCTTTTAATAACAAACAAACTGCCTTTGTTAGCGATTGGCTTCATCGCATCTATCACAATAACAGGTGTTAAAGCGGTAACAGGGTGCTTACCTAGTTTTGGGAATATATGATTGTTAAGCGAGTTCCATGTGTCGTTAGCGGTATTTTGGGCAATGGTTTTCTTCTTTAATTCAAACCAATCTTCAGCAACCTTTAAGAGAGTATTGTTTAACTCTGCTTTTTTGCCTTCGGTAACTTCTTCTTTATGGGTTTTAGGGTCAATATCTTTAGCTAATAACTTTCTCGCATTAGTGCGCTTTTCTCTAGCATCAGCTAGTGACACATCAGGATAATTGCCAAAACTAATATTTGCCCGTTTTTTGGTAAAAGGGCGGGAATAGTTAAAGATCCATAATTTAGAGCCTTGAGGTTTAACTCTAAGCGCTAAACCGTCACCGTCAGCAAGGTTGTATTCTTTGCTTTTAGGCTTGGCTTTGTTTACTTCTGTATTGGTTAAAGACTTAGTTGTTTTTGCCATAATTGTAACACTGGAAACTCAAAGTAAGGGCTGGTGTTACAATGAGTGTTACAATAAAACGTGATTATTACAAGTTCTCTTTAAGCGTTAATAACCGCTAAGTGCTCTGAGTTGATTGTTTTTAATAGGTTTTATGAGGTTTGTTGAACGTTATAAATAATGACTTTGGTGTCCCTGAGACGATTCGAACGTCCGACCTAGCGCTTAGGAGGCGCTTGCTCTATCCAACTGAGCTACAAGGACATTATAACGCAAAAAGCGTTGTTAATTTATCTTAAAAGTTGTTGTTGTTCTAGTTTTATTTTCTCTGTATGCGGATGAAAAATAATTAATTAGAAATAACGGTTTATCATTCGCTTTAAATCGTTTTATACTGCAACTGAAGTTGATTAGACTATGGCTAAAACTATAAATAAGAGGTTGAATTTGTTAAAAAAACGTTACAAACAAGTTGCCTTGGTTTTTTGGTCTCTGTTAAGCGCTTTGTTGATAACAACGCAAACATTTGCAGATAATGGCACAACCAATCGTGACTTTATCTTTTTTGTTGAACGCGTTGAAAAATTACAAAATACCAATGTTACCGATGCACTTGCGCTGTTAGATTCTTATCAAACCAACATCAATGCGTTAACCGTTGGGAACCAGGTAAAGTATTACCAAGTACTGTCAGAAGTTTATATTGAAGCCTCTCAATATAAATCGGCGTTTAGCGCCGCATCGCAAGGGTTAAAAATAGCACAACATTTAACTAGTCCTACAATATTGATTTCACAACTTTCATACTTACGTGGCTTTTCTTTAGAAAGTTTAGGTGATGCTAGTGGCGCGGTTGAGAATTATTTGAATGGCTTAGAAGTTGCCGAATCCTTAGATGCTAAAAAATTTATTGCCGATGGCTTTATCAACTTAGGTGCTATTTATTACCTAACTGAACAATATGAAAAGTCGTTGACTATGCTCAATAACGCGCTGGTTATTGCCAATACTCTAGATAATGAAGAACTTAAAGGTTCCGTTAACAGCGAGTTGGGTATTTTATACTCTTATATGTATAACCCTAAAAAATCGATAAAATTTTACCAAGCGTCTTACGAACATTATAAAAAAGCGGGTATGGCACTCTATGCGTTAAATAGTTTACAAAATATTGCAGTGAACTACATGGATCAAAGCCGATATGAACAAGCTATCGAGCTATTTGAAGAAGTCATAGCCAGTGCTAATAAATTTAGTAACAATGAAGTTATAAGTGGAGCTTATACTCGTTTGTCTATGTCACACGCTAAGAAGAAAGATCCTGATTTAGATGTTGCTTATCAATATATTACCCTTGCTGAACAATACCTAAAAGGTGTACAGCAACATAATGCCTTATTATTTTTTAACGTTAATAAGGCATACGTACTTGAAGCCATGGAACGATATGATGAGGCGCTTGAAAACTTAGCTGTCGCTGAAAAAATATTAGCAAAAAATAGTCAAACAAAAAATACTTTTTCAAATTATCACTTGATGTATTTGCAGTCTGAAATTTATTATAAAACACAAAGATATCAGCAAGCTTATGAAAAACAATCTCAATTTTTAACGCGTTTATTTAAAGATCAAGAAAACATAAACATGGAACAAATTGAAGAGTTACGATTAAGTTTTGAAAGCAAACAAGCAGACTTAAAAAACAAAATACTTGAACAGGAGAAGTCTGTACAAATAATAGAACTTAACGATGTGACCTACTACGAAGAAAATTTACATTTGTTGATTATTTTTGTCGGTACGGTGCTTGTCATACTCGCTTGGTTTTTGCTTAAAATGTTACAAAGCCAAAAACATCTTGTTCGAATTAGCCAAGTTGATGATTTAACAGGTGTTGCTAACCGCCGGCGTTTAATCGAGTTGGGTGAGCAAATGTTTACGCGAGCGGAAGAAGAACAGACACCTTTTAGTATATTAATGCTCGATGTTGATAATTTCAAAGCGATAAATGATAGCTTTGGTCATAATACTGGTGACAAAATACTCAAAGATATTGCTGACTTGGCTAACCATATTATGCGTCAAAGTGATTGTTTTGGCCGTTTCGGTGGCGAGGAATTTATTGCTTTATTAGCGAACACTTCACCCGAAAATGCTTATGATTTGGCTGAGAGATTACGCTTGAGTATTCAAAATAAAGTTTGGTCATATAAAAAACTCACTGGGGTTACGGTCAGTATTGGTATATCTTCTTACCAAAAAGGAAGTACTACAAGTTTTGCTCAACTGATAAAAGACGCGGATATTAATATGTATCAAGCAAAAAATTTAGGTAGAAATAAGGTGTGTTTTTAATGAAGCATTACTCTTTTTCTAATATATCACTGTGTGTCTTATTGAGCTTCTACTTGGCAAATGTAGCATTTTCTTCAGTAGCGCAAGCTTATTCAGTTGACGAAGCGTTAGCTGCAGAAGAAAATAAGAGTGACAATGCGCCTGCTGAGCCTGAAAATATTTTGAACAATAAAGAGCCGTTACCAATTAATGCTCGTATTTTGTCTTTGTTATCACTGGTTCAACAAAACGATCAAAAAGATGCTGTGCAAGTTACCGGTATTTTATTACAACTAGAAGAAATCAACTCAACTTTTAACGCCGCAGAACAGTATTTAATATTTTTGATACACGCTTTAATCGAGCACCATGCACAACAGGATAAACAGGCTATTGCTTGGCTTGAGAAGACATTAAACTTACGAGATGAAATCCCTGAAAAGCAGCTTTATTTACCTGAATTCTCTGAAGTGAATCTGATTTTTGCTCGCTCACTTTCTGCTTTGGGCGACTTTAAGCAAGCGTTCGATTATAAGAAAAAATATATAAGAAATGGTTACCAATACTTTGATGGAACACGAGCTGATAAAATTAAAGATCTTAATAAAACCTATGCAACTGATGAAAAAATTAAACAAAATGAATTATTAGCCAATCAAAATAAAATTAAACGTTTAAAAATTATTGCCGCAGAGAATAAAAAGTTTGCTCAGCAACGTAATATTTTAATACTAGTTGTCACTGTTATTGTTTTCTTTGTACTTCTATTGAGACAAATAAAAGTCAGAAAAAAATTAAAATATTTAGCAAAAGTAGATAGTCTAACTAACTTATATAACCGACGTACTTTGTTTGAAAAAGGCGCTGAAGCAGTTGCCACAGCGGTCAATGAAAAACAGAGTTTAAGTGTCATTCTATTAGATATAGATCACTTCAAAAATATAAATGATACTTACGGTCACGATATTGGTGATGAAGTTATTAAAATAATTGCCGAACTAGGCAGTGAAACTATGCGCTCTCGCGATCTTTTTGCCCGATTAGGTGGTGAAGAGTTTGCCGGTATATTACCAGAGGTAGGCTGTGCTGAAGCTAAGGCAATAGCCGAGCGTTTACGTGAAAAAGTGGCAAGTAAAGACTGGTCTGAATTTAATATTAACGAACAACTATCGGTATGTATTGGCGTTGCTTGTTTGGAGCAAGTCGAGTCAAATTTTGATGACTTACTTAATGCAGCTGATATAGCGATGTATTATGCTAAAGCTAACGGACGCAACCGCGTCTGTCAGTTTAATGATGAAGGCCAAAATAATAACGATTAATTTACAGGTTTTGATAAAGAAGTGTTTTCCTGCCTTGTCTCCCTATTGTCATTCAAAATGTACTCTCAAAGGCGCATCTTGATTGGCAACAGCTATATAATCATATAAGCTAGAGTCTAGCTAAATGTAATCTAAAAATAATAACCAAAGTCACGTGTAGGGCTACTCCCTAACAGGTTGACAATTCAGGAATTAATTCATGTCAGACGCGCTTAATTTTAGCCTCGAAGGTATTGAACAGCGACCACTTCGACAATTTACCGAAGAGTCTTATTTAAACTATTCGATGTACGTGATCATGGATCGAGCTTTACCACATATTGGTGATGGCTTGAAGCCAGTTCAAAGACGTATTGTCTATGCGATGTCTGAATTAGGTTTGTCTGCCAACGCAAAATATAAAAAATCAGCGCGTACTGTTGGTGATGTGCTGGGTAAATTTCACCCACATGGCGACTCTGCTTGCTATGAAGCTATGGTATTAATGGCTCAGCCATTTTCATATCGATATCCGCTGGTTGACGGACAAGGAAACTGGGGCGCGCCAGACGATCCGAAATCTTTCGCTGCTATGCGTTATACCGAATCACGTTTATCACGTTTTAGCGAAATATTACTCGCCGAATTAGGTCAAGGCACCGTTGATTGGACACCAAACTTTGACGGTACCATGAATGAACCTAAAACCTTGCCTGCTCGTTTACCTCATATACTCTTAAATGGTATTACCGGCATCGCTGTTGGTATGGCTACCGATATTCCGCCCCATAACGTTCGTGAAGTGGCTAATGCATGTGTGCATTTAATTGAACAACCTAAAGCGGAAATTAGTGATTTACTTGAGTATGTCAAAGGTCCTGATTACCCCACCGATGCTGAAATAATTACACCTAAAGCCGATATTGAAAAAATATATAGAACCGGTAAAGGTAGTATTAAGATGCGCGCCATCTTTGAGGTTGTGCAGGGTGATATTGTTATTACAGCTTTACCTCATCAAGCTTCTGGCGGCAAAATACTTGAACAAATTGCTGGGCAAATGAATGCGAAAAAACTACCTATGGTGGTTGATTTGCGTGACGAGTCTGATCATGAGAATCCAACCCGTTTAGTGGTGATCCCTCGTTCTAATCGAGTTGATATAGAACAATTAATGAATCACTTGTTTGCCAGTACCGATTTAGAAAAAAGTTATCGTGTTAATCTAAATATGATTGGCTTGAATAATAAACCTGCAGTAAAAGACTTGCGGGTTATTTTATCAGAATGGCTGGTATATCGTCGCGAAACTGTGCGTCGTCGCTTGCAGTATCGTCTCGACAAAGTGTTAGCTCGTTTACATTTATTAGACGGTTTATTGATCGCCTATTTAAATATTGATGAAGTTATCGAAATTATTCGAAATTTTGATAAACCCAAAGAAGAACTGATTTCTCGTTTTGATTTATCAGAACGTCAAGCAGAATCAATTTTAGAAATTAAGCTTCGCCAACTTGCTAAACTTGAAGAAATTAAAATAAGAGCAGAGCAAGCAGAGCTTAATATAGAACGTGAATATCTTGAAAAAATATTAAACTCAACAGCGCGAATGAATACGCTAATGAAAAAAGAAATTCAAGAAGCGGCTGAAAAATATGGTGATGACCGTCGTTCTGTTCTTATTGAGCGCAGCGAAGCAAAAGCACTATCTGAAAAAGATTTAGTCCCCAGTGAAGCCGTTACCGTTGTCGTTTCTCACAAGGGTTGGGCGCGTTGTGCCAAAGGTCATGATATTGAACCCGAAGCGCTGAGTTATAAATCAGGCGACAGCTACTTATGTTCTTCAAAAGGGCGCAGCAATAATCCTGTGGTCTTTATTGACTCAACGGGGCGTGCTTACACCACCGACGCTCATACATTGCCAACGGCAAGAAGCCAAGGTGAGCCGTTAAGTGGCCGTTTTAGCCTATCGACAGGAGAAACGTTTGTCACGAGTTTAATGGCAAGTGATGAAAGCAAATATTTACTCAGCAGTGATGCTGGCTATGGTTTTGTTGGTAAATTTTCTGACATGATCAGCCGCAATAAGAATGGTAAAGCATTATTAAGCGTGCCAGCAAATGCCAAAGTGAATACACCATTACCAATTGCTAATATTGATAATATGTTAGTGCTTGCCATTACGTCTGAAGGTCGAATGCTGGTATTTCCAGTCAAAGACTTACCGATACTTAGTAAAGGTAAAGGTAACAAAATTATTAATATTTCTGCAGCAAGAGCGAAAAGCCGTGAAGAATTTGTTTCGATACTAAACGTTATTTCAGCAGAAAGTTCGGTAACATTGCACGCGGGTAAACGTAAGTTAACCTTAAAAGCCAGCGATGTTGAACACTATCGTGGTGAGCGTGGTCGCCGTGGCAATAAGTTACCAAGAGGTCTACAACGCGTTGACCGTGTCGAAGTGGGTATGATCGCCGAAGAAATTAACATGGAAGACGTGGTAATTCCAACAGCCAATGATGAGATATAAGTAACCGTAACTTTTAATCACTATTTACTTCATCATTTATTAAAAACTCAGGTAAAATAACATTATTATTTTACCTGAGTTTTTTATCTTTATGTCACAGCCTTTTACCTACTCAACAACCTACGAATTAGACAAAGCCCATTTTCAAGAATGTTTTAGCGAATCTGTTGTCATCGTTACTTCAATAAGCGCCTATAAAAAATCAATTGCCTTAACCGTTGCTGGAATGTTGTTAGTACTGTTTACCGAAATGAATCCCTATGCAGCTTGGTTTGTTTTTGCTTTAGGTATTCTTGAAGCCGTCAGTACCTATTATCAAAAACCGTGGTGGGTGATGCGACAAATGCTCAGTAAAGCCGCCAAAGGTAATGTTGATTTAACGATTGATGAACAGGGCATTGTGAGTAAATCATTTTACGCTAGCTTGACATTATTGTGGTCAGACGTGCAATTAATACAAAACACCCAGCTAGGTTGGTTAATAAGACACGCTCAGGGGCGTAGTTACATTTCTAATAAAAATTTATCGGCAGCAGCGATAACATTCCTTACCGATAAACAGGCTCAGCAAAGTAAGCGTTAATATTCAGTGAATTTTTTTCGCTTAAATAACCCTAAATTTATTTTATTATTCATTTCGATTTGGTTTGGCATGCTAGTAATGTCTCCTATAGCTATCGAAGACATTCGTGAGTATGGGGTCTTTAGTTTTATTGGCTTACTTGGCGGTATTTTTGCCAATTCAACGGGAGCAGGTGGCGGGGTTGTCTTTATCCCATTGTTTAATCAACTCAACTTTACTGAACAACAATCTATAGCGACCAGCTTTGCTATTCAATGTTTTGGTATGACTGCCGGCGCTTTTACTTGGTGGTTTCATTACCATAGTGAAAAAACACAATTACGTTTATGGCAAGGGTTTAAACGTATTATCAGTGTGACCACAATAAGCTCAATTATGGGTATTTGGTTTGTTTATGGTAATCAACTTAGCTCACCCACTTCTTTGCATCACAGCTTTAGCTGGTTCTCTTTAGTGCTTGGCCTATTTATAATTGGCACTATCTTCTTTATTAAGCCACATCGCGAGCGTAGCCAACTCTACCTTTTTGATTGGCTCGCTTTAACCACCATAGGACTATTTGGTGGTGCGCTTACCGCTTGGCTATCGGTAGGTGTTGGTGAGTTATTGGCTATTTATTTAATTCTTCGACGTTTTGACATTAGCATGGCGGTGGCCGCAGCCGTGATTGTTTCAGCTTTTACTGTTTGGTCCGCCATCTGGCAGCATACCTTGATTCAATTTGAAGTTTATTGGCAAGTGGTGCTATTTGCAGGCCCAGGTGCCTTGCTTGGCGGTATTTTTGCTAAGACCTTAGTGACGCACCTCTCAGCAACTAAGTTGAAATTATTTTTTGCTTTTTGGTTGTTAATAATAGGACTCATTGGTATCAAGTAAGTAGTCGCTAACCGCTCATCTTTTCTTCGAAATTAGCTAAAAAATTAATTGTATTACATATTCTGGGGCAAGGATCCACAAAACCCCACAAATTCATCAACTTTGCTCAAAGCCTTAATTTTATTGGCGTTCGGCCAGATCATTTATACCAATCTTTGCTTGACATGACTTCACTTTTCTCACTAAACTGTATCAATGTGGGAATAAGTGGGAATTAGTGGATCTTAAAGGATTACTAAAATAATAAAGCAGGATTATGTTTAGAGGCACAAGCGCAATTACGCTCGACAGTAAAAATAGAATCACGGTACCGACCAAGTACCGCGAAGAGCTATTTGCCGATTGCCAAGGAAAAATGGTTTGTACCGTTGATATTCAACATCCCTGCCTACTACTTTACCCGCTTCCTGAATGGGAAGAAATAGAATTAAAATTGTGTAGTTTATCGAGTATGAACCCACAAGAACGATTGTTACAGCAAGTACTTTTAGGCAATGCTTCTGATTGTGAAATTGATAAGAGTGGTCGCTTATTGATTAATGGTCCGTTGCGTTTACATGCCAATTTAGAAAAAGGTGTGATGCTGGTAGGACAATTAAAGAAATTTGAAATTTGGAGTGAAAATGCTTGGCAAGCGCAAATGCAAAAAGGCATTAGCCAAATTCAGTCGGGTGAAATTGAACTGACTGACCGCTTGTTAGACTTATCACTGTAAATAGCAAAAATAAGACTAAAAATAGTTAATAACCCGATACCGAATTGATCACTTGGTATTCAGTAACATGGTGTTACCCAAAATGAAATTAGATAATTCACATATCTCGGTATTGCTTGACGAAGCAGTGACCGGACTCGCAATCAACCCCGATGGTACCTATATCGACTGTACGTTTGGTCGAGGCGGGCACTCAGCCCTTATACTTTCTCAACTCTCTGAAAATGGTCGACTTATTGCCATTGACCGAGATCTTACGGCAATTAAAGCGGCAGAAAAATTTGCTGACGATGCTCGATTCACTATTGAGCACGAAGGCTTTGCCGACTTACAAAATATTGCTGAAAAGCATCAATTACTTGGTAAAGTTGACGGTATTCTCCTTGACCTTGGCGTGTCTTCGCCACAGCTTGATGAAGCCGAACGTGGCTTTAGCTTTATGAATGATGGCCCATTAGACATGCGTATGGATACTTCGCGTGGACAAACCGCAGCAGAATGGATTGCTGTGGCTGATGTTGAAGATATTACTTGGGTACTACGTACTTTTGGTGAAGAAAAACACGCTTGGCGAATTGCTAACGCCATTGTTGATACACGTGAAGAAACCCCTTATACCCGTACTAGTCAGTTAGCCAAAATCATTCAAACGACAGCACCACAACGCGAAATTAAAAAGCACCCAGCGACACGAAGCTTTCAAGCGATCCGTATTTACATTAATAGTGAGTTAGAGCAAATTGAAAAAGTACTTGCGGCATCATTATCAGTACTTGCTGAAAATGGTCGTTTAGTGGTTATTAGCTTCCATTCATTAGAAGACCGTCTTGTTAAGCAGTTTATGAAAAAACACTCGCAAGGCAAAAAAGTGCCTCGTGGTTTACCGATCAGTGAAGCAGAATTGAATAAAGGTAAAAAATTAGAACTTGTTGGTCGAAGACTAAAACCCAGTGAAAGTGAAGTTGAAGAAAATAAACGTTCACGAAGTTCAGTCATGCGGGTTGCAATGAGATTACCGCTTTAATGCGGCTGATATAGTTATGGCAAACTCAAAAATGGCATTGCCATTAGAAGTTTGGTACGACATTCAGCGACATATATTTATATATCTGTTGTTAGTTATGGTGGTTATTTCGGCATTTTCGGTGATTTACTTCACCCATTTAAATCGTCAAACCACCAGTGGTTTAGAAATATTATTAACAGAAAGAGATGAGTTAGATATTGAGTGGCGTAATTTATTGTTAGAGCAAAACAGCCTAGCTGAGCACAGTACGATAGAAAGCAAAGCTAGAAAATTATTACAGATGAAAAGACCGAATATAAATTCGGAAATTATCATTCAACAACAATGAGCAAGTTAGTGAAGAAACAAGTAGATAAACAGCAAATTTCGGTGGCATGGCGTTTTTACGTTGTGGTCGGCCTAATAGTGTTTGTTTATGCAGGTTTGTTGGCTCGCAGTGCATATATTCAAATCATTGAACCCGACATGTTGAAAAAACAGGGAGATATGCGCTCATTACGTACCGCTGCTCATACCGTACAGCGTGGTTCAATTGTCGATCGTAACGGCCGTGAACTGGCGATCAGTGTCCCGGTTGAAACCGTGTGGGCAGATCCTAAAATTATCATGGACAACAATGCGCTAGCAATGAAAGAGCATTGGCAAGCACTTGCCGATGTTTTAGGGCGTAATGTTAACAAACTAACTTCACGTATTGTTAAAAACCCAACTAAACGTTTTGTTTATGTTGAACGTAAAGTATCGCCAGCAATGGCTAAATACATTAAAGAATTAAAAATACCGGGTATTCATTTACGAAAAGAATCAAAACGCTTTTATCCGTCAGGAGAAATAAGCGCTCATGTTGTTGGCTTTACCAATGTAGATGACAAAGGTATCGAGGGTGTTGAACGCGTTTACGATCAATTACTGACGGGAACTGACGGCGAAAAACAATACCGTAAAGATGCTAAGGGCCGTAAAATAGAAATACTGTCTGAGCAAGAATCTACTCAGCCCAAAGATATCGTTTTGAGTATTGATCAGCGTATTCAAGCCATCGCTTATAAAGAATTAAAAGGTGCGGTAAAAGCATTTAAAGCGACATCAGGCTCAGTCGTTGTTACTAATGTTCATACCGGCGAAATTTTAGCGCTGGTAAATAGCCCATCTTATAATCCTAATAATCGTCGAAACACAGCGATCCATCGTTTTCGAAATCGAGCGATCACCGATTTTTATGAACCGGGTTCAACCTTAAAACCTTTAACTGCATTAACCGCCTTAGAGTTTGGTTCGGTAAAAGCCGACAGCATTATTGATACCAGTCCAGGTTGGATGCGTTTAGGTGGCCGCAGAGTTGGCGATCCTATTAACCGTGGTAAATTAAGTATTACTGATATTTTGGTGCATTCATCAAATATGGGCACGACAAAATTAGCACTTTCAGTACCGAAAGAATTTTTACTGAATAAATTTTTTGATGCTGGCTTTGGCGAAGAAACCGGTGTTGGCTTAGTTGGCGAAAGTTCAGGTATTATGCATGATCGCCAACGTTGGTCGAAATTTGAATTAGCGACCTTATCCTGGGGACATGGTGTTGCGGCAACCCCGCTTCAACTAGCACGTTTTTATTCAACCTTAGCTAATGGCGGCACTAAAAAGCCGCTCACTATTATCAAAAAAGATACCTTGGATACTATTCCACTTCGAGATGTACGGATTTTTTCAGAGCAATCGAGTGAACAAGTTGTTGGCATGTTAGAAAATGTGGTTAATGAGCATACCCCAAATGCTAAGGTAGAAGGTTACCGTGTTGGTGGCAAAACGGGCACTGCAATTAAAGCTTTCGCTGGTGGCTATGGCAACGAATACGTTGGCTTGTTTGCTGGCATGGCACCAATTTCTGATCCTGAGATTGTGGTTGTTGTTGTTATCAATGAACCTGGCGGCGATTTATACCATGGTGGCGAAGTTGCTGCCCCTGTCTTTTCAAGAGTAATGAAAGGCGCATTGCGGGTATTAAATATTGCCCCAGATGCAAAGCGTGTTGCTGATATAAGACCTGTGGTCATTGAAGACAAGCCAACAATGAAAGTAAAACAGGAGCATGCCGATGCCTAAGTTTACTTTTTCATTGAGCCAAGCACTATTATTTGACGTTTTTAAACGGTTTAATTTACCGTTACCCGCATTGGCTGAACGGGCTTATTTCCCAATGAATTGTGGAGATTTGGTTAATGATACCCGTAAATTAAAAGCGGGCGATGTCTTTTGTGCGATTATCGGCCATCAGCAAAATGGTAATGATTATATTAACCAAGCCGTATCATTAGAGTGTGGGTTAATCATTGCTGAATGCAGCCATGCCAGCCAACATGGTGAAATTGTTTATTTAACGACAGAAAATTCAGATAAAAAAATAGCACAAGTCTATTTCTATCAACTCAATGAAAAGTTATTTTCATTTGCTAAGGGGTATTATCAAAGTCCACAAGATAATATGACGATTATAGGTATTACTGGCACCAATGGTAAAACCAGCACCAGTCAAATAATCTCAAAATTATTAGCGAGTTGCCAACAAAGAACAGCGGTTATAGGCACCAATGGCGCTGGACAAATTGAATCGCTACAAACCGTTGAAAACACGACACCGGCAGCAACACAGTTGCATCAGTTAATGGCTGAGTTCTCTGCAGATCATTGTAAAAATGTTGCTATGGAAATATCTTCTCATGCACTTGAGCAGCGGCGTGTTATAGCAAATTTACTTGATATTGCCGTGTTCACCAATTTGACACGCGATCATCTTGATTATCATAAAACCATGACAAACTATGCTGACGCCAAATATCAAATTTTTAGTCATGATGCCAAACAAATAGCCATTATTAATGGTGATGACCAGCAAGGTAAACAATGGTTAGCGCATTGGCCAAATAAGCAAAGTCTTATTGTTTATGGTAAATCGGCCGCAGTTACTCAATTTTCAGCTTATGCCCAAGCCAGTGAGATTAAAACCCATGCTAATGGTGTTCAATTCATCTTGAATACCCATCTTGGTCAACAAGAAATTGACAGCGTGCTAATGGGCGATTTCAATATTGAAAATTTATTAGCGGGTATTGCTGTATTGATGAGCAAAAATATTTCATTACATGATATCGCGTTAGCGGTTAAAGCATTAACACCGATTGTTGGCCGCATGGAAACATTTAAAGCTAATAATAAAGCGACCACTATTGTTGACTATGCACATACTCCCGATGCATTAGTCAGTGCACTGCATGCTTGTCGCCACCATTGTAAAGGTGAGCTATGGGTGGTGTTTGGTTGTGGAGGAGACAGAGACAAAGGTAAGCGACCACTAATGGCGCTAGCAGCCGAGAATGGTGCTGATCATCTGGTGTTTACCACAGATAATCCAAGAACAGAAAAAGCTGAAGATATCGTTGCCGATATGCTCGCGGGGTGTCTTTTTCCTGAAAAAATCACCGTTTTACTTGACCGCGAAGCCGCGATCAAAGCTACCTTGGCAAAAGCAAAGGCTGATGACATGGTTTTACTTGCGGGTAAAGGCCATGAAGACTACATCATAGTAGCTAATGAAAAAATTAATTATAACGAACGTGAATTGGTTAAAGCCATTTATGACGTTTATCAACAACAAAGTAACACTGCAGGAGCAATCTCATGATCCCATTATGCTTAGCTGAAATTGCTTTAGCCGTTGATGGTAAGCTCGTTGGAGAAAACATCACTATTGATAGCATTAATACCGATAGTCGAGCATTAGCAAAGGGTGAATTATTTCTTGCGCTCAAGGGGCCAAATTTTGATGCACACCGTTTTTTGAATCAGGTGATTGAATTAGGTTGTGCAGCCGTGATTGTTCAAGATGATTGCCAACTGAGTATTCCTCAAATTATTGTTGAAGATACGCATAAAGCCTTAGGCAAGATAGCTGCTTATGTGAAAGAAAAAGTTGCCCCTAAAACGGTTGCTATTACCGGAAGTAGTGGTAAAACCACAGTAAAAGAAATGGTAGCGGCAATTTTATCACGCTTGGGCAAGGTATTAGCAACAAAAGGGAATTTTAATAACGATATTGGTGTGCCACTAACCTTATTGCGCCTTGAGTCACAGCACGAATTTGCTGTGGTTGAGTTGGGTGCAAATCATATGGGTGAAATAGCTTACACCTCAGCATTAGTGAAGCCTGATGTTGCTATTATTAATAATATTGCCGCGGCTCATTTAGAGGGATTTGGCGATTTATGCGGTGTGGCACGTGCAAAAGGTGAAATTTTTGAAGGCCTAAGCAGTGGCGGCATTGCTCTATATAACCAAGATTGTAAATTTGCCAATAAATGGCAATGGCGTTTGGTTGACAAAAAAGTAAGAACGTTCTCATGTGAACAAGCTGCTGACTGTTTCTCAAGTGATGTAATACTTGATGATACAGGTTGTGCTGGCTTTAAGCTTAATACTCACTCTGGCAATACGTTCATTGAATTAACGGTGCCGGGGAAACACAATGTTTGTAATGCGGTTGCTGCAGCTGCGATTGCTTTAGAATTTGGTGCTAGCCTTGACGATATTCGTTTAGGCTTGGCTGAAATGTCACCGGTGAAAGGCCGATTAAATTTACATCAGTTAACACCCACGTTTAAATTAATTGATGATACTTACAACGCAAATGTTGAATCAATAAAAGCGGCTAGCGATTTATTGGCTAGCTACTCAGGCCGACGCATCCTTATCCTTGGTGATATGGGCGAATTGGGCGCACAAGCTCGAGGTTATCATCATGAAGTTGGCGATTATGCTAAACAATGCAAAATTGATGATTTACTGACGCTGGGCGTGCTGAGTCAAAGTTCAGCTGATGCTTTTAATGGCCAACATTTTAGTGACAGAGTGTCGTTAATGCGTTGTTTAACTTCTTTATTGGAAAATGAGCAGCAAGCGATCTCTATCTTAGTCAAAGGATCACGTAGTGCCCGTATGGAAAATGTAGTGCAAGATATTATTAACTGGCGTAAAAATATAGAACTCTCTTCGTCAACTTCAGAACATAAATCATCGGAGATAAGTTCATGCTAGTTTGGCTAAGTGAATATTTAACACAGTATTACAGTTTTTTTAATGTTTTTTCTTATCTAACATTTCGCGCCATTGTAAGTACATTAACCGCGTTAACTATATCTTTGTACTTTGGTCCTAAGCTGATCCGTTTCTTGCAAAATATGCAAGTGGGTCAGGTTGTTCGCGATGATGGCCCCGAAAGCCATTTGGTGAAAACCGGCACGCCGACTATGGGTGGGCTGTTAATTTTAGCCGCTATTGTGGTCAGTGTTTTACTCTGGGCCGATTTAAGTAACACCTACGTTTGGGTTGTGCTTTTTGTTATCACCAGTTTTGGCCTAATAGGCTTTGTTGATGATTATCGAAAAGTTATTCGCAAAGACCCTAATGGTTTAATTGCGCGTTGGAAATACTTTTGGCAAACCGTTGCGGGTTTAGCGACCGCCTTGTTTTTATATTCTCTTGCTCAAAGTCCCGAAGAAACAAGTTTACTTATTCCGTTCGTTAAAGACGTATTACCTCAACTGGGTATTTTTTACGTTGGTATGACCTACTTTGTGATTGTTGGAACCAGTAACGCAGTTAATTTAACTGATGGTTTAGATGGCTTAGCAATAGTACCAACGATCATGGTCGCCGGCGCTTTTGCTATTTTTGCCTACATGACAGGACACGCAAACTTCTCTGAATATTTAAATATTCCCCACATTGCGATGGCGAGTGAGTTAGTGGTTGTTTGTACGGCTATCGTTGGCGCAGGTTTAGGATTTCTCTGGTTTAACACTTACCCTGCACAAGTATTTATGGGCGATGTTGGTTCTTTAGCACTTGGTGCAGCCTTGGGTGTTATCGCAGTTTTAGTTCGACAAGAATTAGTGTTGTTCATTATGGGCGGTGTTTTTGTTATGGAAACGGTGTCAGTTATTTTACAAGTTGGCTCTTATAAATTACGTGGCCAACGTATTTTCCGTATGGCGCCTATTCACCATCATTACGAATTAAAAGGCTGGCCTGAGCCAAGAGTTATTGTCCGTTTTTGGATTATCTCATTAGTACTGGTATTGATTGGTTTAGCGACATTAAAACTACGCTAACAATGATTGATTAATAAATCGTTTAATAAAAAATAGTATTTAAAGTAGGTATAAAGCATAAAATGACGCAAAAAATCTCACAAGCTCCGCTAGCGATAGCGCAGTTAACAACCCAAAAAATTGTTGTCCTCGGTGCAGGGTTAACAGGGTTGTCTTGTGTGCGTTATTTAGCAAAAAATGGCTTAACTTGCTCGGTAAATGACAGTCGTGATAATGCCATTAATATTGACGTTTTTAAGCAAGAGTTTCCACATACAGCGTTAACGTTAGGTGGCTGGGATAAAACACTGATCGCTTCAGCCGATGTTTTACTGGTCAGCCCAGGTGTAGATACCAGTATTGCTGACATTGCTAAGCAGATAAGCAAAAATTGTATTGTTGCTGGAGACGTTGAGCTTTATTGTCAAAATAATAACACCGCTATTCTTGCTGTTACCGGTTCAAATGGTAAATCAACGGTGGTGTCTTTATTGGCTTTTCTCGGACAAAGACTGGGTAAAAAAGTTGAACTAGGCGGTAATATTGGAGTACCGGTACTAGAACAATCGCAAAAATCACTCGACTGCTTAGTCTTAGAACTTTCTAGTTTTCAATTAGAGACATTACGCAGTATGAAGGCGATTGCCGCAACTGTTTTAAATGTGAGCGATGATCATTTAGATCGTCATAAAACCTTAGAAAACTATGCCGCGATTAAACGAGGTATATATCAACAGTGTCAAACGGCTATTACTAATCGTGATGATGTTAATACTCAACTTGTTGGTAAGGCGCAAAAGTCACTTTCGTTTGGTAGCGATGCTGCACTCGATGGTCATTTTGGCATGTCGGTGATTGATGGACAAAGACAATTAATGTTTGGCTCAAAGCCACTTATTGGTGTTAATCAACTACCTATTGCCGGTTTACACAATGCCTTGAACTGTTTAGCGGTATTGGCACTAGGTCATAGTGCTGGTTGGCCACTTGATGAGATGTTAGTACATTTAGTTGAATTTAAAGGCTTGGAACATCGATGTCAGCTGATATCAACGTATAAAAATGTGCAATGGATTAACGACTCTAAAGCAACCAATGTTGGTGCAACCCTAGCAGCGATTGAAGGCTTAGCCGCTATGATGTCAGTAGATAACAACTTATATGTTATTGCGGGTGGCGATGGCAAAGGAGCAGACTTTTCCCCATTAACTAACGTTTTTTCTAAAGATGTTAGCCATGTTTTTACCTTAGGTAAAGACGGCGATGAAGTGGCTGCTGTCGCTAATAAAGCACAGATAAAAAATAGTAAAGTTACCCGTATTGAACAAGCGATTAATATCCTTGGCAATATCGTTAAATCAGGTGATGTAGTGTTACTTTCACCGGCTTGTGCCAGCATTGATATGTTCAAGAACTTTGCTGAACGTGGCGAAGTCTTTGTCAATGCGGTTAACAAGTTGAGCGGAGAAAATAAAACACCAAGCTTGCCAGAGGAGAACTCATGACAACATCAGTTCTCTCTAAACTCGATAATATAAAACTACCCATGTGGTTATCGGCAGAGCAAGGTTCTAGCAGCGCTACATTTGATCGTACGTACTTATTACTCGCTATTAGTATGTATATGATTGGTCTCATTATGGTCGCCAGTTCGTCTATGCCTGTTGCAGAAAGATTGTTCAATGACCCGTTTCATTTTGTCGAGCGTCACTTTATTTATATTTGTATAAGTTTGTTGGTGGCCGTTGTCACGATGAGCGTACCGATGAGTCTTTGGCAAAAACATAGTGGGCATTTACTGCTATTGGGGATTTTGCTGTTAGTTGTGGTGTTAGTGATTGGCCGAACGGTTAATGGTTCGACACGGTGGATTGTTGTGGGTCCAATAACGTTACAAGCGGCAGAGCCTGCGAAATTGTTTTTCTTTTGTTATTTATCGTCTTATCTTGTTCGACGTCGTGATGAAGTGATGGAAAACGTTAAAGGGTTTGCTAAACCACTCGTTGTCTTTACTGTACTTGGTGGTTTGTTATTAATGCAACCAGATTTAGGTACCATTGTTGTGATGTTTGTGACCACTTTTGGTCTGTTATTTTTAGCTGGCGCTAAACTTTGGCAATTTGCTTGTGTATCTGGCGTTGGCATTAGTTTATTATCCGCGCTCGCTTATTTTTCTCCTTATCGTTGGGCGCGAGTTACCGGCTTTTTAGACCCTTGGGAAGATCCCTTTGGCAGTGGTTATCAATTAACACAATCATTGATGGCATATGGCCGTGGTGAGATTTTTGGACAAGGGTTAGGAAATAGTATTCAAAAGCTAGAATATTTACCCGAAGCGCATACCGATTTTGTTATGGCGGTTGTTGCAGAAGAACTTGGCTTTATTGGTATAAGCGTGATCTTAATGCTGAGTATGTTTTTAGTGCTCAAGGCACTGTTACTTGGCAGAGCCGCTTTACAAAAAGAAAAATATTTCGAAGGTTTTTTTGCTTACGCTATTGGTATTTGGATAAGCTTTCAAGCTGCGGTCAATGTTGGTGCTAGTGCAGGTGTAGTGCCCACTAAAGGGTTAACGATGCCGTTATTAAGTTATGGCGGTAGCTCGATGATCATTATGACCATGGCGGTGTTTATCTTGATGAGAATAGATCATGAGATACGTTTGCAAAGTATTCAGGCGACCACTAAGAAAAAATCAAAGAAAAACAAAATAAAAAAAAGTAATGCAATGAATAAAATAGTAGTAAAACCCAAAACTAAAGATGATAAGGAGGGTGAACAATATGACTGGATTTGAAAATACAACTAGCAAAAAAGCACCCACTTTATTAGTGATGGCTGGTGGCACAGGTGGTCATATTTTCCCAGGTATAGCTGTGGCAGAAATGCTCAAAGCTCAAGGCTGGAAGATACATTGGCTTGGCACTGAAAAACGTATGGAAGCAAAAATTGTTCCTGAGCATGGTTTTGATATTTCATTTATCAATATTGCCGGTGTACGCAATAAAAGCTTGTTAGAGCGTGTTAAAATACCGTTTCAATTATTACTGTCGGTTTTACAATCAATTGCGATATTACGCAAAGTAAAACCCGATGTTGTCTTAGGCATGGGCGGTTATGCAAGTGCTCCTGGTGGCTTTGCTGCTTGGTTAATGCGGATCCCTTTAGTTTTACATGAACAAAATGCGGTTGCTGGCATGACAAACCGTTATTTAGCGAAAATTGCCACTAAAGTGTTGAGTGCATTCCCAAACGCTTTTACCGCTAATATTGACTTTCAGGTGGTTGGAAACCCGTTGCGTAAAGAAATAACCGCGTTAACGCCAGTGATCCCCGAGAATCCAAGTAGTAGTAAAAAAGTACTAGTGGTTGGTGGAAGTCTTGGCGCTAAAATTTTGAATGAAACCGTGCCACAAGCGCTAAAACAAATACAACTGCAAAATATTGACGTTTGGCATCAAACGGGTCGTGATAATCAAACAGCAGTACTGGCCAGCTATAAAAAGTTTGGCTTGTCAGAAGATAAAGTTAAAGTGACTGAATTTATTGAAGATATGGCGGCCGCTTATCAATGGGCAGACATTGTTGTTTGCCGAGCAGGTGCCTTAACCGTTTCAGAACTCGCTATGGCAGCTAAACCTGCTATTTTTGTGCCTTTACCTCATGCCGTTGATGACCATCAAACCAAAAATGCGATGTATTTAGTTTCACGTGGTGCTGCAAAATTATTACCACAAAAAGAATTTAACGGTACGACTTTAGCGCAAATGCTTAACAGCCTTTTTATTTCCGACAGCGTAGTAAGGTCGATGGTTAAAGCGGCGCACGATGCTGCTCACGTTGATGCAACTCTCCGTGTTGCTAATACTTGCGCGGAGTTAGTTAACTAATGAGTAAGATAATGAGAAATAAGATAGCCAATAACACTGCACCTATTAAATTACCAGAAATGCGCCGCGTAAAAAGCATTCACTTTGTCGGTATTGGCGGTGCAGGTATGGGGGGTATTGCTGAAGTATTGTTAAATGAAGGCTACCAAATTACTGGCTCTGATATTGGCGAAAATCAAGTTGTTACTCGCTTAATGGCGTTAGGTGCAAATATTACTATAGGTCATGCGGCAGATAACATTGTTGGTGCGAGTGTTATTGTTGTTTCAACGGCAATTAAAGCAGATAACCCTGAATTGGTGAATGCGCAAACGTTACGTATTCCTGTGGTACGTCGTGCTGAAATGTTAGCTGAATTAATGCGTTTTCGCCATGGTGTTGCGATTGCGGGGACTCATGGCAAAACAACAACGACCAGTTTGATTGCAAGTATTTTTGCTGAAGGTGACCTAGACCCAACATTTGTGATTGGTGGTTTATTAAATAGCGCTGGCACCAATGCGCGTTTGGGTAAAAGTCGTTACCTTATTGCAGAAGCCGATGAGAGTGACGCGTCATTCTTGCATCTGCAGCCTATGGTTTCAGTGATCACTAATATCGACGAAGATCACATGGAGACTTACCAAGGTGATTTTGAAAAACTTAAAGATACCTACATCGAATTTTTACATAACTTACCGTTTTATGGTTTAGCGGTTGTTTGTATTGATAACGATGTTGTGCGTGAACTCATTCCAAGAATGGGTCGTCAAGTGATCACCTATGGTTTTAGTGAAGATGCTGATGTACGAGCGACAAACTTTCAACAAAATGGTGGCGTTAGTCATTTTACCGTACAGCGTGAAGGTTTTGCTGATATCAATATGTCAGTAAACTTACCCGGTGAACATAATGTGCTGAACGCCTTGGCGAGTATCGCTGTTGCAACTGATGAAGGCGTTGACGACGCGGCCATTGTCAGTGCTCTAGAAAAATTTGCGGGTATCGGTAGACGTTTTGAACAATTGGCTAATTTAGCGACAGAAAAAGGTGAGATGATCTTAGTCGATGATTATGGACATCACCCTCGTGAAGTTAAAGCAACAATTAAAGCGATGAGAAATGGCTGGCCTGAAAAACGCTTAGTGATGATTTTTGAGCCACACCGTTATTCTCGTACGCGCGATTTATACGAAGACTTTGTTGAAGTGTTGTCTGAAGTCGATTGCTTATTTTTACTCGATGTTTATGCGGCGGGCGAAGCGCCTATCAACAGTGCTGACAGTAAGAGCCTAGCGCGAAGTATTCGCCAGCGTGGTCAAATTGAACCTATCTATGTTAGTAGCGCTGAAATATTAGCAGAATTGTTGCAAGCGCAATTACAAGACGGCGATATGGTTATTACACAAGGCGCAGGTACTATTGGCGTTATAGCTCGTGAAATTATGATAAACCCATTACTAAATGTTGACCTTAAAGGGGCTAAAAAGTGAAAGCACTGAAAGACCAAAGGTTAGCTGTTTTATATGGCGGCGACTCAGCAGAACGCGAAGTATCACTTAATTCTGGAAAAGCGATTACCAAGGGTCTACAACAAGCTGGTTTTGACGTTGAACTCATCGACACTCGAGGGTTTTGTTTAGCTGACTTAACTAAACGAAATATCGATCGTGTTTTTATCGCTTTGCATGGTCGAGGCGGTGAAGATGGTTGTGTGCAGGGGGCTTTACAATATATGGGCATCCCCTATACCGGTTCTGATGTCTTAGGATCTGCGTTGTCCATGGACAAAATTCGTAGCAAGCAAGTGTTTCAAGCACAAGGATTACCGACTGCGCCTTTTGCTATTGTCGAAAAAGAGGCTTACCAAGAAACTCAAGCAGAAAAAATACTGGCGACACTCGGTGGTATGGTCATGGTTAAGCCAGCGAATGAAGGCTCAAGTATTGGTATGGCCAAAGCCAAAACAGCCAATGAATTACACCAAGCATTAACGACTGCCTTTGAATATGATGACCAAATTTTAGTAGAAGCATGGATTAATGGTCCTGAATATACGGTGGCTATTTTAGGCGAAGAAGCGTTACCCGCCATTCATATGGAAACGCCTCGTGAGTTCTATGACTACGAAGCTAAATATCAATCAACGACAACACAATATCATTGTCCTGCTGGTTTGAGTGATGAAGATGAACAAGCGCTTAAAGCATTAGCGCTTAAAGCTTTTAAAGCAACTGGTGCAAAAGGATGGGGGCGCGTAGATGTTATGCGTAACAATGAAAATAAATGGCAGCTACTGGAGGTCAATACTGTTCCAGGTATGACTGAAACGTCATTGGTACCTAAAGCAGCAAAGGTACACGGCTTAAGTTTTAGTGAGCTGGTAACAAAAATAGTCGCTATTAGCACAGGGCAATTAGCAGATAAATAATGACAATAACTAGTAGCAATCAACCGTCATTGTCACCATTAATGACGGAGCAACAAGAAAAATTACACTGGTCTTTTTGGCTCGGTGTGACTTTTTTTGTGCTGGTGATTGTTACTATTATTTCATTCAGTTGGTTTTTAAATAATAAAATGTCATCTGAAGAGTCAATGCCTGTTACGTCGATTGTTATTGGCGGTGAAATGCCGTTTACCAACAGACAAGATATAGAAAATGCGATTGAAGATGTTAACTTAGGAAACTTTTTTAATGTTGATGTCAATCACGTACAACAGAAAGTGGCTGAATTGCCTTGGGTATACTCGGTATCGGTACGAAAAAAGTGGCCGAATGAACTGAAAATTTATGTTGTTGACCAAACGCCGATTGCTTTATGGAATGGTGACTTTTTAATTAATCAATACGGTAAAGCATTTCAAGCAGACACCACACGTTTACAGTCTGCATTACCGGCATTTTTTGGTCCTGAAGGCAGTGAAGATCTTGCCTTAAGTAACTTTGTTAATTTAAGTAAGTTGCTGAAGTTTAGTGAGTTGTCAATTGATGAATTGTTACTTACCGAACGTCATTCTTGGCAGTTAACGCTGAAGAACGGCATAACGCTTAATTTAGGTAGAGAAAACAAAATTGAGCGTGTACAAAGATTTATGAATGTCTACCCGCAAATAATGAAAACAAAAGAAGAAAATCAGCAAGTGGATTATGTTGATTTACGTTATGACACTGGACTCGCTGTTGGTTGGAAAACCGCAGAGAATAAACAAAGAGCTTAACTTTAATGTCAAAAGTAAACGAAAGAAACTTGGTAGTAGGTTTAGACATAGGAACGTCGAAAATATCTGTTGCTGTTGGTGAAATAACACCGGACAATCAATTAAGTATTGTTGGTGTTGGAAATCAACCTGCACGAGGTATGGATAAAGGTGGCGTTAATGATTTGAATTTGGTTATTCAATCAATTCAGCGTGCTATCAACGAAGCTGAATTAATGGCCGATTGCCAAATTAGCTCGGTTTACTTAGGTATTTCAGGTAAGCATATTAGTTGTCAAAATGAAAATGGCATGGTGCCAATCAATGACAAAGAAGTCATTCAAGAAGATGTTGATAACGTAATACATACCGCGCGTTCAGTACCTATTTCCGCGGAACGACGCATGTTACATGTACTACCACAAGAATTTAGTATTGACTGCCAAGATGGCATAAAAAGCCCGATTGGTATGTCAGGTGTCCGAATGGAGGCCAAAGTTCATATTGTTACTTGTGCTAACGACATGGCTAAAAATATTGTTAAATGTGTTGAGCGCTGTGAAGTAAAAGCCGATCAACTTATTTTTTCAGCATTAGCATCTAGTTATGCTGTGCTAACAGATGATGAGAAAGAACTCGGTATTTGTGTGGTAGACATGGGCGCAGGTACGATGGATATTGCGGTATTTGCTGGCGGTGCTTTAAGACACACTGCGGTTATACCTGTGGCCGGTAATCAGGTCACCAGTGATATTGCGAAAATTTTTAGAACGCCGTTAAGCCACGCAGAAGACATTAAAGTGCAATATGCTTGTGCGCTTCGACAAATGGTGAGTATGGAAGAGAACATTGAAGTACCGAGTGTTGGTGGTCGTCCTGCACGCTCAATGTCTCGTCACACTTTAGCGGAAGTTGTTGAGCCACGTTACCAAGAGCTTTTTGAACTTATTCAAGAAGCAGTTCGCGAAGCGGGCTTAGAAGATCAAATTGCCGCAGGTTATGTGTTAACCGGTGGTACAGCGAAAATGGAAGGTGTTGTTGAGTTTGCTGAAGAAGTTTTTCAAATGCCAGTACGTGTCGCTAAGCCAAAAGGTATGAGTGGTTTAAAAGAGTATGTTGATGATTCAACTTACTCAACGGTTGTTGGTTTATTACATTACGGTATGCAAGCCAATGAACAACAAAGTATAGAGAGTAAGAAAAGTGAAGGTATTGCTAGTATTACTTCGCGTATCTTAGCTTGGTTTAAAGGTGAGTTTTAACCCTCATTAAGAGCCTTGTTATAAGAAGAGTAAATAAATTTTTATAATCTGCCTCAATCATGGTGGATAAGTAAAAAGTAAGAGTTAAATCGCGTTTTGGTGGAACAAAACATAAAAATCGGAGAGAGTAAAAATGTTTGAATTAATGGAAGATCATAACGAAGAAGCAGTAATCAAAGTCATTGGTGTTGGTGGCGGTGGCGGTAATGCAGTTGAGCACATGGTTTGTCAAACCATTGAAGGTGTTGAATTTATTACGGCAAATACCGATTCACAAGCATTACGTAATTCAGCAGCCAATGTTACTTTACAACTTGGTGCAGATGTTACTAAAGGCTTAGGTGCCGGCGCTAACCCTGAAATAGGTCGTCGCAGCGCTGAAGAAGACAGAGAAACGATTAGAGAAACGCTACAAGGGGCTGATATGATCTTTATCGCCGCAGGTATGGGTGGTGGTACAGGTACGGGTGCTGCTCCAGTTGTTGCTGAAATTGCAAAAGAAATGGGCATATTAACGGTTGCTGTTGTTACCAAACCCTTCCCATTTGAAGGCAAGAAACGCATGAACTATGCAGATCAAGGTATTGAGTTATTATCAAAAAGTGTCGACTCATTAATTACTATACCTAATGAAAAATTATTAAAAGTTTTAGGCCCAGGTACGTCGTTACTTGACGCTTTTAAAGCCGCAAATAATGTATTGTTAGGTGCTGTGCAGGGTATTGCAGAGCTAATTACTCGTCCAGGTTTGATTAACGTCGATTTCGCCGATGTGCGTACCGTTATGTCAGAAATGGGCACAGCAATGATGGGTTCTGGTATTGCATCGGGTCCTGATCGTGCAGAAGAAGCTGCAGAAGCTGCAATTTCGAGTCCATTACTTGAAGATGTTGACCTAGCTGGTGCTCGCGGTATTTTGGTAAACATTACTGCTGGCATGGATATTAGTATCGATGAATTTGAAACAGTGGGTAATGCAGTAAAGGCCTTTGCTTCTGAAAATGCAACGGTTGTTGTTGGTGCGGTTATCGACCCTGAAATGACTAATGAATTACGTGTAACTGTAGTTGCAACCGGTATTGGTGCTGATCGCAAGCCAGATATAACATTAGTAAATCCAGCTCCTACTGTTGCACCTATTGCCGTTGGCCAAGAATTTATTGCTAGCCCACAGGCAGAAGTAAATACAGCGCCGATAACAATGCAAGACAGCAATGCTCAAGTACAAACTGCAGCAGATATCGAGAACTATTTAGATATCCCGGCATTTTTACGTAAACAAGCTGACTAATTTGAACGGTTAATTTTGTCATCAGAGAATAAAAATAGTGTATATAATCGCTAATATTATTCGAATTAATATGTGACTAGGATACAGCTGGTTGAACAGTTGTGTGTAAAATAATGTGAAGCTAAAAGCTGATATTTTGATTTTGTTATGTTTTTCTGCTATATTGTGCGCCCGTCGAAAGAGGACGGTGCATTTCAAGGTTAGTAAAAGCTTAATAAGGCATTTATGATTAAACAACGTACATTAAAAGACAGTGTAACCGCCGTTGGTGTTGGTTTACACAAAGGTGAAAAGGTGCAGTTGACTCTCCGTCCTGCGCCAGCCAATACTGGTATTGTTTTTCGCCGCATAGATTTAGATCCGATTGTTGAAATTTCAGCAACGCCTGAAGCTGTGGGCGAGACAACTTTGTGTACGTGCTTAGTCAATGAACAAGGTGTGAAGATTTCCACCGTCGAGCACTTGTTATCAGCTGCCGCAGGTTTAGGTATTGACAACTTAATTGTTGAAATAGATTCTCCTGAAATCCCGATTATGGACGGTAGCGCATTGCCGTTCGTTTATTTAATACAGTCGGTTGGCATCAAAACATTAGCAGCAGCAAAACGTTTTATTCGCATAAAGAAAACTGTTCGTGTTGAAGAAGGTGACAAATGGGCAGAATTAAAGCCTTACCATGGTTTTAAAATTAATTTTGCTATTGAATTTGAACATCCTGTTATTTCTAAAACATGTCAGACGATGAGCATGGACTTATCTAGCTGTTCTTTTATTAAAGAAATTAGTCGAGCACGTACTTTTGGCTTTATGAGTGATATCGAATTTCTTCGCTCTCACGATTTAGCTTTAGGTGGCAGTTTAGAAAATGCCATTGTACTTGACGAATACCGCATGCTTAATAAAGATGAATTACGCTATGACGATGAATTTGTTAAACACAAAATACTCGATGCGATTGGCGACTTGTACATGTGTGGTCACAGCATTTTAGGTGAGCTAAATGCCTTTAAATCCGGACATGGCTTAAATAATATCTTGTTAAGAGAAGTCTTTAAGCAAAAAGAAAGTTGGGAATGGGTGACTTACGAAGATGAAACACCGTCTCCTATCCAATATCAAGAAGTAACTGCTGCAGCATTTTAATTAAGATACTGCTAATGTAACTCAATAAAAAAACCAGTCAAATGACTGGTTTTTTATTTTAAGATAAAGGGTATAAATCATATCTAGGCAAAATTATCATATGGCGTTTTTGTCAGCGTGTTTTGCCAATTTTTCTAATTTTTTACGTAAACTCTCTGGCGCGTTTTTAGCAATAGCCAATAATTGGTTAGCGGTGTTTTGTGAGATATGTAATGGCTCCGCGGGTTTTTCTTCAGATTGATAAACGACTTTATTGCGATAAGGCGATACCTTAATTTCAATTTGATCAAAAGCCTTGTCGGTAGCAATGGCCAGTTCTCGGCAAATATTCATCCGTTCAAACTGTAGTCTTTGGCTCCAAACAGCAGATGTGACTTCAATTACTAAAGAATTTTGCTTAAAATTGGCAATATGCCAGACATCTGCTGGCAGGTCAGGGCAAGTTTGGCGTACAATGTCAGACAAGATAGTTAAAGAGTTGGTTTTTGCTGCTATTTGTGCCAAAGTGCCTTTCGATGATTGAAAGAGCTCTGACATATCTGAAGGTTTTCTTGTTTTGCGTGCCATTAACCACTCTACTTTGGAATAGTATTTAAGTAATTATGAGTTTAACACTACTATATCGTGGAAAGAACGTTAGATTTTCAATGACGCTGAATAAGTTGCATTGGTTGTCTGCGATCACTGTATTTGCGCTAATATCAGGCTTTGTTGTTCATTTAATTTTTTCTGCTGATGACGTGCCACAAGCTGTACCCTATGCTTTGAATTCACCCGCTAAGATAGATCCTCGGCAATTAACTGAACCACAATTAACCGCACTAACGATGAAACTCGCTGAGTTGCAAAGCCAAGTGTTACGACTGAATGCTTTAGGTGACCGTTTAGCAAGTGAAGCTTCAATTCCAGAAAATGAATTTAATTTTCAACAATTACCGCCATCAGGTGGTCCTATGCTGCAGAGTGAAAACCATTATAAAAAGCCACTGGCAGAGTTGTTAACTGAAATATCAACACTAGAAGAAAGTTTGCTCCACGAAGAAAATCAACTGACTACGCTTGAATCTTTGACTTTGGGTCACCATATAGAAAGTAGCAGCTATTTGTCTGGTCGACCAATGATTGGTGGTTGGCTCTCTTCATATTACGGTGTACGAAAAGACCCATTTAGTGGTAAAGCAGCGATACATAAAGGTGTAGACTTCGCAGGTAAAGAAGGTGCTGCGATAATTGCAACGGCTTCAGGTGTTGTTTCTTGGGCAAGTGACCGGTACGGCTACGGGCAACTTATCGAGATTAATCACGGTAGGGGATTAAAAACTCGTTATGGTCATAATAAAAATTTACTCGTTAAAGTAGGAGATGTGGTTAGCAAAGGACAAATTATTGCACGTATGGGTAGCACGGGGCGCTCGACTGGACCTCATGTTCATTACGAAATTTTACGCAATAATGCACAAATAGATCCAATTAAGTTCGTATATAGAAAAGCAAAATAAAAACAATTTATGTGACCCTTGTTGGTCACGTTATTTTCAGCGGAAGTATTTCTTCTAATATCAATATGGTTTAACAAGATGTTTGTAAAGTTAATGACAAAAATGTTTGGTAGTCGTAATGATCGATTAATTAAACAAATGAATAAAGAAGTTTTAAAAATAAACGCCTTAGAGCCCGTTATGGAAGCTCTTTCTGACGAAGAACTAAAAGCAAAAACCGCAGAATTTAAAGAGCGTTTAGCCAAAGAAGAATCTCTATCAAGTATCCTACCGGAAGCATTTGCTGTTGTACGTGAAGCCAGTAAACGTGTCTTTGGTATGCGCCACTTTGATGTACAAATGATCGGCGGCATGGTCTTAAACGATGGTAAAATTGCGGAGATGCGCACTGGTGAAGGTAAAACGTTAACCGCGACACTTCCTTCTTACCTCAACGCATTAACAGGTAAGGGTGTTCACGTTATAACGGTGAATGATTACCTAGCAACACGTGATGCTGACTGGTGTCGACCATTATTTGATTTTCTAGATATGACGGTAGGTTGTAATATTGCCGGATTAGCATCAGCTGAGAAGCAAGCGGCTTATAATTCAGATATTACCTATGGTACTAACAACGAATTTGGTTTTGATTACTTACGTGACAATATGGCCTTTTCGCCAGAAGAACGTACGCAAAAGCCATTGAATTTTGCTGTTATTGATGAAGTCGATTCAATTTTAATCGATGAAGCTAGAACTCCCTTGATTATTTCGGGTCAAGCCGAAGATAGCTCTGAACTTTATCGTCAAATTAACCTTGTTGTGCCGACGTTGGTACTACAAAACGAAGAAGACAAAGATAAAGATACCGGTCAATCTAAAGATTTTGTTGAAGGTGATTTCACCATTGATGAAAAGTCTAAGCAAATCTATCTAACAGAGCATGGCCAAATAAGAATTGAAGAAATCATGAATGAGAAAGGTCTCATTCAAGATGGCGATTCTTTGTTTTCAGCAACCAATATTACCTTATTGCATCATGTTATGGCGGCATTACGTGCCCATAAGCTTTTCCAAAAAGATGTCGATTATATTGTTAAAGATGATGAAATCGTTATTGTTGATGAACATACCGGCCGTACAATGGAAGGCCGTCGTTGGTCAGAAGGGTTACATCAAGCCGTTGAAGCAAAAGAAGGGGTGAATATTCAAAACGAAAATCAAACCTTAGCTTCGATAACGTTCCAGAATTTTTTCCGTATCTACGAAAAATTATCAGGAATGACAGGTACTGCTGACACAGAAGCATTTGAGTTTAATCATATTTATGGTTTAGAAACCGTAGTTATTCCAACCAATCAACCTATGATCCGTAAAGATCTTGCTGATCTAATCTATTTAACCGCTGATGAAAAGTTTGAAGCGATTTTAGAAGATATTAAAGATTGTGTTGAACGCGGACAACCTGTGCTTGTTGGTACGATCAGTATAGAAACCTCTGAGTTTTTATCTGACTTCTTAAAGAAAGCAAAAATTAAGCACAAAGTATTGAATGCTAAGTTTCACCAGCAAGAAGCAGAAATTGTTGCTGATGCGGGTAAAGTTGGCGCAGTAACTATCGCAACCAACATGGCAGGTCGTGGTACCGATATCGTATTAGGCGGAAACTTTGATGCGATTGTTGCTAAATTAAAAGACCAAAGCAAAGAAAGCATCGCTAAAGCGAAAGAAGAATGGATAATACAGCACAATAAAGTCTTAGAATTAGGTGGCTTACACATAGTTGCCACTGAACGCCATGAGTCTCGTCGTATTGATAATCAATTACGCGGCCGTTCAGGACGTCAAGGTGATGCAGGTTCAACTCGCTTCTACTTATCGATGGAAGATGCACTGATGCGAATTTTTGCTTCAGAACGTATTTCAAACATGATGCGCAAGTTAGGCATGGAGCACGGCGAAGCCATTGAACATCCATGGGTCACTCGCAGCATCGAAAATGCTCAGCGTAAAGTTGAAGGTCGTAACTTCGATATTCGTAAACAACTTCTTGAGTTCGATGATGTTTCTAATGATCAACGCCAAGTTATTTATGAACAACGTAACGAGTTAATGGACGAAGCTGATATTGCTGATGTTATTAAAAATATTCGTACAGATGTAGTAACTGGTATTATAAATCAGCATATTCCTCAGCAATCTATGGAAGAAATGTGGGATATCTCTGGTTTAGAAGAGCGCTTTAAGGGCGAACTATCTTTAGAGTTCCCTATTGCAAAGTGGCTTGAAGAAGATACTAAATTGCATGAAGAAACTTTACGCGAAAAACTATTAGCAGAAGTTGAAGCTAACTATACCGAGAAAGAAGAGCAAGCTGGTGCCGATGTTATTCGTCAATTTGAAAAAGCGGTTATGTTACAAAGCTTAGATTCTCATTGGAAAGAACATTTAGCAGCGATGGATCATCTACGTCAAGGTATACATTTACGTGGCTATGCTCAGAAAAACCCTAAGCAAGAGTTTAAACGTGAATCTTTTGAGTTATTTGGTGAATTACTTGAGACCCTGAAATATGACGTTATCAGTATTCTTAGCAAAGTAAAAATTCGCGCTGAGTCTGATGTTGAAGCCGTTGAAGAGCAACATCGTAAAGCTGAAGATATTCCAAAAGAATATACCCACGAATCTGCTAGCAGTACAGAGACAAAGCCAGAAATACAACGAGTAGGTCGTAATGAAGCTTGTCCATGTGGTTCAGGTAAGAAATATAAGCAATGTCATGGTAAATTAACCTAATCGTTATTTATTAAGATGTATGAAAAAAACGCCAGTTATTGACTGGCGTTTTTTATATGCGCAATGCTAATGACGATTATTATTGCAGTGTTCAGTTATAATTTTTGTTACAGACGAATCATCATTAACTAAATTCATTCGGACAATGTCGTTTTCACAGACATGGCAATGCATGGTTATGTAAAATTATGCGTAGGGTATGATTAGACGCTTTGTTGTTTAAGCTAGGTTCGTCTTCTGCGTTAACAACGAAATCATTGATTAATTTAAAACTTTAGGAAAGAGTTATGCAAAAAGTAGTACATGTAGCTGTCGGTGTTATCATGCGAGAAGAGCAGTACTTTCTTACCAAGCGCCTCGCTAATGCTCATCAAGGCGGGAAATGGGAGTTTCCTGGTGGTAAGGTGGAAAAAGATGAAACAGTTGCTCAGGCTTTACACAGAGAGCTTCAAGAAGAAGTAGCAATAGATGTTCTATCTTGCTACCCGCTCATTGAAGTTAGCCATGATTATGGCGATAAAAAGGTGCTATTAGATGTTTATGTGGTTGATAACTTCCAACATGAACCTATTGCCCAAGAAGGACAGCAATCAGCTTGGTTCACATTAGCGCAATTAAGCCAATGTGACTTTCCCGCCGCTAATGTTGCGATTGTTGAAAAACTGCTGATGAACAAATAATACTATTCTGGTTCAACAAAAAACTTATTACTTTGTAAAAACTCACCTTCAAGTGCGTCAAGCATCTCTTCGGTTAACTGAATATCACCTTGTAATGGCTGGCTGATTTTATGTCCTTCATCAGCCCATTCACCAATATCAATTAACTGGCAACGTTTGCAGCAAAAAGGGCGAAACTGACTCTCTGGTTGCCAAATAACTTCTTTTTGACACGTTGGACAAGATACTTTTAAGGTCATAGTTGGTGCTTGTAATTAAATACTTAGTGGTAGGATTATACCCTTCCTACTCCAAGATGAAACCTGCATATTGAATGGATAAAGGGTATTTGTGAAATTAATTAAGCCAATGCTAACAGCGAGCTAATTGAAATGAAGTGGCCTTATTTGAATACTTACGTCCGGTTTCATCACAAAGAGACATAAAGCGAATAGAATAACGCAGACGATTACCACTTACCGTTGGGTAATAAGGTGATTTTTGGTCGACTTTAATACGAAGTAATAAAATACCTTCACCATTATCTTGGTAAAAACCACTCTCGGTATCTATCTGTTTGAATTCAGCCCGTTGGCGAATAAACTTTAATATCATATCTAAAGCGCTTTTAACTTGTTCAAGAAGGGCAAGCCAGCCTTGGACATCTTTAGCAAGAATCTCACTGTCTTGATGTAACCAAAACTGTAATTGTGGTAAATCGAAACTTGAGCTGCCACCCTGCATGGCAAAGCGTTGTTTTAAGGTCGCCAGAAACTTGTCGTGTTTGAGTTGTGCCCACACAGGAGTATTTGGTTTTAATTGACAAATAAGCTCGACAGTTTGTTGTAGATTTTCAGCTAAGATACTGTCATCTATTTCAGGCGCTTGTGACCATATCACTAAATTTTGTTCTAGTTTTTCAAGATCTTTAATTAAGTCACCGCGAACATCATTTCGTTCTAAGGTATCAATAATGGCAAATAAGGCGTTAAAGAAAACTTGATGGCTGACTGAAATTTTACGCTGCAGACAATCTTGTGCCTGAGCAAATAAATGTTCAAGTTTAAGGTAGTTACGGATCCGTTCGTTAAGCGGATGTTCATATAAAATTTTAGTCATTAACCTAATGTCATCAATAAAGCTGAGTGTTTAGCTTTCCATACTAACGACACCCAACAGAAATGGCGAATTTTTTTGCTAAAAATAGTAAAATTTGTACAATTTTACTAACTCGTTGCTAAATTTCGATATTTTTGGTCTAGCTTAATGACACTCGCTTTTATTAGGCTCAAGTCAGAACTGGAGTTATCAATAATATCATCGGCATGTTTTAAGCGATCTTCCCTTGATATTTGACTGGCAATAATACGCTTTATTTCATCTGATGAGCTAGGATCACGCAATACCGCACGCTTAACTTGTGCTGATTCACTGATATCAATTACTAAAATACGTGCAACTAAACTCTGTAAGTTGTTCTCGATAAGTAAAGGTGCGACAAGCAAGCAATATGGTGACTGACTTTGCTGGATCTCTTCGAGCATGGTTTGTCTTATTAACGGGTGAAGTAAGTTATTAAGCCATTGTTTATCTGATTCATTACTGAATATTTGACTGCGTAATAAGGCCCGATTAAGGGTGCCGTCTGGCATAATAAACGTCTTGCCAAAATGCTGAGATATTTGCAGTAATGCGCCGCTGTGAGGTGCGACAACTTTTCTTGCCGCGATGTCGGCATCAATAATATCGATGCCTAAGTCGGCAAAAAAATTAGCAACGGTTGTTTTGCCACAACCAATACCGCCGGTTAAACCAATAACGATCTTTTTTGCTATAGTCATTTTCATTCGGCTAAAGCACTTGGACTAAATACCAAGACCATATATTTTCACCCCATAAAAATGTGATCCAACCTGCGATCGCAAGATAAGGGCCAAAAGGAATCGCCTGATCTTTTTGATGATTTTTAAAAAGCATTAAACTAATGCCGATAATGGCACCGACTACTGATGCCATTAAAATAAGTAAGGGTAATAATTGCCAACCTAGCCAAGCACCAAAGAGTGCAAACAGCTTAAAATCACCAAAGCCCATGCCTTCTTTACCCGTAGCTAATTTGAACAGCCAAAAAATAGTAAAAAGGCTGGTGTAGCCGGCAATGGCGCCGATAACAGCATCTTCTAAGGGCACAATTCCATTTGATAGATTTACGATTAAGCCTAACCACATTAATGGCAGAACAATTTGGTCGGGGAGCAGCATATGATCAAAGTCGATCATCGTTAAGGCAATTAGGCCCCACGTCAATATTAAGGCGTAACAAGTGATAACAGTGACACCAAAATGTTGAGCAATAACTACACTCAATAAAGCGGTACTTAATTCAACTAATGGATAACGCGCAGAAATTTTATTTTTACATTGGCTACATTTTCCTTTCAACACTAACCAGCTAACCAAAGGAATGTTTTCATAAAAACGTATGCTATGTTGGCAATGTGGACAGGTAGAATCGGGCGTTGATAGAGTAAGGAGTTCTACTTGCTTTGTCGATGATGGCTTGAGCTCATCGGCAAGAAATTCTCGACACTCTTGATACCAACCTTGTTCTAACATTTTTGGAAAACGATAAATAACTACGTTTAAAAAGCTACCTATCATTAACGAGAAAACAAAAACAAAGCCATAAAAAAACAGCGAGTTACTTTCTAACAGATGAATAAATTCAGACAAGATAAAACCTTTTATTATTTATTATTTATTATTTATTAATTAACTATGGTGAAAACTAGGTATAAAAATATTAGCGCGCGACACTAAACAATTTTACCTATTTCGAAAATAGGTAAGTACATAGCGATAATTAATCCGCCAATCACTACGCCGAGTACTGCCATTATCATCGGCTCTAATAAACTGGTCAGTGAGTCTACCGCGTCATCAACTTGTTGCTCATATATTGTGGCGACTTTGGCAAGCATATCATCCACAGCGCCTGATTCTTCACCAATCGCAACCATTTGTATAACCATGTCAGGAAAGATATTACAGTTACGCATTGCTAAATTCATTTGCATACCCGATGACACTTCGGCGCGAATTTCAAGAATTGCAATACGAAAAACCGCATTACCAGATGCACCCGCAGCCGACTCTAATGCGTCAGGTAAGGGGACACCGGCGGCAAAGGTGGTAGATAAAGTTCTTGCGTAGCGGGCAACGGCTGCCTTTTCGAGTAAGGCGCCAATAACCGGAATTTTTAATATTATCCTATCAACTCGGTCTCTAAAACTTTGGCTGTTAAGATGAGCTTTTTTAAAAAAGAAACTGGCAATAAATAGCCCCGCTAAGCCTAAATACCAATAAGCTTGCATAAATTCTGAAAGGGCAATAACAAATAAAGTGAAGGCAGGTAGTTCAGCGCCAAAACTGGCAAAAATATCTTGAAATACCGGCACGACAAAAATTAATAATATTGAGGTAACAATCAGTGCTATCACTAATACGGAGATAGGATAAGTCATCGCTTTTTTAATTTTAGACTTTAATGCTTCAGCTTTTTCTTTGTAAGTCGCAATACGATCATAAATGGTCTCAAGTGCGCCCGATTGCTCGCCAGAACTGACTAAATCACAATATAAGTCATCAAAATATTTAGGGTGGTCGCGTAAACATTCAGATAAAGGAATACCCGATTGCAGTTTATTACTGATATCAGCTAACAATCTTTGCATATTGCCATTGCTATGACCTTTACCAATCATTTCAACGGTTTGTACTAAGGGGACACCAGCGCCAAGCATGGTCGCTATTTGCCGAGTAACAATAGCAATATCTACCGGTAATATTTTTTTGTCATTGGCATTACCAAAAATAGATTTGGCTTTCTTTTTTACTTTCCCCGGGGTAATGCCTTGTTTGCGTAACTGAGCTTTTAGTTCTAGCATGCTGGTCGCGGGTAGCTCACCATTAACTTTTTTACCCTTACGGTTTACCCCATGCCAAACAAACGTATCAAGAGCTTTAGCTTGCGGTAATTTTCGTTTTTGAGCCCCTGAAGTTGCCATATAGTGTTTACCTGTAAAGTTAAAATATTAATCATTATTAATACTAGTCAATATCACTAAAAATAATAGTGAGCGGTTTATTTTATGCAGAAGTTACACGGTTTATTTCCGCTAAACTTGTTACCCCCTGATGGGCTTTTTCTAAACCCGATTGGCGTAAGTTATTGTAACCTTCTTTTTGACACTGCTGAGCGATATCCATAGAATTACCGCCTTCCATTATAATAGAAGACATTTTTTCACTGATTTTTATCACTTCATAAACACCAACACGACCTTTGTAGCCGCCCGTACATTGATCGCAACCTACGGGTTTAAATAATTTTATTTCACTAAGTTGTTCAGGGGTAAAACCTTGTTTTTCTAGTTCAGGTCTAGGTATAACATCTTCAACTTTACAGCGATTACATAAGCGTCTGGCTAAACGCTGAGCAATAATAATACTGACCGAACTGGCCACGTTATATGAAGGAACACCCATATTTAATAATCGAGTCAGGGTTTCTGAGGCTGAGTTTGTGTGCAACGTAGACAACACTAGGTGACCGGTTTGTGCAGCTTTAATCGCTATTTCAGCAGTTTCAAGATCACGAATTTCCCCTACCATAACAATATCGGGATCTTGGCGAAGAAAAGAGCGCAGCGCATTAGGAAAGGTTAAGCCGGCACGCACATTAATTTGTACTTGATTAATGCCATCTAAATTTATTTCTACCGGATCTTCTGCTGTTGATATATTACGCTCTTCGGTATTTAGAATATTTAAGCCAGTATAAAGAGACACTGTTTTACCTGAGCCGGTCGGTCCTGTGACTAATATCATTCCTTGTGGCTGCGCTAAAGCGTCCATGTAAATTTGCTTTTGCGCCGGCTCATAGCCGAGCATTTCAATACCTAACATCGCACTTGAAGAGTCAAGAATACGCATTACCACTTTTTCGCCCCACATCGTCGGTAACGTTGAAACACGAAAATCAATTGATTTTTTCTTGGACAATGCTAATTTTATCCGTCCATCTTGGGGGACTCGCCGTTCAGCGATATCGAGCTTTGACATTACTTTTAAACGTGCTGCCATACGAGAGGCAAGTGATACGGGCGGCTTTGCCATCTCAGTTAAAATACCATCAACACGAAAGCGTATACGGTATGATTTTTCGTAAGGTTCAAAGTGCAAATCTGAAGCCCCTTTTCGAATAGCATCGAGTAATATCTTATTGATATAGACAACAATCGGTGCATCTTCTTTATCACCGGTAGCGCTATCATCTTCTTGACGCTCTTCTTGAACGTCAATACCAGCAAGCTCTGCAGCATCAATATCGGTAATATCTAAAGCATCACTTTCTTCTTCAAGAATTTTATCAATAAAGACTTGTAGGTTTTGTTCATTGGTTAACACTAATTCGGTAGGAAAACCGGTGTTAAATTGAATATCTTCTAACGCATCTAAATTGGTTGGGTCAGACATCGCGACAAATAACACTTTGCCACGTAAAAATAAGGGCAGTGCATTATGCTTGCGGATCAATTTTTCGTTGCGAATGCCATCAGGGATCATTGTACTATCGAAAGCGTTAAGATCGATTAACGGAAAGCCAAAACTACGAGATAGTATGGTGGCGATACTGTCCGCGTTTAAATTTTTATCTTCAATAAGAAATCGTACGAAAGGTTTTGTTTGTTTAAGAAAGTCAGCACTGATCGATTCGACCATGTTTTCGGCGACAATGTCATGCTTTGAAAGTGCAGTTAAAACACTTGATTGTTTATGATGTCCTTTCATGGTTACCTTTTAGCTTTATGGGTACATAATGTATATATACATTATGTATTTACTCATAATGTTTACAAAAAGTATAGCTAAATGCGTTGCTATTTTAGTCATAACAAGGAGTTAATAAGCTTTTAGGCAATAAAAAAGCTCCTAAAGGAGCTTTTTTATAAATAATGCTTAATTATTAACAAACACCAGCGGCTATACATGTGCTAGTTGAATTTTTCGCCCATGTTACTTGTCCATTAGCCCAGGTTCCTGTTAGAACATAAGTATACGCAGTCCCAAAAGTTGTAGAGTTACCTATTGCTGTAATAGTATTTGCTGTTCCAACAACACTTGTAACTACACCACTTGCACCTTGAGAAACAACTCCATTTGAGCCTGACACACATGCAGTACCAAATGTCGTATTATCTGTTGCAACCGTTTGAGCACAAATTTCCATCGCAGTTTTCATTGTTGATGTTGCTAATATTACTTCGGAATATTTAGCTTTTTGCGTATAAGTTTGATACGCAGGTAGCGCAACTGCCGCTAAAATACCGATGATCGCAACAACGATCATTAATTCAATAAGGGTAAAACCCTTTGCTTTGTTTAAAGATTTATTTTTTAAAGATTTAACATTGTTCATAATAGGTATTTCCATACATGATTACGGGGGCTGAATTTATATTGCGACAAAAATCAGGAAATGTAAAATTTTGTGACACTTTTTTTATCATTTTTTTGATATTAGTTAAAAAACATCAATAAGTAACATCTTTTTAACTAATTGTGACACGCTAAAATGTTAAACAAAGCGCATAGAAAGGTCAATAGCATTGATATTTTTAGTTAATGCGCCCACTGAAATAAAATCGACACCTGCTTTTGCATAGCTTTTCAGTGATTCTATAGTCATATTGCCAGAAACTTCTAATTTGGTTTTACCTTGTGAAATTTCAGCGGTTGCTATAACCGCTTGCTCAATCATTTCATGACTAAAGTTATCAAGCATAATAATATCGCTGCCAGCCTTTAATGCTTGAGTGAGTTCTGCGATATTTTCAACTTCAACTTCAATCGTTTTATTTGGATGGTTTTTTCGAGCCGTTTGAATCGACTTCTCGATACCACCACAGGCGGCAATATGATTTTCTTTAATTAAAAAAGCATCAAATAAACCAATACGATGATTAACACCGCCGCCACATGTTACCGCATATTTTTGCGCGCTACGTAAGCCAGGCACTGTTTTTCGGGTATCAAGTAACTTAGTGTTACTCGCCGATAATTCTTTAACATAGCGACTGGTTAATGTTGCGGTTCCTGAAAGAGATTGTAAAAAATTTAAAGCACACCGTTCGCCAGTAAGAAGAACACGTGCGTTTCCAGATAATTCAAATAAAGTGCTATTGGCTTTGACACTTTCACCGTCGTTAACAAACCAAGTAATATCCGTTTTTGTCTTATGTATCACATCGAGCTGGGCAAAAACTTCGTTAACCCAAGCCACACCACAAATAATACAATCTTCGCGGGTAATGATATTAGCAACCGCTATATTTTCCAGTGGAATTAACTCAGCTGTAATATCTTGGCTATTTTTTAATGCGTCGGCGTTATCAACACCTAAATCTTCACATAATGCCCAAGTTACTGTTTTTTTAATATCGTGTTGTAGTTGCACAGAAAGCATTGAATTTTATTCTCTTGTTGGTAAATAATTAAGTGAGTTTTTTGTGGGGCGTTTATCGCCAGTAAATCACAGCAGGTAGATCATTGCTCGCGTAAAATAAGTTTCTTACCTATCTGGCTGAATTCTACCCTTTTTAATGCACTCATGCCCAATAGAATTTCATTAGACTGCATGCTGGGATTGATGTGGGCGCTAACATCATACAAATAAATATTACCAATACTGAGCTGTTGTAATTCAGTTTGATAAACAGTGGTAGTGCCATTGGCCGTATTAACGAGTGACGGTCTGTTTCCCTTGAGCTGCAATTGCTCTGCTATATGAGCGGGAATCGACACTTGTGTTGCTCCAGTGTCGAGTAAAAAAACCACGGGCATCTCATTTATTTCACCATGTACTACATAATGGCCTTGGCGGTTTTGTTGTAATGTTACTTCCGCTTTACCCTGTGTATTTAAACTCATCTGTGGATCTTTGTTAGGATCCCATTGCTTATCAAGTACATCTTGAAAAAAAAACACCATTAACGCCAACGCAATTAACCACGCTAACCAAATAAATATTTTTCCCATTTTGTTTGTCGAATCAAATTCAGTCATACTCTGTTCACAAATCTTGAAATTAAATATTAACGCTATTGTATGACGAAAGACTTAAAAAATAAATTGTCCACCAAGCAAAATAATAATATGCCTATTATCAGTGGCTGGCTTGTTAATGAAGAACAACAAAAATCACCACATTTTAGTGTGCGAGATAAAAATGATACGGTTCATTTATTGGTTGTACATAATATCTCATTACCGCCAAATCAGTTTGGTGGTAGCTATATTACTGATTTTTTCTTAGGAAAGTTAGATAGCAAAGCACATCGCTATTTTGAAGAGATTGCCCAGCTAAAAGTTTCTGCTCATTGTCTGATAACCAGAGTAGGGCATATTATTCAATACGTTTCATTTGATGATAAAGCTTGGCATGCTGGTGTATCCTCCTATCAGGGGCTTGATCAATGTAATGATTTTTCTATTGGTATTGAGCTTGAAGGCGCTGATGATATTCCTTATGAAGCGGCGCAATATCATACTTTGGCGCAATTAACCCAAGCATTGCAGCAATGTTATCCCGACATTAAAAGTAATATAGCCGGGCATAGTGATATTGCGCCAGGGAGAAAGACAGATCCGGGTGATGCTTTTAATTGGCAACATTTTCATGATTGTTTAAAGTCTAGTTAATTCAATAGCAAAGGGTATATACTCGTTACCAATGAAAATGCAGATATCAGAGTGTTTGAATGGCCACGGCGATATACTCATTTTACAAGTGGATAATAAATTAGGAAAACTATATGAGTCTTATTAGCTTACTTATTGCCTTGGCGGCAGAGCGTTACTTGTCGACGACAGCGTGGCAATTTCAAACCTATTTTCATGCTTATGTTGATCTATTTAAACGTACTAAATTAATGCATTTAGCCAAACCGTCAATTGTCTCACAGCTTATCTTTATTGCCATCCCCGTTGTTGTTTGTGACTTATTGCTCGAGCTTGTTGATGATGGTTTACTCTATTTAATCTTTTCAACCTTGATTTTGATTGTTTGTTTTGGTTGTACGAAAACGCGGCAGAGCTACAAAGCTTATTTATTGTCGGCTTTTCGAGGCGAGCCGACAACATGTGAATTGCATCATAGCCAACTGCAACAAGATACCTGCAGCGCACCAATGAGTTTTGGTCAATTATTGGTATGGTTAAATTACCGATATTTTATTGCCATTATGATTTTATTCGTTGTCTTTGGACCTGCTGGTGCATTATTTTATCGTCTACTAGTGACCATGAATGAATGTCCTGAAGTGCTTGCAGAAGAATGTTCAGACAAGCAAGAAAAAGCTAACGCTGAGGTTGATGAAGCCGATGTTAAAGTAAATAATGAGGCTAAAACAACAGATTCTATGAAAAAAAATGAATCTCAGTTATTGAAAGATATGCTCTTTTGGGTCGACTGGTTGCCAGTACGCATGGTTGCTTTTGGTTATATGCTGGTAGGACACTTCTCAAAAGCCATGCCGGTATGGTTAGAAAATTTATTTGATATCAACAAGCAGCCCAACCAAATATTGATTAGCGTTGCGCAAAAGTCTGAAGACTTTATGGTTGACCCTGATGACTGTACTGCGGAACCTTGTTTATTAGTGAGGTTGGCAAAGCGGACTCTGTTGTTGTGTCTAGCTGTTATAGCGGTATTAATATTAACAGGTATCCTTAACTAATCTCTTCTTTATACTTTTTGGATGGCACCTCGTGACATCCTTTTTCAAGTACTGAGTCGAGCCAACCACATAGTGATATTTTTGCATAAGCGTTAGTATCACTATTAATTTGAACGTGTTCAATCACCAGTAAAATATTACCCTGCCTTTTTAAAGCGCGTCTTTCTTTTTTATTTTCGCTTAAAAGGCACTTTGGGTAATTGCTCAAAAGACTGTTGTTCCAAGCCTACTTTTAATCGTGCAGTTGGCATTTTGGCCTTTTTGGCATACTTGTCCTTTGACTCTGCTAAAACTCGTAATTCATCGATAAACGTACTGTTCTTGGTGTTTGCCAACTAGTTGGTAAATCGTAACTCGCGCTCTTTAATGGCGAAGTTACCGCTATGGTATTATCTTCATCGTCCCACATTTCATCCACTTGGGTAACACTGGCTGAATTTAACAGGTTGAATACTTCGACACGTAAAATAACAGTAGAGTCGTCTAAGTCAAACTGATAGCTAGCAGACACATCAAGGGTCATCACACTGTCGGTCCGACCTTTTGAGCCGCGGGGTACTAATTGTCCTTGGGCGTAAAATGATTCAGCGTCATAGGCTTGTGCACTTTCATCCGTTGGGTGATAACCAAATGCGTTGACTGGACGGCCCGTTTGATAACTGAAATTAGCCGCTAAGCTTATTTGTTCAGTGATTTGATACGCCCCGTATATTTTGACTTGATGACGGCGGTCGTTGGGTAAATCACCGTAGGATCCATCCATTAGACCCGGCAGGTCATATTGTGGCGTTATTCCAGTATTGATGCGAGTGTTGTCTTGGCGGTTGTCTGAGCGAACTAAGCCTTCATAATTACCTTTTGACTTCGACCAAGTATACGTAGCATTTAACATCCACAGACCGTCCCATGCATGTTCAACTGAAAAACTCATCGCCGTATATGTGCGCTCGGGCTTTGCGTGGCCTAAGTCGGCGGCTGGAATCGTATATTCTTGATATTGGAGTGGCCCGTCATAGTCTGGGTTCGCCTTGATGGTCACATCTTGTCCTGGGTTGGCCAATACATAGTAATGAGAACCTGAGCACCGTGTACAACTGGCATTAAATTCTCGCTCAAGATAACGATTAAAGCTCGTGTCTACGTTTATATCTTCAACCGCCATAGCTAAATTACGGTAAGTACCTTCAATAGTCAGCAGCCAGTTGTCCGTGACGGGCATTTGAAAACCAATATTAACGTTGTCAGACGTCATTGGTTTTAAATCTTTATCGGCAATATCGTAGTTTTCAGGAGGAGACCCATTATTATAATGGTCAAAGTAATAGATTGGAGTGCCGCTAATATTGGGGATTTGTAAAATCGGATCGGCGAAGCCATCAAAGGCATAATAATCTTGCCTGTAGGTTTCACTCCCTCCGAGTCGCAAGTTTGCATTCATTGGAATAGGTGAGTAAAAGCGACCGGCATTTAGCCAAAGTCGCGTTCGGCCATCTGCTGATAAGTCATAAGTTAGGCCCAAACGTGGTGCCCAATTGTTATCCATGGTTGAGAAGTTTTCTCCGACTCCATCAGCATTTTTGAAGGAGTCGCTGCGCAAGCCAAAGTTTACTGTGAACAGGTCGGTGGCTTGCCATTTGTCTTCAAGGTAGTAGGCGATATTTTCCGACTCATAGCTACCGCCCGATTCATATTGGCGGTGACGGACCTGCCTGAATTGGGGGTTGTCGGGATCGGTATAATCGTCGACGTAAAGTAAGTAATAAGCGCCACCCGAGTTGATGGTACGCTGGTTTGCCGTTAATTTCTCGGCGTCGAGTCCAAAACTTAACTCGTGACTACCGAGCGTCCAATTAATATCAACACGAATAGTCTGGCGTTCATCGTCTCCTTCATCAATTAGAAAATTAAGAAATTGGCCCTGTTTAACAAACTCTCCAGTACTTTCATAAAGGTAATACACCACAGGGTTGTCATCCAGTTCATTTTTACTGGTACGTTCAGCTTCATGGACACCGTACTGCACGCTTAACGCTAAATCATCGGTGATAATCGAGGTATATTTTAGCGTCCAATTTGTGCCTCCCGTGTAGTCAACCCCATTGCGCGACTCTATCGTGTCGCCATGGGGGCTGACGATTTGGGTGGCGTTATTACTGCTATCGGAAAATAGCGTGAATTCGAGTAGATTGTTATCGGTAATATAGCCGTCGAGCTTCATTCCCCAATACGGATCTTCTTCCGTGACTTGATATCGGGCTTTATTATTCGGCCCCGGATTAATCGGATCGCTCACAAAATTACTATACTCCACTTTTCTAGGGTTGAATAAAACATAGAAAAATAGCTGATCTTCAATCAATGCGCCCGACGCCCAAAGATTAGTGTCGATATTTGAGTATTCACTGGCCCGATTGTCAATAAAATATGAACCATCCGCTAGCGTAACTGATGGGGACGACTCTCGAAGAAAATCAGGTTCATAACTCAGGTTTATGCCCGCCTTAAATTCGTTACTCCCCGATTTTGTTTCAGCGTTGATCATGCCACCGTGATAACGGCCGTATTGAGCGGAATAACCATCGGTTATAACCTCGACAGACTCGAACATATCAAAAGGTACAGTCGAAAAACCGGTATTATTTCTAACATTGGTGATATTAAGGCCATTGACATAAAACACATTTTCAGCGACAGAGGCGCCATTAATAGCGGGTAAATTTCCAAACGCGGTGTCGCCTTTTACGGTACCTGGTGTGAGCATTATCACGTCGGTGAGTGAACGACCTATTGGAATTTTATTGTTGACCAAGTTATTTGTTGATTGGTCTGATGCATCGACTACCTTATTACTAGAACCGTCTTTTGTGACCGAAGAGAGAGTCTGTTTTGCATGTTTGTTGATCATTTTGCTGGCGATGATATTATTTGCGAATGCAGAACTATGACAGACTATTGTAAAGGCCATTGTAACGGCCACCGTAACTAGGTTTTTATTAAACTCTTTCATTTACGATCCCTATAATTTGAGCTTGTTTGTCTTTGAATTGTACTTACTTACGGAGCTTGAGAAAGTACTAAGACTATTATTATTAACTCTAGTTTGCATTATGGGTGTTTATTGTACAAGTCTCTATTTTTTATATAAAAATTGGACTAACCCTTTTACTGTTTTGTAGTATTAAAATTTCCCCAGTATGGTCTTCCATTATAACGGTGAGGCCTAACTTTGCTGTAATATCCAATAATATAGTTAACTACTGAGTTTTCAGCTTCAAAAAATGAGCGATAATCCGTTGTTGATATTCATTGTTTTTTAAACGTCTAAAAACCCTTTCATTGAGCTATTATCGCAATAGTTTCCACGACGACTCATTGCTCATTTTATCAGCTCTCCATGAGTGTCAAATTACTATTCGCACTTCATTTCATTGCTTTAGTCAGTAATGAAATTATCGATATAGTCATAGCAAGATAGGGTTAAAATTAAATACAGATACTTAATAAACTAACGAGTCTACTCTACACCACTAACTTTAAGAGATGATTTTTATGTTGCTCGTTTTCTATTTCTTTTTTTAGTAAATCTTCTTGGGGTATTGGATTGGGGCAAATCAGTAAATGCAATATCTTTAACTTCAAGGATGAGTTGTTGTAAGTTTTTTTCAACACCTTTAATAAAGAATTGGTAGTTGAGTGTTTTATTACTTATTGATTCTAGCTGTGACTCCCATAGTGCTGTCATGTCAGGCTGGGAGATTTGAACGGGTAAAGAGGTAATGAGTTTTTTCCCAATCTCTGTTGCTCTTATATCCTTTCCTTTTCTCACTAAAAATTGACGTTTAAACAGGAGTTCTATAATACCAGCACGTGTTGCCTCCGTACCTAGTCCATCAGTATCTCTTAGTAACTTTTTTATTTCAGCATTCGTCACATAACGAGCTATGCCGGTAAGGGCACCTAATATCGTTGCATCAGTAAAGTATTTAGGTGGGCTAGTATTTTTTTCTACAAGCTCGCCATGTAAACAATGCACGCAATCACCCGCTATAACATTGGGTAACTTAATCGCAGAAAATTCGGAATTATCTTTACTTTTATTAGAGCTAGGAAATAAATCTTTCCAGCCATTTTTAATGATATCTTTTTGCTTACTGATAAATAAACCACCATCAATAATAGTGTCTATTTGCTTGTCCATATATTCAAAGTTTGGATAAAATTGTGCAATATACTGCCGAGATATTATTTCATAAATTTTAGCTTCATCATTTGATAGTGCGCCAGTTGGGGTATTTTTAGCTGTGGGTATAATAGCATGATGAGCACTGACTTTTTTATTGTTCCAAGCTCTACTTCTTTTCTTTAAATCTGCATTTTTTAACATATCGGCTAATTTCTCAGATACGTTACTCATAGCGTTGGTTACGGCAGGTACATCATTGAGGTGTTCCATCGGTAAGTATTGGCAATCAGATCTAGGGTAAGTTATTAATTTGTGCTTTTCATAAAGTTGCTGACAGATATCTAATACTTGCTTTGCACTCATACCAAAAGCTTTAGCGGCTGATATTTGTAAGCCAGATAAACTGAAAGGTAATGGTGCTACTTGCTGTTTTTTATCCTGTGTAACCTTTTCAATTTTTGCCGGTTTGTCATTAATACGATTGACTACATTTTCAGCTAGCTTTTTTGATAATATGCGTTTCTCTTCATCCATGAAATGCTCACAAGCCTTACTTGGCTTCCACTTACCCTGATACTTTTCACCGTTTTTTGTCGTGAGATAAGCAAGTACTTCATAAAAAGGCTTTGAGATGAAATTTTCTATTTCAATATCTCGGTTTACCACTAAACCTAATATCGGAGTCTGTACCCGACCAATTGATAATACGCCTTGATAGCCTGATTTCTGCCCTTGTAAAGTACAAAGACGAGTCATATTTAAGCCATAAAGCCAATCAGCTCTAGCTCTTGATAATGCTGAAACAGCAAGAGGGATATAATTTTTATTAGGTTTTAAGTTATCTACCGCTTTTTTAACCGCATTAAAATTCATATCGGTTATTAGACACCTCAAAGCATTATCTATTTTGGATTTAGATGCTCCGCTAAAGCTAATCGCTTCATCAACTAATATTTGACCTTCACGATCCACATCACCAGAATTTACGATGGTATCAGCTTGTTTTATTAGCCTTTTTATAACGGTCAGTTGTTTTCGAGTTTTTGGTTTTGGTTTTAACTTCCATTGCTCAGGAATTATGGGTAAATGTTCAACTACCCATTTTTTATATTTAATATCGTAATCTTCAGGTGGAGCTTGTTCTAATAAATGTCCTATGCACCAGGTAACGACATCGCCATTACCTGCTTCTATATAACCATCATTTTTTTTATGAGGTTTAGGTAGTACGTCTACAATTGCTCTTGCTAAGCTAGGTTTTTCTGCAATAAATAATTTCATAAATATTAAGCCTGGTCTAACAGTGGGTTGTGATTGTCAAACAGAGTCAAGAACAAGCTCTTTTTTTGTATGTATTTGTCAATAATAGTGAGGCTTTTTTTCAACGTTTTTAGCTTGGTAACTGCGTCAAGCTTATATCGTGATAATATGACCTTGTTTATTGAATTATATAATAAAAATATAGTGTCAAACTTATGGTGATTGATTGTTACATCATTGCCGTGCGCTATATAGCCTTGTTGACTTTTATGGGGATTGGGTAAAACTGCCGCAATGGCACGTCCTAAACTTGGCTTTTCGACAATATATAGTTTCAATAGAATTTCCAAGGGTTCAATACAGACCATTAGAATAAGCTTAGCACAATAACTGTTTTTATATACAGTATTTATTCTCGGTTATAGTCAAATTGTTTCATCCGTAACCATATTTAGTTAGGAAGCGACCCACTCATTCACTATGTGGTGAGTAGGTCATTATCACAGCGGTAGGATAAAAGTGGTTTTACTTGTCTTTAGGTAAATATTTAAAGCCGTGGATCATTGAAGAAACAATAGAATGTTTTTCACGTCGTTCAGCAAAAAATACGGCTAAAATATGTAGTGGGATCAACAGCAACAAAAAGTAAAAGCTATAAACGTGAGCAGTTATAAAAGGCTTTCTTATATTACGCATTTCTTTATAAGCATCTGCATCAACATTTTCTTTACTGTAGGGCTTAATTAAGGCTACTTGGCTTTTATCTTGAGCTATGCTGCTAGCAAAGTATTGCCCAAAAGGAGGATAATAAATGTCAGTACCCGCAATCACTAAACCTGAAATCATTTGAATAGAAAGACTTAACATTAAAGCGCCAACCATAAGTTTCCCCAGTGGACTATGACCTTTAAATGTCTTATTTTTATCTTTTTTGAAATCGGCTAGTTCTTGTTTAAAGACTTTATTAAAAGGCAGTGTTTGTCCCCAACGTTCATATCCTTTACCAATAAAACCAAGAATAATTCTAAAAATTAAATTTGCAGCAAAAACATAACCCACACATACATGTATTGTTTTAAGCAGTATTTTACCTTCTGTTGAGATACCTAGATCTTTACCAAAATAAATAACGCTACCAATAACAATAAGCAAAAGTACTGACAAGACATTCAACCAATGAAATAAACGAATATTTCTACTCCAAACAAAAGTTTTTACTATAGTGGAAGTGATATTTACTGGGTTATCTTGCATGATGATGACTCTTTTTATTTGTTAACATTTTGCCTGTTATTTTAATAATAACCGAAATATTTATCCGCTTCTAACACTAAGTGATAGTTATTTGGATTAATGGTTACAAGATATCTTAAAGTAGCTGTGTGTCTTTACAATTAAGCGGCGTTATTTTAGTTTACTGACGATTACCTAGCAGATAATTTAATTTAATTTTCCGCAAGTGTCAGCGTTTTTCAAGATAAGTTCCTGTAAACTAGCCAAACAGCCGTAAAATAATTCTGTGTATTATAGTGTGTATTATAGTGTGTATTATAGTGTGTATTATGGGCACCCATTTAACATTTATTTGTTGAAGATAATGCAGCGAATAAATAACCAAGGAAATTTAGCATGAAGAAAATTGTCTTATATAGTATGAGTAACTGCCCTCATTGTGACACGGCGAAAGCGTACTTAGATAAAAATAACATTGCTTATCGCTTATGTAATGTGAAAACAGCCGCGGGACAAAAAGAGTTTCGCAGAGCAAACTTTAGATCCGTACCGGTAATAAAGATTGGTGAAGAATATCTGCAAGGTTTTAAAGTGGCGGCTTTTAAAGCGCTTTACGAGGATTAATATTGGTTAATATATTGCTGAGGATACAATTTTATGGCTTTAACTCGTTTTAAAAAAAGGTCTATGTTAAGGTTGAAATACTTACATGAATTAACAAGATCATTAATTACGGATGTGTAATGAAATTTGATTTTTATCGGTTTTTTTCGGTTGTTGTTATTATCTTTTTTTTTTCCTGTAGTCAATCACAGGCAAATAGTAGTGGCCAATTAGCGGTAGAACAAACCGATGAGCTAAATCGCTTATTGAACATGGATGAACAAATACGCCAACAACCTCTACAGTCTTATCAACAATTATTAAACGCAGAAAAATCTTTTTCAACTATGCCAAAACTACAACAATCTTGGTGGTTGTTACGTAAAGCTCAAGCAGAAAATTTACTCTATTTTTATGAAGACTTTAATAAGACCATCGCACAAGCCGTAGCGCTTATCGACGACAAAACCCCATTAAAAATTCAAAGTCACCTTTATATTTATCAGGGGTTAATTTATCGTCGCCATGCTCAGTATGCAGATTCTGTACTTATTCTTCGAAAGGCTATGTCTATAGCAAAAAAAAATAATTTAACTTACCTTTTTATCCTTGCTAAACAAGAGCTTGCTTTTACAAAAAGTATCACTGAACTCTTCGAACTGTCATTGAATGAAATGCAAGAAGCTTACTTAGATGCTTATTCACTAAAAGAACACTTTCTAATTGCTGTTATCAATGAAACCTACGGTGCTATTTATGGCTATATGGACGATTATGAAAAATCGATAGAATATTACCAAAAAGCATTAAATACCTATGAACGTTTAAATTATCCAGCTCATGTTTCAGAGGCTATTTACGGCATTGCTATAACCTATCGATATTGGCAAAAATATGATTTGGCGATTCGCTACTTTGAGCTTTATCAAGAAAAAATTGCCTATACCCCTAACACTGAAATTTCTTTTTTTTCAGCGTACGGTTTAGGTATGACACTGGCCGAAAAAGGCGATTGTGTTAAAGCTATCGATGTTATTAATCATGCTCTAACGTTAAATGGCTTGATTGATTATAATGCCGAATTATATAAGCAACAGGTTCACTGTTTTATTATCTTGGGTGAGTTAGAACAAGCGCAGGCATCGTTGACTAAAGCTGAAAATATATTCATGTCTTTACCTGAATTAGTCGGCACTAAGTGGCAATTAGAAGTTATAAAGCTCGGCTCAGAGCTTGCTCACGCAAGAAATAATGACAGTGAAGCTTTTCAATTATCTCGACAGTATTATCAAAAATACAATGAGTTATTGGTCAAAAATTCCAGCACACGATTAACTACAGCGCGCGCTGCGATGGAAAATGAGCGAAAATATGTTGAACAAGCACTTACCCTGCAACGAAAAAAGGTCGCCGCTTTAGAAAATGATTCCTATCATCAACAAAAATTACAGAACCTTTATCTACTGATTTTTATGTTATGTGCCGGCGTGGTTGTCATTATCGTGATAACCATTCAGTATAAAAATAATAAGAAAATGTATGCACTGTCAATTAAAGACCCATTATCAAATTTATATAACCGCCGCTATATTTTTGAGTACTTATCGAACTACCTGAACGATGTCTTAGTCGAAAAAACTGAACTTTCGGTGATTTTATTTGATATTGATGACTTTAAAATGGTCAATGATAAGTTTGGTCATCCTGTTGGTGATAAAGTTATTAAAAAAATAGCTGATCTTTGTCATGATGTCTTTCGTAATGGAGATGTCATTGGCCGTGTTGGCGGAGAAGAATTCTTATGTATTTTACCTCGTACCGACGAAAAGCAATGTAAAGTAATTGCTGAACGTTTTTTAAAAAAAATAAGTCAGCAAGTTTTCCAAGTCGAGCCAAGTTTACAGTTAACCGTAAGTATCGGTATAGCAACCTTGTCTCAACTTAGCCCAACGAGTGAAATGTTATACCTACATGCCGATGCTGCCCTTTACCAGGCAAAGCATAACGGTAAAAATAATGTGGTTATATATCAATAGAAAGCCATTATCTCATATGAATAATACAACACCGTTCGCCGTTCAAGCTATTATATTATTACAGAATTATATAAAACAGCTTGGCTTTACTCCTGTAATTCACTTTGAATTAGAAGGTTGTTATCAGCTCGATAGTAAAATAAAAAGATTTTCACTAGATTATCAAAGAATTAATCGTCAGTTAGCGCATGCAGGAATTGACGGAGAATTAGTGCCAGAGTATTGGTATAGTCAGTGGGAGTATGTTTCTTTATTTAATGGCCAGTCGCCGTTAAAAGAGGCTAATAATTTAAGCCAAGCGTTACACCTTTTACCTCGTTTTTTTGCCGAACAAGGCATAAGTAAAACATTAATCAAACCGGTTGTTTGGTCTGGTGATAAAGGCAAGTTAGCCAGTGGTAGTGGTGATATTTTCACCACAGAAACACGGGCAGTGCATATCCCTAATGCTGTTCAAATGAATATTAGTGCGCTTGATAGTGAAGGTAAAAACATTATTATTGAACGCGGCTTTGGTGAATATTTACAGCAATGCTTTCTTGATACTAGTTTAAATTGTTGTTTGATTTATTTACCTGAAGAAGAAGCTTTTGAGCGACTAGCATTAAAAACTAAATACGGTTTAGCGGCTGAGTTATGTTCACCCGTGGATATTTCAGGCGGACACCAAGGCAGTATTGCCTTGTATAAAGAAGTGGGTAAACATAATCAAGCGATGGGCGAAGAGCCGGTACTTTATAATCACAAAAATGAAGTACTAGTTAAGCGACAAAATTGGCAAAAAACTGCTCGTATCGAGCACAGAATTGGTGCTTCAAGTATGCAATACAATGCTTATTTTAATATTATTTACTCTTTATTGAACTTAATTGACGCGCTTGAAGTATATAAGGTGGATAACTGTCGCAAATTGCTCCGTAAAGAAGTTCATCATCAAAATTTACCTTTTTCATTGTATGATAATACAGAGCAAGAAAAATTGGGCGCAATATCACTATTTGCAAATGATCACTGGTTAAGCGAAAGTTTAAATAAGCTATCGGGTCAATTTATAAATGGTGAGCAAATATCAGGGCAGTTGCAGTTAGGTGACAAATTAAAGCAAATGATTTTAGCGCCGTATCAACAAAAACTTATTCTCACTCATACATCATAATTAATTTAAAAATAAAATATGACTCTTATTAATAATCAAAATATTACCCCGCAGCTTAATGGTTTATCTATAGATGATAAACGCGCCGAGCTAAAAAGCTACTTCCATAATACTTGGACGACTTACGAGTCGTTGTTTGCTTTAATCAACAAAGATGAAGCCTATTATTTACGGCCTGAGACTTTACGCCATCCACTTATTTTTTATTTTGGCCATACGGCTACCTTCTTTATTAATAAATTACTTTTGGGTAAGTACATTAATAAGCGTGTTAATACCAAGTTAGAAGCTGTTTGCGCTGTTGGTGTTGATGAAATGAGCTGGGATGATCTCAACAGTGAACATTACGACTGGCCTAATGTTGATGAAGTAAGAGAATACCGTCAACAAGTTTTCACTTTGGTTAATAACCTTATTGATACCATGGAAATTAGCTTACCTATCAAACAAGACTCGTTAGCTTGGGTGATATTGATGGGCTGTGAGCATGAACGCATCCATCTTGAGACTTCATCAGTTATTATGCGCATGTTACCGCTAGATTGCTTAACACAGCCATCTGAAGTAGCGGGACAATGGACAAGTTGTGCTCATTTTTCAACGGCTCCAACGAACGAGTTACTACCTGTTACAGAACAATCTATTGTATTAGGGAAAAAGTTAACCGATGAAACTTACGGCTGGGACAACGAATATGGTGAGTTATCTGTTGAGGTTAGTGCCTTTTCAGCTTCTAAATATTTAGTCTCTAATCAAGAGTTTTTAGCTTTTATCGATGCAGGTGGTTACAAAAAACCACATTATTGGAGCGAAGAAGGGCAAAAGTGGCTAAGTTTCACTAAAGCTGAAATGCCGCGTTTTTGGCGAAAAAATAACGATGAATACGTGCAGCGTAACTTACTTAATGAAATGCCTTTACCTTTGAATTGGCCTGCAGAAGTGAACTACTTAGAAGCGAAAGCTTTCTGTCATTGGAAAAGTGAACAAACTCAAAAAAATATTGCTATGCCTACTGAAGCACAGTGGCATTGTCTAATCAATAATGCCAGCGATAATGAAGAACAAGTATTAGGTAATATAAACTTAGCCCGTTACGCTTCTTCATGCCCGATTGATGAATTTTCAACAGGGGATTTTTATGATGTTATTGGTAATGTATGGCAATGGAATGAGTCAGCAATAGATGGTTATGAGGGATTTAAAGTTCATCCACTTTATGATGATTTTTCTACGCCAACCTTTGATGGTAAACATAACTTAATTAAAGGCGGTTCATGGATTTCTACCGGCAACGAAACCATTCCGTCGTCTCGTTATGCTTTTCGTCGTCACTTTACTCAGCATGCTGGTTTTCGTTATGTTGAAAATATCGATGGCAAAATACCATTAACGCCGGTTAATCGATATGAAACTGATCGTGAAGTTTGTCAGCAACTAGAAAGTCATTATGGTGATCAATATTTAAGTGTTGAAAACTATTCACAACAAGTTAGCCAATTATTGCTTAGTAAAGTACAAGCTCTGGGCATTAATACCGACAAGTTATTGAACTTAGGTTGTAGTGTTGGACGAACCGCTTTTGAGTTGTCAGAGCATTTTCAGCATATTGATGCAGTAGATTTTTCTGCACGTTATATTCAATTTGGTGTGCAACTTCAACAACAGAAAACACTCCGTTACACCAACGTTATTTCTGGTGACATACAGAGTTTTCACGAGGTGTCTCTTAAGGCATTAGCGCTAAACAACAACGCTGACCATATTGTTTTTAGTCAGGGTGATGCGAGCAATTTAAAACCCATTTTTAACGGTTATGATGCGATTTTAGTTGAGCATGCGCTAGAAAAGAGTTATCAACCTAAACAGTTGTTAGCCACACTGTCTAAGCGACTTAATAAACAAGGTTTACTTTTTGTATTAACCGACCATCAATACTCAGCGAAACACACTGAAAAAGAAAATTGGTTGGGTGGGCTTAAAGTCAATGGTGAAAATGTTATTGGCTTTGATGGTTTACAGGAAAAACTAGCAGAAGAGTTTACTTTTTTAGACGCACAGCCATTAACGCGTGTGATTAAGCAAAATCAATGCACTTTCACCGTAACCACCACCGAAATGTCGGTTTGGCAGCGGAAAGTATAGCAAGTGATGAAAAATATTTTACCGGCACATATTGCCTTTGGTCAACAGCTTGCAGAAAATCAAAAGGTCACTATTAAGCACAATTTGAGTAATTCTTGCGCACAGTCGTTGTCCGCAGCACAATTGTGTCTACTCGGTGAAACGAGTCTTGATAATCTACTGGGTGACCAAGCGTTATCCTATGCGTCGATAAGTGGCAGCCATTATTTGCGATCACTTATTGCCGGTTTTCATCAAGACTATAATCATCATCAAGTTGAGTTAACTGCTGACAATGTTCTAACTTTTTGCGGCGCTCAAGAGGCGTTGTCAGCTATTTACCAAACAGTACTTAGCGAAAATGAACGAACGCAAGGTAATACAGTTGAGCAACAAGCAGCGATTGAAATTGTTGTTATTACACCTTGCTATCCCTCTCTAGTGACGATGGCAGAGCAGATGGGGATTAAAGTAAGGTGCCTTACGGTTGATTTCCAACAAAACTGGCAAATTAACCAAGCGGCACTTTTAGCCCTAGTAAACGAAAATACCCGACTAATTGTCTTGAATTCTCCCCATAATCCCAGTGGTAGCATAATAGACACTCAATTTTCGGAGCAAATATTAGCCATTGCAAAACAGTTCAATTGTTACCTTTTAGCCGATGATGTCTCTCAAGCGAGTAACTATAATGATCTTAAATTAGCTCATCGCTATTTAGATTATGATCGCACGATTGTTGTCTCGGTATTATCGAAAAGTTTTGGTTTGGCGGGGCTACGTATTGGTTGGGCAGTGTCTAAGGATAAGTCACTGCTAAAAAAATTATTAGCGGTAAAAGCTCAAGGCTCAATTTGTACTTCAATCGTTGATGAAAAGCTGGCAGAGCTTGCTTTAGAAAACCATGTTGAAATCATCAGTAAAAATAATCTTATTATCAAAAATAATATCGCTTTATTTCAGCAGTTTATCGACAAAAACCAGTTGCATTTTAGTTGGTGCCCTCCTCAGGCAGGCTTACTAACATTAGTGAAGTGCCATAGTGATTTACCCATGCTTGAATGGGCAGAGCAACTCGCCGAACAAGCGGGAATATTCGCTTACCCATCATGCCTATTTGGGCTTACTGGGCCATATTTTCGTTTAGGGCTGGGTGCAAAAAACTTTTCAATGATACTGGAATCATTACAAGGGTTTGTTGATAGTCGCTTATCGTTGACTGTGAATTGAAAGTTGGATTGAAAGCTTAATTAATTTATTTTTGCTATGAACCTATTAATTAGTAGCCGCATTCTCCATTGCTAAGAAAGTTGACGATAACTCGAGAATCAAGCCTAAAAGCTGCAAAGGCGATAGCGTTTTAACGGCTGATCTAGGTATAAATTAATTTACCATCCTCACCAGCAACTATATCTCTGGTTATTTCTTTTGTCAGCCTTATCAGCGCTTATAAGTAGAAGTAAATCATAAAGAAGTGACATGCCGCGCCACCTAAAACAAATAAATGCCAAATAGCATGGTTGAAATGAATACGCTTTTGCACATAAAAAATAACCCCCAAACAATAAATAAAACCGCCGAGAGCAAGTAGTGTTAAAGCTTGATTTGATAATTTGTCATTTAGCTGTTCAATAATGGTTATAGATATTAGTCCCATACCTAAGTAGGTGATCAGCGAGGTTTTTTTATAGCGGTGACCAAATTTCATTTTAAAAAACACCCCTAATATAGCCATACTCCAGATAATTGTCAGCATAATAGTACCGAGTTGGTCGTTTAAGGCAACCATCATTAAAGGGGTGTAAGTTCCTGCGATTAACAAGTAAATAGCACAATGGTCGAGTAATTTAAAAAGCCTTTTTTTGTCAGGATCTTGAAAGGCATGGTAAAAAGTTGAAGCGGTGAATAATAAAACCAAACTGGCACCGTACACGGCATAACTCACTATTTTTACTAATGAGTTATCAGTAAAAGCTGCAGTGAGTAGCATGTAACAAGCCATAACAGACAATATTGCGCCAAGAGCATGAGTCAAGGTGTTGGCTATTTCTTCATTTTTGCTGTAACTAGCTTGGCTTGTCATTTGTTATCCTGTTATTTTTCATTGTTTCTTTAAATTTAATTTCAGTGTACACGTGTAAGCTGAGATTGAATGATAACAGAAAAAACAATTGAAACAAGAGGTCAGACCAATGAATTTAAGGTATAAAAAAAGAGCTTAGTTAAGCTCTTGATTAGATGAAAAATAGTAAAGTTACTTTCTCAACGAATAATTGGAGAAGGGTAAATTTTAATGAAAAACGCTACAAAGCTAACTCAATCACCATAGCTTTGAGTTCTTCTTTGGAAATTGAATTATTATGATTAACATCAAATTTATTAAAAATACTCTCACACATACGGATGCCTTTATCTTGTAAAAGACAGTCAATTAATTCAACAAATTCACTTCGACTAATCGCACCGTCTTTATCTTCATCAAAAAATTCAAATAGTTCATCAACCCACTGATTAATGTCCATCAGTTATCCTTATTAGTAGTATTACATCTACTAAATACTTTATCTTTTATTGTGCTATTTGTGAATGATTAATTGCAACATTGCGTTAATAAGCGTGATTTATTATCTACTAGCGTAAAGTTTCTACACAGCACAAGTATCAAAGCTACATTTTCTAGTAAGTAGAGTATATACTTTAACATATTTAATCATGACTAAATAAAATGACTATTATTAGGCAAGAAACAAAAACACGAATGAGCCGCATCGTTAAGCACAATGGTGTTATTTATTTATGTGGACAAGTTTGTAAAGATGCGAGCCAAGGCATTGAAGAACAAACACGTTCAATGTTAGATAAAGTTGATGAATTACTTGAACAAGCAGGTAGCGACAATAAACATATTCTATCGGCAACTATTTATATAAAAGATATGAATGATTTTTCAAAAATGAATGAAATTTGGGATAATTGGATCCCTCAGGGGTTCGCTCCTGCAAGAGCTTGTGTCAAAGCTTCAATGGCAAGAAATGAATTACTTATTGAAATATCGGTAATAGCGGCCGAAATATAGTTATTTTTTAAACTTGTTCTCTAACATTTTTAATATATTAATCTACACTTCATTAGGTTAGCTTGCCTGTAAACGAATCGATTTTAATAAAAAAATTTTAATAAAACATAAGCACGTAAAAACATAAGCACGTAAAAATATAAACTCTAAGGTGGATAATATGAAAAGTAAAATAGCGGTACTAGCGCTTGCTAGTAGCTTTATTTCCTATACGGCTCAAGCAGATATCAATTTAAGTGGTTTTGCTTCAATAACAGGTGGTATCACTACATCGAGTGATGAAACACTGTATGGCTTTAATGATACTTTTGACTTTAAAAATGGTTCATTACTTGCCATTCAAGCATCAAGTAACATAGGTGAAGGCCTTGATATTACTGCACAAATTGTTTCTCGCGGTGAGAATGATTGGGATACTGAATTTGAGTGGGCCTACGTTAGCTATAACGTAAACGATAAATTTAGGGTTTTGGCTGGGCGTCAACGAGCACCTTTCTTTATGTACTCAGACTTTTTAGATGTTTCGTATGCCTACCCGTGGATAACACCACCAAAAGGTGTTTACGATTTAATTTTTAATACTTTTGACGGTCTTAGCGGCATATACAGCAGTACTCTTGGAGAATTTGATACGACTTACCACTTTATTGCGGGTAATAACTCCGATGAAATCGAAGTCTTTGGTGAAAAATCATCACCTAACATGGATAATATCTTAGGTGGCGCTGCAACCTTTAATAGAGATTGGCTAACCTTGAGAGCAGCTTATTTTAATGCTGATGTAACAATACCTTCAACAGGGTTAGATGGACTTGCTAATAATTGGAACGCCTTTGGTTACCCTACATTTGCAGACAACACTAGTATTTTTGAAGATAAAGCAACGTTTACTGAACTTGGCTTTCAAATTGACTATGAAGGCATCTTAGTTGTTGGCGAATATACTACGCTTAAAATAGATAATACGTTATTAGGTGAAGAAGAGTCTTATTATGTGATGCTAGGTAAGCGCTTTGATAATTACTTAGTACACGTTACTTACGGTGTTGATGAAGACACTGCGGCGAACGATTTTACTAGCGTTATACCGTCTGGAACTCCTCTTGATGCTTTAAAAGTACCAACACAAGATGTTATAGCTAGTCAAAAAAATGATTCAAGCTATGTTACTGTTGGTTTACGTTGGGATTTTCATAGCTCTGCATCATTAAAGTTTGAATATACCGGTTTTAATGATGACCTTAATGGTGCTAATGATGCTGGTTTATTCCGCACTTCACTTGTTACTGTTTTTTAGGGGATTGATGATGAAATATATAAAAGTCACTGCGATCTTACTTTCAATAGGCTTTAGTTTAACGGCTTCTGCCGATATTGCTGTTATTGTGAATCCGGCTAATTCTAGTGAGCTTACCGACAGAGACATATCTCGGATTTTTTTAGGTAAAAATAAGAAATTTACTAACGGTGCTTCTGTCATGGCAGCCAATTTAAAAGATGAAAGTCCCGCTCGAGAAGAGTTTGAAAGCAAAGTGTTGCAAAAGACTAGCTACCAAGTTAAATCTTATTGGGCTAAGCTAATTTTCTCTGGTAAGGCGAAACCTTTAGCAGAATTTGATAATGATGCCGATGTGTTAAGTTTTGTTGCTGATAACCCTGATGCTATTGGCTATATCGATGCTGCTAATGTCAGTGATAAAGTTAAAGTGATTAAAACCTTTTAAGTAACTCTGTTATTATAAAACGAGTATCAACAGTGATTTTCAATTGACTGTTGGTACTCGTTTTTTTTTAATTCATTTATTTAATAGGTATTTCTTGTGTCATCTCTTGTTAACTCACTCAAGCAAATCTTTGGTTTTGATGCCTTTCGTGATGGACAGCAGCAAACGATTGAGCAGCTCCTCAATAGCCAATCTTCTCTCGCTATATTTCCGACTGGCTCAGGTAAATCATTATGCTATCAATTAGCGGCTATAGAACTACCTCACTTAACTATTGTTGTTTCTCCCTTGCTGGCGCTAATGAAAGATCAATTAGCCTTTTTAGCGACGAAAAATATAGCAGCGGCAAGTATCGATTCAACATTAACGCCACAGCAAAATCAGCAAGTCATGGCGGATACGCGTTCAGGTAAAATAAAAATTCTTATGGTGTCGGTTGAGCGTTTTAAAAATGAGCGTTTTCGCCAATTTATTGAGTCAGTAAATGTATCTATGTTGGTTGTTGATGAGGCACATTGTATTTCTGAATGGGGGCATAACTTTCGCCCCGATTATTTAAAACTCCCTAACTATCGCCAAGAACTCAACATCCCGCTGGTGCTTTTGTTGACCGCCACAGCGACCAAAAAAGTCAAGCAAGATATGGCCACTAAATTCGCTATCTTACCAGAGCACATCGTACAAACAGGCTTTTATCGTCAAAATTTAGATTTGTCGGTGTTAGCGGTTTCAACAAAAGATAAAAATCAACAATTGCTAACAAGTATCACTGATCAAACCGGTTGTGGCATTGTATATGTGACTTTACAGCAAAGTGCTGAGTATGTGGCAAACTTTTTGAGACAACAAGGTTTGAATGCGCAACCTTATCACGCCGGATTTATAAGTGAAAAACGACAGAAAATTCAAGAAGATTTTATGTCGGGAAGAGTACAAATCATCGTGGCTACTATTGCTTTTGGCATGGGCATAGATAAAGCAGATATCCGCTTTGTTATTCATTATGATTTACCCAAGTCAATTGAAAATTACAGCCAGGAAATTGGCCGAGCAGGGCGTGATGGTTTAGCATCAAATTGCATTACCTTGGCAAATTTAGATGGGCTAAATACCGTTGAAAATTTTGTTTTTGGTGATACACCCGAACTGAGTGGTATTGAATGTGTTATAAAAAACATTCAACAAGAATGCCAAAATGATCGCTGGGAATTACAAGGTTTATCGCTGTCAAATGCCAGTAATATCCGCCAATTACCCATGAGAACCTTACTTGTTCAGTTAGAGCTGCAAGGCGTAATTAAACCGCTATTTTCATATTTTGCCGATTTTAAATATAAATTCACCACCAATAAAGACGAAGTGTTAAATTTATTTGAAGGTGAGCGCAAAGATTTTCTTGCGACTATTTTTAAATACAGCGGCTTTAAAAAAGTATGGGGAGAGCCAGACTTTGATGCACTATTTCAGCATTATGGCTGTGACCGTGGCCGAGTGATTGTGGCTTTGGAATACCTTCAAGAGAAGCAACTGATCACCTTGGAAACAAAAAAAATCACTGAAGTTTTTAGTGTTAACAAAGCCTTATTGTCAGCTAATATACTTGCTAAGTCACTACATGATTATTTTGTCGAAAAAGAAGAAAAAGAAATAAAACGTATTGCGACACTGGTGCGCTTCTTTGAATTATCCTCTTGCCTAAGTCGAAATTTATCCTTGTACTTTAATGATAAAAACACCCCTGAAAATTGTGGACATTGTTCAGTATGCCGTGGAAACGTTGCTAAGCTAAGTTACTCACAAGAAAGTACTCTGCCAGATGACACTGCGATAGTTGACATGCTAACGGCGCTTATTGAACATATGTCGACCAAGCACAAAGGTGTTTTATCTTTAGAAACGATGTGCCGATTTTTAACTGGATTAACCGTGCCGCTTTTTAGCCGTAATAAAATAAAACAGTTATCTGGTTTTGGCTGTTGTGAAAATATTCGTTATCAAGAAGTGCGTGAAAAAGTGATCAGTGTGATGAATATTTAGCGGCAAATAATTAATAAAAAAGCGAAATATAAGTACTTATATTTCGCTTTTTATTTTTCAAACTCAGTATATATGAGGATTAGTCGTGGTTGTGACCACAACCCCCTTCACCATGGACATGTCCATGTTTCAATTCATCTTCTGTGGCATCACGGACTTCTAAAATTTCTACATCAAACTTTAAATCAATGCCTGCCAAAGGGTGATTTCCGTCAACAGTTATTTCATCATCAGTGACATCTATAACAATAACTGTTTGCTCACCATCATCAGTCGTTGCACGTAATTGTGAACCAACCGCAAGATCTTCAACACTTTCGAACATACTTTTTGGCACGGTTTGTACAAACTCATCGTGGCGATCGCCATAAGCATTTTCAGCGCTAACTGCGACTTCGAATTTATCATCAACAACATGATCTGTTAAAGCATCTTCTAAGCCCGGAATGAGATAACCTGTACCGTGAATGATAGATAAAGGGCTGTGATCATAAGAGCTGTCGATGAGTGTGTCTTCGCTGTCGGATACGGCATAGTGTAAAACGACAACTTTGTTTTCTGAAATTTTCATGATATGTCCTAAATTTTAAATAAATGTAACTCGCGACTATTCCGCTAAGTTATAAGGCAATTCTACTAAGCTTAATGCTGAGTTTTCGTGGTTTTTAATCCGTAAGTTTGTGGTACTATCGATATCGCTGGCTAAAACAGCCTGCAGATAATAAATGCCATCATCACTAATATAGCTCGCTAAGATGTCACCAGCTTTACGCCAGTTTGCACCTAACTGTTGCTCAATAATATCACCTGCTTGCAAGGTTATTAACTCATTATTTGCTGATTTACTCTTTAACGAAAATAAAGCACGTTTGTTTTTTCCTAAATACTGCATTCGAGCAACAGTCTCTTGTCCTAAGTAACAGCCTTTAGTAAAGCTTATGCCGTGAATTGCTTGTAAATTCAACATTTGTGGCACATAAGAAGCAACTGTTTCTGGTGCTAGTAAAGGAAAACCTTCATTAATTTCGATTAAATTCCACAGCGCTTGAGAATAAGTGACTAAGGCAAAGTCATTAATAATTTTTTCAGCAGCCTTCGCCTCATCAATTATAAGATAACGTTTTAATTTTCCCGCGAGGTAGACAATAGTGGTACTACCGACTTGTAAAACCGGTGTTAAACTATTAGGTAATTCAACAAACTGTTGATGGAGTATTTCTGTTGCCTTTTTTCCTGCAACCGCATAAAAAGCTAAATCTGTGGCTTGTTCAATGGTTACTTTGGCAAATACGCCAAATTTCTTCAGTTCGGCTAATGATTGGCTAATACTGGTTTTAGGTTGTAAAAGTAAATGAATATTTTGACGATTTATCAATCTAAACACTGAAAAAACTTTACCTTTAGCGTCGCAATGACCACCCAATAATAAGTTATTATCTGTCAGTATATTTACATCGCAAGTCACTTGTCCTTGTAGGTATTTACTTTGTTCTGCTCCATGTACAGCAATTGCACCATATTCAGCTAAACTAATGATACAAGCATCAGGAAGGTTATCGTAACTAGGTAAAGTATTTTCAACAGAGATTGTCATAATTAAATTGGCATTTTTGTTTTATTGATAGGTTAAATAATGAGGACTTTCTTGTGAAATTCAAGGTGTATATGATATTCGTTAGTTTATTTTTCTAGATCTGATAAACAATATTGTAATGGCAAATGACTTTGTTAGAATAAGCCTAAATTTTATTTTACTGGGTGTTACATGTCTTTAACTGATAATAAACCGCGTTTAAGATGGGCTTGCCGTCGTGGAATGCTCGAATTAGATATACTTTTTATGCCTTTCGTTGAAGAGGCTTATGACTTGCTCTCAGAAAAAGAGAAGCTAGTTTTTGAACGTTTACTGGAAGAGCAAGATCCGGAATTATTTGCTTGGTTTATGGGGCATCAAGTTTGTGAAGACAAAGAACTCAACGCCATGGTGCAACTTATCCTTAAACGAGTTAAAGTTTAATATAGTTGTTGAGCATACGCATAATAAATTTAATTTTATGCGAATGTTCTATACTGAACCTAACAGTTTTACTCTTGATATAATGGGTGAATGCCAGTTTTCGGCTAAAGGTAAAAGACAGTTAAGCGCGTCTAGTCGTATTGGTTTTTGGGGGTGTTGGTTGGTCTTTGAAGATAATTTACCAGCACAAGTTACCTGGCTGAAAAATCATTTTTTAAAAAACTGTCTCGCGCAACTGAATTTACCCAGCTACTTTATTTTAAAAACGAGTTTGTCTGCTAAACATTATTCAAGGTTATGCCGTGTTATCGTCAAGTTAAATAACCCAACTTAGGGTGATTAAACCTTTGATAACTCAGCATAACACTTAATATTAAGGACGTAGAATAGTTGGGGTTGCTACCTGACTTAATTCAGGATAATCAAGCGTGTAGTGCAAACCACGACTTTCTTTACGTTCCATCGCACATCTAATAATTAATTCAGCTACTTGTACTAAGTTTCTTAATTCTAGTAAATTATTACTGACTCGAAAATTTTGATAGTAATCTTCTATTTCTCTTTGCAACAATTCAACACGGTGCAGCGCTCTTTCTAAACGTTTTGTTGTTCTGACAATACCGACATAGTCCCACATAAATAATCGCAGCTCATGCCAGTTATGTTGTATAACAACTTCTTCATCAGAATTTGTAACGCGACTTTCATCCCAAGCGGGTAACGCAACAATACTCTGTTGACGGTCAATTTTTTGTTCTATGTCTAATGCCGCCGCGCGAGCAAACACTAGGCATTCTAATAACGAATTACTCGCCATACGATTAGCGCCATGTAAACCGGTATAAGCGACTTCGCCAATAGCATACAAGCTCTCGATATCTGTTTTACCTTGCTTATTAATCATGACACCACCACAAGTGTAATGGGCAGCAGGTACAACGGGCATAGGTTGTTTGGTAATATCGATGCCTAAAGATTGAGTTTTTTCATAGATATTAGGGAAGTGTTGCTTAATAAAATCAGCAGGTTTGTGGCTAATATCTAAATACATACAATCAGCGCCGAGGCGTTTCATTTCAAAATCAATAGCGCGGGCAACAATATCTCGAGGTGCAAGTTCGGCGCGTTCATCGAAGCTTGGCATAAATCGACTGCCGTCAGGGCGACGTAAAATAGCCCCTTCGCCGCGTAATGCTTCCGTTAACAAAAAATTTCCTGCATCAGGATGGAATAAACATGTCGGGTGAAATTGGTTAAACTCCATATTAGCGACACGGCATCCTGCTCGCCACGCCATTGCTATACCATCACCGCTGGCAACATCAGGATTTGAAGTATACTGGTAGACCTTACTTGCACCACCCGTCGCTAAAATGGTTTTACGGGCAAATATACGTTCAACGCATTCGCTATTTCGGTTCCAAATGTAGGCGCCAATGCAGCGCTTTTGCTGGTTATTGGTATCGTTTGGTTGTTCACAGACTAAATCAACAGCATTGTAGCGTTCAAAGATTCGAATACGGGGATGATTTTTAACTTGGTCGACTAACGTGGTCTGAATGGCTTGACCTGTGGCGTCAGCAGAATGAAGAATTCTGCGATGGCTATGACCACCTTCACGGGTTAGATGGTAACGTAACTCACCTTTTTCATCTTCTTCTTGATCAAAGTCAACACCTTGGCCAATTAGCCATTCCAAACATGCTCGCGCATTTTCAGCGGTAAATTGCACTATTTCTTGGTCACATAAGCCTGCACCAGCAATTAAAGTGTCATTTACATGAGCAGCAACACTGTCATTCTCATCAAAAACAGCAGCGACACCTCCTTGGGCGTAAAAGGTTGAACCTTCATTAACCAAGGATTTGCTGAGTACAACGATATCGGCATTATTTGCTAAATGTAAAGCAAGCGTTAAACCCGCGGCACCGCTACCAATAATTAATACGTCACAGTTGTGTTGTTTGTTCATAAAGTTATGATTTTAATGTATTCTACATATAGCAGGAATCTTAACGGTTATTCACCTGTGGTAACAGATAAAATGGGCTGTATTTAGAAATAAACACGAAATTTGGATAGTTTTATGACTTATTTTAATTTTTTTCGAACTTTTTCAAATTAGTGTAGTCCTACTTGATGTGTTTACCATGAGCCAAATGTTGAACCGGATTTTAGAAGTAAGTAATAATTAGGAGTATTGGCTCAGATGAGCGAAATAAACGTTGACCAAAAATTGGTTGAACGAGTACAACGCGGAGATAAAAATGCTTTTAACCTTCTGGTGACAAAGTATCAGCATAAAGTAGCAAATTTAGTGTCGCGTTATGTAAAAAATCACAGTGATGTACCCGATATAGTTCAAGAAGCATTTATTAAGGCATACAGAGCTTTACCTAATTTTAGAGGGGATAGTGCTTTTTATACTTGGCTTTATCGTATAGCCGTTAATTGCGCAAAGAACCATATGGTGGCGAGTAATCGAAAACCACCGGGCTCTGATATAGAAGTAGAAGATGCTGAAATTTATGATTCAGGTGAAGCTTTGCGAGAAAATGCTTCTCCTGAAAAGTTATTATTAACCAATGAAATCAAAAAAGTTATTTTTGATACCATTGAACAACTACCCAATGATTTGCGAACGGCAATTAACCTTCGAGAATTAGAAGGGTTAAGTTACGAAGAAATAGCACATATTATGGATTGTCCTGTTGGGACTGTGCGTTCGAGAATATTTAGAGCTCGAGACGCGGTAGATAAAAAAATTAGGCCATTATTACAAAGCTAGCTATTAAGAGTAGATTTTTGGTATAGAAGATAAAATTAATTTAATTCACACGAATGTAAGTGTTAATTTTTAAGGTGTATATATGAGTGAAGGTAAGTTTGAAACAGTGTCATCTTGTGTTGATAATTTTCAACATAATGATAAAACGTTTGATGATATTATCAACGATGAACATTTGTCGACTACTTGGGATCGTTATCATTTAATTGGAGATGTTTTACGTAATGACACTCCTGATGTTTTACAACTTGATTTATCTGCTGAAATAGCAAAAGCGATTGCCGCTGAGCCGACCGTTTTGGCACCGAAAACGACTAATGTTTTCATGCTTAAGTTAAAAAATAAAGTGGTCGAGTTTGCTAAACCCTTTGGCCAATTAGCGATTGCTGCTTCAGCCGCAGGTTTAATGGTTTTAGGTGTACAAAGTAATGTTGCACAAAATAATGAAACTATTTTACCTAGCCAAATAGTAAAAACTATTCCTATGGCAGGTTTCGCTGAACCGGTAAGCTTAAACTTTCAAGAACCAGACAGAGCTTCACAAAAGCAAGCTTTTATTGATCAACAACGTCGTTTTCATGCTTTGCTGTCTGATCACCAACAACAAATTAAATTAGGTTCACTGACGGTTGATACCACAAATACAGACAATGAAAGTGAAACGACTAGCATTGACAACAAAAAGGCAAATAAAAGTAATTAATGAAATTCTTAAGTTATGTTTTACTGCTGTTAAGCATCAGCTTTTCCGCGGTTGGTGAAGAAAGTGAGTCAGCAAAAGTTTGGCTCGAACGTTTATCTAGCGCATTAAATAAACTTAATTTTAGTACGTCTTTTGTTGTTGTAAAAAATAATCAAGCTCAGCCATATCACTGGTTTCATGGTGTCGATGAAAGTGGTAAAGAACTTGAGATACTTTCTTTACTCAATGGACCGCGTCGCGATATTTTACGCAAAGGCAACGTAGTTAGCTATATCGAACCTGAACTGCCTCCTTATTCAGTAACTTCTCAACAAATTAGTGGTCCTATTCCTGCTATTTTAGCGGGCGATATTTCTCGATTAGAAAATATTTATGATTTTATTTCTGTTGGCCGAAGTCGTGTATTAGGCCGACCTGCACAATTGATCAGAATAGAAGCAAAAAATACCCACCGTTATGCCTATTGGCTTTGGTTAGACCAACAATCAAGTATGCTATTAAAGTTGTCTATTGTGACGAAACAAGGTCAACAATTAGAGCAGATTCAGTTTACGCATCTTGAAATCACAGAAAAACCTTCAGAAAGTGTCTTACAGTTAAATGAGACTGAACTTCCTGTGCTAGTTGATATTCCTGAAGAATACCAACAGCAAGCACTGCAATGGGATGTTAACTGGTTGCCAGAGGGCTTTACGCAAATTAACGCTAATCGACATAAAATATCACTAACAAAACAACCGGTTGAATTTATGCTGTTGAGTGATGGCTTAGTAGATATTTCAATTTATGTTAATGGTAGTCAAGAAAAACAACGCAATGCGGACTTTGTTATGGATGGAGCTACTTTGGTGTTAAACCAAGTGAGTGATGGTATTGAAGTGAGCATTGTCGGAAAAATACCGTTTAAAACAGCGAAAGCTATTGCCGACGCTATCACGATAAAGCCACCTCAAAAACCATGATTGAAGAAAACGCTACGGTTGTTGCCATAGAATTAACGGCGGATAAAAATGCCGGTCTAACCGCTATGCATAAAGTGACCGTGGAAAGCCAAATCAAATCAAGCTGCAGTGGCTGTAAACAGGTTGATAACTGTGGCAGTGGTCAAGTGGCTAAAGCTTTTCCACAAGCCAAACTTAGCTTAGAATTAGAAACTGAATTAGCGGTAAAAGTTGGTGACACTGTGGTCTTGGGTTTATCAGACAAGCATTTACTATTAACCGCTTGGCAAGTTTATCTATGGCCATTGTTAGGGCTAGTCATCGCGTCAGTATTTGGCCAATGGTTGGTTGAAAATAGCATATTTAGCCACGAGTTATTTGCGATAGCGTTAGGTGTATTGGGCGGATACATAGGTTTTTCGCTCGCGAGGCACCAACAAAAACGTGGTAAATATTGTAATTTGTTAATCCCAAAAATTCTCCGTATACATAACTCGATGATTAATATTGTCGAAATTACTGATTAAAATTTTTGCGACTGATTCTGTGTCCAGTACAAGTCTTTAAAGTAGACGCTTCTGCGTAATAGATATTAGCCATTAAAGAACTATTATTTGCGACTAATGCCTAGTAATTTACCTATTTTAGACTTGCTTAAACCTCTATCTCGAAGTAGAAAGGCTATATAGACAAGTTAACACAACATAAAGATAGCCCCAGCGCGCTAAATTCGCTAAAATCTCACCCTATTGAATTAACCACAGCATTATTTGAACTTCCATTTATGAAAAATATACGTAACTTTTCAATTATCGCCCATATCGATCATGGTAAATCTACACTTTCTGATCGCTTGATCCAACATTGTGGTGGCTTACAAGAACGTGAAATGGAAGCACAAGTCCTAGATTCTATGGACATTGAGCGCGAGCGCGGCATCACGATCAAAGCGCAAAGTGTTACGCTTGATTACCTAGCCAAAGATGGTGAGACGTATCAGCTTAACTTTATCGATACGCCAGGTCATGTTGATTTTTCTTATGAAGTTTCGCGTTCACTTGCTTCTTGTGAAGGTGCCTTGCTTGTTGTGGATGCCGGACAAGGGGTTGAAGCACAAACCGTTGCTAACTGTTATACCGCCCTTGAAATGGATCTAGAAGTTATCCCAATTTTAAATAAAATTGATTTACCTCAAGCGGATCCGGATCGCGTCAGCGAAGAAATTGAAGATATCATTGGTATTGATGCGACAGGCGCAGTGCAGTGTTCTGCAAAAACTGGCTTAGGTATCGAAGATGTTTTAGAAACTATCGTTGCCAATATCCCGGCACCAACTGGCGATCCTACGGGTAACTTACAAGCCTTGATCATTGATTCTTGGTTTGATAATTACCAAGGCGTTGTTTCATTAGTGCGTGTGATGAATGGCGAAGTGAAAAAAGGCGATAAAATGGTGGTCATGTCGACAGGACAAGTTCACCAAATTGATAAAGTCGGAATATTCACACCAAAACAAAAAGAAACGGGTATTTTAAGAACCGGTGAAGTTGGTTTTATTATTGCTGGTATTAAAGAAATACATGGCGCGCCAGTGGGCGACACTATTACCATTCATAAAAAAGAAGCTGCGAAAGCGCTTGCCGGTTTCAAAAAAGTTCAACCGCAAGTTTATGCTGGGATTTTCCCAATAAGTTCTGATGACTACGAAAATTTCCGTGATGCGTTGAACAAATTAAGCTTAAACGATGCTTCTTTGTTTTTTGAGCCAGAAAACTCATCTGCGCTTGGCTTTGGCTTTCGTATTGGTTTCCTTGGTATGTTGCATATGGAGATTGTTCAAGAGCGTTTAGCACGTGAATATGACCTTGACCTTATTACAACAGCCCCTACGGTTAACTATGAAATTGCTTGTACCAACGGTGACGTTATATCTATTGATAACCCTGGCGATTTACCAGCTATCAACAGTATTGACGAAATTCGTGAACCTATCGTTGAAGCCAATATCTTAGTACCCCAAGAACACTTAGGTAATGTTATTACTTTATGTATTGAAAAACGTGGTGTGCAAAAAGATATTATTTATCACGGAAAACAAGTAGCAGTAAGATATGAGCTACCTATGGCTGAAGTGGTCATGGACTTTTTTGATAAGTTAAAGTCAACGAGTCGTGGTTATGCTTCACTAGATTATAACTTTATCCGCTTCGAAGCTGCCGACATGGTGCGCGTTGATGTGATGATAAATGGCGATCGCGTTGATGCTTTAGCAATGATCACCCACAGAGGTAACTCGGTTGCACGTGGCCGTATGCTCGTCGATAAATTAAAAGAACTTATTCATCGTCAAATGTTTGATATTGCTATTCAAGCGGCGATTGGTAATAACGTTATTGCTCGTACTACCGTTAAGCAATTACGAAAAAATGTTACTGCAAAATGTTATGGTGGTGATATTTCTCGTAAGAAAAAACTACTTCAAAAACAAAAAGATGGTAAAAAACGTATGAAGCAAGTTGGTAACGTTGAAGTACCGCAAGAAGCGTTTTTAGCTGTACTTAAATTAGAAAGTTAGTAGGGAAGTTATGGCTGTTTATTTTTCAATATTTCTCGTTATTATTACTAGTATCACTGGCATTGTTTGGTTAGCTGATAAGTTTTATTTAGCGCCGCAACGTAAATTAAAATTAGCTGACGCTCAAGCCCAATGTCAAGAAGTTTTGCCAGCTGAGGTTATCGCTCAATTAGTAGAGCCTTCAGCAATTGTTGATACGTCGGTACAAATATTTCCGGTTATCGCTTTTGTTTTGATTTTACGTTCTTTTTTATGGGAACCGTTTCAAATACCTTCGGGCTCTATGATGCCGACATTACTTGATGGCGATTTTATTTTAGTCAATAAATTCGTTTATGGATTACGCGATCCAGTTGCACGTAATAAATTTATTGAGATCGGGCTACCAGAACGTGGCGATGTGGTGGTATTTAAATATCCACAAGACCCAAAGATTGATTATATTAAGCGTGTTATTGGTTTGCCTGGCGATAGAATTATTTATCGTAACAAATCCATATATATCAAGCCTGCTTGTCAAGAAAGTGACGTTAAATGTCCAGACTTTGAGCAAGTAATCAACACCTTTAAAAAAGAAGATGAGTCACCTGACGGTTCATATGGCCTGAGTCGTTACACAGCTGATATGCCAAACAAGACACATGATATTTTAATGGATAATCAAATACTGCCACGCACGCAGCATTTTTATCAACAGAAAAATACCCAACGTGATGAGTTCTTTGTACCTGAAGGTCATTATTATGTGATGGGTGATAACCGTGACAATAGTCTTGATGGACGCTTTTGGGGATTCGTACCCGAAGAAAATCTTGTTGGCGAAGCCGTAGCAATTTGGATGAGTTTTGATTTTGATCGTGACGAAGATAGTTTTTTACCAAAGTGGATACCGACTAATGTCAGGTTTTCACGTTTGGGTGGAATAAACTAATCGTGAAAAGCTCAGCAGTCGCACTAACTAGACTCAGTAAAAAGTTAGGATACACCTTTAATGATAATGACTTATTGCTTCAAGCATTAACACACCGAAGTGCTAAAGGAACTCATAACGAACGTTTAGAGTTTCTTGGCGACTCCATTCTTGGTTTTGTCATTGCTGAAGTACTTTATCAGCAATTTCCTTCTCATGACGAAGGAGATTTAACACGCATGCGTTCGAGCCTTGTGCGAGGTGTTACCTTAGCTGAAATTGGCCGAGGCTTTAATTTAGGCGATTACTTAATTTTAGGCCCAGGTGAATTAAAAAGTGGGGGACATCGTCGAGATTCAATTTTAGAAGATGCCGTTGAAGCGATTATCGGTGCTGTTTATTTAGATTCAGATAACGACACGACTAAAGCATTAGTGCTTAGCTGGTTTGCTGAACGACTAGACATTATTAAACCCGGTAACGAACAAAAAGATCCTAAAACACGTTTACAAGAATATTTACAAGCACGTAAAATTGCTTTACCACTTTATGAAGTCATTCACACCAGTGGTCAGTCTCATAATCAACAGTTTACTGTGCGATGTACAACCAAGGTGATAAACACCGAAGTGGTCACTAAAGGCACTAGCCGTCGTAAAGCCGAACAAGCCGCAGCGCAACAAGTACTCGCGCTCATTTTTGATAAAAAATAACTCAGCGAAATATTATCATGACAAGTGAAAATAAACATTGTGGCTTAATTGCTATTGTCGGTCGTCCTAATGTTGGTAAATCAACATTGCTTAACAGCTTGTTAGGTCAAAAAATTAGTATCACCTCACGCAAGCCACAAACGACACGCCATCGTATTTTAGGAATTTTAACAGAAGAAAATAAACAAGCGGTATTAGTTGATACTCCTGGTTTGCATTCTGATGAGAAACGCGCGATTAATCGCTTAATGAATCGTGCTGCAAGTAGTTCAATAGCAGAAGTCGAATTAGTGGTTTTCTTGGTTGAAGGAACACATTGGACAACTGATGACGAACTTGTGCTTAGCAAGATAAAAAAATCTGGCGCACGTTGTATCTTAGTGATTAATAAAATCGATAATGTCCAAGATAAGGAATCATTATTACCTCACTTGCAGAAATTAGGCGAGAAGCACAACTTTAGTGATATCGTACCTATCTCTGCAGCGAAAGGCGATAACGTTGATACCATTCGTCAACTTTGTCTTAGTTCACTGCCTGAAGGTGATTTCTGGTTCCCAGATGATTATGTTACTGACCGTTCAAGTCGTTTTATGGCTTCTGAAATTATTCGTGAAAAACTTATTCGTTTCACCGGTGATGAATTGCCTTATTCAACAACGGTTGAAGTTGAACAATTTAAAATGGACGAAAAGGGTATCATCCATATTAATGCGCTAATTTTAGTTGAACGAAAAAGTCAAAAGCGTATGGTTATAGGTAATGGTGGAGAGCGACTTAAAACAATTGGTCAAGAAGCTCGTCGTGATATGGAAGCGCTTTTTGAACAGAAAGTGTTTCTTGAAACTTGGGTGAAAGTGAAATCTGGCTGGGCTGATGATGAACGTGCACTGCGTAGTTTAGGCTATGGGGATGAATATTCAGGTTAGACTTCGAACCGTCTACTGGACTAAAAATAATGGAAGAATTTGAGCAAAGTGCTTTTTTATTGCATTCACGACCCTATCGTGAAAATCAAATATTGCTTGAATTCTTAACCGCTCAACAAGGAAAAGTGTCTGCTATTTCTTATTTAGGTAAGTCTTTAAAATCTAATAAAAAAGCTTTATTACAACCTTTCTCGCCACTAAAAATTGTTTTGAAAGGTCAAGGCAGCCTCAAGTATTTACAACGTGTCGAACCCGAAAGAAAATCCTACCAGCTCAGTGGTAATTACCTCTACAGTGGCTTTTACCTTAATGAGTTACAAGTGCGCCTACTGGGTGAACATATCCCTTATGACGAACTTTTTTGTCAATATCAACAAAGCATTGAACAATTATCGGAACAACGTTCAATTGAATTTATATTGAGAAATTTTGAAAATAGATTACTAGAAGAATTAGGGTTAACTATTGATTATTCGCCGATATTTTCAGAAAATAATAATCGTTATCATTATTTCCCTGAACAAGGTTTTGTCCCGATAATAAGCAAGCAGGTACAGACTGGTTATAATGCTGAGCATTTAAAAGCGATAGCCGAAGAAGATTTATCATCTAAAGACGTAATGCAAACGTATAAAGTGCTGATGCGGCAAATTATTAATCATTTACTTGATGGTAAACCACTAAATAGCCGGAAATTATTTACAAAAAATTCATAAATTTAAGAGATATAAAAATGAGCGAACTATTATTAGGCGTTAATGTTGACCATATTGCTACCTTACGAGAAGCAAGGGGCACAAATTATCCTGATCCAGTCTATGCTGCATCAGTAGCAGAGCACGCCGGAGCCGATGGCATTACCGTCCATTTACGTGAAGACCGCCGTCATATTCAAGACCGTGATATCTATGTACTAAAGCAAACATTGCATACCCGAATGAATTTTGAAATGGCGGTTACTGATGAAATGTTGGCCATAGCCTGTGAGGTTAAACCGGTATTTTGTTGTCTAGTCCCTGAAAAACGTGAAGAGTTGACGACTGAAGGCGGCTTAGACGTTGTTGGTAATTTTGATAAAATTAGCCGTGCAGTGGCACAACTAACTGCAGCAGGTATAGAAACAAGTTTATTTATTGATGCTGATAAAAGCCAAATTGATGCTGCTATTGCAAGTAAAGCTCCTTATATTGAAATTCATACCGGCCATTATGCTGATGCAAAAAATGAACAAGATCAAAAAATTGAATTGATCCGTTTAATTGAAGGCATTAAATATGCGCATGCCAATGGTTTGAAAGTTAATGCTGGGCACGGCTTAAATTACTTTAATGTTAAACCTATTGCGGCAATTGAAGAGATAATCGAACTCAACATTGGTCATGCTATTATTGCTCGAGCGGTGATTGACGGATTAGACAAGGCTATTCGCGATATGAAACAGCTAATGAGAGAAGCGCGTAGTTAACTTTTAGAGCACAGCGCTTAGAACCTACCCGGCAGAGCTAATAAAGTTCTGCCTTATTTAACGAAGTGAAGCTAAATTAAATGTTAAGACAACATTTATCTAGCGCTTAAAAAAGTGATTCATTATGTCTGTAGTTGGCATCGGCACTGATATTATTGAAATAAGCCGTATAGAAAAAATGGCGATTAAGGTGCGAGACCGATTAGCGCTTCGTGTGTTAACGCCAATAGAATATGAAAAATACCAATCGTTAAAAACGCCTGCATTATATTTAGCCAAGCGCTGGGCAGGAAAAGAAGCCGCATCTAAAGCGCTTGGTACCGGCATAGCCAACGGGGTTTCATTTCAAAATTTTGAAATAAAATCATTAGCTTCTGGTCAGCCACAATTACTACTAAGTGGTCGTGCAGCAGAGTTAGCAACTGAATTAGGGGCTGAAAACTGGCACATTTCGCTCTCTGACGAAGCATTATATGCTACCGCGTTCGTGGTACTTTCTCGCTAGTTAACGTAATAATAAAATCTTTGTTGGTAAAATCTGTTCTATACTTACGTTAGGCACCGCTGTTTATCTGGGCTATATTGATACAATGACGTTAGTATTTATTTAACGGGTGGGTAAGTTATGCAACAACAAAAGCAACCTTTCAATGAGAGAAGGCACGAATCTCCTGAGCATTCAGTTTGGTGGGAGAAACTGACACTCGCTCAAAAATTTTCAGCAGGTAGTCTTGGTAAGTTTGGCTATGAATTGCTTTTTATACGTAATAATAATGGACGTAGCATTGCTGTATTATCAAATAATAGTGGTACTGTTATCATTACCGAAGATGGTGAAATTGACGGTTCACCCGATATCACTATTCGTTAACGTATCTATTTAAAGACTCCTTAGTCCGCCAATAGCAATTTATTTTGCTTTTTTTTAACTTTAAAATGACAGCGTTGTCATTATTGGGTTTCAATGTTAATCTTATTAGTAGACAATTATCTTTTTTCATTTTAATGGAAATTTAATAAGGCGTATTCGACTTTAGTTGAGTAGTCGCACTAATTAACTTCCTATATGATGTTGTCACTGTTTTAAAAATAACCTCAAAATCTATTAGTGCTTAGATGAATATCAATAGCATTTAAGCAATAATCAACTTGATATAATATCAAGTCAGCAATGAAGGACTCAACATGAAAGAATTGAAAAGCTGTTATCCAGTTTTAGAACAAGCTAAAGCACACACTCATATTGATAGTGCAACATACGATGCGATGTACAAGCAATCGATTGAACAACCTGATGTATTTTGGGGTGAGCAAGCTGAAAAATTTCTTGATTGGTATAAACCTTGGGACAGTGTCAGTGATGTTGACTTGAAAACGGCTGATATTAAATGGTTTTCTGGTGGTAAATTAAATGTAAGTTATAACTGTATTGATCGTCACTTAGCTACTAAAGCCAATGATACAGCTATCATTTGGGAAGGCGATGATCCCAGCGACGACAAAAAAATTACTTATCAAGAATTACATGATCATGTTTGTCGTTTAGCGAACTTATTAAAAGCACGTGGTGTTAAAAAAGGTGATCGTGTTTGTATCTATATGCCGATGATCCCTGAAGTGGGTTATGCCATGTTAGCCTGTGCTCGAATTGGCGCGGTACATTCTGTTGTCTTTGGTGGTTTCTCAACTGAAGCGATACGCTCACGAGTTGCTGATGCTGATTGCCAAGTTGTTATCACTTCTGATGAAAGCTTACGTGGCGGTCGTGTTATTCCACTGAAAGTGAACGTTGATGAAGCTGTTGCCGAATGCCCCAATGTACATACGGTTATTGTTGTTGCTCGCACCGGTGGTGATGTCGCATGGAATGAAAAAATAGACATCAGTTATGAAGAAGAAGTTGCCAAGCAATCAGCCGTTTGTGAACCAGAGGTCATGGATGCAGAAGATCCATTGTTCATTCTCTATACATCAGGTTCAACAGGCACACCAAAAGGTGTTTTACATACCTGTGGTGGTTATTCGCTCTATGCCGCGATGACTCATAAATATGTTTTTGACTATAAAGATGGCGAAATTTATTGGTGTACAGCAGATGCAGGTTGGATCACCGGTCACTCTTATATTTTCTATGGCCCGTTAGCTAACGGTGCAACTACACTAGTATTTGAAGGGGTACCTACTTACCCGGATGCGGGACGTTTCTGGCAAATATGTGAAAAACATAAAGTTAATATTTTTTATACTGCACCTACTGCGATAAGAGCCTTGATGAGTATTGGCGACGATTTAGTCCATCAATCAGATCTTTCATCGTTGCGTTTACTCGGTACGGTTGGCGAGCCTATTAACCCTGAAGCTTGGCATTGGTATTATGAAGTGGTTGGCAAGTCTAACTGTCCTATTGTCGATACTTGGTGGCAAACAGAAACGGGGGGTATTTTAATTACTTCATTACCCGGTGCTGTTGATATGAAACCAGGTGCAGCAGGTAAACCCTTTTTTGGTGTTCAGCCAGCACTGTTTGATAAAGAAGGTAATACACTTGCAGGTGCCGACCAAGGTTTGTTAATGATAACGGGTAGTTGGCCTGGGCAGTTACGTACAGTTTATGGCGATCATGATCGTTTTTATCAAACCTATTTAAGCCAATATCCTGGTAATTATTTTACTGGAGATGGTGCACGTCGTGATGAAGACGGATTTTATTGGATCACCGGGCGTGTTGATGATGTCCTTAATGTTTCGGGCCATCGTTTAGGTACTGCTGAGATCGAAAGTGCTTTAGTGCTTCATCCTGCTGTAGCTGAAGCTGCTGTTGTTGGTTATCCGCATGAAATTAAAGGCCAAGGTGTTTATGCTTATGTAACTTTAATGGCTAGTGCCAGTGAATCACCAGAGTTACTGAAAGAATTAACTGAGTTTGTTGCTAAAGAGTTAGGCCGTTTTGCAAAACCTGATTATATTCAGTATGCACCTGGCTTGCCAAAAACACGTTCTGGTAAAATAATGCGTCGCATCTTACGTAAAATTGCTGAAAACGATATTGATACCTTAGGGGATACATCGACCTTGGCAGATCCTAGCGTTGTAGAAAACTTAATAAGTAATCGAATTGTTCACGCTAGTTAGTCACTAACAAGCACTTAATTAAAAGCGCCTTAGGGCGCTTTTAATGTTTTTATTGGCGGGAAAATGGCTTGAATACGTGCACTGATCTCGTCAATAGAACATGCTGCGAAAGGCCATGCTCGACTCACCCTTGGACGCTTCGCCCTGCATTATAAATAGCCGCAGTTGTGAACAGTTACCTTCTTTGCCGTCTCGGTAAATGCTCCTACGTTACTCTACTTCCTATGTCCATTTAGTCACGGCACCACGTTATACCGTTCACCCTCAACATAACCTAGAATAAAAACACTAAAACTACTGTACCTTCAAAAAAAACCCCTGTAAGATATTGTGTACAAACAGAGTAAATAATTCTTTACGATATGGCGATTAGCGGAACTATTATGAAAAACCAACAACATCGATATTATTACTAGCCCTTCTTTTGCTAAGTCATACTTAGTTCTTTTGTTCTATATTTACTTTAATAAACAATCTTGCGATAAATGGAAAATACAATGTCTAACTCATTACCGAACGTTCAACCTAGTAAAGGTCCTCACATAAAAACCCTTAACGATATTCATGTCAATTCAGAAGATGTATTAATAACGCCTGATCAATTAAGAGATGAACTCCCCTTGTCAGAAAGTGGACGTAATTTCGTTAAAGCTGCCCGTAAGGTGATCGCTGACATTATTCATAAAAAAGATCATCGCTTACTCGTTATTTCAGGTCCTTGTTCTGTACATGATCTCGAGGCCGCTAAAGAATATGCCCAAAAGTTAAAAGCCTTACATGATAAGCATCAAGACAGCCTTTATATTGTTATGCGTGTTTACTTTGAAAAGCCTCGCACCACCGTTGGATGGAAAGGTTTAATAAACGATCCTCATATGGATGGTACCTTTGATGTTGAAACCGGTTTGCGTAAAGCTCGAGAACTATTGATTTACTTAACTGATTTAGGTTTGCCATTAGCCACCGAAGCGCTTGACCCCATTAGCCCACAATACTTGGCTGAACTTTTTAGCTGGTCGGCGATTGGTGCCAGAACAACTGAGTCGCAAACACATAGAGAAATGGCGTCAGGTCTTTCTATGCCTATTGGTTTTAAAAATGGCACCAATGGTAGCCTAGATGTAGCTATTAATGCTTTGCAGTCAGCAGCGTCTTCACATCGCTTTATGGGGATAAACCGTCAAGGACAAGTATCATTGATTAAAACCTCTGGAAACCCTGATGGTCATGTTATTTTACGTGGTGGTAAGAAACCTAATTATGATGCTGCTAATGTTGCGTTATGTGAGAAAGAATTGAGTGTACAAGGTTTAGAGCCTGGTATTGTTATCGATTGTTCGCACGGTAATTCAAATAAAGATTACCGTCGCCAGCCATTGGTGGCAGAAAATGTATTTGACCAAATAATTGAAGGTAATAAATCAATTATTGGTATAATGTTAGAAAGTCATATAAATGCAGGCAACCAAAGTACTAATGGCCCGAAAGAGTCATTAAAGTATGGTGTTTCAGTCACTGATGCGTGTATTGATTTTAATGATACGGCACTTTTATTAGCAAATGCGACCGATAAACTTAATGGTGTTTTAAAGAAGCGTTTATCTTAAATCAGTATGAAGGCGAGTACGCGAAACGTAAATGAGTAAATTAATGGATAAGAAAAGTATTGCTCCTCAGTTAACCGCATTGAGAAATGAGATTGATGAGATAGATACTCAATTAGTCGAGCTATTAGCCAAGCGCCGCAGAGTTACCACTAAAGTGGGAGAGCTAAAAAGCCGAGTTGGTATGCCAATTTATGCGCCTGACCGAGAAGCTCAATTACTGACTATGCGACGTCAACAGGCGATGGAGGCAGGCGTGTCTCCAGAATTAATTGAAGATATTTTAAGACGGCTAATGAGTGACTCTTACATCAGTCAAGATGCGAGTGGCTATCAATGTGTCAATACAGAGAGTGGTAAAATAGTTGTTATCGGTGGTAACGGACAGTTAGGTAAAGTGTTTGTTGATTTATTTGAGCGCTCTGGTTATCAGGTAGCCGTTCTTGAACAAGATGACTGGCCAAATAGTGACAATATCCTTGCCCAAGCCGGTGTCGTTATTGTTGCTGTACCTATTCGCTTAACATCAATGATCATTCAAAAGCTTTCTTGTTTACCCAAAACATGCATTTTAGCTGATGTGACTAGCGTAAAAGAAATGCCACTTTATGAAATGATGAAAGTTCATCAAGGACCGGTTGTTGGTTTACACCCAATGTTTGGACCTGATGTGTCAGGGTTAATCAAACAAACAATTATTACTTGCGAAGGGCGTTTACCCGAGCAATATAATTGGTTGCTGAAACAATTTCAGGTTTGGGGAGCAAAGATTTATCCCGTCGATGCGTCGGCGCACGATCAAGCAATGTCTATGGTACAAGTTATGAGACATTTTTCAACAATAGCCTACGGTTATCACTTAATGACTGAAGGGGCTGACATTTCTCAACTTGTTGAAATGAGTTCGCCTATTTATCGTTTAGAGTTAATTATGGTTGGTCGTTTATTTGCTCAAGATCCTGTGCTTTATACTGATATCATTTTTTCAAATCAAGATAATGTCGCGATGATGAAACGTTTCGCTTATCGCTTTCTAGAGTTGTTAGAAGATGTTGAAATGGGTGATAAAGATGCTTTTGTTACCATGTTTAGCCAAGTCTCCGATTGGTTTGGTGATTATGCCGATATCTTTTTACAAGAAAGCAAAGTCATGTTATTAAAAGCTAACGAATTAAAAAAACATTAAACATTACCGTGCTACTAAAAAATTGCTAAACAGCTAGGTTGCAGTAGCACGGATATAACATAAGCAGAGTCGCAATGATAAAAGTCCTACTCACAGTATTCACTATAGCTTTTTGCCATCTATTGTCATTATCAGTTCACGCGGAGGATAATAATGGCTTTGCCTTAGGTGTGATCAGTGAAGCTAGATTGTTGAGTGACTTTAGTGCTTTTAATAAAAACTTCAATGAGTCTTTAATTACTGAGCAAGAAAAAGAAATTGTTGCGCAGTGGCCTGAATCGTTAAAAATAGACATTTATTTTGCGACTTGGTGTCATGACAGTGAACGTGAAGTGCCTAAACTACTTAAATTACTGCAAGGCAATAAGCAAATTAGTGCGACACTTATTGCACTTGATTACCAAAAAGAAGACCCTCAGCAATTAGCCAAAGAAAATAATGTCAAATACACACCAACTATCGTTGTTTATCGAGATGAAAATAAAACCGAAGAGCTGGGGCGAATTATTGAAAGGCCCAATACTAGTTTAGTTGCCGATATTAATCAGCTGTTACTTGATTAGCCTTTGAATATTCATAGCCTTTCAGGTCCTGCTATCAGCTTTAACCTGGTCACCTTTACCGAAGCGCTAACGGCTATATTTAACCTTAAGTAAGTCATTGAGCCTATAAGCCTAACGGTATCACTTGTTTTTTAAAGCTAAAAAATCATCAAATAATTATTAGTGCTCAATGTTAGGCTTTTTATTAAAAACTTCTGGTGCTTGATTAATGACATTATCAATGTGTTCAAAGAATTCAAAAAATTCAGGTTCTAAGTCATCGATAGTGACACCACTTTTCAGTTCTGTTTCTATCTGATGAACAACACGTCCTAGGCTGGGTACACCCGAGTAACAACAAGCACCGTTAAGCTTATGAATAAGTACTTTTAATTGCTCAACATCTTGCGAGGTCAATGCTTCAGAAATATTCAGTTTTGTTTCAGGCAGGCTTTGCACTAAACCTTTAAACATCTCTTTGGCAAGTTCTTCTTTATTGCCTGCTCGTTTTAATGCTAAAGGCCAGTCAATTACTTGATGGTTTCGTCGGTGCATAATCGTTGCGTTGTTAGTATCAAAAGCTTGTTGATTTAAATCTGTGTTATCGATATTTTTATTTTTCATTGTTTTAATATTTTGTGGCTGTGTTAAATCACAATATTCATAAATACAGTGACGTAACATAGCTTCGTCAATAGGCTTAGTCATATAAGAGTCAAAGCCCAGTTTCAACAGTTTATCTTTTTCTTCTTTAAGGGCATGGGCGGTTACTGCGATAACGGGAGTGTTGTCATTAAAAGTGATTGCTTTAATGCTTTTTAGCGCGGAGATGCCATCCATTATCGGCATTTGAATATCCATGAATATCATTGCAAATTTTTCATGTTTACAAATATCTACCGCTTCTTGGCCATTGACGACAGTAGTAACTTCATTGACTTGTTCGAGTAAAAGTTCATTAATAAGCTTTAAATTGGCTTCATTATCGTCAACCGCCAAAATTTTAACTGGAATTTTATTGTCTTCTGACGTTGATCTCACGATATCTAGCAGGTGATTTCTCGGTAACAGTACCTTATTTAATCGCTCTGGCGTAATGGGTTTACTTAAACAGCTTTTCGCTCCACAAGCGATCAATGCTTCCTGTAAATTTGGCGAGTTACTGTTAATCGCTAAATGAATTTGAGTCACGTTTTTTGAGAGTGTGACGATAAGCTCTTTTAGCTCAACTAATGCTGTGGGCGTTATATCATGACTTATTAGAGCAAAATCAAAATGTACCTTTTCATTCAATAAATCGTTAACTTGTACTAAGTTTTGGACCGGATGAACAGCCAAGTTCCAATCGGTAAGAATTTCGCTGGTTGCAATACGGCTATGCGTATGAGGTTCAAAATAAAGAACACTTTTACCTGCTAACTCATGATTATCAAAAATATTATCAATAGAGATAGGATTTACTTCACAACGAAAAGTAAACCAAAATGTTGAACCTTGACCTTGCTCGGTAGAAAAACCCATATTGCCGTTCATTTCAGTGACTAAGCGTTGAGAAATAACTAAGCCTAATCCTGTGCCACCATAAAGCCGCGTAACACTTTTATCAGCTTGACCAAAAGCCTCAAAAATAGTTTTCTGTTGCTCATGGTTCATACCAATACCAGTATCTTTAATTGTTACTTTTAAAACCGCAATATTATTTTCAATGCGTTCGCTGTCGACATCAATATCAACAGAACCTTTGTCAGTGAATTTCATGGCGTTGCTGGTCAGGTTGATCAATACCTGCTTAATTCGCATAGCATCACCAATGAGAGCATCAGGTAATTGCGGATTAACACGTAAAGATAACTCAATATTTTTCTTATGAGATGTTGGCGCAAGTAATGTTAATGTTTCCTCGACCGCGGCTCGCATCGAGAAAGGAATGTTTTCGATAACCATTTTTCCAGCGTCTAATTTCGAAAAATCTAAAATATCATTAATAATGGCTAACAAGTTAGCTGAGGATCGCTCTATGGTTTGTAAATAATCGCGCTGGGTAATAGTCAGCGGTGTCTTTAATACCTGGCGAGTAAAACCAATAACACCATTAAGTGGTGTGCGCAGTTCGTGACTCATATTAGCTAAAAATTCTGATTTAACTTTATTCGCTTCTTGTGCTTTTCGTTTAGCGATATCAAGTTCAACGTTTTGTATTTCAAATTGCTCTAAACTTTCTCGTAAATCGGTCGTGGCTTGATCTATGCTGCCTTGCATTTCTTCTTGGTAATCACCTAATGATTGCGCCATCGCATTGACACCGTTTTTCAAAAAGTTTAATTCACCAATTAACTGCCCTGTGACCCGACTCTCTAGTTTTCCTTCTCTAATACGATCAACGGCAAGTACCATAGCGTCTATTGGACGCGTAAAGTTTTTAATCAATCGATAAGAGAAAAATGCACTAAAAGCACTGCCAAGCAAGACAATGAGAAAAGAAAATAGCATCTGGTCTTGTTGTTTTAAACGTATATTACTGCTGTCAATCTGCATAGCAATATAGCCAATATTGTCTTGAGACATTGAGCGAGTTGCCTCATTTATCAAAGTTTCATTAATAATAGGACTATGAAAAATAAAATCATCACCATTTTTAGAGAAAATAGTGCTGTTGGGAATAACTTGCCCTGCTTTTAGACGTAATAAATTGGCGTCACCGTGGTAAGAGCTGGTGACAAAAACTTGGTTATCTTTAGTAAAAACAGCAATACTTTTGATAATTGATGATTGACTGCGATGGGTGAAATTCATCAGATTACGCAGTTGAACACGATCTTTGTTTAACATACCTAAAGAGCTAGCAATTGCTAGGGGTTCAATAATACTTTGAGAGCGCTGCGTTAAAAACGTATTTAATTCGTCATAACGGCTATATGAAAAATAGCTAGCTATCGAGAAAGCGATCAAAGTGGTTGGCACTATGGTAAGTAAAATTACCCAATCTTTCAGACTTATTTTATGCATTATCTGCTGAACTTTAGTGTAAAATCATGACATTGAATAACCTTATCATGGCATATCGTCATATAAATTTATAGCACTTAACAGGTATATTTCGTTATGGCGAATTTTTTTAAAGCAACAGCTAAAAAACAAGAACTAGGTCAAGAAGTTAGTATCAAGGTTACTCGTCTTGATATTAACGGCTGTGGCGTAGGTTTACACAATAAAAAGCCTATATTTATTGATGGTGCTTTACCTGATGAAGTTGTAAAAGTGAAGGTTATTGAACAAAAAAACAAATATAGTCGTGGCAAGTTAATTGACGTATCCGTTGCTAATAAACGGCGTGTTGCCGCTAAGTGCCAGCACTTTCTCAGTTGTGGCGGCTGTGATTTACAGCATTTAGCCATTAGTACTCAGCTTGATTTTAAGCAGCAGAAGGTCAGTGATTTATTTTCGCGAAGCAACCACGAGCAGTCACTTCCTTGGCAAGCGCCTATCGTCAGCCAGCCTTGGCATTATCGCCGCAAGGCGCGTATTGGTGTGCAGTATAATAAAGCAGGCCAAGCCATTATTGGTTTTAGACAACGGGGCAGCAATCAGCTGATTAATATTAAAAGTTGCCCTGTACTTATCGAGCCGGTAAATAATATCTTTTTACCCTTAAGAACATTACTAAAAAAATTATCAGGTAAAAATGCTATCGGTCATATTGAAGTTATTGCCACAGAAAAAGTGACGGTAGTCGTGCGCCAGTTAGAGCCGCTGACCAAGCAAGATAAAAGTCACTGGCAAGCATTCAGTGATGATTTTTCTTGTGATGTTCTCTTTGACTTAGGTAAAGAGGTAGTAACGCTCGATAAAGCGACTTTAAATAGTTTGCACTATAGTTTAGCTGACAATATTGTTATTTCTTTTAGTAGCGACAACTTTATTCAGGTTAACCACCAAGTTAATAAAAGCATGATAAATCAAGCCATTCAATGGTTAAACTTGACCGAGCAAGATATTGTTTTAGATTTATTTTGTGGTTTAGGTAATTTTAGCTTACCAATAGCTAAAAAAGTTGCGCAAGTTGTGGGTATTGAAGGTGTTGAACTTATGGTCAGCAACGCGCATAAAAACGCCTTGCAAAATGGTTTAAGTAATTGTGAGTTTTATCAAGCTGACTTAAATAGTCATTGGAAAGAGGAAGCTTGGGCAAATAAAAAATATACTAAGCTGCTATTAGATCCCGCGCGTGCTGGCGCTTATCAAGCGTTACAACAATTAGTACATTTAAATATTAATAGCGTGCTATATGTCAGTTGTGATCCGGCAACCTTAGCCAAAGATAGTGAATTATTGCTAGCACAGGGTTATCGCATTGAAAAAATATCCTTAATGGATATGTTTTCTCAAACAAAGCATATTGAGACTATGGTATTGTTTGTGAAGTAGACATTCATTCTTTTTCTAAAATTTAATAGGTTATTTTTATGGTTTCGGTACGTAAATCTCATCAAATATCGGAAATAAATTTTGAGCAATGGTTAAGTTCATTGGAGCTTAGTGAACAAAAAAATCAAGCACTTGAAAAGCTTTGGCAGCAAGTCAGTGATTTTTATGTTGACCAGCAAGAATGCCAGACTAAGTCTTTAGAGATGGTTGAGATCCTTGCTAGTTTGAATTTAGATCGCGATTCTTTATGTGCTGCATTTTTACTGCCGTTATATGAATACCAATGCATATCATTAGAATATATAGAAGAAAACTTTTCTAAGAAAATTCTAAATTTATGTAATGGCGTTAGCCAAATGCAAGCGATAAAGACATTACAGCAAGGCCAGTCTAATCAAGTGTCGGCCAATCAAGTTGATAATATTCGTAAGATGTTAGTTGCCATGGTTGACGATGTTCGTGCTGTTGTTATTAAACTTGCCGAGCGAGTCTGTTACTTAAGGCTGGTAAAAAATGCCGATGAAGAAACGCGAGTTTTAGCTGCCAAAGAAACCGCCAATATTTATGCACCACTCGCGAATAGACTAGGCATTGGTCAATTAAAGTGGGAGCTTGAAGATATTTCCTTTCGCTACCTTCATCCCAAGGTGTACAAAAATATAGCCCAACAATTAGATGAAAAACGCTTAGACCGTGAACAATATATGGCTAATTTTGTGAGTAATCTTAGTGGGCAATTACAAGATTTAAATATTGCCGGTGAAGTGTATGGTCGGCCCAAGCATATTTTTAGCATTTGGAAAAAAATGCAGCAAAAATCGCTTGGTTTTGAACAACTTTTTGATGTTAGAGCCGTGAGGGTTGTTGTTGATAAACTTCAAGATTGTTATGGCGCATTAGGTATAGTTCATACCAGTTGGCAGCATTTACCTAACGAATTTGATGATTATGTCGCCACACCAAAACCTAATGGTTATCAATCGATTCATACGGTTGTATTAGGTCCAGAAGGAAAATCAGTAGAAGTACAAATAAGAACTCAGCAAATGCACGATGATGCAGAAATGGGGGTTGCGGCTCATTGGCGTTATAAAGAAGGCAGCACTGGCATTAAGAACACGGATAAAAAAACTGGTTTTGATGAAAAAGTTAGCTGGCTAAGAAAAATTTTACAATGGCAAGATGACGTCAGCGAAAGTGGCGATTTACTCGATGAATTACGTAGTCAGGTCTTTGAAGACCGTATTTATGTATTTACACCTAACGGCGATGTTATTGATTTACCTGCTGGCTCTACACCTTTAGATTTTGCTTACTATATTCATTCAAATGTAGGTCATTGTTGCATCGGCGCGAAAGTCTCTGGACGCATTGTACCTTTTACTTACCGCTTAAAAACAGGCGATCAAGTCGAAGTGTTAACCAGTAAAACACCTAACCCAAGTCGTGATTGGTTAAACCCTAATCTGCATTATACCCATGCACCTAGAACAAGGTCAAAAATTCAACATTTTTTTAGATTACTCGACCGTGACAAACATATTGCCATAGGTAAAGAACAGTTAGAGACAGAATTATCTAAAATCGATTTAACCGAGACTGATTTAATGTCAGCGAGTAGGCGCTTTAATATAAAATCGATTGATGATTTATATGCAGCTATTGGCTCAGGTAATGCCCGCTTAATGCAAGTGATTAATCATTTGCAATATCATGACGAGAAAAACAAACCACCGGTAGATCTTGACCCACAAAGTTTGGTCAAACCTCAACAGGCACAACAAAAATCTCAAACCGATGCTAATGGTATTACGGTATCGGGTGTCGGTAATTTATTAACGCATATGGCAAAATGTTGTCATCCGGTGCCAGGCGATGATATTGCCGGCTTTATTACTCAGGGACGGGGTATCTCGGTGCATCGCAATGATTGTGACCAATTAGCGAATTCGTTAGTTCAGCAACCTGAACGAGAAGTAGAAGTACAGTGGGGTGAGCAGAATCAACAGAGCTATCTAGCAACAGTGAAAGTTATAGCGAGTGACCGTCAAGGTTTAGTGCGTGATATTTCTACGATTGTTTCCAATGAACGGGTCAGCATTGTTGGCATGGAAACCCGTTCTGATCCAAGCAAGCAAACAGTCGCTATGTTGTTAAATATTGAAATTCCAAATAATGAAATATTAGGACGTTTAATTGGCAAATTACTTCAACTTGATGATGTATTAGAAGTTAAGCGACTCTAGTTGTATTTTATCTACCTTATGGAAAATGTATAAATATGTTAACTGAACAAGCCTCAATGAATAAGCTACGTTGGATCATGACCGAGTTACGCGACCCTAAAACAGGATGTCCGTGGGATATCAAGCAAGACTTTGCTTCGATAGTACCGCATACCATTGAAGAAGCCTACGAAGTTGCTGATGCGGTCATTGACGCTGTTGAACAGCAAGACTTCTCAGAATTAGAAAAAGAATTAGGTGATTTGTTATTTCAGATTGTTTTCTATAGTCAGCTCGGACAAGAACAAAAACAATTTGATTTTGACAGTGTCGTCGCGGCCATTTGTGAGAAACTCATTCGTCGACACCCTCATGTCTTTGGCGATAAAAATCTAACATCTGATGCAGAGATTAATGCCAATTGGGAAAATGAAAAAGCGCAAGAAAGACAACAAAAAAACCTCAACGAACACATCAGTATTTTAGCCGATATTCCGCGAAATTTACCCGCACTTTCTCAAGCCGCTAAAATTCAAAAACGCTGCGCACATGCTGGTTTTGACTGGCATAACATTGAAGATGTCTTTGCTAAGGTTGTCGAAGAAGTCGAAGAAGTTCATCTTGAAATTGAGCAAAATAATCCGCAAGCGCTCGCTGAAGAATTAGGTGACTTAATGTTTGCCGTTGTCAATCTTTGTCGCCATGCCAAACAAGACCCTGAGCAGTTATTACGCCAAGCAAATCAGAAATTTACAAAACGGTTTCATGGTGTTGAAAAACAAGTGGCAAGCTCTGGCGTAGAATTTGAACAACATTCGCTAGAAAAACTTGAAGAATATTGGCAACAAGTCAAACTTGATGAGAAACAACGATGAAAGAAAATCTTCCCCAATTAGCCGACTGTCTACTCGCACTAGATAATAATATTGCTACGCTAACCTTTAATCGCCATGACGTACGTAATGCGCTAACAAGTACCGCAATTGCTGATGATATTGTTACCACCGTCGAGTGGGTTAATAAAACGGCTGATGTGGCTGTGCTGATTATTACCGGTGCCGGCTCTGCGTTTTCATCGGGGGGAAATATTAAAGATATGGCTGAACGTAGTGGTGATTTTGCTGGTGATGTACAAGAACTTGAAGCTCGTTATCGTCAAGGAATTCAGCGCATTCCACTAGCATTACATAAATGTGAAGTCCCTATTATTGCTGCTGTTAATGGTGCAGCAATCGGTGCCGGTTTCGATGTTGCTAATATGTGTGATATCCGAATAGCCTCAACAAAAGCTAAGTTTGGCGAAACATTTGCTAATTTAGGTCTTATTCCAGGTGATGGTGGTGCATGGTTTATGCAGCGAGTTATTGGTTATCAAAAAGCCGCGGAGTTAACTTTTACAGGCAGAATAATTAATGCCGATGAAGCGAAAGAAATGGGGGTGGTGTTAAATGTTGTTGATGCTGAGTGTTTAATGGATAACGTTATGGCTTTAGCAAATGATATTGCCAGTAAACCAACGGCGGCAATGCGTTTAACTAAGCGGTTAATGAAAATGGCACAACGTACCGACTTACCAGACTTTCTTGATATTTGTGCGGTATTTCAAGGAATGTGTCATAACAACCCTGAGCATTTAGACGCGGTAAACGTGATGATGGAAAAGCTGGCTAAATAAAGGAGCGTTACCCTTTAACACCGATGTGAACAGCATATAAGGTTGATACATATTGATATAGTAGAAAACAGGATGTCTGAGAAAAGACATCCTGGACTTAATACTCTTGCAAATTACGACTCTGCAATATCGGCATTATGATAAACGTTTTGTACATCATCACAATCATCTAACATAGCGATAAATTTCTCGAAATTTGCTGTGTCATCTTCACCGGTAATTTCAGTGTAGGTTTGCGGTACCCAAGTGATTTCTTCAACTTCTAAATCAAACTCTGGCATTGAATTAGCAAATTCAGTTTTTATTTTGAAAAACTCAGTATGTGGTGCATAAACAGTAATGATACCGTCTTCAAGTTCAACATCTGTTACATCAATGTCAGCCATCATTAAGGTTTCTAATACAGTTTCATCATCTTCGCCTTGAAAAGCAAAGACAGCTTGGTGATTAAACATATGAGAAACGGTGCCCGATGAACCAATTTTAGAATAGGTCTTGGTAAAACATTGGCGAACATCTTTAATCGTTCTATTACCGTTATCCGTTAAACAATCAATAATAACCATACAGTTACCTGGACCAAAACCTTCATACCTTGCGGCAACAAAATCTTCGCCTCCAGCGCCTGATGCTTTCTTTATTGCATTTTCAATGACGTGAGTAGGTACTTGATCTTTTTTAGCTCTATCGATTAAGCCACGTAGTGTTAGGTTACCATCTGGGTCAACACCGCCTTCTTTGGCACTTACATAAATTGCTTTACCGTATTTTGAATAAACTTTAGTTTTTGCGCCTGCTGTTTTCGCCATTGATAATTTGCGATTTTGGTATGCTCTGCCCATCTGAATGCATCTCGTCGTTCTTAATAAATTGATGGGCTAGATTCTACCCGCTGAAGTCAATTTTGACTAGCCTGTAGTGAATTAATCATCGATATTTTTATTTTGAACGCCATTAAATCATAGCTAAGGGACTTGAACTCTTGGTTAATTAGTGGAGCAAAATATTGCTAAAGATAAACTGACATGATTTTAGTAAAACCTTAAATAACTTCTGTCAGTAATAACAGTGAATATTGTCAGCCATTTAAATGAAATAGACACTAAGGTAATCTTTTTTTATTATCTTCATTGGAAAGTGTTATTTTTTTAGTAGTGTTTCTGCTTTTGCGCCAAGGTAAACATATAGGCCTAAACCAACAAGTAGGCCAACTGAAGTAGCCATCATAGCAACAGCATTAACTAAATATTCAGGAGAGCCAAGTACTGACTTAAACATTAGCAATAAAGCTTCTATTGAAACGGCAATTAAGATAGTGGCAATAAATCGAGTTATTGTTCGTCTTGTTGAACTATGGCGTAATATATCTTTTTGCATTAACACTTCTTCTTCTATTGTTGTTTTGCCTAAATCGAAAATGGCCAGTGCTAAGGTCAGAAAAATAATAATACCAAAAGGTTTTATTTGTAGATCTTCAGGGGTGGGTGAGAGTAATAAATTAACTATTTCGCTACCGGCAGAATATAAAAGAATACCGACAATAAAGAATAGTCCAACGACAATACATGAATAGACACTGACGAAAAAAGGATGGAATTTTTTTCTTTTTACATCACCCATTAAAAATTCAATGGCTTGAGCTAAGTTAATATCAATCACCAATACACCAATAACATCACCATTTTTATTAGCATATTTCATTGATGTAGAAATACATAGATTATGGCTAGAGGTTGATAAATAAGGCTCAGTAACAATGATGGTATTATTTTTTTCTGCCTTTATATAATAGGGGCGATAAGAACGGTCTATCCCAAGGCCTTCGGCAATACTTTTATTTATATTATTCTTCTTAGAAATATTTTTACTACTTTGAACGCCATCGCTATCTAAAGTGAACATCAACTCAATAAAAGGGTAATGTTTAGTTAGCCAGAGCATTGAAGTTTGTAGCAGGGTTTCGTCTTTAAAAAAGTTTTCATCAAAGGCTCCAGCGACGATTGACGCCATAAGTTCATGAATAGCATTGTGATATTCATGATATCTATCTATTACACTTATATAATTCATTAAACTCTACTTTGATGATAAATATTATTTAGGGGGGAGTAGTAAGTCGAATAGGGTTAACCTACAGGTGTTTATATTATGAGTAAGCTGGGTGGGAAAGTAGCAACGCCATTGATATCCTGAAATATTTAGCGATTTCTGCTTGCGCTGCTACCGTTTATTAAATAAGCCATTCATTTACCTTGGTTGTCGAATTTCGTTAAAATTTTGGCTATTCTCTGTTTCTTCAATATCCCACTGACTCACAGATAAGTGCTTGATGTTAATGAGTAAACTGGTAAAAGATAAAATACTGTTTAGCATGCGTTTGATCATGATATATCTCCTGAAATCTAGTGTTAAGTTATTGATTAATCTGCAATCAGTGGTGAGGTTTCTGAAAGTGATGCCAATCGATATGCTTTTTGCTTGATAATTTTTAAGTTACCTAACGTAATTGTGTTTTCATCAATTAATATCGCTTGGTTTAAATCAGCTAGGGCACCGCTAATATCATTGTTTTTGTACCTTGAAATACCACGATTACTGTAACTTAATGACTTAAGGTAAAGTCCAATGGTGTTATTTAAGTTCATGGCTTCAATACTGTCGATTGCCGCAGTACATGCTAACTCTGACTGTTCTGCATTATCAGCTTGCAAATAGGCAACACATAAACTCATATGGCTGTTATACGAACTTTCATCTTGATGGCGTTTAGTGAGTTTCATAATGCTTTTATTAAAATTGCCTTTAACAATATCTTGAGTACCTCTGGCATCTTTAACTACCGCAACTTTTAATGCGGTGTCACTTTCAAAAGCTGATACAGGGTTACTTACTAGTAAAGTTATCAATAATGGGGTTAATAAAGCTAATGTAGTTTTCATTTTTTTTCTCTCTATTTAAAAGCGCATCCGGTTGATGCAGGTCAACTATAGAAATTTTCATTTCGCGAGACAAACGATTAAAATCGACGTATTGAGTGAATAAATTTCATCTATCATTGGCGTCGTTATTCGTTGTTATTGGCGAAGGTTTCTTTAACCCAGTCAGCAAATAAAGTTAGCTCAGTTTTATTTTCCATATTTTCATGTTGGATCAAATAGTATTTGTCATTGGTATTGAGTTCTTCATCGAAGAGTTTTACTAATAACTGTTCAGTAAACCATGTTTTACTGATCGGAAGAGGCACTAATGCTATGCCCATTCCTTGTTGAGCCGCTCGTGCAACGCCAAACATACTGTCAAACTGTATAATTTGTTTTGGATCAAAATCATTAATATTGACGTTGTCGGCCCATTGATGCCATGACCAAGGACGAGAGCGATGTAAAATCAGTGGGGTATTTCTTAATGCCGAAGTCCCCATGCTTTTAAGTTTTTTATAAAGTTTTTTATTACAAGCTGGGGTATAACGCACAGGGAATAATTCATGAACAATACTCGCATTTGGCTTGCCATTCGCCAATACTATTGATAAATCAGCAATTTGTGAGGGCTCACTGCCTGATTTTATCGTTTCTAATTGTAAGTTTATTTCTGGATTTTTTTCAGACCATGTACTTAACTGGGGAATAAATAACTCACTGGCAAAAAACTCAGGCAAACTAATGACAATAGTTTTATTTTGTTGATTATGAGTGAACTCCGAAATTGTTGATTCAAGCTGATGAATTATCGGTTGAATAGATTGATAAAACTGTTTCCCTGAACTGGTTAGCTCTATTGAACGTGTTCCTCTTTTAAAGAGGTCAAAACCTAATTGTTCCTCTAGCTGTTTTATTTGATGGCTAACCGCTGAAGGTGTTAAAAACAATTGTGCGGCAGCATGTTTGAAGCTTAAACATTTTGAAGCCACGCAGAATGACCGTAAACCACGGATGGGTGTTTGAATAGGCATGTGAGTAAAATAAATTGATGAAGACAACTAGTAATAGCAATAGTTATACCGAAGTGTAACTAGTTGATATTATTATTAATACTTTTTTTATAAAGCTGCCGTTTTTTTCGGTTTGCACCATGTTGGTTCATTTGCACTATAAGAACAATTTGTTTATAGAATTATAAGCAGAAAAAAAGGACATCAATGATGTCCTTAAATGTAGCAGTTTAGCAATACAAACAGGTGTTTTTAAAGAATCTATAAATTATTATTAGAGCGACTCAACAAACAACTGCATCGTAAATCTATTTATTAGGCACAGCAAACGAGATAAATTCATTCGATGGATCAATATTTTTCACCTATAAAATTAAATGGGAATAAATCATGCTATTAAAAAGGTATTTTTTACCCATCAACATAGTGTAATCAAGGGCGTTGTAAAATTATTAGCAAGTGTCAGTATTCAGTATAATTGAGATCAATAATGCTCATTCGTTAGAAATTTATTCGCTAGGGACAGTAAGTAAGATCCATTTTATAAAAGTTAGCTTATTTAATCGCCTAGCTAAAAAAAAGCTAAAAAAAAAGGACATCAAATGATGTCCTTAAAATGAAACAATTTAACAATATAAGCAGTACTATTAAAGAATCGGGGAAGATTCAAAATACAAATGCATCGTAAATTGATTCGTCAGTCACAGCAAACGAGATAAATTCATCTGATAGGTTAACTTTTTTCATCTATCAATTTTTATACAATTAATAAGTGTTTTCGGGCTTATAGCCCTTATGGTATTTATAACTTACGCGCTTTATTTACATTATAGATTGTTGCAGGTTATGTTCAGTTAATGACGCTATGACTACTGATAAATTAAACGTTAATATAAAATTTTTATATATTGATGATCAATATTTTGATTGGTGCGTATTTTACTATGATGTTAAAAAAAATTAAAAAAACGATTAAAAGGTTGAGGTAATAATGAAAAGTTTTGAAGTGAATTTTGATGGTTTAGTGGGCCCAACCCATAATTATGCGGGTCTTTCTGAGGGGAATGTTGCCTCATTATCAAATACTAATAACAGCTCAAACCCTAAAGAAGCAGCCTTGCAAGGTTTGAAAAAAATGAAAGCATTGCATGATATGGGGTTAAAACAAGGCGTATTTGCTCCTCAAGAACGTCCTGACCTCTATACGCTTAAAAGATTGGGCTTTCACGGCAGCGATGCGCAAATATTGTCAGCAGCTTATAAAGCTTCGCCAACACTACTCGCCGCTTGTTGTTCTGCATCAACGATGTGGACAGCCAATGCAGCAACCGTTTCACCATCAGCGGATACGGTTGATAAAAAGGTCCATTTTACCTCAGCTAATTTAGCGAATAAGTTTCATCGTTCACTCGAACCTGAAACGACCAGTAAAATCCTTAAAGCTATGTTCAACGATGATAAGTATTTTCAGCATCATCAGCACCTTAACGATAATGAACACTTTGGTGATGAAGGGGCTGCTAACCATACGCGATTATGTGAAGGTTATGGAGATGCTGGTATAGAGATCTTTACTTATGGTCGTTATGCTTTTAATCGAAATAAACCAGCACCCGTTAAGTTTCCTGCTCGTCAAACGTTGGAGGCGAGTCAGGCGATCGCAAGATTACATGGCCTTTCTGAAGATAAAGCTGTTTTTGTTCAACAAAACCCCGATATTATCGATCAAGGTGTTTTTCATAATGACGTGATTGCCGTCGGTAACCAGAATGTTTTTCTTTACCATGAGCAAGCATATTTAAATACGGCAGAATTCAAAGCCGAAGTCACTCGAAAGTATAACGGCGATAAACTGCACTTTCTTGAAGTTTCAACCGAGCAAGTGTCGATTGAAGCAGCGGTTAATACGTATTTATTTAATACTCAAATTGTCACATTAGCTGATAATTCTATGGCTATTATTGCCCCGATGCATTGTCGGGAAAATAGTCAGGTTAATCATTACCTACAAACATTAATTGCTGGTGATAACCCAATAAATCATGTTGAGTTTTTTGATGTCAATGAAAGTATGAAAAATGGTGGTGGTCCGGCATGTTTACGGCTAAGAGTTGCGCTCACCGAGCAAGAGTTACTTGGGGTTAATCCTGACTGCTTGCTAACACCAGCATTATATAACCGATTAGTGACTTGGGTTAATTGTCATTATCGCGACAAATTAGTCATAGATGATTTACGAGACCCACAATTAATTATTGAGTCACGCACGGCATTAGATGAACTTTCACAAATCTTATCTTTAGGTGCAGTTTATCGTTTTCAACAATAATTATATACTTGCACAATAAGTGACTTTGAGCAGCCGTTTTTAACTAGAAACGTGCTGCTTTTAGTTAACCTAGGTATTTAAGACACAAATAGCTGATGCCAGCGATTAATGGTAAATAGACAAGCCTAATTCTTCTGCAATACCTTCTACTAACTTCATACCAACAACAGAATTACCAAAACTGTTTAACGGTGGGCTCCATGTACAGATCACGCCATAATTTGGCACGATAGCAATTAAACCACCACCCACACCACTTTTAGCTGGTAAGCCGACAGAAAAAGCGAACTCACCAGATTGATCATACATACCACTGGTTGATAATATTGCATTAACGCGATGTGCATCTTTTGGGCTACAAATAACCCGTTTCGTTAATGGGTCGACACCTTTGTTGGCTAAAAATAGTAAACTTTGCGCGAGCTGCTCGCAACTCATGCTAATTGAACACTGAGTAAAATAATGGCTGAGTACATCTGGAATTTCGGCTTCAATATTACCAAAGCTTTTCATTAAGTAGGCTAGGGCGGCATTACGATTACCATGGGTGAATTCAGATTGATAAACTTCAAGGTCAACGCGAATGTCTTCATTGTTTGCTAGCTTCCTAACAAAGCCTAAAAAAGCCAACTTACTTGCTGAGTAATGACTGGTTAATACGTCAGCCACTAATAAAGCACCCGCATTTATTACCGGGTTTCTGGGAATACCTTTTTCCCACTCCAACTGAATAATAGAATTGAAAGGTTGACCTGAAGGCTCCATTCTCACGCGTTGCCACAAAGAATCACCTAGGCGATTCATCGCCATTATTAAACCAAATATTTTTGAAATACTTTGAATAGAAAAAGCGTGCTGATAATCACCGGCGCCAACTGTTTTTCCGTCAATGGTCGCGACTGCGATGCCGGCAAAATCGGCTTTTACACTAGCAAGAGCAGGAATATAATCGGCTACAGCACCCTCGACAAAGCTATCACGGTAAGAAAGCAGTAATGCGTTTAGCTTACCTTGTAAGTCAACTATGTTGTTTTTCATATAATGGCTCGATGTTAAAAGTGCAGAGGCGCTATTATGCACAAAATAAATCTGAGATGTTGCCTTAAAGAGACTTATTTAACGCTTTGACCTTAAATAAGCATTCAACAATTAATGAGCTAATCATGCACTTTAGCTTTTTCTAGAGTTTATAGAATATCAATAATCATCGATTATGGGTACGAGATTATTCTCCTTTGCAATTTGCAAAAAAATTCATAATGCAATGGAAATTTAAAGATAAATAAGTGGTGTGAAAATAATAGAAAAATTATTTTTTACAATTTATTGGTTTTAATGGCCTTAGTGATATTACCCGCATTGAAATATCCTTTGCCGGTACTAAGCCAATACCCACTGCGTACCTGAACCGTCAACATGGGGTATTTTACTTTAGGCCTTGTCGTCTTAGTCACACGCCGATTTAACTTTTAGTATTGATGATTTTTATCACATCATTAATACTAAAAACCCTATTTTTATGATGTTTTATTATTTTTATTCATCCAAAACGTAAGTTTTTGGTGGAGTTTATTGATATCAATGGGTTTAGCCAGGTAGTCGTTCATACCGGCACTTAAACACCTTTCTTTATCTCCTTTCATCGCATTGGCAGTCATAGCGATAATCGCAATATCTTGATGCTCTTTCCCTGCCTCACCGGCTCGAATAGCTTTAGTTGTTTGATAGCCGTCCATTTCAGGCATCTGACAGTCCATCAAAATTAAATCGTAACTAGACGAGTTTAGTTTTTCTAGCGCGTTAATACCATTTACGGCTATGTCGGCACTTAACGTTAATTTGGTTAGAATTTTAGTGGCAACAATTTGATTTATTCTATTGTCTTCCACCAAAAGTATTTTTTTAAAGGATAAGTTAACCGGGTTAATTGTGATGTCTGGCTCAACACTGTCAGTAATATCATTTTCTGGTTTTTGATAAACTAAATAAAAGGAAAAGCAGCTACCTTTATTTAAGGTGCTTTTTATATCTATACCTCCGGACATAAGTTCACATAACTGTTTTACAATCGTTAAACCTAAACCTGTACCGCCATATTTTCGAGTGGTTGAATTATCAGCTTGAGAAAATGGAGTGAAAATATTCTGCTGCTGTTCTTCTGAAAGGCCTATACCTGTGTCACTGACTTTACACGAGAAGTTAAGTTGTTCTTTATTTATTTCTGTCAGTTCAACTTCAAGGTCAATAGTGCCTTGCTCGGTAAACTTAATGGCATTACTTAGCAGATTAATCAGTATTTGTTTAAGTCTTGTAGGATCGCCAATAACGGTCTTTTGTGAAAGTGACATCGACCTAATGTTAAGTACTAATGATTTTTTTTCAGCAAGTGCATTCATTATTATGACCACTTCGTTAATAATATCAGTGACATTAAAATGAATACTTTCTATTGCTAGTTTTCCTGATTCAATTTTAGAGTAGTCTAAAATACTATTAATTAAGGTCAACAATGATTCAGAGCTCGAATTTACCAAATTAATATATTCTTTTTGTTCATCATTTAGTGGCGTGTTAGATAATAAACTCAGCATACCAACCACACCATTCATTGGTGTTCTAATTTCATGACTCATATTTGCTAAAAACATGCTTTTTGCTTTAGTTGCCTGTTCAGCCCTTTTTTGTGATAGAACCAGCTGTTGATTTAATTGTTGTGACTGTTGTAATAAATCATTGGTTTGTTTGTTTTTTAATTGAAATATAGTCGCCGATTTCATTAGATGACCTATCTCATCTTTGCGATTAACGTTAAGTTCAAGCTTTTCATTAATTATTTTATTTTCAGCAAGTGCATTAAATACTTGAGTTACTTTTTCTATTGGAAATATAAGTCTTTTCAAAATATAGACAGTAATAAGACTGGTCAGGAAAATACCAAGAATAAACATAATATTGCCACGAATAACAGACTCTTCAACTAGGGTGTTCAGCTGAGCGTTACTTGAATCAAGATGGGTTAAAGCAACTTCACTTAAATTTTTTGCTAAATATAAAAATTCGTTAGCAGAGCCAGACATAACCACATTGACTAAGTAATTATAATTTCGGGTTACTTGCGTCAACAAATTAAAGTCACTAGATAAAGCGGTTAATGTTGAAGTAAAGCCATCGATATTAAGTGGCGCTGCGGTACTTTCTACTTGGCTAAAAATAGACTGAAAGTTGGTAATATTCTCAGTATTAGGTCGGATAAAGTATTGATAAGCCGAAAGTTGTAGGGCCGAAGTCAGATCTGCAAGTCTCTTGGTTGTTACATGAGTCGTTTGAATAGATTGGTTAAGATGAATACCATTAGATGCCTCAGCGGTGATGGTATTTAGATGGCTTAAGTGAGTTACTATAGTTTTATTAAATAATTCACTTTTTTTATCGATGAGTAAGACAACCGAATCAAAGTTTTCTCGATAAGCTTTTAAGTGATCGCGCATACTCTCTATCGCGACTTGCTGATCGGTGCCAATGTTATTTTTTTCGATAAAGAGCGAGGTTATAGCTAATTTCCCCGTTACCGAACTCATAATGTCATTTAATCGTTTTAATACTGAAGAAGCTTGATTTTCTTTATAAATAAGCACATTGCGCTGTAAATCTAAAACATCTTTCTCTAATGCTTTAACCTGAACGACTCCATCAACTATTTCTTGATTAGAGGCTAAGCCCGTTACTAATCGTTTTTGGTTCTGATACGAAACAGTCTCCTGGCCGATAAAAAGTAAAATAATGAGGGCGAGCGAAAGCATCAATTGTGTTTTTAAACTTCGAAACATTACTGGCACCCTTGAGTTTGAATGCTTATTATATTGGCATAAAAATTTGATTGTTTAAGCATTAATAAATTCATACCACTTTTGCAGGCTATAGTCATAGGTTGGCATAACGGTATTCCAAACAGCAACATTGCTAAATCGTTTTTCATAACTGCCCCCGCGACGAATATTTCCTTTATAAACAGATACTTTATTATCAGTACCTTTTAAGTCGATCGCGGCGGGTTTTCCGTCATACCAGTAATCCCACTCTTGAGGAGAAAGGTAGCGAGCAGTACGCTCAGGGTTTGAAATATAATAGCCTTGTCTGGCAATGTAAGCACCTGGCCAACCAGATAGCCACCAATTCATATAATCATAGGCTGCGTCTTTTACCTTGCCAGTTGTCGCCTTAGATAAACACATGACTCCGTGCCAACCGCGATAACCCTCTTTAGGTGCTGCGTAAGTTACCGGCACATTCATCCCGTTTAGTGAGGCTACAGCAGGAGAAAACATGCTTTCTATTACCACACGACCCGATTTCATAAATTGAATCGACTCAGGCACCGAAGTCCATAAACCACTGAAGTGACCTGCTTGTTTCAATCCTATTAATATACCAAAAAGTTTGTCTAATTCTGGCTTGGTCATGGCGCCAATATTATTAAATGACATTAGATTCTTAGCTTGTGCGGCGAGAGCTAAGTCAAAAAGACCTATGGTCGGCGCATTGATAATACCGACACGGCCACTGTATTTTTCATCTAATAGCCAGCCCCAACTTTCAGTCTCGTAAGGTATGCCTTTTTTAATAAAGTCAGTGTTGTAGCCAAAAGAGTCAACATTATGCACATAGGGTAAGAAACTTAAATCGTTGGTATGGTTTTCGCCTAATTGATTGTTTTTTTGTACGTGTAATATTTTATAAGGTGCATCGCCGTCACCGAGTTTCGCCGACTGCGTTATTTTTCCTGTTTTACTTAGGTTATTAATTTCATCCCAATGGGTTATTCTTCTTTTGTCTATCGATTGAATAGCACCAGAGCGCCAAAGCACATTAATACTGTTTGACCATTGCTCATAGAGATCAAATGACTGAGGAAACATTGACGCTTTTTGTAAAACTGCAGCGCTACCTTTAGGCTCAAATATCAAATTTATCCCTAGGTCTTCCATCGCTTTTTGTCGTAATTCTTCTTGTAATGTTACATGCGTACCCAAAATGCGTAAGGTCACCTTATTGCGCGCAAATACATAGGGCGCTTTGGCAATGGCTATGGTTGCCGCGCCGCCTAAGGCTATTTTCTTAATCACGCTTCTACGAGACTTATCCATTTGATTTTTCGCATATAATTTATTTGATATATCGAGTATAGATAATTAATCAAAATAATCTATTACGAATAGCACAATATTTACTTTTTAGTTAAAAATTTAAGCTACGCTCGTTAAGTGATTTTTTACCGCTGTAATAAAGCTATTAATATCTGCTTTACTAATATCTAGGTGAGTTACCAAACGCATGTTTTCACTGGGGGATATTAGAATTTTTTTTGTTTTTAGCGCGTTAGCCATGGTATTAATATCGATAGAACTGTCGACTTTTACAAAGACCATATTAGTGGTGACTTGCTCTACATTAACAGTAAACCCGCTTATTTTATTAAGTTGCTCTGCCAAGTAATAAGCATTTTCGTGGTCAACTTTAAGTTTTTCAACATTTTCGGTTAACGCTATTTTAGCTGCTGCACAGAGAATACCGGCTTGACGCATTCCGCCACCCAGTACTTTTCGCCATCTTCTTGCCTGCTTGATGATTTGCGTTGAACCTAGTAGTAATGAGCCAATTGGTGCGCCTAAGCCTTTAGATAAACAAATCGACATGCTATCAAAATATTGGGCTATCTCAGTGATATCTACGTCTAATGCGGTCGCAGCGTTATATACGCGCGCGCCATCTAAATGCAAACTTAATTGATGCTTATTAACAAACTCGCGCAGTTCTGCTAAATAGTGTAGCGGCAGTACTTTACCATTTATGGTATTTTCAATGCTAACCAGTTTTGTGTGAGCAAAATGCGAATCATCGGGTTTAATCGCTTGGGCAAGCTTAATTAAGCAAAGGGTGCCATCTTTCTCATTTTCTATCGGTTGCGGTTGAATTGAACCTAGTACTGCCGCGCCACCACCTTCAAATTTGTAATTGTGGGCTTGTTGGCCACACAAATACTCGTCGCCTCGCTGACAGTGTGCCATTAAGGCGAGTAGATTTGCTTGTGTCCCCGAGCTACAAAAGAGTGCAGCATCAAAACCATGACGTTTGGCAGACCATTGCTCTAATTCGTTTACGGTTGGGTCGTCACCATAAACATCGTCACCAACCTCTGCCTGTGACATTGCATTACGCATTTTCAAGGAGGGTCTTGTTACGGTGTCAGAGCGAAAATCAATCATGTTAAATCCAAATCAAATATTAATAGCAAGAAAGTATAAACGGTTATGCCGCCCTAAATATAGGTAATTAACACCATTTTAAAAAAGACATACATTGATAATGTTTTTTATTAAATACCAGATAAAAATCAATCATATTAATCTTTAATTGATCGCTATAAAATTCTATTTTATATGAATATTTTCCTTGGAATAGTCATTGAACTAATATGACTTTATTGTCGTATATCTTAATATTATTCTTATTATCCATTAAATAGAGGTTTTTATGTTGTTAAAACGTACCACCATCTCAGTTGTTTTAGGCGCTATGCTTGCTAGCACAACGGTATTGGCAGAAACAATAACTTTTGCAGATTCTGTTTCAACGGTTGCAGATACCTTAGTTATCTTTCACACAAAAGAGGGGAAAAATAGTGATTTCTCTGCATTCGATAAGGAAAGTCAAGGTCACTTAAGTAGAGCTGTGAAAGCAGAAGGTTTCAGCAGTGAGTACGGTAGCTTTTTACAAGTTGTTGCACCTTATGGTTTACATTATGAGCGTGTGTTAATTGTTGGAACAGGCCCACAAGCACAACTGAGTAAAGATAAGTTGACCGCTTTGGGCGGTAACTTATTGGCTAAGTTAGACACTAAATTAACTCAGGTTATTAAAGTATCAACTGATGATTTAGTGTCTAGCAATACTGCCGCATCTTTATTGGCACATGGTGTAAGTTTACGTGCTCATCGTTTTGAGCAGTATCACAATGAAAAGCGTAGTGAAAAAACGTTTATGTTTGATGTTGAAAATGGCAAGCAAGCTCAAGCAGCGTATGCCCCATTAGCTAATATCGAGCAAGGTGTCTTTTTAGCGCGAGATTTAACCAGTGAAGTTCCCACTGAGATGACACCTGTTGCTTTTGCTAATGCGGCAAAAGAGTTAAAAAAACTCGGTGTTGAAATAAAAGTGTTAACGCCTAAACAGATTAAAAAATTAGGTATGGGAGCACTTGAGGCTGTTGGCCGTGGTAGTAAAGAAGGGTCACGTTTAGTTGTTGCCCATTATCAAGGCAACGATGAAGCACCGATCGCTTTAGTGGGAAAAGGTATTACCTTTGACTCTGGTGGCTATAGTATTAAAACCGGCGCATCTATTGCCCGAATGAAGTCGGATATGGCCGGTGCAGCTGCAGCGTTAGGGACTATTAAGGGACTTGCTTTAAATAAAGCTAAAGTGAATGTTGTTGCTGTCATGGGGATGGCAGCTAATATGGTCTCTCAATTTTCTATAGCACCTGGTGATGTCGTTAAAACAGCAGAAGGGCTAACGGTTGAGGTGGTTAATACAGATGCAGAAGGGCGCTTGGTTTTATCTGATGCACTCTGGTATGCGCGTCAATACTACAAGCCAGAAATCATGATAGATTTAGCCACTTTAACGGGCTCAAAAGTTCGAGCATTAGGTGATCGTTATGCTGGTTTATTCTCAGATGACGAAGCGTTAGTTACCGAATTAACCTTTGCAGGTAAACAAGTGAATGAAAATTTATGGCGATTACCGCTAGGGTATAAAGATATGCTTGAAACGGACATTGCTGATTTAAAGAATACCGGTTCAGGTGGGCCAGGTGCAACCACAGCAGCTAGTTTTCTCCAGCACTTTGTTGGCGATGTACGATGGGCTCATCTTGATATTGCCGGTAATGCGCTTAGCAGTAAAGCAAAAGATGAAGTACCCACCGGCGGTACAGGTTTTGGGGTGAGGTTATTGTCTGAATGGTTAATGACTAAAGAAAAATAGTACAGGGTTATTAACTGAGCAATACAAAAATTGACTTTATTGAAAATAGACGGAGTAGGTCGAGGGTTAGCCACTTACATCCGTCTATAATTAATCGGTAATTAGGGGGTTATTTCTCACCGTTTAATATTTTTTCTAACGTTAAATCTGTTAATTTCATGGTACTTTTTACCACATAGAACATAATTGCAATTAGCATCACCATTGAAGGTATGGCAATCACGGGATAACTTAACAGTGTCATTTCGCCAAGTTGCTCATTAAACTCTACTGTGCCAGCGGGGCTAATAACAATCCATTTAGCTAATAGGTAATTCATCGTGGCAGAAAAAACAAAGGTTGAAGCTAAAAGATGATTTGCCCACTGAATTCTTGCTTTAAACTGATCAGTTTTGTTTTTGCTTGCTAGCGTTTGATAGATTAAATCTAAATTAAATAACAGTGGATTTAATAATATTTTAGCAATTAAGGGTTTTCCCCAAAAACCAGATATCAGCACAACTATGCCGATAACAGATGGAATGGCAGCTTCTTTGATAGCGAGCCATTCAACGTCCAGTTCAAATAAACCTATGCCACCCGTTAACAAGGTACTGAAAAATCCTAATAAGGAAATAAAATTCATCGACTTGTTTTTAATGAAATCATACAAGCCATAACCGAGTGGAAACAATAAGGCAAAAATTAAGGCCGGTACAGTGCCTAAATACTCATCTGTCGAAAGTTTCATTAAAATAATCGATGGAATAGCAATATTATATAGGAGTTCTAAAAAGGTATTCGGGCGTTTAACAGGTGTTTGAATTGGCATTATATTTCATATTTAGGCACAACTGACCATCGCCAGTTTATTTAAGTCTGCCGACATTTTATCTAATAATAGCTAAAATGTCATATTATAATCTGATAGTGCTCACAAGCTTTACATTTACTGGCAAGCGCTATCCATTATTCTCCCCAGGAGCTGTTAATTAATGTGGCTTTATCGATGTGATGTTCACTAAGTAATGCAGCTAATTCTGATTTACATGAACCACAGTTTGTGCCACATTTTAACCCCTCTCCTAATTGTTCAACAGAACTACAGCCGCCTTTAATTGCGCCTACAATGTCTTTTTCACCAATATTAAAACAGCTGCAAATTTGTTTACCTTTGGAGAACTCTTCACTTGAAGTCCCTGCGAGTAAAGATTTAATATTAGCTTCGCTTAGAGATGACTGACCAAAAGCATAATTAAGCCATGCGCTTTCAATACGGGGCTGTGTTGTTGACACATAACACAAGAAAACTAATTTATTGGCTTGTAAGCAAATAATGTAAGAGGTGCCTGCTTGGCTAAATTGGTGCCACTCACCAGATATATGGCTGCTTGTTTGACACCAATTTAAAAGGTCACTTTCAAGTTCAATATTAGCAAATTGATAACTAAGGCCATAATGGGTGCGTGCTTTATTCCAAAAGTCATTACTCATTTGGCATTGCACGATAAATTCTTCGCTAAGATGAAGTTGACCAAACTGGACAAAGTCTGTTTTGCTTAATGCGATCGCGCCATGCTTCATTTCAGGTTGACCAGAAAACGGGTCGGTAATGCTCTCATATAAGTTGTTAACATTTGCGCTAGACGCAAATTGCTTATTCCAATGAATAGGCATAAAACATTCATTAGAACGCTGGTTTTTATCTAACTTTGCATGCACTTTTGCTTGCCCAGTGTTTGATGCAATATTGACTATCTCATCATCTACTATGCTTAATCTCGCCGCGTCATCAGGATTAATATAAAGGTAACATTTATCGGTATGAGCGGTGAGCTGAGGGGATTTGCCTGTTCGAGACATCGTATGCCATTGATCTCTTAATCGACCACTGTTTAACCTAAAGGGAAATTTAGCGGATAATTTTTGAGTTGGCTGGCGTGGCGTAATAGGAAAAAAGACAGCTTTACCTGAAGGGGTAGAAAAATTACCCTCTTCATAAACACGTTTTTTACCTTCAGGATAGGTATCATTAACTGGCCATTGTAGAGGCTTTAAACGGTTATACTGTTTTGGAGTAATGGCTGAAAATGCAGAGATATCAAAGACTCGTTTGCCATTGTTTTCAAAACCTGACAGTTGAGCGAACTCTCTAAATACCTCACTAACGTGTGAATAGTTAAAGCCTGAAAAACCCATGGCCGTGGCAACGTCCGCAATAATTTGCCAGTCGTGCTTTGCTTGTCCGCTCGGAGCTATAGCATTAGTTTGGCGCGAAATTCGGCGCTCTGAGTTGGTAACGGTACCGTTTTTTTCTAGCCATGACGTTGCCGGTAGTTTTACATCAGCAAAGTCTAACGTATCATTGTTTTCAGCACAGTCTGAGACCACAACATATTCACATTTATTTAATGCTTGGGCTATTTTTTTAACGTTGGGCAAGCTTACCATCGGGTTAGTTGCCATTATCCAGACCGCTTTTATTTTACCTTCATCGATAGCGTCAAACAGATCAACCGCCTTATAACCTGCTTTAACAGCGATAGTGGGGGATTGCCAAAAACGTTGCACTGTTGAGCGGTGTTCAGGGTTTTCAATATCCATATGAGCGGCTAATTGATTAGACAAACCTCCCACTTCTCTACCGCCCATAGCGTTGGGTTGACCTGTGATAGAAAAAGGCCCACAACCGTCTTTGGCTATTTTTCCGGTGGCTAAATGACAATTAATAATGCTTTGACACTTATCAGTGCCTGAGTTTGACTGGTTGATGCCCATTGAATAAAAGCTGAGTACTTTTTCAGTGTCGGCAAATAATTGATAGACACTGGCAAGGGTTTGTTGGTCAAGATCGCAATAGGCTGATACTTCAGCGAGTGACCATTTTTTTGCTGCTAATAAAGCTTGTTCGAAACCTTGGGTATGCTGTGCAATATAGTCATTATTTAAGCCATTGTTAGCGCTTAAGTAGTTTAAAAGACCGTTAAAAAATGCGGCGTCAGTGCCTGGCTTTATCGGTAAAAAATAATCAGCTATTTGACAGGTTGCGGTTTTACGCGGGTCAATAACCACAATTTTCATCGCTGGATTACGTTTTTTAGCACGTTCAATACGTTGAAATAATACCGGATGGGTCCAAGCGGCATTAGAGCCGGTAACTAATAAAAGCTCTGTACTGTCTAAATCGTCATAGCTACATGGTACAACGTCCTCACCGAAACTGCGCTTATAAGCGGCAACCGCTGAAGACATGCAAAGGCGTGAATTGGTATCTATATTGGCTGAACCTATATAGCCTTTCATTAATTTATTCGCCAGATAATAATCTTCAGTCAGTAGCTGTCCTGAGACATAAAAAGCCACGGCATCAGCGCCATGCTCTTTAATAATTTGTGTAAATTTATCGGCAACATGATTTGTCGCTGTTGACCAATCAACCGTTTTATTATTTATTTGTGGCTCAAGTAAGCGGTTGGTTAAATCTGTGGTGGCTAATAAATTGGTACCTTTAACACACAGTTGTCCAAAGTTGGCTGGGTGCTCTATGGTGCCGACTAATGCACTGGCCTTGCCATTGTTAACCGTAATATCAATACCACAACCTACACCACAGTATGCACAAGTTGATTGAACAATATGTGATGATTGAGAACAACTCATAAAATTTACCTTTAAAACAGAGAATGATATACAGCCCGCTTTATATGGGATGTTTTGTTTATTTATTTATGTTCGAATTTTATTCGATGACATTTATACAAATATCTTGTTTAACTTTCACAGCACGGCTTGCAAATTCTGCCTCAGCCAGACTTTTCAATAAAGCGCTACAACCGCCACATCCGCTACTGGCTTTAGTACAAATTTTAATATCATCTAGGGTATAAGCTCCTTGATCGATTGAGCTGATAATATTGCTTTTTGTGACCTGATGACATGAACAAATAATCGCGCTATCAGGTAGTGCACCAACGTCTAATGTTGGCTTTTCACCTGATGAAGGCAATATCAGCGTTTCTGGTGATTCAGGTAAATCTATGGCATTAAGCATATATTGCAATAACGTGTCGTATTCACGGGTATCACCAATTAATACTGCGCCAAGCATTTTGCTTTTTTCACTAGAGATAACAATTTTCTTGTAAACGCCAGCCGGTTGATTTTGATAGGTATAGGTTATTGCCCCGGTTGTTTTTGCGTGAGCGTCACCTATTGAGCCTACTTCAACACCCATGAGTTTCAATTTGGTACTCATATCGGCACCGGTAAACAAGGTTTGTTCACCCATAATATGTTTTGCCGCCACTTTGGCCATCTGATAACCCGGCGCCACTAAACCAAAAATAAAGTTGTTCCAGAGGGCACATTCACCAATAGCATAGATATTTTCATCTGAGGTTTGGCAGTGGTTATTAATCACAATACCGCCTCGTTCCCCCATTTCAAGTGCGAATGATTTAGCTAGATTGTCATAAGGGCGAATACCAGCGGAGAATAAAATAAGGTCAGCTTCTAGCTCGGTATTATCACTAAAACAAAGCTTGTAACGACAGGTTTTGCCGTCTTCAATTACGCTGGTGGCTTTTGATGTATGCACCTCAACACCCAAAGCTTCAATTTTTTCTTTTAATAAGCGACCGCCACCAGCATCAATTTGCACCCCCATTAATTGTGGCGCAAATTCAACGACATGGGTTTTTAAGCCTAAGTGGCTTAGCGCATTTGCAGCTTCAAGGCCGAGTAAACCACCGCCGATAACCACCCCCACTTTACTGACCTTTGCGCTGGCCTGAATCTTATCTAAGTCATCTATGGTGCGATAAACCAAACAATGCTCGCGGTCTTTTCCTGGAATAGGCGGTACAAAAGGATAAGAGCCAGTGGCTAAGATGAGTTTGTCATAAGCGATAACTTGGCCGTTTTGCGTGACAACATGCTTATTGCTGCGGTCGATATCAACAACTTTGGCATTAGTTTGAAAATTTACCGTCCAATCTTGGTAAGTTTTTTCGTCAGCCATGGCCAGATCTGCCGCTGTTTTACCGCTAAAGTATGTTGAAAGGTGAACACGGTCATAAGCAAGGCGAGGCTCTGCTGACAAAACGGTTATCTCAATGGCTTGAGCAGCTGTGTTCATTTGAGCCAATTGCTCAACAAAATGGTGACCGACCATGCCGTTACCGACCACGACAACTTTTTGTTTCTCTATGATTTGTTGGTTACTTGAGCTAATTTTATTTACCTGCTGCAATAGTGATATGGGTTTACAATTTGTGATAACGCTTAACAAACCTGTAGAGCGTTATCATTATAAGTGTGTTTGGAGAGCTAAAAATTTGCACTTACCCAAAGCCAAATTTTATCTGTATCAACTTTACCTGCAGTAGAATCGCCTGCTGAGTAAGCCGCATATTTTAAGCCTGCCTTATAATTCTTAGCGAATTTTTTCGCGTAAACGGCATTAATTTCGCTGCCTAAATCATCAACCGTATTGGTTGATTCATCAGCAGAATAATCATGAATTGTCACTGTCCAACCGCCGCCGAATGCTTTACCTGACACAGAGGCATAAAGATCAACCAAGCCTTCTTTTGGTGTGCCTAAAAACTGATCTGTCCAACCATTGAATTTATGCAGTGTCGCCAGGGGTGTTGAAAACCCAACCATTGAATCATCACTGCCTAGAACTTCTGCACCTAATTTAAGAGTTAGCGCATCAAAGCTATAGCCGCCTTCTATGGCCATATAGCTTGCAGAGTAGTCAGTTGCGCCGCTTTCTGAATCTTGAGTAGCAAATTCGGCTGAATATGAAAACTTGTCTTTTTTACCGTTAAAACTCACCCCGAAAGTATCTAAGCTATTAGCGGTTCCTTCATCAACTTCTAAGAGATAGCTGTAAACGGTTAGTTTGCCATAACTCGTTTTGTAGGCGAGGTTAAGTAAATGGTCTTTTGCATTAAAATCTTTTTCATTGGAAAAAATACGATTACGTTTATTAATGTAGCTATAGCTCATTTTTACATTGTCTAATGCGTCATAAGTTATGGTCGCGGCATCAAATGTTTGTCTATCTTGACGCCATCCTACATGCCCAACATAACGATGATTATCTAAGGTCAGTACTTGGCGACCGACTTTAGCGGTGATCCCATCTTTTTTGTATTGCACATAAGCTTGGTCTAATTCAGTCGTTTCTGGATCGGCAATAACAGAATATTCAGTATTATTGCCCACGGCATCGTTATACCTGTTAATACCCGCTACTTGGCGTGAGTCTTCAAATTCAACAACTGCGGTAAAATTATTGTAGCTAGCACTGGTGTAATTTAGACGAGTTCTTAGCGTTAACGCTGAGGCATCTTTTTTGGTATTGTCTTGATCAACTTTTTCATATCGCAAGTTTAAATCTATACTGGCTTTAGCTTTAGTCTCGCTATTTGCGGTTGCTGAAGCACTGGCACTTGCTAACAAAACCACTGCCGTAATTTTTGAGAATGTATGAACGTTTTTCATGGTTTATCCCTTAAAGTTTTTTTAAATTATTTTTATAATTTTTCAATTTAGCGAAATATATTAAGCAACACTGGACGTCTTTTGTTTTACTTCAGCTTTTTCAGTTGATTTAGCTGTAGGAATAACTTCAACTTTTCTTTGTTTTTCATACAAAAAAGTTAAAACAGCTGAGCGCAATCGGTTATATTCAACATCTTCTGCTAGCGCTAAACGGTTTCTTGGATGAGGTAAGTTGACGTCTAATATTTCGCCTATTGTCGCGGCTGGCCCGTTGGTCATCATGACAATGCGATCTGATAATAAAACAGCTTCATCTACGTCATGGGTGATCATGATGACGGTGTTGTTAAGCTTTTGCTGAATTTCCATTAATGAGTCTTGCATATGAGCTCGCGTTAAAGCGTCGAGCGCACCAAAAGGTTCATCCATCAAAAGTACTTCTGGTTTCATTGCTAAAGCTCTGGCAATACCAATACGTTGTTTCATACCGCCTGAAATTTCATCAGGACGCTTGTCTTTTGCATGATCCATATGAACTAAACGTAAGTTATGTTCGATCCATTCTTTCATTTCGCTTGAAGACATTTTATTTTTGAAGACTTGTTTTACCGCTAACTCAATATTTTGATAGGCGGTTAACCAAGGCAATAATGAATGGTTTTGAAAAACAACAGCACGTTCAGGGCCGGGTTCTGTTACTTCTTTGTTATTTAATAATACGCCACCTAATGTTGCTCTGTGCAAACAGGCAACAATATTCAATACGGTTGATTTACCACAACCTGAATGACCTATAAGTGAAATGAATTCACCTTTTTTTATTTGTAAATCAACACCCTTTAACGCGGTAAAATCACCTTTAGGGGTTGGAAATACCATATCTACTTTGCTGATGTCTAAAATAATGCTCATGTGATTTCCTTAATCCTATATTGGCTAAAGTTGTGCGCTTGATTTGTCCCAAGACAATATTCTTTGCAGTTGCAGCATGGTTCTATCAAGCATGTAGCCAATAAGGCCTATGGTTAATACTGCGGTCATAATGCGACTAAGAGATTGTGAGCTGCCGTTTTGGAATTCATCCCAAACGAACTTTCCTAACCCTGGATTTTGTGCCAGCATTTCAGCCGCAATAAGTACCATCCAAGCAATACCTAATGACATTCTCATGCCAGTAAAAATGGCAGGAATGGAAGCAGGTAAAACAATTTTTTGAATATGAACGTGTTTAGGCAGGCTTAATACTTTACTGACATTCACCCAGTCTTTATTTATTGAAGCCACACCAAAAGAAGTGTTGATGACCATAGGCCAAAGACTACATAAAGTTACTGTGATTAAAGAGGTGATAAAAGATTTAGCAAACATAGGATCAGGAGATACATAAAGTGCACTGACTACCATGGTTACTATCGGTAGCCAAGCCAAAGGAGATACGGGTTTAAAAATTTGTATAATAGGGTTTATTGCCGTATTTAAATTTTTACTTAAACCAATGGCAATACCTAAGGGAATAGCAACAACAGCAGCCACTAAAAAGCCACTAATTACCGTCACTAAACTGGTGAATATTTGGTCTAAAAATGTTTCTTTACCGGTATAAACTCGTATTTTAGCTTGATAGCTTGGATCTTTTGCCATGCGCACTTTATTTCGTTCGTCCTGGCGAATATAAAAAGCATCTTCTTTGTCGCGTTCAGCATTATGTTCATCAATTAAATTAACTACTTGAGTAGCCACTGCACTGGGGCCAGGGAATTTTCCGAGCGAAGTATCAATGCTACTTGCCGTAAACGACCATAGCAGCATAAAACAGAAGATACCGGCCATAGGTAATATCAACGCTTGTGCCTTTTCTGAAATAAAGGACCCGATTATTTTGTTATTACTCATTGGCACAATACCTAATGTTTTTTTATTAATTACAGCAGTCATTTTTGCTCTCCTTTATGCGCTGCCAGTTAATGGACAGCGCATAACTACTCAGTAAAGTACTGGCTAAAATACGACAAGGTTCTAAAGTTTGTCACCGGCTTTTAGGCCAATTTTAAACTTGTTTATATAGGCGTTTGGTTGAGTACCGTCATAAACAATGTTGTCAATAAAGTGTTTTTGAGGAGCACGGAAACCGTCTTCACCGACTAAGTCTGAAAAGTCGCTTTTAGACAATAACTTGTCATCAACTAATGATTGCGCTGCAGCCATGTAAATATCAGGACGATAAACTTGTGCGGCAATATCTTTGTACCAACTATCAGGTTTGTCATCGCTAATTTGTCCCCAACGACGCATTTGTGTTAAATACCAAATAGCATCAGAGTAGTAAGGATAAGTGGCGTTGTAGCGAAAGAATACGTTGAAGTCAGGTACTGAACGCACATCGCCTTTTTCGTACTCGAAAGTCCCTGTCATGCTGTTTGCGATAACGTCGTAATCAGCACCAACATAGTTCGATTGAGATAAAATTTTCACTGCTTCTGGACGGTTAGCATTATTGTTTTCGTCTAACCATTTAGCGGCACGAATCAATGCGCGTGTTAAACGAATGGTGGTATTTGGGTATTTGTCAGCAAAGGCTTTAGTAATACCAAATACTTTTTCCGGGTTGTTCTTCCAAATTTCATAATCGGTAACGACCGGCACACCAATGCCTTTAAATACGGCTTGTTGGTTCCAAGGTTCACCTACACAATAACCATAAATAGTGCCGGCTTCCATTGTGGCTGGCATTTGTGGAGGAGGCGTTACTGACAACAGCACTTGTGCGTCAATCTTTCCTGATGTATCACCTTTATGAGGAGCGTAAAATCCAGGATGAATATCACCAGCCGCTAACCAATAGCGTAACTCGTAGTTATGTGTCGACACTGGAAACACCATACCCATGTTGAAAGGTTTGCCTTCATCAAGATACTTTTCTACAACAGGCTTTAAGGCATCAGCTTTAATAGGATGAACAGGTCTTCCATCGGCTTGCTTAGGAATATTGACCTTCATTTGCTTCCAAATTTCATTAGAAACAGTAATCGCATTGCCATTTAAGTCCATTGAAAAAGGCGTAATGATTTCAGCTTTAGTCCCGTAACCAATCGTTGCTGCAATGGGTTGGCCAGCAAGCATGTGAGCACCGTCTAATCGACCATCTATAACGCCATCAAGTAATACTTTCCAGTTAGCTTGAGATTCAATCGTGACGTATAAGCCTTCATCTTCAAAAAATCCTTTCTCATAAGCAATAGCGATAGGGGCCATATCGGTTAATTTAATAAAACCAAATTTAAGTTCTTCTTTTTCTGGGTAGCCTAGCTCTGCTGCTTGCAAAGACGAAGTCAGTAGGGAGCCAGAAATACATAGTCCTGCAATAACAGTACGGCATAATTTTTTACATTCATTTTTTAAAGTCGTTTTCAAAATACCTTTCTCCAAATAAAAAAAGCCCACAGTACTTCGGATACAATCCGAGTACTGTGGGCTTCAATGCCAAACTAATAATGACTACGTCGTTGCAGTGCGATTAGTTTTAACGAAATAAGTTTTGAGTCAATTTTCACTTTATCGTTAAAACAACCGCTGTTGATTGAATTAACATGAAAACGCTATTAACTATAAAGCACAATTAGTGCCACCTATTAATTGTATTTAAAATCAGTGGCTTACTTTATTTTATGTTTTTTGATTAAATACTTTGCTCCAACAGTGAGAAGTATTTGCACTATTTTGGTGTCTATAGGCCTGTAGGCAGATACTTCATTTTAATAAAGGCTCTACTTATTCTTATATATTACAGCTTGATAAATATCTTCCCTGTAGATCGAAGTAATGTCTAGATCCGTTATTTGTTGTCTGTTTATGTGTCCACACGCTTGCATTAATTTGGCAATGTTTTCACCGTAATGATGTGCTGGCCTATTGAATGTGGGATCACCTAATGTCGAAAATTGTTGATAGCTTTCTACTTTACGAGGTGATGTATTGTTAAGGGTTAGGCAACTCCCCATTAATGAAGGCGCAATTACGTCGATATGTGTGTCTAAATACTTTGCACGACTCAAGAACCTCGCTGCTTCAAAGCGATTGGGAATATTTTCAAGCCATTGGCATGCTTCATATAAAGCTGATACTAAAGCAAATGTTGTTTCTGGGTGCTTAACTTGCCAATCAGACATTAATCCAAGCACCTTCTCAGGTGAATCTTCCCATAAGTCAGAAGAAGTAACACCTGTGATGCCAACACCTTCTCTAACCGCTTTAGCATTCCAAGGACTACCGACACAAAAGCCATCAAGATCCCCTGAATGCATAGATGGCACCATGTTTGAAGGAGGTACAATTAATAAATTAATGTCTGATGGATCGATATCACTATTCTTTAGCCATTCAACAAGTTGATAATGATGACAGCTATAAGGAAAAACGACAGCGAAGGTTAATTTATTACCTTCTTTTTTTCGTTGCTCTATTTCATGTCTCAATATATTGGCCGAAAATGGCATACTGATCTCATTGGTATTGTGTTGTAATAATATTTTTTGGTAGAGTTTAGTCGATAACGTGATGCCATTACCGTTACGACTCAATATCATTGGGGCAATCACGGTTGACTTTTGTCCGTGTAAACCTAAGTTACAGGCAATGGGCATAGGGGCTAACATTTGGGCGGCGTCAATAACTCCGCTATGCAATTTATCTCTTAATGTGGCCCAAGAATTTTGTTTTGTTAGGTTTACGTTAAGCCCCCATTTTTCGAAAAATCCCATTTCATGAGCAATGACTAAGGGGGCACTATCTGTTAATGGCATAAAGCCAAGGGTTATATTTTTTTTTTCAATATTAAACATAATTGATATTCTCTACAATTCTTTAACACGTCTTTAAATATCTAAAAAATGCTAGCAACAGAAAGGATGTTTTTGGCAACATCATCCATTTTCTGGCTGTTATCCATCGCTATTTTTCGAATGAAGTGATACGCATCTATTTCAGACAGTTGTTTTGTTTCCATTAACCAACGTTTAGCTTTATCGATACTTTTCTGGCTAGACAATTTTTGTTTAGTGTCAGCAAGTTCTTGTTTTAGTCCTTGAAAAAGCTCAAATCTCGCAATAGCCACATCAATAATTGACTTCACTCTTGTTTGGTTAACTTCCCCTACAACATAAGCACTAACCCCTGATTTGACCATCTGATTAATGGTAGTATTGGCACATTGTTGTTCTGAAAAAACTACGATAGGTTTTGGGGCGAATTGAGAAATTTTATTGAGGTTTTCAAGCATATCTCTGTTTGGAGATTCTATATCAATAATGATAACGTCTGGGTTTAGCTGTTTAACATCTCTTAATAAAGGTACGCCAGAATGAGCAACATGATAGATATCATATTGCTCATTTATCAGTACGCTCATTAATACCTTTGCTTTTGCATGGTTTATTTCAGCAAGCAATACTTTTAATCCTGATGGAACATCCTGATATATGGTATTTTTATTAGGCAAAGACAAGGTTTTATTTTTCAATTTATTCAAATTAAAATTAAGAATTAAGTATATTTAAAATATTAAAGCACAATTCACACCAGAAGTTTAATTGAATTTATATCAATTGGTTAGGATTATCCTTTGATTTTTTATACTCGTTTTTATTAGTTTGTGATGCAAAGATGCACCAAAATAACCTCTTCCAGGATTGAACTGTTTAAACACCTTAGCATGTAGAATTGGGATAATTAATCTTCGCGTATGCATACTTTTTTTTAGCAGGTGCTAAGTGAGTCATATTAGGCTTAAATTTAATGATGAATGGTACAAAATAAAAATCCCAGCACCGTTAACTTCGCTAGGATTTTTATGAAAATAAAGGATGAAATCCTTAACCAAATATTTCTAATTTTCCATCAGTAACACGTGTTTCATAGGTTTTAATCGCTAAAGTATCATCATCTAAACAGGCTCCTGAATTTAAAACAAAGCGTTGTTTTAATAAGGGTGAAGCAACGTAAATATTACCTTTAGTTTCACCAATTAAACCACGGTATAAAACGTTTGCTTTACCAAAGGGATCAAAGTTAGAAATAGCATAAACGGTGTCCTTACCTACTTGGAATAAAGCCACTTGTTCTTTGTTTGCTAATAATGCACAAACACCTGAGTTTTTAATTAAATCACTGGTTGAGCAAATGGTTTGCCAGCTATTTTCTGTTGTCATTTTATTTTCCTTATTCGTAAACGTATTTATGCAGGTGTTAAATCAACGGCTTGAATTTGAACGCCATATTTTTTCTCATCACCTTGAGCGGGTCTAATTTGATCACGCTCAGTAACGAATTCGATGTTGCCATCGACAGTGTCAGAGTTAACAAACTGACGAAAACGCTTTAATTGCTCTTCACTTTCGATGGTTGTTTTCCACTCACATTGATAGGTATCAACGACATTTTGCATTTGCTTTTCTAATTCAGCATTAATCCCTAAGTGATCGTCCTTAACTATTTTCTCCATGTAGGCTAAGCCGCCTTCTAGGTTTTCTAACCAGACAGAAGTACGGGTTAAACGATCTGCGGTACGTACATAAAACATTAAGTAACGATCGATATATTTCACTAAGGTTTCATCATCTAAATCAGTCGCGAATAAGTCGCCATGGCGAGGCTTCATGCCGCCATTGCCACTGACGTATAAGTTCCAGCCGTTTTCAGTAGCAATAATACCAATGTCTTTACTTTGTGCTTCAGCACACTCGCGTGTACAGCCCGAAACCGCAAACTTAATTTTATGAGGAGAACGCAAGCCCTTGTAGCGATCTTCTAAGAAAATGGCCATTGCCATGCTGTCTTGTTGGCCGTAACGACACCAAGTGCTGCCAACACAAGATTTAACCGTACGTAACGATTTGCCATAGGCATGACCAGTTTCCATACCTGCATCAATTAAGCGTTTCCATATCGCCGGTAATTGGTCAACACGTGCGCCGAATAAGTCGATACGTTGGCCGCCTGTTACTTTGGTATATAGGTTATATTCTTTAGCGACTTCACCAATAACAATTAACTTATCTGGGGTTACTTCACCGCCTGGCATACGTGGAACGACAGAATAAGTACCATCTTTTTGCATATTACCTAGAAAGACATCATTGGTGTCTTGTAGTGATACATGGTCGGGTTTTAATATGTAATCGTTCCAAACCGAAGCGAGAATAGACGCAGCTGCTGGCTTACAAATTTCACAGCCTAAACCTGAACCGTGTTTTTCTACTAAAAGGTCAAAGGTTTTAATTTGTTCTGCTTGCACAATGTGAAATAACTCAACCCGGCTGTAAGCAAAATGTTCGCAAAGGTCAGTGCTAATTTCTACCCCACGTTTTTCTAATTCGTGATCTGTTACTTTTTTCAATAAGGCGGCACAACCGCCACAGCCTGTTCCTGCTTTCGTTGAAGACTTTACTTCACCGACATCAACGGCGCCACAATCAATAGCAGCAATAATATCGCCTTTGGTGACATTCAAACATGAGCAGATAGTCGCGGTATTAGGTAAAGCATCCACGCCTAAGGTGGGTTTTTCGCCTGAGCTAGGTAAAATTAAACCGTCGGGATTTTCTGGTAATTCAATACCATTTAATGCGTATTGCAATAAGGTATCGTATTCACTGGTATCACCCACTAAAACCGCACCTATTAATTCTTTACCATTGGCACTGACCACTATTTTTTTATAAATTTGGTCAGGTTGATTTGAATAGACGTAGCTTTTACAACCTTGAGTACGGCCATGAGCATCGCCGATCGATCCGACATCCATACCCATTAATTTTAATTTAGTGCTCATATCTGCACCAGTGAACTGCTGTTCACCGCCAATAATGTTATCGGCAGCCACTTTAGCCATAGTGTAGCCTGGCGCCACTAAACCAAAAATAAAGTTATTCCACAAAGCACACTCACCAATAGCGTAAATATTTTCGTTAGAGGTTTTACAGTTGTTATCAACCACAATGCCGCCTCGCTCGCCAACCGCTAAATCAAATTCACGTGCTAAATTATCATAGGGGCGAATACCGGCTGAGAATAAGATGACGTCAGTTTCTAAATGTGTTCCATCGGCAAAATTCATTCGGTGAACACATTCTTCACCGTCGACAATTTCATTGGTGGCTTTTTGTGTATGTACCTGAACACCAATACCTTCGATCATTGAACGCAATAAAGCGCCGCCGTCTTTGTCTAATTGCACGCCCATCAATTGTGGGGCAAACTCTACAACGTGTGTCTGCAGGCCAAGTTCTTTAAGGGCGTTAGCGGCTTCTAAACCTAATAACCCCCCACCAACCACCACACCAACTTTACCCGCTTTAGCTGACGCTTGAATGTCTTCTAAATCTTGAATAGTACGATAAACCAAACAATGGTCACGTTCTTTACCTGGAATAGGGGGAACAAAGGGGTATGATCCTGTCGCCATAACTAATTTATCGTAAGCGAAAATGTCACCCGATTCAGTCGTCACGGTTTGTGCAGCTTTATTAATATTAGTGACTTTCGCGTTGGTAAAAAAATTAACGCCTATTTCGTTGTAATATGCTGGCGTAGTCATGGCTAAATCATCAGCAGTTTTTCCAGAAAAGTACTCTGATAAGTGAACGCGGTCATAAGCTAAACGGTCTTCAGCTGATAGAACGGTAATTTCATAGCCGGCATGTTTCGCCATTTCATCAACAAAGTGATGGCCAACCATGCCATTACCAACGACGACGATCTTCTGAGGTTGTGTACTCATTTTTGGAACCCTACTTCTTTAAATTACTGCTGTAATAGCAGAATTAGATAATGATTTGTTATTAGCAATAAACGAACCAAGTAGTTTTTTTTAATAAATTCAATTAGATAGTGATTTATGTGTGAGTTGTAACAGCGATTTTGCACTGCAGTGAAGGCATCAACGCACCAGAGGTGTGCACCATAATCATCAGCGGTAAGTGCAAAGGGGGAAAGGGTTAATTAACTAAAGATACCATCAAGGCAATAAACAATAAGGTTGATACTAATTGCCAAAAAAAGATAGGATCACGCTTTAACAAGGGTTGGTTTTTGTATTCTTCAACGGCAGATGAACTCGGTTTATTTAAATCACTAAAAAATTCTGAAAAGGCTCTATAGCGCTGTTTTGGGTCTGCAGCCGTTGCTTTTTGAAGGCTTAAATCTAACCACAAGGGTAACTCAGGTCGAAACTGTTTAATGCTGCGATATTGCATATCGTTATAATTTTTAATAGTGACTTCAGCACGTTGCATTGGTTTGTAAGGAAGTTCACCAGATAACATTTCATAACAAATAACCCCCAATGAGAATAGGTCACTTTGATAATCAGCTTGCATATGCAATAAGGTTTCAGGTGCAATATAATTTAATGAACCGTGTGGTACTTGTTCTTTTATTGTTTCTTGGTTTTCATCAAGTGAAGCGACAAATACGGTGCCGTAATCAATCAATTTAATTTGACCATATTCATCGATCATAATATTGTCGGGCTTTAAGTCGCGGTGAACTAAATCTAAACGTTGAAATGATCGTAATGCGCCGATCACTTGTTTCATTATATCGCGGACCTGCGCAATGCTAGGTTTAGGGTTGTCATGTAACCATTCACCCAGGGTTTGCCCTTTAATGTATTCACATACATGGTATAAAAACTGGCTGTCTTTTTTAGCGGATAATACACGCATGACATTAACGTGTTTAATGCGTTCTCCCACCCAAGCTTCCCGCATAAAACCTTGTAAATAAAAGGCGTCATCTGAAAAGTTAGCAGAGGGTGCTTTTAACACATAAGGCTTATCTGTTTTAACATCGACGACTAAATACAAGTGTGAACGAATACTGGCGTGTATTATTTTTTTAACAAGATAATCATCAAGTTTCTGCCCAACTTTTAATGCTGGAGGGATCGCTTTTGAACTTAGGTCGCGTTCAATTTCTGCCAGTTTCCGATTCGGTATCGCGTCAATATAAACCAGTAAGCAGGTCACATTGTCATGACTACCGCGCTCAAGTGCGGTGGCAACAATTTTTTCAGAAAGAGCTTCTAAGTCAGACTTATTTGGTGATAACGGCAATGAATCAAAGAGTGTTTTAAAAGCAGCTTTACTAACAAAGTCATGAATACCATCACAACTTAGCATAAATAAATCTCCTGCCTGTAAATCGACTTGATAAACATCAACTTCTAAATGGCTATCAGCACCTAATGCGCGTGTTAATAAATCCTGTTGCCCTATTTGTTTACGATTATGATCACGGGTTATAATTTCTAATTGTTGCTGGCGATATTTTGTTATACGGGTATCGCCAACATGAAAAATATAACCGGTGTTTGATTTAGCAATAAGCGCTGAAAAAGTCGTTAGCCATTGAGGCGAGTCTTGATTAACTAGAGCATCAACAAATCCGCTTTGTGAATACAACCAGTTATTTAAACTGCTTAATACTTTAGCGGCAGATTTCTGTGTAGACCATGTTTCGGGCGTAGCAAGATACTCTTGAATAAATTGAGTGACCGCAAGTTGTGAAGCTTCAGCGGCTTTACTTGCGCTCGATACTCCATCTGCGATAGCCACAACCGCGCCTTTAGCGCGTAATTCAAGTTTTTTTGGCACAATAGCAGCAAAAGCGTCTTGGTTTTCTGCCTTTAAACCTTTATGAGAAAAACCACCAAAGCATAGTTGTAAATCTACAACCGTGCTTTGGAGCGTTTGCTTCTCTGTATTGATAACACTCATGTTAGCTTAGTGACCGACATTAATTAATTCAACTGTGCCATCTTCACGTACCTCAGTCATTGTGCCTTTTGGCTCTACCATAAAGAGTAATGTAATAAAGCCTACCACAGCGGTAGCGGAAATCACCATAAAGAAAGTCGAGTAATCAACCATAGTTAATACGGTTAAGTAAACCACCGCACCCACGTTACCGTAAGCGCCTGTCATACCGGCAATTTGTCCCGTTAAACGACGTTTAATTAAGGGGACTGCTGCAAATACAGCTCCTTCACCCGCTTGCACGAAAAAAGAACAAGCCATAGCTGTTACTACTGCTAGGGCTAATGGCCATTCTCCGGTGATTTCCGACATGGCAAAATAACCCGCAGCTAAACCTGCTGTTAAAATTAATAAGGTTTTCTTTCGGCCAAACTTGTCTGATAACCAACCACCACCAGGACGAGACATTAAATTCATAAATGCATAAGTAGAGGCTAACATCGCTGCGTACACCATGCTTAATTCGAATGTTTCAGCGAAGAATAATGGTAACATCGAAACAACGGCCAACTCAGAACCGAAAGTTGCAAAATAAAGCACATTTAACACAGCCACTTGCTTGAATTCGTAACGATGAATTTCTTCGACCGGTTTTGAAAATAAGTGACCGTTTACTTTAATGGTTTGTTTTAATTCAATGGCAAACAAAACCACTAAGCTAATGTAGGCAATGACGGCACTTTGTTCAGTTAATAAACTGACACCGGCAGGTGATAATTTCCAGGTGAGTAAAGCTAAAGCGCCATACATAGGAATTTTCATAATGAGTAATAAGAAGAAGTCGCCCGTTGAGGTCACTTCCATTGCACCTGTTTGTTTAGGCTTGAAATACGTTGAACCCTTAGGTGTATCCGTTACGTTTTGATACCAGACAACACTGAAAACCAAGCTTAATACACCGGTAAAAGCAACGGCGTATCTCCAGCCATCTTCACCACCAAAGGCTAACGCTAGTGTAGGTAGTGACATGGCAGCAGCGGCTGAACCAAAGTTACCCCAACCCCCATAAATGCCTTCAGCCGTCCCTAATTCGTTAGCGGGGAACCATTCAGAAACCATACGGATACCAATAACAAAACCCGCACCAATAAAACCTATTAAGAAGCGCGAAAGTGCCGCTTGTTCAAACGTATCTGCAAGCGCAAACATAAAACAAGGGATACTACACACACCAAGCAAAACCGCGAATGTTAAGCGCGGACCGTATTTATCGGTAAGCATACCAATGACAACACGCGCTGGAATGGTTAACGCTACGTTTAATAACATTAATGTTTTTATTTCAGCTTTTGTTAGCCCTAATGAATCAGCAATAACTGACACCAAGGGAGCAAAGTTAAACCAAACAGCAAACGTAATGAAAAACGCTATCCAACTCATATGTAATGCTTTCATCTTACCTTTGAATGAAAATATATTGAGACCTTCTTGACCGCTCATGTACCACTCCTAAAATTGAGTCAATTAAATAAGCAGGTTTATTTAATACTCATCATTGATTGAGTTACGTAGAGCAAAGGTAGTGCCATCATTATTACTTTATCTATCACATTGTTTTAAAAGACTTTATTGTTATTTTTATTGTGTTGATAATTTTTGGTGCACAAGACAATGACGAATACGCACAAATAGAGTGCAAAAAAATAGTCAGTAATCAATGCATCATTAATGAGCACTTATATTTAGCAGACACCTTTAAAAAGGAGTCAATAAAACAGTAATGGTATTACGCTCCTTATAAGTACAATCCTCTAAAAAACGATTGTTATTGAAAGAGATTAGTTAGAGAAGCGCTTTATGGTTGAGTCAATAGTGGTGTTGATTTGAGGTTAGGTCACCAGAAAAATAGTGACGGAACTGTCCGCTTGATTAAGTCTCAGGTGATGTTATTTAAGATATAGTGGCTTGCTGTTTAAAAGTACCAAAGCCAGTTATTAGCGTATGAATTAAGAGGGTGAAAAAATGGCTGTGCTAAAACAGAACGCCGCTTAAATCTCCTTAATGACTTATCTGGAAAATTCACAGCTAGGGGTTTTCCCCCGCATAAAGTAGGGGCTGTTCCCGATGGTCTTATTTGCCAAAATCTTGTCAAATAATAGCGTAAATAAAATACACTTTTAAAGACGGGTAGATATAAAGTATGAAGACAATAATAAAGAACATGGCATTAACCATGTCAATCGCAGGTATCAGTCTTAGTGCAACCGCAGCTGCAGTCATTGGCTCTCAATTAGAGCAACAATTACAAAATATGACAGTAACGGACAGCGCTATGGTTGTTGTTTCCTATGATCAACTTGATGCATTAACAACTACCCAGTTGCAAAGCTTATTAAACCTTGGTTTAACTCAAGGTGTACAGTTTAAATCATTACCTATCGTAGGTGTAATGGCAAACGCTAATCAGATTAATCACTTAGCGGCAATGCCAGGTGTTCGTTCGATATTCGCTAACCGTTCATTAGAATATTATAATGCTGAAGCACGTCAGATAACAGGTGTAGAAAAACTACAATCTAGCGCATTCGACAACAACAATGGCATGAAATACACGGGTAAGGGCGTTACCGTTATTGTTAATGATTCAGGCATCGATGCAACATTAGATGATTTAGAATATGGCGTTAAAGTGATTGAAAATGTGCAAGGCGTTACCCATGCTCAAGCGCTTTCCTTAACAGGTTTTGACGGTATGTGGCTAGAAGGTCAACGTAACACTGACTTAAATGTTGGTCATGGTACACATTGTGCCGGTACTGTAGGCGGTTGGGGGACTCACTCTGGCGGCAAATACCAAGGTGCAGCACCTGGCGCTGATATTATTGGTTATGGCTCTGGCGCGGGTCTTTCTATTTTAGATGCGCTGGGCGGCTATGATTATGCTATTACCCACGTTTGGGATTTTAACTCTCCTATAAGAGTGATGAGTAACTCTTGGGGCTCTAGTGGCAAATATGACTCTGCAGGTCCAATATCTTTAGCGTCTTATAAAGCGCACAGAGTGGGCATTATATCGGTATTTGCTGCCGGTAATAGTGGTTCAGGCGAAGACACGCATAATCCATATGCTCAAATCCCATGGGGCATCTCTGTTGGTGCAAGTACCAAGCAAGGCGATTTAATCGATTTTTCATCGCGGGGTAAACGTGGTGAAAGCGGTGATTTTAGGATGCCAGACGGTTCAGCTTGGACTTATATCAATGAAGTGACTATTGTTGCCCCAGGTGTTGATATTATTTCGACACGTGCTAAAACCAATATCGCTTCTAATGGTGGTGCCGATGATATTGGTGTGATTGAAAACGAATACTTACCATTTTACACAAGAATTTCAGGCACTTCGATGGCCGCGCCTCATGTTGCCGGTATTATTGCCTTGATGTGGGAAGCTAATCCCAATTTAACCAATTTACAAATAAAAACTATTCTTCAAGAAACAGCTACTAATATGCCAGGTTACCAATCTTGGGAAGTTGGCGCGGGTCATGTCAATGCATATGCAGCAGTTGCTGGAGCCCTAGGTTATAACGAACAAAACAGTGCAACGGTGAACAATCTCAATACCTTTAATGCCAATGCGATTATTATTGATGATGAATCACCTGAGCCATTTAGCGTTTTATTTACCCCAGTAGGTGAACCTGAAGTCCATCTATTTAACGTTCAAGATGATGCCGCATGGATAAGTGCTTCTTCTGAAACATTGGCCAATCTGGTTAAACTTAAATTGGAAGCTCCAGACGGTACCGTCTATTTTGGTAACTTAACAACGCCTGTGCTAAGTAGCACCATGCGAGTTTCTGCACCAGCACAAACCGGAGAATGGAAATTATCTGCCTTTGGCATCACTTCTTTATCAGGTGTACAAGCTGATCCAACAGGTACCACTAATGGTCCTGGTATTCCTGAATATATCGAAGGTGATATTTCAATTTTAACCTCAGGTGGCTACGAAGGCCTAAGCGACATTGCCGGACATCCTGCAGAAAAAGCAATTGAATTTGCGGTCAGTGAGCGTTTAGTTGATAGTAAAAACGATCAATCTTATCGTCCAGATGCTAAGTTAAGACGTAAAGAGCTGGCGCAATATTTAGTCATGGGTATGTCAATTAGACAGCACCGTGGCTTCTTAAATGATAATAAAACAGTCTTTACAGATGTTAACGCGAAACACGCCCCCTTCGTTGATGCCGTCACGGAAACTGGCTCAGCGCTTAAAGATCGAGTACAAAACCAAGCACCGGTGATGATCTCTAATGGTGATAGTTTTCAACCACACGCTAAGGTGAATAAACAAGAGTTAGCTTATTCACTGGTACAGGCACTCGGATTAGAAAGACAAGTTAAAGACTTTAGTGGTGATATAACCGTCGAATATAACGGTGAACGTATTGCTGTTAAGGACTCAAGCGATATTAATGAAGCGCTAAAAGGTTATGTGCAGGCTGCAATAGATATGTCATTAATCGGGGTTCGTTTCGCTATTGAACAAGGACCTTATGACCTATCGCCAACCGTTGTTGCTTACTTTGAACCAGCCAGCGTTGTTAAGCGTGGAGACTATGCCATTATCATTAGTCGATTATATGATGGATACTTACGTAAATAACTGTTAACACTTAACATTTATATAATTAACATTGATAACAAAACCAACCTGACTAGGCTTGGTTTTGTTATTAGTAAAAGCACCATAGAACTTGCTAATTGACGTAGATCAACGTAGGTTCTAGCTAGAACAGTGTAAAAAATAATTTGATGACATTGTCAGGTTACTACCCAGAGGACAAAATATGTTGCATATAAAAAAGCTACTTACTTTAGTACTAACATCAACAGCTATGTTGGTCAGTACAATCTCATTCGCTTCTGAATCGGTGTCAGTCAACGTACAAGGTAATAAGGTCGAGGCTGTTATTCATTTACCGGGCAACATTTCTGCCGATATGACTCTACAATTCGAAAATGCGGTTGGTTTAACGAAAGAAAGTTTAGGACTAACGGCAGAAATTATTGACGTTACCTCATTAGATTTTATTGACCGTTTACCCGATGGCTTAAATATCTCTCCCTCTGCAGCATTTCCAATGATGATCACCATTGAGCCTTTGGCGAACAGTGGCTTTTCATTTTCAGGCTTAGCTTCGGTTGATTTACACACACATAATTTAGAATATACCGCGGGTACACCGCTGCGTTTCTTTAAAGCGCCACTTAATGGTGAGTTTAAAGATATCACTATGACTATGGGTGCCGGTAGCTATAGAACACGTGGTTCAACAGGGCGTTTCTCACAATTTATTATTGTTGCCGATTTACGAGCTCCGTTGGTTGTTGTTAACCAAAAATTTAACGATTTACAAACTGCACTCAATGATTTTTCACCCAAAATAAATGCAGCGGTTTATTCGATGTTACTGCAAGATGTAAATGAAATTAATCAACTTATTTTGTCGAACAATTACCATATGGCGAGTAGTAAGCTCAATGACTTTAATCGCCGTATTAATGATAATAAAGGCATAAATATTCCTGATGTTTGGCGTTCAAGTCGAGATATTCATAATGTTGCTGGCGAGCTTATGGCTTATGCCAACACATTACGATTCAGCTTGCGATTAATCAAATAGCATCGACAAAATAGTGTTCAATTAAGGGTGATCTTATGCCAGCTAAAATTACGATTTGTTATCCGGACCAACCAGCGATAGAAAGTTTTCTTTATGAAGATAATGGTTACCGTTTAGGACGTTCTCACGAATGTGAGTTGTTGCTTGATCATCCAACCGTTTCTCGCCAGCATGCTAAAGTTGCCCATTTAAACGAAATTTGGCAACTTGATGATGAGCGCAGTCGTAATGGCACTAAAGTTAATGGTATAGCAATTACCCATTCCACTTTAAAAGATGATGCGATTATTTCTATTGGCGAACTCGATTGCCTTTTTGAAACTAAGTCGTCAAAACAAGTTGATGCAATAATTACCCACAATGCATGGCGCTTATCGAGTAGCCAAACACCTACTTCAATACCGTTGACCGAACATTTAAAACAAAATCTCTCTGAACAATTGCAAAATATTATTATGTTGACAGGCACTCAACGCGGTATCGTCTTACTTGGCGATACGTTAGCTTCACTTAATGTCAGTATTGCCCATGGTATGCAGCGAAATGATTTTAAACTATCAGATTTTGAAGGCAGTGTTGGCGCGATAACACGTTGTTTTGAAAGCGGACAAAACGTAGTTGCCATGGATGTTTCATGCCATGAACTGTTAAGTGCTCGTAAAAGCATCGAACTGAAACAAATTGCTGCTTTAGCCTGCATTCCACTGTTTTATGAGCATAAAGTGGTGGGAATTGTTTATACCGACAGCAAAATGTCTGATAAAGTGCTAACCGAGTTGGATATAGAAATCTTAAGCAGTATGAGCCAACAACTCGAAGCAACCGTTCAGGCGATGTTGCTGCAACAATCTATTGATTCATTGCAACTAATTCTTAATGAGAACTCGATATGGACATCTAGCGAAAAAGACTGTAGTTTGCTGAATTTGTGTCACTAATACCACATCATTAGTAAAAAGGCTGTATGAGCGATTCTAAATCACCCAAGTTAATACATAGCGATGATGATCAGCTAAATGCGACCCAAATAATACCCTTGTCTAAGCCGCTCGCTGCTGGAGAGTGCCTTGTTGGTCGTTTTGAAATTGAAAGTCTGCAAGGACAAGGCCGTTATGGTTTTGTTTACCGCGCCTATGATAAGCAACTCGATACCCTTATCGCCATCAAAGTCCTCAATAAATCGCTGAGTCAAGATAAGCAAACCATTGCTGATTTTAAAAAAGAATTATTATTGGTTCGTCAATTAAGTCACCCCAATATTATCCGCGTTCATGAATACTACCAAGATGAAGATGTTCACTTCTTAACCATGGATTGGATTTCGGGTAGCAGCCTAGAAGAAGCTATCGCATCGAAATCACTCACTACTGAACAAACTTTTCAAATTATTGAGCAATTATTAGATGGCTTAGCCTTTGCTGAAAAAGCGGGCGTTACTCATAAAGATATTAAGCCTGAAAATATCATGTTAGACGAGTCAGGTCGGCTCTTTATTGCCGATTTTGGCTTGTCTGCTTTTAATAAAGAAAGTAACGCTGACCGTGTTTCAGGGACTCCTTACTATGCGCCACCTGAGTATTTACAAACCGGTAAAATAAACTTAACCACTGATTTGTATGCCGCAGGTGTGGTGATCTTTCAGTTATGTTGTCACGGTTTACCGTTTAGTGGCCATTCGATTGATGAAATTTTACAGACTAAGTTGTTAGATAAACCTAAATTTAAGGCTGTTAAAGAAGAGTTTAACTTTCTAAAGTCATGGTCATTGACACTCATTTCTCCGCATCCAGCATCCCGACCCACTAATATTAGCCAAGCGCAGAATCAATATATTAGTTTATTAGCAGAAAAAGATAATAAACCTATCAACAAAAAGCGGTTAATAGTGACGGTTATGTCGATGATGGTATTTTTTACCATCGCAGTGGTTTTGTTTCTGAGTCGTCAAACACCCATTAAAGCCAATGCGGTCGATCATTACGCGGTGGCGATATTGCCTTTGCAGACACAAGAGGGCGAATTTGATCAAACCTTTGCTAACTATTTGAATTACCAATTAACCGATATTAAGAACTTACGGGTGATTGAACAATCGAGATTAAGCCAGCTATTAGCGCAACTGGGTATTACGCCTCCCATTGATGACGCTAATATGGAGTTGATATCAGACTTACTGCAGATTGACGTGCTCATTAGCCCACAAACATTTATTGCCGGTTCTGAGGCTAAAGATATTCAGTTTCAGTTGGTTTCTGTCGATGGTTTTAACATTCAACGCGAAACCTTAATAAAAGCCCCTTATGACGAGAAAGATTGGCAAGAAGTGACTCGACATTTTGTCGATAAATTTAGGCAGCGTTTAGACATAGAAGTGAATGCCGAAAAAACCATTGAGATTGAAGAAAACCCTTTGGTTGATTTATTTCCTATTAAAACACTTATTTTAAAGGGTGACTTTGAGCAGGCGCAGCAAGCGTTAAGCCAAATATTAACGAGAGAACCCACTGCTGCGCAAGCTTGGCTGCAACAAGGTGAATTAAACCTGACGATAGGTTTATTCATGGAAGCAGAACAAGCTTATAGCCAAGCGATAGCATTAAGCGCCACTAATTCTTATACGGCGAAACTAGCGAGTGCACGCTTAAATGATTTAGCGGGTAAAATCGAACAAGCTCAAGCCGATTATTTAAGCTTAGTGAATGCCTTTCCTTACAACACTGAGCTTAAGATGATGCTATCAGAGTTCTATTTTTTAATTGAACAACATAAAAAAATGGAAGTCTTATTACAAGAAGTGGTAAAAATTGATCCAAACCATCCTAGTGCATGGTTTATGTTAGGTAGAGTGGCATTTTTACAAGGTGATTTTGAAAAAGCGTTAAATGAATATTTTGTTAAGGCACTAGTCACCGCTAAAAAACTAAAAAACCCTGTTCAAGAAGGTGAGGCTCTAAATGCCTTTGGTGTTGTTTATGAACAGTTAGGAGAAACAGAGCTTGCCTTTGATTATTATCAACAATCGTTAAAAATTAGAAGACAACTAACTAACTTAGCCGATGCAGCGACCACTATGACTAACTTAGCCGCTATGCATTTAGCGGTTGGCGAATACCAGCAGACTGAACAATACCTAACAGAAAGTTTAGCTATCTATCAGAAGTTAGACGATCAAGAGGGCCTTTCGAATACTTATAATGAGTTAGGAAAATTGGCTGAAGAGCAAGCTTCGTATCAAACGGCCTTGGAAAATTATCGCCATGCGTTAAATATTCGAGTTGAACTCAATAACTTAATGCTCCAAGCAGAGAGTATGAATAATATTGGCTTCACTTATTTTATGCTGCTTGACCCAGAACATGCCTTGGTTTATTGGCGTCAATCAGAGCAGTTATATCAGCAAGTGCAGTTTCCTATTGGCATTATCCATGTACGACAAAACTTGGGGCAGATGGAACTCGCTAAGGGAAACTGGCGCAATGCCTATCACCTTTTTAACAACACTTTAACCGATGCTGAAAAACTCAATATTACCGAAGAGTCGATCGTTTCGCGTAGTTACCTAACAAAACTCGCTTTTTTACAAGGTAATTTTTATGCGAGCATTGAAGAGTTAACGTTAACTTATCAAGCGGCGGTTAAAGCTAATGACGTACGAGCTATGGCTGAATTTGGTCTATGGTTAGCCGATTGGTCATTGCAGCTTGGCGACCAAGAGCAAGCCGCTAAGCACTTAGCCAATATAAACGATATAGTTTCGCGTCATGGCAATAAAGAACATATGAGTAAATTTCAGTTCTTAAAAAGTCAGACGGTAGGGAATTTATCCACAGCGGTTATGGAAAATAAAAATAATAGGGTTTTAGATCATGCCCATCAATCTATTTATATTCGCCAATTAATTTATCAGGCAAAACAGTCTTTACATCAAGGTAACAAAGATATCAGTGCTTATTTGACACCACTGGCTAACGTTGATTTTAGCCTGCAACAATATCAGTATATTGAATATTTAGAACTTTTAGCCGTACAGCAATATTTTTCAGGAGCTTGGCTTGATTTAAAAGCCACACTAAGGTCAGCCGATATTTTATTAAGAAAAATGGGCGATTATTGGCGCAGCTTTCAATTTGATCGTTTGCGTGCCCAATTGGCGATTGTCAATCAACAAGATCCAACAAAATATTATAAAAAAGTGACTAAAAAGTTGATGCATCTTAAGGCTAATTTACCTCCAGAATTTTCTGGTAAATTCATAGAAACTCAAGATTATTTTGAATTAAATGATTCATTAATGGAGTTATCTCGCCATGACCAATAATGCCAATATTGCTAAAATGGTTGACCAACTTAATGAAAAGCAAAAACAAATATCACAACAGCTTTATTCGGGTAATGAGCAAATGCGTGGTTTGGCAAAACGCGTTTGGCGAGTACAAGAAGATGAACGCAAGCATATCGCTCGAGAATTACATGATGGAGTAGGACAACTGCTTACGGCTTTAATAAATCAGCTGCAGCAAGTTAAAAAAGGAGACGCGAGTATAGCGCTTGATGAGAGTATCGATCTTGCACGTCAAGCCTTATCAGACACTCGCGTGATTTCTCGCTTAATGCGCCCCAGAATTTTAGATGATCTTGGGCTTATTCCTGCCCTTGATTGGTTAGTGCGTATTATGGCGGAACCCGAAAAAGCGACAATTGAATTTCATCATCAAGTTGACAGTATTTTAGATAGTGATACTCAAACCCTAGCGTTTCGAGTAATACAAGAAGCGCTGACCAACGCGATTAAGCATGCACAAGCACAAAAAATAATTCTCAATTTAATTGCAACTGATAATCTTTTAATGATTAAAATAAAAGATGACGGTATTGGAATGAAAGCTGATCAAGAATCTAGTCCTGAGGGTTTTGGCTTAGGCGCAATGCGCGATAGAATAAGTGCCTTCGGTGGTCAATTAACAATAAATTCGCAGCCAGGACAAGGCTGTGAAATAAAAATATTGGTAACGGGGAGGAATGGCCGATGATCCGTGTTCTTATTGCAGATGATCATACTATCTTACGTCATGGACTGGTCAGTTTATTAAGTAAAGATAATGATATTCAAGTGGTTGCTGAAGCCGCAGATGGACTTGAAGCAGTGAGTAAAGCGCTGGAATTAAAACCCACCGTTATCGTTATCGATATTAGCATGCCAGGATTGAACGGTATGGAAGCGGTTAAACGCTTAAATGGCCAACTGCCAGACACAAAAGTGTTAGTGCTAACTATGCATGAAGAACAAGAGTATGTCATTCATATGGTTAGAGCGGGTGCTTCTGGTTATTTATTAAAAGACAGTGCGAGTGACGAACTCATCGATGCGGTAAAAGCATTAGCTGCGGGGAAAACCTATTACAGCCAATACGCGGCAAGTGTGTTGGCATCACAATACAATAAGCCGGCAGAAAATTGGCAAGACCCCTACAAAAATCTGACTAATCGTGAACGTGAAGTCTTTCATTTAATCATTGAAGGTAAAACTACCAAAGAAATTGCTCGTTCATTAGATATAAGTGTTAAAACAGCAGAAAACCATCGCGGTAAAGTGCTAGATAAATTGAGCGTTGCCAACGCTGCTGAATTGGTCCGTTATGCGGCCAAAAACAACCTACTGCTATAAACAAGGTATATTAACCTCTTCCTTGTAGGGGTTTTACCTGATTATTTTAAACCTTAATGTTTGGCATGCTCGATGTATCAAAACATATAAGGTTTATTCCAATGCTAAAAACACAATTAAAAAATAAAATATTAATCGCTGGCCTTATCGGTGCAGGCTTAACTTTTATGTCGCTAAATATTGCTGCTAAATCTATCGGACCTGAACTGAAAGGTTTGATGGCGACTGCTGAAGTACATGAGGTTTTTAACGTCATCGTTACTTTCGAAGGTAAAGGAGCTATTAATGCACAACAGCTAAACGTTATTGAATCAACGGGTGTTATTGGTGGCGTAAGCTTTAAGCAGTTTCCTATTGTCGGTATAACGGCAACAAAGGCGCAAATAGAAGCTATTTATAAATCAAATAAAGTACGCTCTGTTTACTACAACGCGCCATTATCATTAGAAAATGATAGAGCAACACAAATTACCGGTGTTGACCGCTTACGTGATGACAGCTCTTTACGTAGTAACGGTATGCCATATTCTGGACGTGGTATCGGGGTTGTGGTTAATGACTCGGGTGTCGATGGCACGCACAGCGACATTAAGTTTCCTAACCACGTTGTTCAAAACGTATTGGCACAAACTAACCTACATTCGTTATCAGATATTTTACCCATAACTTACCAAGAAGATACCGCGAACAGTGATATTGCTGGTGGTCATGGTTCTCATGTTGCGGGTATTATTGGCGGCAATGGCGCGATGTCGAGTGGTAAATATCAAGGTGTTGCTCCTGGCGCAAAAATTGTTGGTTATGGCTCAGGTGCTGGTTTATTTATTTTAGACACTATCGGTGGTTTTGATTACGCTAAGACGCATCAATTTGATTATAATATTCGCGTTATTTCAAACTCCTTTGGTAGTACAAGTGATACAGGTACTGACTTTAACCCTGACCATCCAACCAATGTTGTCACTAAAACATTATCAGATGCGGGTATTATTGTCGTTTTCTCTGCGGGTAACTCAGGAAGTGGCGAAGCGACAATCACAGGTAACTTCAAAAAAGCACCTTGGGTCATTACCGTAGCAGCGGGTGATAAAGACGGTAAATTAGCTGACTTTAGTTCACGTGGTGTTAAAGGTAAGGGTGGCGAAGTTACGGTTGATGGCGAGCTTTTTCAGTGGGAAGACCGCCCTACTGTAACTGCGCCGGGTGTTGATATTATTTCAACCCGCGCTTCATTATCTAGCTTAAGTGCCTTGAGCATTGCCGATGATAGCGACGTGATGGATGCAAATCACGTACCTTATTATACTTCTATGAGTGGTACATCAATGTCAGCGCCACATGTTGCTGGTATCGTTGCCTTAATGTTAGAAGCTGAACCTGAGTTAACGTGGCGTGAAGTTAAGTCAATACTACAAGAAACAGCAACCAATATGCCTGGCCGAGAAACATGGGAAGCTGGCGCCGGTTATGTCAATGCCTACGCGGCAGTACAATCAATTGTCGATAAAAGTTTAGCTTTTGGCAAAACAACTAAAATCAACCGTGATTTTAATGCTAAAGCGTTAACCTCAGTACAGTCAGAAGACGATATGTCTGTGCCGTTTAGTCCTGTTGGTGATAATGAAGGTGTTGTTTTGACCGTCAATGCCGAAGCTTCTATGGTGATGGTTCGAGCAAATGTTGATGATAATACGGTAGCCCTTACCTTGACTAGTCCTTCGGGCAAACGTTACGGGTCAAGTATTGCTTTACCCGTTTTAGGTCAAAACATTGCAGTGACAGCGCCAGCTGAAGCGGGTAAATGGATACTTAAAGCAGGCGGTATTGGTAGTCTTTCGGGTGTTGCGCTTGACCCTGCTGGATTAACCAATGGTTATGCGGTACCTGGTGATATTGACGTAACGGTTAAGATTATAAAAACTGATGGTTATCTTGGTCTTGATGATTTAACTGACCACCCCGCTAAAGCGTTTATTGAATTCGCAGTCAGTGAAGAATTAGTCGACGCAAATACGGAAGGTTTTCAACCAGATATTAGCCTTACCCGTGAAGACCTAGCTGATTTTTTAAGCTTAGGTGCTGGTATTCGTCAATCAAATTTGGCAACAACAAGCATATTTGCTGATGTCACAGAAGATACTACTTACACTGCTGCTATTAACGCGGTTAGTGAAAAGGGTGCCGCTTTACGAAATGGTGCACAAGATCAACATGCAGTAATGTTGACTAATGGTGATTATTTTAATCCACAAGGCTTAGTTAATCGCAATGAGTTAGCTTATTCTTTTGTACAGTCATTAGCTTTACAATCGACTGCAGAAAGCTTTACTGGTGATATTACCGCTATTTATGGCGAGCAACGTATAGCGATAGCAGACCAAGCTGATATTCCACAAGCAATGAAAGGTTACGTACAATTAGCCTTAGACCTAGGAATATTAGGCGCAAGCTTTGACGTTCAACAGGGTACTTATGATTTAGTCCCTACTATAACGGCGACCTTTAACGGTAAAACACGAGTTAGCCGCGCTGATTACGCAGTAGCCGCGACACGTTTTTTTAATAACTACCTATAGACTGAGTATCAGGGTAAACAAAGCCTATCGGGTAGCATCGGATAGGCTTTAATTACCCACTATTATTACAATATATACCAGTATCAGATTAGCTTTTTTATTAGCACAACACATTGATGAATTATCTTTTTTAGCATTACTCATTAATATTATTTTTTGGGAATAAATAGGAATATCAAATGAAAACTAAATTTATAACAGCCAGTGTCACAAGTTTTATCTTCGCGTGTAGTTGTTTAGTTAATGTCGCATCGGCATCACTAATTACTATCGATTTTGAAAGCTTCCCTGAAAGTGATTTTAGTCAAGGTAGCGAAAACGGTTTTAATATTAGTGCTAATGGGCCAGATACTAAGATTGTAGACCCAGGGTTTAATAGCGGTAATACCGCTTTTTCTGATGGTGGCTCAACATTACAACCATCAAATTGGTTTTTCTCAACTAACGGCTTATTTACTTTTGAAAAGCTTGATATTGGTTCATTCTATAATCAGGGGGACTATGTCATTGTGACGGGGTGGCTAGGTAACGTACTTCAAGCAGAGGACAACTATAAAACGACTACCTCACTATGGAATGGTCAGTTATCAACTAAAGAAGCGATTAATTTGAAGGGTATTATGGTCGATAAAATTAGCATCTCGATGTTAAGTACCAGTAATCTTTATGGTGTAATGGATAATGTCGTAATGAATAAAGTACCAGAACCGACCAGTTTAGCTATTTTTGCCTTAGGTATAATGGGATTAGCAGTACGACGCCTTAAGCAATAAGCGTAATGATTATTTAGGTTGTTAACGTTTTATAAAAAACACTGATGGTAATCATCAGTGTTTTTTTATCAGATGAATTTGGCTATTAAGCCTTATAACCTTGTTAATAGCCAAACAAGGTTATAAGCAAAGATTATTCATCGTGGTGAGTGGCTAAAACCGTTAACGTTTTTTTATCAGATGAATTTGGGTATTAAGTCTTTACGCTTGATTAATCGCCAAGCAAGGTTATAAGCAAAGATAATTCATCGTGGTGAGTGGCTAAAAACCGTTAACGTTTTATAAAAAACACTGATGGTAATCATCAGTGTTTTTTTATCAGATGAATTTGGGTATTAAGTCTTATAACCTTGTTAATAGCCAAACAAGGTTATAAGCAAAAATTATTCATTGTGGAGAGTGGCTAAAAACTGATGATGAACATCACTCTATCTTAGCTCTCTGCGCAATAATTTTCCGACACTTGATTTAGGGATTTCATTAATAAAAGTGACATGTTTAGGGGTTTTATAAGCCGTTAGTCCTTGGCGACAGAAATTGATAACATCTTGTTCTGTGATGTTTTCATCTTCTTTTACAATAAAAAGTTTAACCGCCTCGCCAGTTTTATCATCGTCTACGCCAATACAAGCTGATTCTAATATGCCAGCCATTTTAGCTACTTCAGCTTCAATTTCGTTAGGGTAAACATTAAAACCAGAGACATTAATCATATCTTTTTTACGATCAACAATATGAAAGAAACCTTTGTCGTCAAGTATACCGACATCGCCAGTTTTAAAATAACCATCTTGGGTCATACATTCGTCGCTTGCTTGAGCATTGTTCCAATAACCTTGCATAACTTGTGGGCCCTTAGCACAAAGTTCACCCGATTCGCCTTGCGATACTATATTGCCATCATCGTCTCGAATAGAAATATCTGTATTAGGTAATGGCACGCCAATACCTGGTATGTAGACGGTTTCGTTATCAATAACAGTGCCAAAGTTTAATGACAAAACAGGTGAAGTCTCAGATAAACCATAGCCTTCATGCAGCCTAGCGCCGGTAACTTGTTGCCATTTATCGGCAACGGCTTGTTGCACTGCTGCACCACCGCCCAAAGAAAGTTTTAATGCTGAAAAATCAACTTGATCAAAGCCCGGTGTATGTAATAAACCATTAAATAAGGTATTTACCCCGGTAAACATAGTTGCATCGGTGTTTTTCCATATATCTACAAAACTGGCCATATCTCGAGGATTAGTCACTAAAACGTTTTTGGCGCCAAAGTAAAAGTAGCTGAGTGTATTCGCCATTAAAGCAAAGATGTGGTACATCGGGATGGCGGTAATAACAACGTCGTTACCGTAATGAATATGATTTTTAGCAAACTCTTCGAATTGTAAAATATTAGCAATTAAATTGCCGTGGCTAAGCATCGCGCCTTTAGATAACCCCGTAGTTCCGCCGGTATACTGTAAAAATAATAAATCAGCTTGGCAAAGGGTCGGTTCAACCAACGCGAGGTTTTGTCCTTGAATTAAGGCATCAGTAAAGCGGATCGTTGTGGTTAACCGCTGATCAACCGGTTGACAAGGTAAGCTTTTATTGACGAGATCGTCTAAGTTAACCGTAATTACATGTTTAATATCAGTCGTATCAATAATATCAGCGAGCATCTTTGTTGAGGGTGAAAATATAATAATAGTGTCGACTTGTGCATCATTAAGTTGGTGCTTAAGTTCTCGTGCGGTGTACATAGGATTAACATTTACCTGCACCCCGCCAACACGAATAATGCCCCACATTGCTATTGGAAAAGCCAAAGTATTTGGGCACATCAGCGCGACACGTTTGCCCTTAGTAATGTTTAATTTATTTTGTAAAAAAGCGGCAAAGTCGCGAGACAGTTCATCGACTTGCTCAAAAGAGAGTTCAGCGCCAAAATTACTAAAAGCGGTTTGTGGCTTATATTTAGTGGTGGTCTGGTGAAATAACTCTAATAAAGAGGCATAACGGTTTAAATCGACTTGCTGTTCGACGTTTTTTGGATAATTTATCAGCCAAGGTTTAGTCATGTAATTTCCTTAAGTACGCGTTGTTTTGAGCTTAAAAAGTAATAGTTAACACAAGTAAAGCGATTAACATTGTAAAACTAATTCTAACTAAATTAATTAGCGTATAAATAACGCAAATAAAATTTTATGAATTCTCTTACCAAAAGGTGGGAATAATAATGAGCCTAAGCTTATTTTTCCTCGCGATAATACTGACTTTCCATGAGAAAAAGTTTTAAAACCTTCACTACCATGGTATTGCCCCATACCCGATGCACCTATGCCTCCAAAAGGTAGATCATCAATAGCAACATGGAATGCCGCATCATTAATGCAAACGCCACCTGCATGGGTATTTAATAAAACTTGTTGCTGAAATGACTTGTTAAAACTGCAAATATACAAGGCAAGCGGACGAGGCTTACTGTTAATATAGTCTATCGCTTCGCTTACGTCTTTATAAGCTATTATTGGCAGTAGCGGGCCAAAAATTTCTTGTTGCATTACGGTCATATCGTCGCTGACATTAGTTAATAAGGTTAACGGCATTTTTCTTGATTGAGTCTTATTACTTTTTGGTTGTAAGGAAGTAACAGTGGCGCCTTGCTCGCTAGCATTAGCAAGCAAACCATCAATGCGGGCCTTTTGGGCAGGGTTAATTATAGCGGTGCAGTCATCATTACCTTGAACGTTAGGGTACATACTTTGATAGTAGGTTTGAAAAGCCTGGGTCAATTCAGCTACTTTATTTTCTGGGCAGAAGACATAATCGGGGGCGACACAGGTTTGTCCAGAATTAAGGGTTTTTCCAAGAATTAATCGACTAACAGCGGTTTTTATATCTATGTCGTCATCAATAATAGTTGGTGATTTGCCACCTAACTCTAAGGTGACCGGGACTAAATTTTCAGCCGCGGCTTTCATCACTAATTTACCAACGGCGGTAGAGCCAGTGAAAAATAAATGATCAAAAACTAACGTTGAAAATGCCGCCGCCATGGCAGCTTCGCCACAAACAATGGCGACTTGTTCAACAGGAAAGGTTTCGGTAATCAGCTTTGCTAATAAGTGATTCGTTTTTGGGGTGTATTCACTCATTTTTATCATAGCGGTATCACCTGCAGCCAAGGCAGCAGTTAATGGTCCAAAAGCTAGAAAAACCGGATAATTCCATGGCGCTATGATACCAATAACACCTTTAGGTTGATAAACCACTTCACCCTTTGCCGGTTGAAATAATATACCGATATGCTTTTTTTCAGGTTTCATCCATTTCTTTAGGTGTTTAATGCTGTAATTAATACCCATGACAGTGGTGAGAATATCCCCAATTTTTGTATCTTCGGTACTGCGATGACCAAAATCATCACTCATAGCATCAATAAAGGCTTGTTGATTATTTATCATTAAGGCTTTCAATTTTTTTAAGTCACTAATACGCTTGTCATAGCTTGGGTAAGTGTTGTTAGCAAAATATTGCTTTTGCTGTAAAAAGGTATCATCAAGTGCTAGTTGTGTTGTTATTGTTGTCATTATTTCTTACTCCTGTGAGAGCCTATATTGAGCAGCCATGCAATGGCAGGGATCAGCGTTAGGGCGCCTAACATGTTAAAAATAAACATAAAGGTTAGTAATATACCCATATCTGCTTGAAATTTTATTGGTGAAAAAACCCAAGTAGCAACACCAATAGCTAAGGTTATCCCCGTAAAGGCAACGGCTTTACCGGTTTGATTTAATGCGTAGCGATAGGTCATGTATAATGACTTACCTTGGCCTAGCGCTTCTTTAACTTTACTAAAGATATAAATGCCATAATCAACACCGATACCGACACCTAAAGCAATAACGGGTAAAGTGGCTACTTTTACGCCAATGCCTAATACGCCCATTAAACCTTGGCTCATAATGCTAGTTAATATCAGTGGAGTAATGATACAAATTACAATGCGACCACTTCTAAAGGTAATTAAACAGATAATAATAACAATGGCATAAACCCAAACGAGCATTTCAGTTTGTGCTTCTTCGATAACCATATTGGTGGCTGACTCTATGCCTGCATTGCCTGCTGCCATTAAAAATTCTATACCGTCAATTTGATTTTCTTGATTAAACTTTTCTACTGCTTTAACGACATTATCTAGGGTTTGTGCTTTATGATCTTTGAGAAAAACCAGCACGGGCACCATAGAGCAGTCTTTATTCATCAACCCTTGTGGTGTTTTAGACAATGAAGCATTGGTCATTAATTGATTACGGTTTAAGCCATACCATTTTAAAGAACCTTCATTCATGCCAAACAGGCCAAATTTTGAAACATCGGCGACAGACTTAACCGCCTGAACACCCGCAACATTGCGTAATTGCCATTGGAATTGATCGACCCAAACCAAGGTTTGATATTGAGCACACTGCTCGACCTCTGTTTTGACCATAATGACAAATAAGTCTGTGCTGGTGCTGTAATTATCAACAATATAAGCGTTATCAAGGTTATAACGAGAGTCAGGTCTTAACTCTGGAGCGCCTGCATCTAAATCACCAATTTTCATTGATTGTGAAAAATACAAACCAAGGATTAAGCAGCCAAGACCAACAGCTAAAGCTACTTTTGCTAGTGGAGGCTTAGCAAAGTTTTTAAATAAGCTTTCGACTATACCTGTGTTATGAGCTGACTTTTGTGCATATTTAAGACCCGCTGGAGAAACACCGATATAACTCATTAATATTGGTAAGGCGATTAAATTAGTAACAATAATGATTGCAACACCAATACTAGCGGCGATGGCTAACTCTCGTATTACCTCTATGTCAATGACCATTAAAGTGGTAAAACCGATAGCATCACTGACTAAAGCGGTAATGCCAGCAATATAGAGTGAGCGAAAAGCAAGCTTGGCAGCGTCAATTTTATCTGCGCCGGTTACGCTATGATGAATAATCGAATTAATAATTTGAACACCATGACTGACACCAATAGCAAACACTAAAAAAGGCACCAACATAGAATAAGGATTAATGCCAAAGCCCAGTAAATTTAAAATACCTAATTGACAAAATACGGCAAAAATTGAAAATACCAACACTGATATTGTGCTACGTAAACAACGCGAATACAGCCAAAGTAGTACAAAAGTAATAACAACGGCTAAGACAAAAAAAGCAACAACTTGTAAGGCGCCATCGATTAAATCACCAACAACTTTTGCAAAGCCAACAATGCGTATCGTGACATCGTCACTGCTGTATTTGTCTCTTATCTTCTCTTCTAAAACGCTTGATAACTCTCGGTAGTCGAGTGGTAAGCCTGTTTCAGGATTAATGTCTTGTAATGGCGCTAAAATAATAGCGGATTGAAAGTCATTAGCGACCAGTACGCCAATTTGTCCCGACTTAAAAACGTTAGCTTTAACGCGTTCAATCATTTTTGTCGTGCCATTATAGCCATCAGGAATTACCGCACCGCCGACAAAACCTTCTTCAGTGACTTCTTGCCAGCGAACATTGGGTGTCCATAATGATTTTAAACCATCTCGACTTATCCCCGGGATATAGAAAACTTCATCGGTTACTTGCTTTAAGGTTTCTTGAAAGTCAGCGTTGAAAATATCCCCTTTTTTGTTTTCAACGACAATTCGAATGACATTACCTAAATCAGCGAGTTCTTTTTTGTAGGTTAAAAAATTATTAACATAGGTGTGCGAGCCGGGGATCATTTTAGTGAAACTAGCTTCAGGTTTAACTTTAGTTGCTTGTAGGGTTAACAGGGTGATACAAATAACGATTATCGTCATCAATAGTGCACGATGACTAAAAATAAATTGCTCTATTTTTTGTGCTAATTTGCTCGGTGTATGTGTCGATTTATCAGTAGACATAAGTTTTTCCCTATTCCTTAATTGGCCATTGGGTAATGCCGAATTGGCCAGCAAGAATTAATGAGTTTTCTTTAACTAAAATACTAGAGAATGCGGCGCCTGAAGGGTGCTTTTTAATGTTTAATAACGCTAGGTTTTCAGGCGAGAAACTGACAATTAAACCGCCATGTCCCACTAAGTAAGCGTTGCCCTGCTTAGAGAAGTTACCGCCAAGTAAACTGATACCATTAGGTAATTTTTCATGCTGCCAATACGTGCCACCATCAAGGGAGATCATCAAGTTTCCTTGCAAGCCAAAAGCGACAAGTTGTGTTTTGTTATCAATGAAATGGCTACCGTTAGCGGCTCTTTTATCAACATTATTGGTGTTAGCGATAATGCCAAATAAGCTACCAGAATAGGGGAGTGTCATTACTGACCAAGTTTGTCCTACATCATGAGATTTAAAACCTAAGCCATTTTCACCGACAAGATAGAGTTCATCATCTACTGTAGCTATCACCGCATTAAGGTGATAATTGTCAGGATTATCAAGTTGATTATTGATTAACTGCCACGTTTCTCCTTTGTCTGTACTCGTGAGGAGGGTACCGTAGGCGCCACAGGCAAATAAGGTATCATTTGAGGTGTGAGTAACAGAAAGCAGCGGTTTATTTGGCCCTGATATTAATTCTAACTGATTATCTTCAATCGCAAAGGCCAAATCTTCTAGCTGGTAGGTTAATTCCTCTAGTTCATCTTCATCTTGCGTTTGCTTTATCAGCTGTTGTAAGTCTTGATATTGTTGCTTTACCTGTTCTATTTTAAGTTTGATTAATTCAACACCGGTAAATACTTTGTGCCAAGTTGTGCTATCGCTATTTGCTTTGAGAATAACACCATCATGCCCAACGGCTATTTTACTGCCGTCAGATAATATTGTTACCCCAGTAATAGCAACACTGACAGGAGACTGTTGCTGTTGCCAGTTATTGCTATTTTGCCAATTAATAATATGGCCTCGTTCTCCAACCACCAGCACACTGCCATTGTTTGGCGTCATTGCCATAAGTACACTTTGACTTGCCAAAGCGCTTTTTTGGGCGGGTAATGCCAATAAGTCTGCGGAGTTTTTTGCTTGAGCCAGAGTAAGTAATGAACCAAGTAAAGTAACAAGCATTACACTTGTTATGCTAAAGGCAATATAAGGTGTGCGCATAGAAAACCTAATAAGTAAAAAGTTATGCTTATTAGTATTAATGAACAACGCTGACTTGAGAGGTGTTAAACGTGCCAAATGATTATCTTTGCAACACGTGACGTTTTGTTATTAATTTAAAGGCGATGAAGGGGGGTAAATACGCCTTTATTATGTTTTGTTGTGTCGGTAATCACCAGGTGTTTGATTTGTCCATCGTTTAAAAGCGCGATTAAAGTTGCCAACACTTGAAAAACCAACCAAATAGCCAATCTCACTGAGACTTAAATGTTTTTGAACAATGTAATTCATGGCTAATTTTTTGCGAGTACTCTCTAATATTTCTTTATAACTTGTGCCTTGGTCATGTAACTTGCGCTGTAAATTGCGTAAGCTCATCCCTAGATATTCGGCTATTTCAGTTTGTGATGGCGCACCAAGGGGCAATAATTCAAAAATTTTATTTTTAATGACATGACTTAAATCACTCTTATCAACTCTTGCCATAAACTCATCAAGCATTTTCTCATGACTATGGGTTATTAATGGATTACCACACATTAATTTTTCTTTTGTTTGTTTAAGATTAAAGACAATGGCAGTGTGATGGCTATCAAATTCTACCTTACAATTAAAAAAATCATCTAGATAAGATAAATTATAGTTCGGCTTTGAGTAGGCAAAACAGACCTTTTCAGGAGCAAAGTCTAACGTGACAAGCTCCCGAGAAAACCGGACGATAGTTGCTAAAAATGTCTCAACGATCTCTTGTGACAATACAGGCCTGTTGGTTGATTCATACGTAAATATGTTCATTTCAAAGACTAATTGTTCATTAATCTCGTGGTTAATCAGTTGACAAGAGTTCGAAACGACTCGCTTGTAATGAGCTATACGCTCTAATGCATCGTGTAAAGTGTTTGAAGACATCATGGCATAACCCAGAGCATGAAATATTCCTGGGTGAAATTGCTCTGCAATTAAAACAGAAAAATCATGACGAGCTAGTTTCTTATTACAGTGCTCAATGAGTAAAGAGAATTTCTCTGCAGCAATACGAGATTCTTGATCACTTACGGCGTCCAAAGAAATATTACATTCTTCTAATGCCTTTATTGCATCAATGCCATGTGCCTCCATAGCCCTTGATATAGGGATCATCCAGCCGGTTAATGTTGAATAATAATCTTGCATTGCGTTGCCTAACCTTTTGAAGTTGTACCACTGTACGGGTTTTGCACGAAATGACAATAGGTTGGCACATTTAGCGAAATATTAATCTATTGATTGGCGTAATGTGATCAGGGAAGAAATATTACATTACCTATTACAACGATAATAACAGGCGAATAATATGCTAAATAATAACTGTAAAATCAAACCAATAGCTCTGGTTGTTGCTATGGCGCTGGGTGCATCATCTTCGCACGCCGCAGACTTTAATTTTGGTGAAGACAATGACATTCTACTGCAAATAAACTCTCAACTAGATATTGGTGCAAGTTGGAGGTTAGGGGATGCCGACCCTCGTTTTATTGGTAAAACTAATGGTGGTACTGGTTTTACATCGACCACCGATGATGGCAATTTAAATTACGCCAAGCATGATGCGTATTCAAAAATAATTAAAGGTGTACATGATCTTCAACTAAGCCAAGGTGATTTCGGCGCTTTTGTACGTGTGAAATATTGGTATGATTATGCGCTTAAAGACGGCGACGTTCTTCATGGTAATTCTAATAATGGTTTCACGCCAAATACCCCGCTTAGTGATGATGGCTTTGAAAATAATACTAAATTTTCAGGGATCACTTTACTTGATGCTTATATCTATGGCTCATTTGATTTGGGTGAGTCTCCGCTCGATATTCGTCTAGGTCGCCAAGTGGTAAGCTGGGGTGAAAGTACCTTTATTCAAGGGGGAATGAACTCATCTAACCCTTTTGATGTTCCGGCATTACGTCGCCCGGGAGCAACCTTAAAAGAAGGTATTTTACCGGTTGGTATGCTTTACGGTAATTTAGGTTTAACAGAAAAATTAAGTATCGAAGCCTTTTATCAATATGAATGGGAAAAAACCCAAATTGATGGCTGTGGTACTTATTTCTCTGGCGCAGACTTTGCGGCAAGTGGCTGTAACTTCGTTTCTATTGGTCCCTTTGGAGATCAAGCGGGTTTGTCAGCAGGTTTTGCTGCAGAGCGACAAGCTGATGTAGAGCCCGATGACGGTGGTCAATATGGTGTTGCTGCGCGTTATTATGCAGAAGAACTAAATGACACCGAGTTTGGTTTTTATTATATGAATATTCATTCTCGTGTTCCTTTAATCAACGCTATTCGTACCAGTGTCCCTTTAGCAACGGGAAGTCCAACACCCGTTTTTGTTCCTAAAGCATTAGATCCAACAGGGGGGGCTTTAGCCGCACTCAATCCTGGTTACAACATTGAATTTCCTGAAGATTTAAAGTTTTTTGGAGCCAGCTTTGCCACAAATATTGCCGGTGTGGCTTTATCAGGCGAAGTTTCTTATAAGCCCGATACCCCTATTCAAATCAGTGGTCCTGAAATATTAAATGGCGCGTTATCTGAATCACCTGTTTTACGCTTTAGCCCAAGAGTTACCGCTGTTGGTTATGGTGAACAAGTAAAAGGTTGGGATGAATTTGATGTTACCCAATTACAAATGACGGCTATTCAATTTTTTGAAAATACCTTAGGTGCTTCTCGCATTACCGTTATAGCCGAAGTGGGGGTTATTTTAACCGATGGTGTTGAAGACTCAGACCAACATTATGGGCGTAATTCAGTGTTTGGTTTAGGTGACTTTGATGCTGGTGGTGGCTTTAACTGCACTAACTTAGTGGCTGCCGGTGCCTTATCAGGGGATTGTCAATCAGATGGTTTTGTCAGTGACAATGCGTGGGGCTATCGAATGAAAGCGATATTTAATTATAGCGATGTTTATGCCGGTATATCATTAAAACCTAGCGTTTTTTGGGCTCATGATGTTAGTGGATATTCGCCAGACCCAGGCCAACAATTTCATGAAGGTCGTAAAAACTTAGGCTTTTCTTTAGAAGCTTCCTATCAACAAAAATATACCATGACGTTAGGTTACAACAACTATTCAGGTGGTAGTCACAGTAATTTAGAAGATAAAGATCTCGTCTCGCTGTCATTTGGCATTTCATATTAATTATATTACAAAACATTAAGAGAATTATGATGAAAAAATATATTACAACAGCAAGTTTACTGATGTTATCACTAGCGACCAGCGCTGTCTTTGCAAAAGTAACTTCAGAAAAAGCAGAACAATTAGGTAAAAATTTAACACCTTTAGGTGCTGAAATGGCGGCAAATGCTGCTGGAACGATTCCCGCATGGACCGGAGGGCTGACCAGTAAAAATACCACAAAAAGTGCAGATTCAGGCCGTCCGGCTAACCCGTTTACTGAAGATAAGGTTTTGTTTGAAATTACGAGTGCTAACTTTAGCGATTACCAAGCTAATTTAAGTGCCGGTCAAATCAATATGTTTGAAAAATATGCAGACTATAAAATGCCTATTTATAAAACAAGAAGAACTGCAGCTTACTCAAATGAGCTTTACGACATCGTTAAGAAAAATGCCACTACCGCTGAATTAGTGCAGTCAGGTAATGGTATCGCTAATTTTAAAACTACGATCCCGTTTCCGCTTGCTGAAAATGGTTCAGAGGTTATTTGGAATCATATAACCCGTTATCGTGGCGGCACGGCTAAACGTTTCTTAACCACTATTCCAGTGCAAGCTAATGGTTCATTTGTACCGGTTAAAATGAATGATCAATTAGTGTGGCCAGAGTTTTTACAAGGGGGACGTGATGATAAAAAAGATGCCAATATTTTGTTTTATTACTTACAACAAATTACCGCACCATCGCGCTTAACTGGCACAGCATTATTGGTTCATGAAACGATCGATCAAGTTAAAGAAGCCCGTAAAGCTTGGGTTTATAACGCAGGTCAACGTCGTGTTCGTCGTGCACCTAATGTGGCCTATGATGGACCGGGTGCTGGAACGGACGGCTTAAGAGCGACCGATAACTACGATATGTACAATGGTGCGCCAGATCGTTACAACTGGAAATTAATTGGTAAAAAAGAGCTTTATATTCCATATAACTCTTATAATTTACTTGATACGACAGCTAAATATGAAGACATTATAGAAAAAGGTCACCTTAATGCTGCGCACTTAAGATATGAATTACACCGTGTTTGGCAAGTAGAGGCAACATTAAAAGAAGGTGCTAGACATATTTATGCAAAACGTACTTTCTTTATTGATGAAGATACTTGGGGCGCATCTGTTATTGATCAATATGATGGCCGCGGCGAGTTATGGAAATTATCAGAAGCACATAACATTCAATTTTATGATGTTGATACACCGTGGATGGTTGCTGAAACCTTACATGACTTAAACTCTGGACGATACTTAGTTACCGGTTTAAGTAATGAAGAGCCAACCTTTATGGTTTGGGGAGAAAAAGTTAAAAGAAAAGACTTTTCTACTTCAGCATTAAGACGTTTAGGTCGTTAATTTATGTAAAATTAAGCTAGCTGGTTAATATTTTTAATGCATTATTTTTCATCAATGTTAGTCAATATTAATCAGCTTTTTAGTAAAATATTAAGGGAGAAAAATCATGTTAAAGCAAGGCCTTTCATTTTTTGGACTTTTATATTGCCTGCTGTTCATTTCGATAGGTTCTGCTCATGCCGATACTGCGTTAAAACCTGCCAGTAAATATACTCTGGCTCTCCAAAATGAATTACTAGAAAGCCTACCTTTTAGCGATAAACTTGATTTTTCTTTAGCTGAAAAAGGTTTAATAAAACGGCCAGAAAAATTACTCATCAAAGATGAGCAGGGCAATGTTGTTTGGGAGCTAGGTAATTATAAATTTTTACTTGATGATAATAATATCGATACCGTTAATCCCAGTTTGCTACGCCAAGCTAAACTAAATATGACTTATGGCTTATATCAAGTCACTGAGCGGATTTATCAGGTTAGAGGTTATGATCTTGCCAATATTACCTTTATTAAAGGTGACAGTGGTTGGATTATTTTTGATCCCTTACTTACTGCGGCGACTTCTAAAGCGGCCTTTAAACTAGTAACAGCAGAGCTTGGAAAATTTCCGGTAAAGGCGGTTATATACAGTCACGCCCATGCCGATCACTTTGGTGGTATTAAAGGCGTTGTTAGTCAAGCGCAAGTTGATTCAGGGGAAGTGCAAATTATCGCCCCACGTGGTTTTATGGAACACGCGATTAAAGAGAATATATTAGCGGGTAATGCGATGACACGCCGTGCTACTTATCAATATGGTAATGCACTTGCTAAAGGGGCTAAAGGCCAAGTCGACGCTGCGATTGGTAAAGGGCTATCGACAGGTTATATCGATTTAATTGCACCGAGTAGAGAAATATTGGCTGATGAAGAAACCCTGATTATTGATGGCATTGAAATGGTCATGCAAAACACTCCAGGCACAGAATCACCAGCAGAAATGAATACTTATTTCCCACAGTTTAAAACCCTTTGGTTAGCTGAAAATGTCACTGGAACATTACATAATATTTATACCTTACGTGGTGCTGAAGTACGTGACTCACAGGCGTGGAGTAAGTTTATCAATAAAGTGATATACCGTTTCGCTCATGACAGTGAGGTAATGTTTGCTTCGCATTCTTGGCCAAGGTGGGGTAAAGAATACATTATTAAAGTCTTAAAAAAACAGCGTGATATGTATGGATACTTACATGATAAAACCTTAAATCTTGCTAATAAGGGTGTCACCATTAATGAGATACACAACCAACTAGCGGTTCCTGATGTCTTAGCGCATCAATGGTATAACCGCGGTTACCATGGTTCTTACTCTCATAATGTTAGAGGTATTATTAATAAATACTTAGGCTTTTATGATGCAAATCCCGCCAACCTTAATAAATTGAGTCCAGCAGAGTCTTCAGGCAAATATATTGAATTAATGGGCGGCGCACAACAGGTGTTATCTCAAGCAAATATAGCCTTTAATAACGGTGAATATCGCTGGGTGGCTGAGTTGCTTAATCATTTGATTTTTGCTCAACCAGAAAATGAACAAGCAAAGTATCTTCAAGCTGACACCTTAGAGCAATTGGGTTATCAAGCTGAGAATGCCGGTTGGCGTAATAGTTATTTAGCTGCTGCTTTTGAACTGCGCCACGGCATACCTAAAGCAGCAAAAGCCACTAAAGCTGGCCCTGATATGATCAAATCGATGAGCAGTGAATTAATTTTTGATTTTTTGGGGGTGCGTCTAAACACCGATAAAGCATTGGCGCACCACTTTAAAATTAATTTTGTCTTCCCAGACCGTAATGAAAAATTCTTAGTTGAGCTGAGCAATGCACATTTAAATAATATTGAAAATATTCAAGCAGCACAGGCAGATTTAACCGTCACGATTAATCGCAAAGATTTAAATCTTTTGTTGTTAAAACAACAATCATTTGGGCAACTGGTTAAATCAGGCAAGATGAAGCTCGATGGTAATGGCAAGGTATTTGGTCAGTTGCTGATGATGATGGATGATTTTCCTTTCTGGTTCAACATTGCTACTCCGTAATAGCATAAAATAAATTAAGAGCGTTTTATTATGAATATTAAAAAAAATATCGGTAATGAATTTGACTATATTATTGTTGGCGGAGGCTCAGCAGGTTGTGTGTTAGCGAACCGATTAACTGAGAATGGTAAGTTCACCGTCTGTTTATTAGAAGCCGGTACCGATAACAATAGTATGTTAGTCAATACGCCAGGAGCATTTTCAGCTTTTATGTTTTTGAAAAAATTCAATTGGAGCTTTAATGCTAAAGCTAAAAATGATATTCGTCATGGCAAACCACTTTTTGTGCCGCGTGGCAAAGGCTTAGGCGGCAGTTCAGCGACCAATGCCATGCTTTATATACGTGGACAAAAACAAGACTATGATCATTGGGCAGCACTCGGTAATGAGGGTTGGGCATTTAGTGATATCTTGCCTTATTTTAAAAAGTCGGAAACCAATAGTCTTGGCGAAAGTGAGTTTCATGGTAGTAAAGGACCATTACAGGTTACCTCACGGCCTGTTCTTTATGACATTAGTAAGCGTTATATTACAGCAAGCCAACAGGCTGGTTTTAAAGTGACTGATGACTTCAATGGTGCTGACCAAGAAGGTGTTGGTTATTACCAGTGCACCATAAAAGAAGGTAAACGATGCTCTGCCGCCCATGCGTATTTACTGCCGGTGATGTCTCGGCCTAACCTTAGCGTGTTCACTGGTGCACAGGTAAGCAAAGTGCTCCTAAAAGATAAAGAAGCCTATGGTGTTGAGGTTTATATTGAAGGTACAAAAAGTATATTAACGGCTAAAAAAGAAGTGCTGTTAAGTGGCGGTAGTATCGCTTCACCACAGTTATTAATGTTATCAGGCATTGGTGATAAAAATGAACTCGACCAGCATGGCATAGCGTGTTTGCATGAATTGAAAGGTGTTGGCAAAAACTTACGAGAGCATGTCGACGCCTGCATATTAGTTAAAAGCAAAAAAACAGACGGTTTTACACTGTCAGTTACCGGTTTGCTAAAAATGCTGCCAGATACCCTTAAATATATCACCAGTAAAAAAGGTAAACTTGCTAATAGTATTCTAGAAGCGGGGGGCTTTATTAAATCGAATGACAATGAAGATAGACCTGATATTCAATTACATATGCTGCCTTTGTTATTTGATGATAATGGCAGAGACTTGAAGCTGTTATCACAACATGGCTTTTCATGTCATGTTTGTATTTTGCGCCCAGAAAGTACCGGAACCGTATCGTTATTGTCAGCCAACTATCAAGATGCGCCAGAGATAGATTTTAACTTTTTTTCTGATGTTAATGGAAAGGACAAAGCGGTGCTCATTAATGGTATGCGTCAATTGCGCAAAATATTAAGCGCACCGGCATTAGCTGAGCATTATGATAATGAAATGCATCCAGGAAATGCGTTTGAAAGTGATGAACAAATTTTTGCTAAAACCAAAGAACGCTTAGGTTTAGTTTATCATCCAGTGGGTACCTGTAAAATGGGTAACGATGAAATGGCTGTGGTTGATAATAAATTGAAAGTCCACGGTATTACTAATCTCAGGGTTATTGATGCTTCTATTATGCCAACACTTATCAGTGGTAATACAAACGCACCGACCATGGCTATCGCAGAAAAAGCGGCAGAGATGATGTTAGTCAATTAATGAGGAGAAAAAAATGCTCAGTACCATTATAATTATGCTTAAAATGTCACTTACCGTTTTATGGATATTAGCCTTGCTAGGTCTATTCTCGATATCACCTTTACCTACAGAATATCAATTTTATCTGTTAGCCTTAGCTATTATTGTTCTTTTAGTGCACTTTATTGAGTTTTTTGCGATGAAAGCTAATTTTAAAAATCACAGTAAGTCAGAAATGAATTTTCTACAAACCATGCTGTGGGGCTTTGGCTATTGGCTACCGATACTTAAACATTATCAAGAGCAAGCAAAGCTAATAAAATAGCTATTTGCTTTAAATAGAGTGGCAACATAAGGATCACAGTTAGTCAGCAGGTTGTGATTTTTATTATTGTTCAAGATAGACCTGTACACTAAGGTCACTAAGGTCACTAAGGTCACTAAGCACTTAACCTCGTTCGCAGAAAAATAGCTCGAATTACGCTCTGTTTTATTAAAATAATTATATTTTAATAAAACAATTTTACTTTTCTAAGGGATCGCCCGCTGGCCAGTCAATAAACTGGCGAGTATCTGCGCACTTGACATCCCTTTAGCCTAACCTTATATTTAAAACACTTTGCCTTGAAACAATCAAGGTTGCCTAAAGAGTCTCAAGTGCAATATTTGGGCAGGCGAAGTCTCCAATATCGATATAAAATAAACGTATAGTAAAGTGTATTACTTGCAACTTCCGGTAGTGTTATTGAATACCTTTTGCTTGAATTGTCCAACAAGGAACTATGTTAAATGGTGTTTGAACAGGATCAAAATACTACAGCGTTAGATCAATTCGAAGTAAATTCCCATGATATAGAGATGTATCTCGATGTGGTTTTTAATAATCACGACGATCCTATATTCGTAAAGGATAATGAATGTCGATTGTTACTCGTTAACGATGCTTTTTGCCAGGTTTTTAACTTAACTAGAAACGAAATCATCGGAAAAACACTCGCTGAAACAGTTCCTCCAAGCGAGCGTGATCATTTTTTAGCAATTGATAGGTTAGTACTGGATAAAGGGGAAGCGATTTTAAGTGAAGAAACCCTGACGATTAATGGCTCAGAAACTAGAGTTATATTAACTAGAAAGAATCGCTTCATAGATGGTAAAGGTGACTATTTTATCGTCGGTGTCATTAATGATATTACCAAACGAAAACTAGCCGAAGAAGAATTAAAACTCGCTGCCAGTGTTTTTACTCATGCCGGTGAAGGCATCATGATAACCGACGCCAAAGGGACCATTATTAATGTCAATAATACCTTTGTCACTTCAACTGGTTATAGCGCTGTTGAGGCGATTGGACAGAAGCCTAATTTTTTACAATCAGGAATACACCCTGCCGAGTTTTATAGCGAGATTTTGCAAGTGCTGCAGAGTAAAGGGGCGTGGTCTGGTGAAATATGGAACAGTCGTAAAAACGGTGAAATTCATGCTGAAATGCTTAATATTAGTTCAGTTAAAGATGTTCATGGTCAAATAAGTAACTATGTTGGCTTATTTACTGACATCACTCCAATGAAAGAACATCAAACTCAGTTAGAGCATATTGCCCATTATGACGTACTGACTAACTTACCGAATCGGGTGCTACTGGCTGACCGATTATCTCAATCTATGTTGCAGTGTAGCCGTAATATGCAAACACTCGCCGTGGTCTTTTTAGATTTAGATGGCTTTAAACTTGTTAATGATGAGCATGGCCATGATGTGGGTGATGAACTGCTGGTTGAAATTTCCATACGAATGAAAGCGGCACTTCGCGAAGGTGATACTTTAGCCCGTATCGGTGGTGATGAATTTGTCGCGGTATTAACTAATTTAACAAAGGTTGAAGACTGTGAGCCGATATTAGATCGCTTGTTATTAGCCGCATCTGAGCCAGTGACCCTTAGTAACGTCGTGTTAAATGTATCAACCAGTATCGGTGTAACACTTTATCCACAAGACAGCGTTGATGCTGACCAACTTATGCGCCATGCTGACCAAGCCATGTATGTGGCTAAAGAATCAGGTAAAAATCGTTATCACTTATTTGATACTGCGCAAGATGATGCGGTTAAAACACAACAGGAAAGCCTTGAGGCCATTCGCAGTGCACTCGATAACCAGCAATTTGTGCTTTATTATCAGCCCAAGGTTAATATGAAAACAGGCAAAGTTATTGGTGTTGAAGCCCTTATCCGCTGGCAACATCCCTACAGAGGGTTATTAAATCCCCTCGACTTTTTGCCTATTATTGAAAATAATCCGATGAGTATCGAAATGGGCGAATGGGTTATTGATAACGCACTAACACAAATAAGCCAATGGCAAAAATTGGGTCTCGACCTTCCAGTTAGCATTAGCGTAAATATTGCCGCGGTTCAATTACAACAGCCTGACTTTACTCAGCGATTAACAACTTTACTAGCAGCGCACCCTAATGTTAAACCTTGTTATTTAGAACTAGAGGTACTGGAAACTAGTGCCTTAGATGATGTTCATCATGTCTCAACAACCATGCTGGAGTGTATCGCATTAGGCGTAAGCTTTGCCTTAGATGATTTTGGCACGGGGTATTCCTCCTTAACTTACTTGAGACGGTTACCCGCAAACTTAATTAAGATAGATCAAAGCTTTGTTCGAGATATGCTGATCGATACCGATGATTTTGCCATTGTTGAAGGTGTTATCGCCTTGGCTAAATCATTCAAACGTGAAGTTATTGCTGAAGGTGTTGAAACGATTGAACATGGTAAGGCGCTGTTGCAACTAGGCTGTAATTTGGCACAAGGTTATGGCATAGCCAAACCTATGCCAGCGCATGATGTGCCAGCATGGGTCAACAATTGGCGCCCAGATGCGAGTTGGCAACTGTAAGTACTAAATATGTACGATAAAAGACAAATTAAAAAAAATAAGTGAAAAAAATGAAGATTAACGAAATAGCAGAGAAGAACTATCTTTGGGTAGAAAAAATGGGTTGGCATAATAAAACAACGTTAGAAGCATTGGCCCTTGTTGCATCAGAAGTCGGTGAGGCTATTAATGAATGTCGGCACGAAAAACCTAGTGATGCCTTTGGCGAAGAGCTTGCCGATATTATCCTAAGAGTACTAGATATTTCCCATTGGCAAGGAATTGATATTGAAAACGAAATTTTAAAAAAAATGAGCAAAAATGAAATCAGAGGCACTAGAGGAAGGCTTAAATAAATTAAAGACTAATACTTTTTCTAGTTACTTTCGCTGCAAGTAAACGCTGACATTTAATTTATTATAACGTGCAGTAGCAACCAAGTTGTTGCTGTTAATTTAACCTACAAAGAACATCCTCTTTTTACAAATTAAAAAATCACTACATCTTTTAACCATTCTTGCAAAACTCCCAGCAGATATTCATTTCGCTTGTGTCTTCCGCTTAGTTTAAGTCCTATTTTATTTTTAAAGCTAAAAATATTAACTCAAATAGAGCAAATTTTATCGCCATTATATGCGCCGGTAAACAACTAAACGATATCAATTTTTTTATCAGACTGATTAAAAAATTGATATTGAGTATTTCTATTAATGGCGCAGAATCTAGCAAATTTAGTTAGTGTTCATCAATAAAACTTTTTTGTTGATCACTAATGACTAAATTTTTTAATGCATTTTAAATCGAATAAAAATCAGACAACCACTTATAAGAGCAATCATGAGTAACTTAATGGCAGGTAATGAAGTCATTTTTAGCGACGATAAATTATCAGTTTATAATTTTGGCGATAATTTTTTATCAGAAAAATCGAATATAGATAAACGCTTTTTTGAAGGCGGTACTCGTTATAAAGACGCTGTACAAATAATCGTGGCAACGGGAGAGTATTGGATATTTGACTACGGTGTAGTGGTTTTTTGGGCGGTAGCCGCAGGTGAACGTCAAGCATTAATCAACCGACTTAAGAGTGATAACACCCCTTACATTGAAAATATTGAAGAACATTTACGCTTTACTTTTTCTAATGAACTGATCATTAAAAAAGATACCATAGTACTACCTGATAACGATCCGTTGACACGTCTGGCGATAAGCCATGCGTTAGCGCAATCTAACAAGTTGATGGAATTTGAACTTCAAGCGCAAAATAAAATAATGGATTATTCTCATATTCCTGAAGAATTGGCTAAATTAGGTAAAATATCAATTAGCCAAAAAGAAATCGCTAAAATTAGAGGTACGCTACTGAGTACTAAAAGCGATATTATTTTACATTATGGATTACTTGATACCCCAGATTTTATTTGGGAATACCCTGAATATGAAGCGACTTACGAACGTATGGCGCGTTATATGGATATTCATCAACGCGTGGAATTATTATCTAAAAAGCTCTCGACCATTCATGAACTATTTGAAATGTTAGCGGCTGAACAAAAGCATCAACATTCATCATTTTTAGAATGGATTATTATCGTGTTAATTGGTATTGAGATTGTTTTGTTTCTTGTTCAAGAGTTGAAAAGTTTGGCGAGTTAACTCGCCAATTTTTATTGTTAACATTTACTTTTTTAATGTGGGTTTTAAGTTAGTCAGCAGGTCAGTTATTGAGTAAAAATAACTGACCTGCTTTGTTATACAAGCTTATGCTTAGCTGTCCAAATATGTGCCAATTCTAACGCTATTGTTGCAGCGGCTAATGCAGTAACTTCACTGTGATCATAAGAAGGAGCGACTTCCACTACGTCCATGCCAATCAGATTAATACCCACTAAACCTCTCAATATCTTCAACACTTTATCTGTGGTTAAACCACCACATACTGGCGTGCCTGTACCAGGAGCAAAGGCGGGATCTAAACAATCAATATCAAAGGTTAAGTAAGTTGGTGTATCGCCAACTCTAGCTTTAATTAATGCAGTGATCTCACTGACACTCATATCATTAGCTTGCATGGCATTAATGACAGAAAAACCATGGTCTTGCTCTTTGTAATTGGTGCGAATACCGACCTGGATAGATTTATCTTTATCTATGAGATTTTCTTTAGGCGCATGATAAAACATAGTGCCATGGTCATAACAACTACCATTGCTATAAGTATCAGTATGCGCATCGAAATGTATCAGTGCCATAGTGCCAAATTTTTTGGCATAAGCACGCAGTATCGGCAACGTAACAAAATGATCGCCGCCTAGCGATAAAATGGTTTTGTCTGCATCAAGTAACTGACCTACCGCCGTTTCAACTTGCGTACAAAAATGTGCAGAGTCTCCAGGAGAAAAAACCAAGTCGCCAGCATCAATAATTTTACAGTGTTTTAATAAGCTAAAAGGCCAAGGAAATCGCTTACCTTCCCAAGCCAAATTTATTGAAGCTTGCCTAATCGCAGTGGGGCCCATTCGAGCGCCTGAGCGCCCGGTGGTAGCCATGTCATAGGGTAAGCCTAAAACAACAATATCAGCAGCCGACTCAATGGGATTTTGCACTAAAGGCTGACGTAAGAACGTCATTGCATTTGAGTAAATTGACTCATCAACTTGATTGAAAATATTTTTCATTGTGCTTAATCTCTACAAATCTTCAAGGTAGGTGTAGCCTTGTAAGCCATCAACTAACTCTTTAAAAATTTCTTCACCTTCGCTTTTTGATAATCTAGCATCGATAAGCTCGGCATAGGTTTTTTTAAATAATTCGGCATCTAAATGTACATAATTCAGCATATCTTCTACCGTATCGCCTTCATTAATTTCAGTGATTTCTGCTTCACCGTCGTCATTGATGAATACTACCGCACTGTGAGTATCACCGAATAAATTATGCATATCACCCAAAATTTCTTGATAAGCACCCACTAAGAAAAAGCCAAGTAAATAAGGCTCATCTTCTGTCCATGCTGGTACCGGTAATGTGCTTTCAATACCCTGTCCGTCAACATAATGGTCAATAGTGCCATCGGAATCACAAGTAATATCTAATAATACCGCTCGTTTTTCATGTGATTTTTCTAAGTTACTTAAGGGTAAAACAGGAAAAACCTGATCAATTCCCCATGCATCGGGTAGTGATTGAAACAAAGAAAAATTAACAAAAAATTTATCAGCAAGTTTTTCTGTTAAATCATCCATTATTGGGCGATGAAAACGATTTTTACCATCCATTAATTGATTTAATTCATAACAAACACGTAAATTAATTTGTTCAGCCCAAGCGCGTTGGGTTAAATTTAATAATCCCATCGAAAACTGGTTGTGTACTTCAGCTAAATCACTTTGGGTGTCATGATAAATTTCAATTAAGGCACGATCATCATTACGATCATTTAGTTGCGCTAACGAACGCCACATATTACTTAATAAAATAGATTCATCAGGCGTAGGCGCTATGATATTTTCAGGTTCGTAAGACTCAGTGCCAATAACATTAGAAATAAGTACCGCATGATGTGCGGTTAACGCTCTGCCTGATTCCGAAATAATCATTGGCATAGGTTGATGATAACTTTTACAAATATCACCAATAGTATGGACGATGTTATTAGCGTACTCAGCAACACTGTAGTTCATTGAGTTATGGGATTGGCTTCTAGTACCATCATAGTCAATGGCCAAACCGCCACCAACATCCATGCATAAAATACCTGCGCCTAGGTTGCGCAGCTCGCAATAAAAACGCGCCGCCTCACTAACACCTAATCTTACATCTCTTATATTGGCTATTTGTGAGCCTAAGTGAAAATGAACAAGTTTTAAGGCGTCAAGCATGTTTTCTGCTTTAAGGACTTTTACAACGTTAAGTACTTGCGAAGCTGACAAACCAAACTTTGACTTTTCACCACCACTGGCTTGCCATTTCCCTTTGCCTTGAGAGGCTAAACGAACACGGATCCCCAAACGAGGTTCAACATTGAGTTTCTTTGCTTCGGTTAAAATCATTTCTAATTCAGACATTTTTTCTAAAACGATATGAACTTTATGACCTAACTTTTCGCCAATTAACGCTAAGCGCACATATTCTCGGTCTTTATAGCCGTTACAAACAATAACCGATGAAACTTTTTGAGCCATAGCTAAAACAGCTAATAATTCTGCTTTACTGCCTGCTTCGAGGCCAAGTTGTGTGGATTCTTTATTATTTTGGCTCGCCAAAATTTCATCAACAACTTCACGTTGTTGATTGACTTTAATAGGATAAACTAATAAATATTTTTCCTGGTAATCATAGTCTTCTATCGCCTTATTAAAAGCTTCACATAGACTGTGAATGCGATGATGAATTATTTGCGGGAAACGCACTAATGCAGGCAGTGTTAAGCCTTTATCTTCAATCATTTTAGCGATATTGATTAAATCTACTGTGTGATCCTGACGCTCAAATTTTGGCGCGACATATACATTTCCAGCATCATTAATACCGAAATAGCCCTGACTCCAGTGACGTACGTTATAGTGTGCGCGAGCGTGAGCAAGATTATCTTTGTTCATTGATTTTCCTTTACTTATTCTACTTAATAATAGAATGGCAATTCTTCATGGGTAATTAGGGCGAATTAGAATTTAACAGCCGCTTAATGTCCAACAAAAAAAATAATGATAGGTAACAATTATTATTGATGAGTGCTGGTGATAATTCAACTTGAGACCTGAATTAGTGCACTAATTGATAGGGGGAATTTAATTTGCGGGGCTAGTGCACTGATTTTGATATTCAATATTAGTGCGTTGACCCCGCAGATTATTAGCAGGTAAATATATTTAATTACTTATAAAAATAACCAACTAATCTTTTTTATGTTGGGTAATACTGTATAAATCATGGCGTCTATCACGCATGGTATGTACAGCGCCATGACTATGTAACTGTTTCAATAAATCTAGATTTACGTCTACAATAACAGTCATTTCTGAGTTAGGTGTTGCCTCTGCTTTGATGCCCGTTGTTGGAAAAGCAAAATCAGACGGCGTAAATACCGCAGATTGGGCATATTGAATATCCATATTATTTACTTTTGGCAAATTACCTACCGCGCCAGCTATAGCAACATAACATTCATTTTCAATCGCTCTTGCCATTGCACAGTGACGCACACGTGTGTAGCCATTCTGGGTGTCTGTTAAGAACGGCACAAACAAGATATTCATCCCCTGGTCGGCAAGTATTCTAGAGTACTCTGGAAATTCAACATCATAACAAATCATGATACCAATTTTGCCACAGTCAGTATCAAACACCTTGAGGTTTTTACCACCCACCATAGACCAACTACGCACTTCTGCTGGTGTTAAATGAATTTTATCATAACGTTCCCATGAACCATCACGACGACACAAAAAGCCTGAGTTATAAAGATTGCCATCAACAAAAAACGGCATGCTACCGGTAATAATATTAATATTGTAACTTATCGCAAATTCGATAAATTTATCACGAATTTGTTCGGTATATTCCGATAGTCTGCGAATACTCTCTGTTAAACGTAAATGGTTAAATTCTGCCATCAAAGGTGCATTGAACAATTCAGGAAACAGCACAAAATCACTTTTATAATCGGATACGGCATCGACATAAAATTCCATTTGTTCAAATAAATCATCAATACTTTTCATTGAACGCATTTGCCATTGCACTAAACCTAAACGAACCTCTGAGCGCGGCGCATTGATAAGTTTTACCGATTTAGTATAAAAAATATTCGGCCATTCAAGTAACGTGGCATACTCCATTGATTCCCTATCGCCCGATAAGTAACCGGTTAGTAACTTGCGGACATAAAAATCATTGGCGAGCTGAAAGCTTAATACCGGGTCATATAATTCTTTGATTTTTACTTTTTCAATATACTGTTTAGCGCTCATTTTATCTGAATGTTGCGCATAGTTTGGCATACGACCACCGGCTACAATAGCGCGTAAATTCAAGTTTTCACAAAGTTCCTTACGAGCATCATACAAGCGTCTAGCCAATCGTAAACCGCGATAATCAGGGTGAATAAAGACCTCTATTCCATATAAAGAGTCGCCTTTAGGATCATGATTATCAAAGGTCATATTGCTAGTGATTTCAGAATAAGTATGTTCATCACCAAAATCAGCATATTCAATTATTAATGAGAAGGCACAACCGACAACAATGCCATCAACAACTACACAGATTTGCCCATCTGGAAATTTAGTTAATAATGCTTTAACCGTGGGTTCATTCCACGTTGCTAATTCTTTATTAAGGTAAACTGATTCACTCGCCTTGCGAAGCTCGGTCATATCTTGCAATGTTAAATGACGGACGGTAACGCTATTTGCTTCCATTTAAATTCCTAATTAATTTTGGTATTAATCATACTTTTCTCTCATCGTAGAGTGCAAAAAGACGATTATTGTGATTTGTATACCAAAAAATCAACTTATACAAGCATATTAAAAAATCAGAACAAAGATACAAACCAAAAGACCTAAGCAGACACTCACTTAAAATTGAGACCTAAGCAAAGACCTAAGCAGACACTCACTTAAAATTGAGACCTAAGCAATACCTAAGCAGACACTCACTCAAAATTGAGACCTAAGTTAATAGATCTAAGCAGACACTCACTTAAGATTGAAATCCACTTAAAATTGAACAATAACAGTCTTTGCACTAAGCTAAAATAAGGTAGCTATGTTATTTAGGATGAATGATGGCAACGCCAAGGAAACAACAAATTAGTTTAGAAGACACCCTTTATTATCATTGTGTAGCTCGTTGTGTTCGACGAGCTTTCTTATGTGGTGAAGATAAATATTCAGGCCAAAGCTATGAACACCGTCGAGGCTGGATAGAAGACAAACTTCATTTTCTTACGCAAGTATTCGCTATCGATGTCTGTGCTTATGCTGTAATGAGTAACCATTATCATGTAGTAGTATTTATTGATGAAGCAAAAGCTAAGCAATGGAGCATGATAGAAGTTCTTGAACGTTGGCATACTTTATACAAAGGCACTTTACTGACCAAGCAATATTGTCAGGGGGAAGCCTTAGCAAAGCCATTACTTGATATAGTTAAGTCAACCGCTAAGGTTTATCGAAAACGTCTGATGAAAATTAGTTGGTTTATGGGTTATATTAATGAGGGTATTGCTAGGGCCGCTAATCAAGAAGATAACTGCACAGGTAGATTTTGGGAAGGTAGATTTAAATCACAAGCGCTATTAGACGAAGCTGCTCTTGCATCTTGTATGGCATATGTTGACTTAAATCCTATTCGAGCTAATGCCGCAGAAACACCAGAAAATTCAGAACATACGAGTGTCAAACTTCGATGTGAACAGGCAGCAAAAAGCAAACAGCCCAGCACGCTATTACCCTTTATTGGCAATCCAACAAAGGGTATGCCAAAAGGTTTACCTTTTGAACTCAAAGATTATCTTAAATTAATTGAGTTAACAGGTCGATGCATTAGAGAAGGTACATGTGGTTTCATAGAAAAAAGCCAACCTGCAATACTTAATCGATTAAATATATCCGCTGAAAATTGGTTGGTAATCACCACTGAATTTAATACCCAGTTCCATGGTGCCATTGGTCATGAAGTTGCACTGAGTGACTACTGTGAGCATCAACAGTTAAAGCGACGACAAAACTTGAGTCATTGCAACCAACTATTTTCTTAAATAGTTAATCCATAAAAATACTTTCAGATTGCTGATCAGGTTTTTCCTGTGGACGAAAATTGTCGAAATATCGATGATTTAAGGAAAATAAAGTTGAAAACTGTTTTAGTACACTTTCATATGACTAAAAATCGATATGACTGACGACAGAATATCAGTTATTAAAATATCTATGTCTTTTTGAATTAGGGTGAGTGTCTATGTTGTTTTTTTTACTTTTTATATCGGAACGAGACCTTAACATTGTTGTTAAGGTTTTGTTGCTTTCTATAGAAGGCTATTCTTAAATGCCATCAGTAGCAGCATTTTTTTGATAGCTACCGCCCCAAAAACCTATAAAATAAAAACTTAGAGCTGTTCGCTATCTGCTCTCGTGCTACTTGCTTTAGGTGCAGTTATCACACTTTATTTTTTAACCCATTGCCCCGCGCTATTTTGGATAAAGTGGCCTGGTTGAGTTTTATCATAAGCTTTTTTACCTGCTAAAGCGGTGACTTGTTGCATGGTGATTTTATTGGTGCGCGCTAAATTCATATAAATACTTTTGCGCTTTTCGTTAACACTGGTGACTAGGCTCTTCGAGTCTGGGCTATCAATAATAAGACCTAAGTAACCATTAGACATTTCACCAACTAAACCTTGTTGTTTTGCATCGTCGAGTGAAATAGCCCAAGCGGAAAAGGCTATAGTAGAGACCAATAGAGCACAGCTTATTTTTTTTATGAATTTCTTTGTTAAATTTTTCATGGCGTTCCCCTAAAATATGTCGCTTTCAGCACTAAATATGTCGTCTAGTTGTTTATCTACCTTCACCTTTATTTCATGATCAATTTTCAAATTTAAATTAATGGTGATCGGTTCTTTTGCACTAACTTCTATCTTATGTGTACAAGCACTGATAATGAAAACAGTGAATAGCACGATTAGTATTTTACTCATACTTACTCCTTCTTTTTTTGTAAACCTTTGATAAGGCTTTCTTCAAAACGTTGTGTTATTGATAATGATTCAAGTAAGCCAAGCAAGTCGTAACTCAAATTCAAATTTAAATTAACATCGTTATCAATATCTGGATTTCGACCTTTTATTACCGTATTTAACTGCATGTAACCGTCGTCTGCCATAGTAACTGCGGAGGAAAGCTGATGATAATGCAAGTTTTGCAGTGCATCAAACGCCAGTTTTAGTTGACTGTTGTTTGCTTTAAGCTCTTCTACGGCTGGGTTATCAATGACCTGTATCAGTCCGTTGCTAATATTGTGCAGTTCACCTTTTTCAATAATATATTTATCACCATCAAAAGTAACGGGAAGTTGACCTGATATATTACCCGTTACAACAATACCTTGTTTTTCATCTAATGCTAATACTTGCTCTAAGTCTATACTATTAAGCTGAACATTAACTGAATGCCCATGTTCGACCGGCCATTGTATATTTGGAATAAAGAAGCTGCCCCCTAAAACATTCGCCTTAAGTTTGTTGGCTGAAAGCTGAAAGCTTTTATCGAATGTCCAGTTGGTGTTAATTGATAGCTTTGAAATAGGAGTCACAGTTTCAATTAATTCAACGGTTAGGTTTTCTTTAGCATTGGGCTGAGTTGTTATTTTTCCTGCGAGTAATGAAAAATGTTGTTGCCAATTGAGCTCTTGCAACCAAATGCCATTGATTTCACCACTGAGTGAGGTAATTGCCACCGAAACGTTAAAGGGGGTGTTTTCAATATTGTTTAAAGCGTTTATTTGACCAAAAATATTGTAATCTAATAGGCCATCAATCAATTCAACTTCAGTCGGCAATTGGATATTTAACGATAATAAGTCGGTAAGTTGTAAATTTTTGGCGGCGATAACTAGATTAGGTGACTTGACTGGGCCAGTCAAAACAATGTTGCCTAGCTTCACTCCGTCAGCACTGGCTTGAGCATTAAGCTGAATATCGTCAAAGTTGCCGTTGAGTTCACTAAAAATATTAAACGAAGTTATCTTTAGTTTTTTAGGAATATTCAGCTGTGAAGCGTGATTATCGACTTTTAGTTTAATGTTTAGATTGTTGTCCTCTAACAGCGCTACGCTACCCGTTAACTTTGTTGTTAATTTTTTTAGGCTCAACAGTGCTTGAGGTTTTTGTGCAGTTGACGTTTTTGTGGTGATTTTATTGTGCGTTTTATTATTATTTTTGTCCTCAGTCATCTGTTTAAGCACCACAATATTATTTAAGGTGATTGAAGAGTCTGCTGTTAAATTAATCGTTGTTGTTTGCTCGGTTTTATTTAGTGAGCCAATTAAATGTAATGCAACAGGCGCAGGAGTGTATTTCGCTATGTTAACCAGCTTCAGCTGACTATCAATAACAAAACGCTCTACTGCTAATGCATAAGGTGTTTGTGGGGTAGGTAAGGCAAAAGTAATATTATCAAATTTTACTTGGTGAGGTCGTGCACCGCTAAAGGCGCTTATTTCAAGATGACTAAGGTAGCCCTTACTATCGTTCAGTGTTAATCGTGCATCGCCTTGCGGTTTTATGGTTACGTGCGTTAACGGATTCTCTTCAAGTATTGACATCATTGTTGGCGATAGCCCGGCTTGGGTTAACTTCGCTAACAACTGTGGCTGACTATATTCCACTGATATTTCATTTTTTCCAACAAAGGTTAATGCGACTGTTATCTTGTCTTTAGCGGAAATTTCATTAGTCGTTTCTTTGGCGATTAAATCAAATTGACTATCGAAGTTCAGCGCACCTAATAGTTTAAACGGGCCGCTATTGCCTATGCCGTTTTCAGAAATTATCGAGATATTGCTTATTTGATTTTTCAAGCTAATAGAGCTCGCTCGATATTTTATCTGTGTGTTGAAATCACCTGAGATTTCGCTAGCCGTTAAGTTGTCTGTTAATGCTGCGGTAATAGGTAATCGATGGGCGCTTAAAAAGCTTTTGAGTAAACTTAATTTACTTGAGATCGCAATGGAAAAACCTTCTTTCTCTCGGGTTAGCTTAGCCTCAATAATCGCTACGCTTTCGGATGTTGTTAGTGTAAAAGACAAGTTATTAGCTAGTGTCGATAAATTAGCAATATATTTTGTCTCAGTTTTATTGCTAAGCGTAAACGGTGAATAGGAAAGTTTAGTGACATTTATTTTTGCCGGTAAATTAAACTGCTTAATTTGTTGTGCATAAGTTTGTAAGCTTGTTGAAAGCAATTGGCTTAAGTTTTGATTTTCTTGCTCTTTGTTTAAGAGAGCATCATCTTTTTTGGAGAATAAATGATCTGTACCTTTAATCTCTGCCAACCCTATATCAATATCCGTTATATTAAGGCTAGGGGATAGTTGCCATTGTATTGTCATACCTACAATTTGAATGTTAGCCTTTGGGGTCTGTAAGCATGCCTTGTTGACTCTAATGGCCATATTACTGGTAAGGCTTACATTTAGGCAAGTCAACGCTATTTTGTCTGAATTGAATTGTGTTTTTACAAGGTAATTGAGAACTGAAACTCTAGCACTGTAAGTGATAGTGAAAATAATCAGTAAGGTGATAACAGCAATTAAGATAAATTTAAGAAATCGCACTTAGGCTCCCTTGCCATAGCTACTTTTTTAACCCAAGTAGAAAATATGTTAATTGCTATTAATCGTTGATGACCGTGAGTCGACAGTCTATTTATGGTCACAACAGTTAACAGGGTAGCCTAATTTTACACAATCGAATATAGCTAGTGATTGATGAATTACAGGAAAAAACAAGATTACAGGTACTTTTTACCATATCAGTAGGTGGTTTTACTTTTCTTAAGACGAAAAAAAACCTTAACATTGCTGTTAAGGTTTCGTTCCTTCCTTTCGGAATGGATGGTGCCGACTGCCGGAGTCGAACTGGCGACCTACTGATTACAAGTCAGTTGCTCTACCAACTGAGCTAAGTCGGCACACAAAGATGTGTGCGATAAATTTATTCTATTGAACTATTTATCTTGGCACCGAACAAATGTTTCTACACTATTTCTATATTAAAAAAGTAAGCAACAAATATTCAAATAGGTTGAATAGATGGTGCCTCGACCCGGAATCGAACCAGGGACACGAGGATTTTCAATCCTCTGCTCTACCGACTGAGCTATCGAGGCAGTGTCTAATCTGCTGTCTTTTCGGCTTTGCCTTGAAGACGGGGCGTATTAAACTGTTTTTCGATTTGTTCGTCAACCCTTTTTTTTAAATAAATGTTTGTTTGCTTGTTTTTTCTGCTTATTGGCGGAATAGTCAGCGTAAAATCACCATTTAATCAAAATTATCAATAAAAAAAGTTGTTGAACCCTTACTTTTTCGGTGGAACGTAACCTTCAATTTCAGGTTCTTTTCCTTCAAAAAGATAAGCAACCATAGCCGTTTCTAAAAAAGCACGGTCATTTGGCTCCATCATGTTCATTTTTTTCTCATTAATAAGCATGGTTTGTTTTTGTTGCCAGTTTTTAAATGCTTCTTGACTGATATTATCAAAAATACGTTTACCGACTTCTCCAGGATAAAGTTGAAATCCTAGTCCTTCAGCGTCTTTTTTTAAATTTTGGCAAAATATAATACGGCTCATAAGTTAATTCTCTTGTTCTAGGTTGTAAGTTGGTCTGTGCATTTATACTTTTACCACTTTAATATTCATCTGTATCTTAAAGTGGTATCGATATATAAATATCATGGCTTTAATAAGCTGATCAATTTTTGAGTTGATGCTGCTAAGCCAACCGATGCAGTTGTGGCTAAATTGTACCACTGTTGTTGGTTGTTTTCGTTGATTTCTTTTGTTGGTAATTGTTCACAATCAATCACTACTGGCGATATATCTAAATGAAAGTGACTAAAGGTATGGCGAAATTTTACTAAGGGTACAACGGACGTTTGTTTCAAGTGGAGCTTCGCTAATAATGCGGCAATCTCTTCTTCGTGCTGGACCTCTAAAAAACACCATAAACCTCCCCATATGCCACTTGGCGGACGTTTCTCTAATAATACTTGCTGGTTAATACGAGGTATCACCATAATAGTTTGCTTTTCTGGAATGATTTTCTTTGGTTTTTTTTGTGGGTAACTACTTTGTTCATTCAGTGAAAAAGCTAAGCAAGTGTCACTTAACGGGCACAGCTCACATTTAGGTTTACTGCGAGTACAAATAAGTGCGCCTAGATCCATCATCGCTTGATTAAACTGCGCAACACCTTCTTTGGGCGTTAATACCTCAGCAATCGGCCATAACGCTTTTTCATACTTACTCTGACCATTATGGCCTTCAACCATATAACAACGAGCTAATACCCGTTTTACATTACCATCTAAAATAGCGTGATGCTTATTCAATGCCAAACTTAAAATTGCACCAGCCGTTGAACGACCAATACCCGGTAGAGCAATAACTTGTTCAATGTCCTCAGGAAAAGTACCTTGGTATTGCTGAGTAATTATTTTTGCTGTTTTATGTAAATTACGAGCTCGAGCGTAATAACCTAATCCTGTCCAGTGATGTAAAACGTTATCTTCATCGGCATTAGCTAAATCGGTAATTGTTGGGAAACTGTCCATAAAACGATGATAGTACGGAATAACCGTTGCTACCTGTGTTTGTTGCAGCATTATTTCAGAGATCCATACACGGTATGGGGTTTTATTGTGCTGCCAAGGTAAGTGCTTTCTGCCTTGGGCTTGATACCAGTCGAGTGTTTGCGTGGCAAAAAACTGTGCTGATTTCGGTGATATTTGAGTTTTATTTGTCATAGCGACTTAGTTTACCTAATAAACGGGCACGAATAAATGTGCATTTTTTATTGCAAAAATTTATAATGCCATTATGCTCTCGTCCATATTAATCTCGAGATTATCACTCGAAATATACTTGCTAAGATTTAAGGAATTAAAATGAAATTAAATGCTAAAAACCGTAACCGCCGTTTACGTAAAAAATTACGTGTTGATGAATACCAAGAATTAGGTTTTGACGTCGCTTTTAAATTAGCTGACGGTACAGACAATGATACGGTTGATACTTTTTTGAATAACTTTTTTAATGAAGTTATTCAACCTAATGGTTTAGGTTTTGGCGGTGAAGGCGATGTTTTATGGCATGGTATCGTTTGTACTCAAAATATCGGTAAGTGTACCGATGAACATCGTACCGCTGTAGAATCTTGGTTGAATGAAAATGGCGCTACAGCAGTAGCTGTTAGTGATCTTTACGATGTTTGGTGGGCTGAATAACTTTATTCATCATAAATGAACTTTACCCGGCATTGTCAGCATTTTTCAGTGCCATTACTTATGTACAATAAGTGCAGACTCTGAAAATTTTGGCTGCTTTGTTTAAAGCGCATTTATTTAGAATAAAACTTGGATTATATTGAAGAAATATATGGTAGATAAAACTGAAAACACCCACAAAAGCATTGAAGAAGCTGAAAAAGAAGGCAAATATATTCGCAAAGTACGTAGTTTTGTTAAGCGCGAAGGGCGATTAACAAAAGGACAAGCGAATGCATTGGAGCAATTTTGGCCAACAATGGGCTTAAACCATCTTGATGGAATGATTGATTTTGCTCACTTATTTAATAACAGCAATCCTATTATCTTAGAAATTGGTTTTGGCATGGGTAAATCTTTAGTCGAAATGGCAAAAAATGCCCCAGAACTAAATTTTGTTGGTGTTGAAGTGCATCGTCCGGGTGTTGGCGCTTGTATTTCATTAGCAGATGAAGAAGGCGTTCATAATTTAAAGGTTTTTGAACACGATGCGATAGAAGTGCTTGCTGACTGTATTCCTAATAGTTCATTAACGACCGTGCAATTGTTTTTTCCTGATCCTTGGCATAAAAAGAAGCATCATAAACGTCGAATTGTTTCGTTAGAATTTGTCGAAACTATTCGTCAAAAGCTAAAGGTGGGTGGTGTTTTTCATATGGCTACTGACTGGGAAAATTACGCAGAATGCATGATTGAAGATATGAACTCAGCGCCGGGCTATAAAAACTTAGCCACCGATGGTGACTTTGTGCCACGTCCTGATTCTCGGCCATTAACGAAATTTGAAAACCGTGGTCATAACTTAGGTCATGGCGTTTGGGATATTCAATTTAAACGCCAAGATTAATCTAGAATGGACAGTTAATTTAAGTACTCTTGTTCAACGTGAAAAAGATGCTGGCTATTACGTAAGTTGCCGGTGTCTTTTAACCACTGCGTACTAATGATTTCTCGTTGCAAGGCGGCTTGCAAAATACGCACTTTATACTGCGACCAATAATAAATCGTTGCTTGTTGATGAATTTCGTTATTTGGAAAAATATCACTTCTGCTTTCTTCTAATTCGGCTAAAATATCAGCAATAACTTTTGGCTTTAACTCTTTTTCTATCTGTAGCTTAAATTTAGTGAAACGTTTTGCTTTAACTAATAACCATGCCATCCACAATATTACGGCAACAGCAAAAACAAATAAAATATCTATACTCATAACTGATTTATTCTATAAAAACATTGTGGGCATCTTATCAGTCAAATTGAATTTGGCTAAAGCTTATTTTTATTTTATAACTCGGGTATTTACAAAAATTAAACCGCTAGCCCTCTTAACTCTATGTTAGGTTAATTAAACGCTGAACTGTGCTTGTTCATGCATCAGTAACTTTGCTTTTAAAGCTAAACCACCAGCATAACCTGTTAATTTTCCATTGGTGCCTATAACACGATGGCAAGGGATAATTAAAGCGATCGGGTTTTTTCCGTTTGCTGCGCCAACCGCTCGTACGGCCTTTTCATTATTAATTTTTTTTGCTATCCATAAATAACTTTTGGTCTCACCTTGTTTGACAGTCAGCAATGCTTGCCATACTTTTTGCTGAAATGGTGTACCTTGTGGTGCAAGTGCCAAGTCGAAGACAGTACGATGACCAGAAAAATATTCTGCAAGCTGTTGAACCACTCGGGTAAAATGAGTAGGGCTCTCTGTGTAACTTTCATCAATAATCAGCGGTAAAGCGCCATCTTGAAAAGCAAGCGCCGTTAGCCCTTGGTCATTAGCGGTTAATGCGATATTGCCGTAAGGAGAAGGGGTGATAGTAAAGTACATATTTATTCCTTTGTTAAAGCATAACTCATGAAATATTGTGAGGATAAATAACTATTTTAAAGATAATTAACGATAATGCACAGCACTAAAATTGCTTCTTCAGTTAAAGCGCTAAACTAAAATAAAGCATAAGTCGTTTTGTGTCAGCCATTATTTATTAGTGGCTAACTTGTTACGGTATTGTCGTGCAATAACTTTTAAAATATCACGCCAACTGATAATACCAATAGGTTGCATTTCATCATTTACAATCGGCAGACATGAAAGGTGATTGTCATGAAACATTAATACTGCGTCATTCAAACTGACTTCTGCCTTGGCTGTTGTTAGGTCTCTGTTCATGATGAGGTGTAGCTTCTTTTGTAACATTGAATGGTCACGGGGCGTTTCGTTTTTAGTGCCAATTGTTGGACTTAAATGCTTGTATATATCTCTATCGGTGACCACCCCGACAAGTTGTTTATCACAAAGTATCAAAATATGGTGAATGCTGTGTTGGTCAAATATTGCTTTTGCTTTACTTAAATCATCGTCAAGTTCTAAGGTAATTAAGTCTGTCGACATAATTTTACTTAAGCTCATCATTCTCTCCTAATATTTGATTTTTGTTTGCTCATCACGATAAACAAAACTTTGTTAATTAACAATAATCTTTTAGTCAAAACTACCTCTTTAGTGATTTATATAAAACTAATTGTTGGCTGTCACAAAAGTGTCATACAACTGTCTTATAATTCATATCGTACTAAAGTCTCCATAATTGAAGGTGTTTAAGTGGCAATTGCATTAAAATCGACTGGCCCACGTCAGTTGAAAAATACATTAGCACAATGGTTAATAACGGTAGGCGGTATAAGTGTTTTGTTTACACTGGTGCTGATCTTTTTATATTTACTCTATGTGATAAAACCTATTTTTGAGTCGGCAACAATAGAGCCTGTTGGTCAATTTGAAATCAGTACCACGGCACCCACGTTATCTGCGGGTGTTGATGAACTAAAAGAAATCGCTTTTCAGATTACTCAGCAAGGTGATATTAACTTTTATCAGCTCGTCAAAAGTGCTGCTCATGAAAAAGGTACGTTAGTACTCAGTGAAAACTTATTGAGTGATGATAAAACCTTAATTAATGTTGTTAATTCTGGTGTAGAAAAGAAACTACTCATTGATAGTGACGGCAACATGCAGCTTATTGCCGCTAAATTCTTTTCTAATTTTGATTCGGGTACACGAGAAATTATTCCTAGTGTTGCCTATCCGTTAGGAGAAGAGTCGATAGCCGTTGACGAGAGTGGCGAAGTTCTTACTGAACTTTCATTTGGTATGAATGATGAAAAAGCGGTTTTTGTTGCGTTTACGCAAGACCAGCGTTTAATTAAGACCAGCTTAATTGCAGAAGATGACTTTACTTACGACAGCGCTTACGAAACTATTTATCAAGAAATTGATTTTCCTGCTGATCATGTTAACGAAATCCTAGTGACTCCTGATATGGGCTTAGCTTTTGTTCGTAGTGATGATCAAGTTTTTGTTTTTGATCTTACCGATGAAGATGACGTTGAACTTAAAGCCACAATTATTCCCTCTTTAGAACAAACCAGAAGCAAACCCCATCATGTTACAGCAATGGCATTACTTTCTGGTAGTAGCTCAATCTTATTAGGTAGCAGTGCGGGTAAAGTTACACAATGGTTTGAAGTGGCTACTGACGATGGTCGTCAATTTAAAAATGTTCGTAGCTTTAACGTTAGTGATACCGAAGCTGTTACTCAAATTCATACCGAACAATTTCGTAAAAGTTTCTATACTTTAACGACCTCAGGAAATATGGGGGTTTTCTACACCACCAGTGAAGCTGATTTATGGCGTGGTCAACTAACAACTACCGAACCTAGCGTATTTGCAATTTCTCCTCGCGCTGATGGTTTAGTCGTGATTGACGAAAACCAGCTGAAAATATTCAGCGTTGAAAATGAACACCCCGAAGTTACTTGGAGTGCTTTGTGGGAAGAAGTTTGGTACGAAGGTTACCCAGAGCCCGAGTATATTTGGCAGTCAACTTCCGGTTCAGATGATTTCGAAGGTAAGTTTTCTTTAGTACCCATTTCATTTGGTACCATGAAAGCGGCCATGTACGCGATGTTATTTGCTGTGCCTATTGCGTTAAGTGCTGCGATTTATACCGCTTACTTTATGACCCCTGGTATGCGCCGAAAAGTTAAGCCAACAATTGAGTTAATGGAAGCATTGCCAACAGTTATCTTAGGGTTCTTGGCGGGTTTATGGTTAGCACCAATAATCGAAAATTATTTGCCAGCAATCGCAATGCTATTAATTATGTTACCGCTTTCAGTCTTTGTAACTGCATTTGCTTGGCATAAACTGCCTAAAGATATGAAAAATACTATTCCTGAAACATGGGCGCCGATCATACTTGTTCCTGTCTTGTTAATTGCCGGTGGTAGTGCATTTTTGTTATCTCCTTTCTTTGAAACCTTGTTTTTTGGTGGCGATGTTCGTCAGTATATTACTAACGACCTCGGTATTGACTTTGACCAACGTAATTCATTAGTGGTTGGTTTAGCGATGGGATTTGCCGTTATACCGACCATTTTTTCTATGGCAGAAGATGCAATATTTAGTGTACCTAAACATTTAACCAGTGGTTCACTCGCTTTGGGGGCTACACAATGGCAAACGCTTGCGAAAGTTGTTTTGTTAACCGCTAGTCCAGGTATTTTTTCTGCAGTGATGATGGGCTTAGGCCGTGCAGTAGGCGAAACCATGATAGTGCTGATGGCGACGGGTAATACTCCAATTTTAGATTGGAGTATCTTCCAAGGTATGCGTACCTTAGCAGCAAATATTGCTGTAGAAATGCCAGAATCCGAGGTAGGGAGTTCGCATTATCGAATTCTATTTTTAGCTGCTTTTGTTTTATTTGTTTTCACCTTTATTTTTAACACGTTTGCTGAGCTGATACGTCAGCGCTTACGTGAAAAATACAGCTCGTTATAGTTAAGGAACTGAGTTTATGAATAGTTGGTTTAAATCTGGTTCTCCGTGGGTGTGGTTGTCTGCTGGCGGAGTAAGTATCAGTTTAATTTCAGTTCTAGGTTTATTGTGGTTAATTGCTTCACGTGGTTTATCTTACTTTTGGCCTGCAGACATTTATCAATTTGAGACGGTTAATGAAAAAGGCCAAGCAGTTACCGTTATTGGTGAGATATACGATCGTGAAAGCCTGCCAAGCAAGCAGTTATCGCATTTAAATTTAGGTTTAGATCCTACTAAAGAAACCATTGAGCGAATTTTAGTGAAAACGGGTAACCGTGAATTAGTTAATCTAGATTTTCGCTGGTTGTTAATGCCGCTTATTAACAAAACCACCATGCCTGAAGATGTTGTGGTGATTGAACGTCGCACCAATGGTAATTTTTATGGCTTCATTGAAGGGATTATCTTAGATGGTCAGCCTGAAGGCCTAGACAAAATGGCTGAGTTGCTGGAACGTGTTGATAATTTTCAAGACGAAATGGACGAATTACAAAAAGTTGATATCGGCGCCATCAATTATCAAATAGAACGCTTACGACTGAAAAAGCGTAAACATAAACTTGATGAGACCTTAACCGTTGAGCGCGAACAAGAAATTGATGCAGAAGTTGCTCGTTATAACGCTGATTACCAAGTACTAGAAAAACAGTTAATGGCTATCCGTGACAAAGTATCTCGTGATCAACTTGTGGTACGCGCTATGGGCGGTGAGGTTATTGAGATAAATTTTGAAGAAATACTCAAAGTTACTTATAACAATAAACTGTCTGTTTTTGGCCGAGCTGCGGTATTTATTCAGCAAATAGGCAGTTTCTTAATTGATGACCCACGAGAAGCAAATACCGAAGGTGGCGTTTTTCCTGCAATATTTGGTACTGTTTTAATGGTTTTACTGATGACAGTCATTGTTTCTCCTATGGGCGTTATAGCGGCTATTTACTTACATGAATATGCGGGTAAAAATGCCCTGACTAAACTACTTCGTATCGCTGTTATTAACTTAGCAGGTGTACCGTCAATCGTTTATGGGGTGTTCGGTTTAGGTTTCTTTGTTTACATGGTGGGTGGTAGTTTAGATCAACTGTTTTATGCCGAGACACTGCCTAGTCCAACTTTTGGTACGCCAGGTGTTATGTGGTCTGCTATTACTCTAGCGATACTAACATTACCGGTTGTTATTGTTTCAACCGAAGAAGGCCTATCACGCATTCCTTCAGCTATGCGTCACGGGTCTTTAGCGCTAGGTGCAACCAAAGCAGAAACGTTATGGCGTATTATTCTACCGATTGCTAGTCCAGCAATTATGACGGGTATCATTTTAGCGATTGCTCGTGCGGCCGGTGAAGTTGCACCACTGATGCTAGTTGGTGTTGTAAAAATGGCGCCAAATTTACCGCTTGATGGTAACTTCCCATATTTACATTTAGACCGTAAGTTTATGCATTTAGGTTTTCATATTTATGATGTAGGCTTCCAAAGCCCTAATGTTGAAGCGGCAAGACCATTAGTTTTTGCAACCGCATTTTTATTGGTGACAATTATTGTCTCACTGAATATGACAGCGGTTACCATACGTAACCGTTTAAGAGAAAAATATCGCATGTTAGAGCATTAATTTTATTGAAGAATACCATTCTTATTTTAGTTAAATATACTGACATAAGAATGGCTCAAAATATAAAGTAAAAAAGTTTTAACAGTCACGAACAAAATTTAAGCATTGAAAGAGAAAACTATGATTTCAGTCAGCCCAAGAACATTAGATCCAAAAGTTAAACTTGATCTTAACAACTTATCGCCAGAACAAGTGGCGTTAGAAATTAAAAATTTAAACCTATACTATGGTGACAAACAAGCACTACAAAATATCAGCATGTCTATTCCTAAAGGACAAGTTACCGCGTTTATTGGTCCTAGTGGTTGTGGTAAATCTACGTTGTTACGTTGTATTAACCGTATGAACGACTTGGTTGATATATGTAAGATTGAAGGTGAAATTAATCTTCATGGCGAAAATATTTATGGAAAACATGTTGATGTTGCAGCGCTGCGTCGTCAAGTAGGTATGGTTTTTCAACGACCTAATCCATTCCCTAAAAGCATTTATGAAAATGTTGTCTATGGTTTACGTATTATGGGCGAAAATAATCGCCGTGTATTGGATGAAGCCGCAGAAGTTGCGCTGCGAAGTGCGGCATTATGGAATGAAGTAAAAGACCGTTTGCACGATAGTGCACTGGGACTTTCTGGTGGTCAACAGCAACGTTTAGTGATTGCTCGCGCCATTGCGATTAAGCCAGAAGTTTTATTGCTTGATGAACCTACTTCGGCACTTGACCCTATTTCAACATTGACGATTGAAGAATTGATTAATGACTTAAAAAAGCAGTTTACTGTGGTCATTGTTACCCATAATATGCAACAAGCTGCACGTGTTTCAGATCAAACAGCATTTATGTACATGGGTGACTTAATTGAATACAGCGATACTAATACGCTGTTTACCACGCCGGCAAAAAAGAAAACTGAAGATTATATTACTGGCCGTTACGGTTAATAGAGACGATTAATATTCTACTTTTAATATAGAATAACAAGGAAAAACAATGGATAACATCAATCTTGGTCGTCATATATCAGGCCAGTTTAACGAAGATTTAGAAAATGTCATCAACCATGTCATGCATATGGGTGGTCTGGTTGAAAAACAATTAAGCGATTCACTCACGGCTGTTTATGATGCGGATGAAGTCTTGGCAAAAAATGTCTTAGCGAACGATTATAAAATTAATGCCCTAGAAGTCAGTATTGACGATGAATGTACACGCATCATAGCTAAGCGTCAGCCAGCTGCTGGCGATTTACGTTTAATTATGGCTATTGTAAAAACAATTGCTGATTTAGAGCGTATCGGCGACGAAGCACAGAAAATTGCTCGGGTAGCACTCGAAAACTTCTCTGGAGAGCAAAAAGCGCTATTACTTAATTTAGATAATTTAGGTCGTAAGGTTTTAGAATTTTTACAAGCAACTCTTGATGCTTTTACACGTATGGATGTCGACTCAGCTGTTTTAACTCATGGCAATGACGAGAAGATTGATCGTGAATACGAGGCGCTAATGCGCCAATTAATGACTTACATGATGGAAGACCCGCGTTCTATCCCACAAATAATGAGTGTTATCTGGTCAGCTCGTGCTTTAGAACGTATTGGTGACCGTTGTCAAAATATTTGCGAATACATTATCTATTTTGTCAAAGGAAAAGATGTTCGCCACACAACAGCTGAAGATATTAAATCTTTGTAAATTTGGAAAAAGCCGCTACGTTTAAATAACTTTCTATATACCTGTTATGTTTCGACAAATCATAGCTATATCTAGTTAAAAGCACAGGAATTGTCAGGTGATCGTGATAAAACGCTTGAAGATCGTGTTAAATGGGTTAATATCCGCGACGAATAATAACAAAGAGCAATTTGGCTCTGGGAATAAATTATGGCTAGAAATTCAATACTAGGTGTCTTTGCAAAATCACCTATTAAACCATTAGAAAAACACATTCGATTGGTCACTAAGTGTTGTAATCAACTAACTCCTTTCTTTGCTGCTTGTGCTGAACAAGATTGGTCAAAAGCAGGGAAACTTCGCAGTAAAATCTCAAAATATGAACGCGACGCAGACAAATTAAAACGCGAAATACGCCTTGAACTTCCGGGTGGCTTATTTATGCCTGTTGATCGTGCTGATTTGTTAGAGTTACTTTCACAACAAGACAAAATTGCTAATAAAGCAAAAGATATTGCCGGACGTATTTTAGGACGCAAACTGATAATACCAGAAACACTACAAGATTCTTTTGTGGCGTATGTTGCTCGAAATATTGAAGCCGCAGAAAAAGCAGCTGACGCGATTAATGAATTAGACGACTTATTAGAAACAGGTTTTCGTGGTCGAGAAGTAGCATTGGTTGAGAAGATGATTAACCAATTAGATGAAATAGAAGATGATACAGACGGCATGCAAATTAAATTGCGTAGCGACTTATTGGCGATTGAGAATGACTTAAATCCTATTGATGTAATGTTTTTATATCAAATTATTGAATGGATAGGTGATTTAGCCGATTTAGCCGAACGTGTTGGTGCTCGTTTAGAAATTTTACTGGCTAGAAAATAAGGCTTATTCATGGATATATTATTAACACATGGCCCTATGTTGGTCATTATTGCCGGCGTTGTTGGTTTCTTTATGGCGTGGGGCATTGGTGCAAACGATGTGGCTAACGCAATGGGTACATCAGTTGGCTCTAAAGCGCTAACGATTAAACAAGCTATTATCATCGCGATGATTTTTGAATTTGCTGGTGCATATTTAGCGGGTGGTGAAGTTACTTCAACTATTCGTAAGGGTATTATTGATGCTTCTTACTTTGTTGATAGTCCGGAATTACTTGTTTTTGGTATGATTTCAGCATTATTTGCTGCTGCTACTTGGTTACTTATTGCTTCTATTTTAGGTTGGCCAGTATCTACAACACACTCAATTGTTGGCGCCATTGTTGGTTTTGCTGCCGTTGGTGTTAGTGTTGATGCTGTTGAATGGGCTAAGGTTATCGGTATAGTAGGTAGCTGGATAATTACGCCACTTATCTCAGGTATTATTGCATTTATTATTTTTAACAGCGCACAAAAATTAATTTTTGATACGGATAACCCATTAATTCAAGCTAAACGTTGGGTACCTTTTTACATGTTTTTAGCGGGCTTCGTACTTGCTTTAGTCACTATCAAGAAAGGTTTGAAGCATTTAGGCTTAAACATCGGCTCTGTTGAAGGTTATGTATATGCGATTATTGCCGCAGTTATTGTCGCTGTTATAGGTAAAATATTCATAAACCGTTTAGAATTTGATGAAAGTGCTGCGAAGAAAACACATTATGCCAACGTAGAAAAAGTATTTGCGGTATTAATGATCGTTACTGCCTGTGCAATGGCATTTGCTCATGGTTCAAACGATGTTGCTAATGCGATTGGTCCACTAGCTGCGGTAGTAAGTATTGTTGGTAATGACGGTCAAATTGCAGCTAAGTCAGCTATCGCATGGTGGATTTTACCACTAGGTGGTTTTGGTATTGTTGCTGGTCTTGCATTATTTGGTCACAGAGTTATTGCAACCATAGGTAATGGCATTACACATTTAACGCCAAGCCGTGGTTTTGCAGCTGAATTAGCAGCAGCATGTACAGTTGTTATCGCCTCAGGTACAGGTTTACCTATCTCAACCACACAAACGTTAGTAGGCGCTGTGTTAGGTGTAGGTATGGCTCGTGGTATTGCTGCAATTAACTTAACGGTTGTGCGTAATATTGTTGTTTCTTGGGTTGTTACCTTACCGGTTGGTGCAGGTTTATCTATCATTTTCTTCTGGGGAATGGTGGCAATTTTCACCTAGGCACACTTAGAAAATTTACTTTTAAAAAACCAACATTGATGTTGGTTTTTTTTATTTAAACTCCTGAATTTGTAAACTTTCAGTGGTAACCACTATATAATTAAAAAGTGATTAGGTAATGCTTGCCTGAACCACTATTACCCTATATTATAACGCCTCTTTGATGTTCTTTAGAATTTCAAACTGCCTTGATAGCTCAGTCGGTAGAGCAGAGGATTGAAAATCCTCGTGTCCCTGGTTCGATTCCGGGTCAAGGCACCATATTTCTCTTTATTGAGACGAAAAAGCCCACAAGCAATTGTGGGCTTTTTTTTGTTTAAACAGAAAAATTTATTTTCAATTAAATGAGTATCACTTCACTAAATTCCCGTTTTATATCAAACTTTCTTAATAGACATTATGTTATAAATATTGCCCTTGATATCTCTAGAACTTAATGATGATGAGTACAAAACAAGCGGATGAATCATTAGGCATTTTTTTTGCTTCATGGAGTGAAAAAAGAGCAGGGCGAATACCTGGTAATATCCCTATTTGGGTGGGAATATTATCTGAGTTAACTGAGTTTGGTATTTTTTTTGTCGCCTATTTTATCGCTAAATTATATTATCCTGAAATATTTTCTCGTGGCCCACAAAGCTTAAATACAACTATTGGTGTATTGAACACTATTGTTTTGTTGTCTAGCAGTTACTTTATGGCTAAGGCCATGGCTAGTGTCCGAATTAATAATTTAGTGAAATGCGAACGGTTTTTATGGCTTGCTCTACTTTGTGGCTGTAGTTATTTATGCTTAAAAACCTGGGAATTTCATTGGAATGACTTACAAGGATATAGCACTAACACCAATGAATTTTTCACTGTCTATTACTACATGACGTTTAATCATTTTTTACATGTTGGCTGGGCCTCATGTGCCATATTATGGGTGATCTTCAGGCTAAGAAAAGGGGCATATTCAGCAAAAAGCCACACAGGTTTAGAGGCACTAGCTGTGTATTGGCATATGATTGACTTAATGTGGATCCTGATTTTTCCATTATTATATGTATTAAGGTAGCGTTGAAATATGAAAGGTATTGGAAAATTAGAATACTACTTAGTGGTATTAATTTTAATTACTTTGTTGAACACTTTTTTAGGTGAAAACTTTCAGTCAACGACAGTTGTTAGTGTTTTAGTTGCAATAACAATAATGTGCAAAGGTATTGTCGTTATTGATCACTTCATGGAACTTAAGGGGGCACATAGGTATTTGAGACTAATGATGAAAACTTACTTTGTAATATTCCCTTCGTTAATCATATTAACTGTTTTTTACTGAGCTAAGCGTCTTATTGACGTTTACTTAGTTATCGGTTTAATCATCCAAATTGAAAACTAATACCACTCACCGTTTTATTCAGGTTATTCATCGCAATAAATTTTTTGAAAGTAAACTTTTGTAAAGTCATTACAGCTTTTGATTAATACTGATTACAATTAAAGCATTAAAAATACTATAAGTGGTTTCATCTTTTATGGAAAACCGTTTTCGAATACAGATCAAACACAGTGTTATGACTGTCCTAGTAACAACCCTGTTGTTGGCTTGCTCGAGTACATCTGAGCTTGATAAAAATATTAGAAATATTAACTTACCTGCGACTTGGCAACAAAGTGAACAGAATTTGCAGGTTGAAAATAACTGGCTAGAACAGCTTGATAGTCCTCAAGTTCAACAATTAGTGAGAACAGCACTAGCATCAAATCACCAATTAAAAATTCAAGCGTATAATGTTGAAATTCAAAAGCAACAACTGATCATTTCTGGCAGTACACTTTGGCCATCGCTTGATTTGTCTTTGCGTTCGGGTCGAAATAAATACAATGACTCTGATACGTACACTAATTCAAGTTCAGTTAATTTGAATTTAACTTATGAACTTGATTTATGGGGGAAACTATCTTCAGCTGACCAACAAGCTAACTTAACGTTTATGGCTGAACAGTCGAATTTTGAGCAAAGTAAACAGCAATTAGTGGTTGATGTTGTCACTAAGTGGTTCGCGGTTGTTGAGGCAGAAAAGCTACTGTCACTTTATCAAGGTCGTGTAAAAAACTCCCAACAAAATTTAGACATTATTGAATCAGGCTATAACAGTGGCTTAAGTGAAGCACTTGATGTTTACCTAACACGTAATGAGCTAAACAATGAATTAACTCGTGTTTGGGAACAAAAAACAGTAAAAACTCAATTAATTAGACAGTTGGAACGTTTAGTTGGTGAGTATCCCACAGGAACATTGTTAGTTGATGCTGATTTACCGCTACTAACCTCTGATATTCCCTTAGGATTGCCATCGGAGCTTATTAGCAGAAAACCTCAGTTAAAGTCTAGTTGGTATTTATTACTTGCTAAAGATGCTGGCCTCGCTTATGCACACAAACAACGTTTTCCAAGCCTAACTTTAACAGCGTCGGTAGGAGACAGCGGCATTGATATAGATGACTTGCTATCAGGATCATCGTTAGCATGGTCATTGTTTGGAAATATTTCTGCACCACTATTTAATGCTGGTCGTTTGGCTGCTAATGAAGAGCAAGCACGGTTAGCGTTGAAACAAAACGAACAGCAATATCTTGAGCACTTATATAATGCATTTACTGAGGTTGAGAATGCGGTGACCCAAGAAAAAAGTTTAAAAAATAGCTATAAAAGTATGTTAGCTGCACAAGAAAATGCCAAAGTTGCCGCGACACTTTCTTTTGAAAAATATCAAAGTGGTTTGGTTAATTATACTACGGTGCTTGATGCTCAATCACGATCGTTTGATGCACAAAGTACCTTGATAAAGCTTAAAAATCGCTTGATTGCCAATCGCATACAACTACATTTAGCACTCGGTGGCGACTTTACTGTGCCTGAGAAAACTGCCACAACTATTAATCCAAAGGCTGAATAATAATGTCTTCACAACCAAGTTTACATACAGAAATAACACAAAAACCAAGCACGCTAAAAAAATTGATCATCCTAGCTGTTATTATTGGCGTTACATTATCATTAGTCGCTTTGATTTATAGCAACCCGCCACAATCGAAAAGGGCTAAACCCTCAAAAGCGCCCCAGATGACAGTAGCAACAAAGATATTAGCGCCGCAACGTTATCAAGTTATGGTGGAAAGTTTTGGTACGGTAAAACCTCGTACACAAAGCATACTTTTTGCGCAGGTTGCTGGCCAAATTACTCAAGTCAGTGGTCAATTTCGTGACGGTGGGTTTTTTGAAAAAGGTGATGTTTTAGTACAACTTGATGATCGAGATTACCGGTCAGAAGTCAAAGTATCACAAGCAAATCTTTTATCTGCCAACCAAGTATTACTTGAAGAACAAGCAAGAGTTCAACAAGCAGAAGCTGACTGGCAGCGGTTGGGAAATGGTAAAGTAGCCGGTGTTTTAGTGTTACGTCAGCCGCAACTTGAGTCAGCAAAAGCAAAAGTACTTTCTGCACAAGCGCAATTAGATAAAGCTAAGCTATCGTTAGAACGCACCCAAATAGTGGCACCTTATGCGGGACGCATTTTGAAAAAACAAGTTGATATTGGTCAAGTTGTTACCAGTAACAGTCAACTTGCCACCATTTTTGCTGTTGATTATGTAGAAATTCGCTTACCGATTAATAATAAAGATCTTTCCTTGATTAACTTACCTGAAGTATATCGAGATATTGGTGAACAGGGTAATAAGGACGATGTAAAAATAAGCTCTGATTTAATTGGCCATCAATCATGGAATGGAAAAATAATTCGCACCGAAAGTGCTATCGATGAACAGTCGCAGCAGCTCTATGTTGTAGCACAAATTAATCGCCCCTATGATGCAACAACCTCTTTGGGATCACCGATAAAAATAGGTCAATATGTTACTGCCCAGATAACAGGAAAAGAACTAAGCAATGTTTTGGTTATTCCCAGCAATGTTATTTATCAGGGAAGCTATGTTTACACAGTCGAAAATGGCTTGTTAATTCGTAAAGAGGTTTTGCTAGGGTGGCAAAATGGTAAAGAGTCAATTGTTGAGTCAGGGCTCGTTGCCGGTGATGAACTTGTGCTAACTTCTTTAGGACAAGTGAGCTCTGGAACCCCCGTAGCCATTGAAGGAAATATTCCGAGTAAAGCAAGAAAAAATAACCCAGAAGCTCGTCAGAATAAGGCAAAACTAAAAGGCACTAAAAGATCAAAGGGTGAAGCACAATGATCGCCTGGTTTGCTAGAAATCACGTAGCAGCGAATCTGTTATTAATTACTATTTTAATTTTAGGTTTATTTAGTCTATCTGTACGGATACCTGTTGAGGTTTTCCCCTCATTTGCCTCTGATCGTATCAATGTGAATGTCTCGTTACGTGGTGCTACGCCAGAAGATGTTGAAAAAAGTATTTCTATTCGCATAGAAGAGGCGATACAAGACCTAGAAGGTATTAAGCAAATTGCTAGTCGTTCATCTGAAGGCTCTTCAGCGGTTAATATCGAAGTTGAAAGTGGCTACGATGCACGAGAAGTTTTGGCTGATATTAAAAGTCGTGTCGACTCTATCAATACTTTTCCATCAGATGCTGAAAAACCTGTAGTGTCGTTAGCGACTCGAAAAAGAGAAGTTATCTCGGTTAGTGTCGCCAGTATTTATGGTGAAAAAGAAACGCGCGAGTATGCAGAGAAAGTACGCGATGAGTTGTTAAAAATATCTGAAATTACTCAGGCAGAGCTTAGTGGTGTTCGTAACTACGAAGTTTCTATTGAAATACCTCAAGATAAATTACAACAATATAACTTAACTATCTCCCAAGTGTCAGCCGCGATAAATAATTCTAGTACCGATGTTTCTGCGGGCAATCTAAGAACCGAAGGAGGGGATGTTTTATTATTGTCAAAGGGGCAAGCTTATCGTAAAAATGAGTTTTCTGACATCGCGATAAAGACTCACACTGATGGTTCTATTTTACGTTTGTCTGATATTGCGTTGATCACCGATGCTTTTGAAGAAACACCGGTAAGAACCCGCTTTAACGGTAAGCAAGCCGCCTTTATCGACATCTATCGTATTGGTCCACAAAGTGCCATTGACGTTGCCGATGCAGTAAAAAACTATATTGATGAACAACAAGGAAATGTGCCGGTAGGTGTTGAGTTAAGTTATTGGGATGACGACTCTCAAATTGTAAAAAATCGTATTGCAACGTTAACAACAAGTGCGTTGCAAGGTGGTATTTTAGTCTTAGCACTACTGAGCTTATTTTTACGCCCGTCGATCGCCTTCTGGGTTTTTATTGGCATTCCTATTTCATTTATGGGGGCTTTTATAGCAATGCCTTTTTTTGGCATTACCCTTAATGTTATGAGCCTATTTGGCTTTATTTTAGTACTCGGTATTGTCGTGGATGACGCCATTGTCACCGGAGAAAATATTTATACCCATTTAAAAACAGCTAAGTCAGGGGAAGAGGCAGCCATAAGAGGTACTGAAGAAGTGGCTACACCAGTTACTTTTGGTGTATTAACCACTATTGCCGCTTTTTTACCTCTGGCATTTATTGAAGGTGCGCGAGGGGCATTGTTCGCACAAATTCCGGTTATTGTTATTCCTGTTTTATTGTTTTCTCTAATCGAGTCAAAGTTTGTTTTACCGTCACATTTAAAGCATTTAAAACTCCGTAGTCAAAAAACAAAAACATCTAAATTTAGCCAATTACAACAACGCTTTGCGGATGGCTTTGAAAACACAATTTTACGTTATTATCAGCCTTTATTAAAAAAAGCCATTAATTTTAAAACAGCGACATTTTTTGGTTTTGTTGGTGTTTTCTTAATTATCATTACCTTGGTCATGAGTGGCTGGACTAAATTTATCTTCTTTCCAAGAATACCCAGTGAGACGGTAAGAGCTTCATTAACCTTACCAGCAGGCTCACCATTTGAGGTAACGAATAAACATATCTTAAAAATGACAGAGAAAGCGGAAGAGTTACGTGAGAAATATATTGATGAGGCGACGAATGAAAGTATCATTATTAATATTTTGGCGACAACGGGTGGCAGAGGTGGCACAACCAATCAAGGCAGTGTTCGTTTTGAAATAACGCCGCCAGAGTCTAGAAGCTTATCAATTGGTTCAACACAGTTAGTTCGAGAATGGCGGGAGCTTATTGGGCCAATTCCTGGCGCTGAAAGTATGACCTTTAGAGCCGAAATAGGTCGGTCATCAGACCCTATTCAAGTACAGCTAAAAGCAAGCTCTTTGGACTCGCTTAAAGAAATTACCGATAAGGTAAAGATACGCTTAGCCACTTACCCCACTGTTTTTGACATAGAAGATAGTTTGTCTGACGGAAAAGAAGAGCTACAAATCGAATTAACTGAGCAAGGCAAAGCGCTAGGGTTAACCAGAGTAAGTATATCTAATGAAGTACGCCGCTCGTTCTTTGGCTCACAAGTTCAGCGTATTCAAAGGGGTAGAGACGATGTCCGGGTAATGGTTCGTTTACCTTTGAGTGAGCGTCGCACGACTGCTGATTTAGAAAATATTCTTATTGGAACTCCCAATGGTGGTTCAGTGCCTTTGGCGCATGTTGCTCGCTTAATTCCAGGGAAAAGTCCATCAACCATCTCTAGAATCGATCGTTATAGAACGGCAAATGTCAGCGCTGATGTCGATAAAGAAAACACCAATATGACAATATTACAGGCCGATTTAAAAACTTACTTGGATGAGCTTCTTTTACAATATCCTGGTGTCAGTCATTCGCTCGAAGGTGAAGCTAAAGAGCAACGTGAATCATTTGGATCGTTAGCTTGGGCATTAGTTTTTGTTTTCTTTATTATTTATGCTTTGCTGGCCATTCCATTTAAGTCTTATCTACAACCTATTATTGTAATGAGCGTTATTCCTTTTGGTATGATAGGTGCCGTTATAGGTCACTGGATCATGGGCATGGAATTAACGATTATGAGCTTATTGGGCATGCTGGCATTAATTGGTGTGGTGGTGAATGACTCCTTGGTATTAGTTGATTTTATCAATAAAAAACGAGCCGAAGGTATTAAGCTTATGGAAGCAGTACTTACCGCGGGCGCTTCACGTTTTCGTCCTGTGATGTTAACTAGCTTAACCACCTTTATTGGTTTAATGCCGTTACTTTTTGAGCAATCAACTCAAGCACAATTCCTTATTCCAATGGCTGTTTCTCTTGGTTTTGGTATATTGTTCGCGACATTTATTACCTTGATTTTAGTGCCGGTTAACTACTTGCTTGTTGAACAGATAAAGGCGTTTTTTGGTGTTAAGCCTACGGGGTATGTTCTAGAGCAAGTTTAGCTTTTACATTTATGGTATTTCAAGCAATAAAAAACCCAGTTAAAAACTGGGTTTTTTCATTTGAAATAAAACTAGAAATCTTCCAGCATAAATTCTAACGAGTCTTCATATGCTTTTAGCTCTTTTTCTAATTGGAATCTTTCTTTTATAAGTTCTATTTCACGCCATTTTCTTTTCTTATTAGTGCTTTCTGAGGACTTAGGTCTTTTACCAAACGAGCCCATTACTTGTTCAAGTTTATCCATAGAACACTCCTTTTTATTTAACAGCACCTTTTTAATAACACATTCAAGATGATAAGCAAATAATTAAAGCAATAAACTCCGATAATACTTGGTGATAAAGTAACTCTTTTTAGGCTTTATTTTAAACTAACCGTATGAAAAATAGCTATTAAAGTAACTCAGCAAGCTGTTTTTCTAATTTTATCTGGTCAAGGGTAAAATTTCTGATCCCTTCAGCAAGTTTTTCTGTGGCCATAGCATCTTCATTCATTGCCCAACGATAGCTACTTTCTGATAATTTTTCTTGAGCGGCTAATTTGGGTTGCTCACTAAATAATTTTTGCTCAAGCGGGTCATTACACTTTGATAGTTCGTCTAATAGGTTTGGACTTATCGTTAAACGATCACATCCGGCAAGTTGACGTATCTCATCTATGTTTCTAAAACTTGCTCCCATCACAACCGTTTTATAACCTTTACCTTTGTAATAGTTATAAATGCTAGTTACCGAGATCACACCAGGGTCTTCATCCGCTGCGTATTCACTTTTGCCGCTATCCTTTTTGTACCAATCTAAGATCCGGCCAACAAAAGGCGAGATTAAGTAAACCCCTGACTCGGCACAAGCTTGTGCTTGAGCAAAACTAAACAATAAAGTTAGGTTACAGTTAATACCAACCTTTTCTAGTTGCTCTGCCGCTTTAATACCTTCCCAAGTTGATGCCAGTTTAATAAGGATACGATCGTTATTAATACCTGCTTCTTTATACATCGCCATAAGCTTATGTGCTTTGGCAATTGAAGCTTGAGTATCAAAAGATAAACGTGAATCTACTTCTGTTGAAATACGACCTGGTACAGTTTTTAAAATTTCTAAGCCAATTAATACTGATAGTTTATCAGCGGCATCAATAACTTGTTGTTCTGTATTTGATGACTGTGCTTTTGCCCATGTTACCGCTTCGGTAAGTAAATGTTGATAACCTTCAAGTGATGCTGCTTTTAATAATAGCGATGGGTTTGTGGTTGCATCTTGTGGTTGAAAATTTGCGATTGCTTCAATATCGCCGGTGTCAGCAACTACAGTAGTCATTTTTTTTAATTGAGAAAGCTGGTTAGTCATGTCCTTTACCTTTTTTACGAAAAACTTAAAATTGGAGAATTATTACAACATAAATGGCTGAAAAAGTGATAAACCTTTGATGTAATGCCTAATATGACTATATTTGTAACAAATTTTCAATATATAGCAAGTATGTTCGACATTTTTTTAACTATGACGGTAATTGGCTTATCATTTATCTTCATGTTTAGCGGATTTATTGTATTATATGGGTTATATATTTTGATATTGTATTAAACGGGACCGTTATGCTACTTGTTGTTTCTCCAGCTAAAAACTTAGACTTTGAGTCACCATTACCCACTAATAAATTTTCTCAACCTGAGCTTTTAGCGCACAGTAAAGATTTAATTGACCATTGCCAAAAATTAACACCTGCAGAGATATCAACCTTAATGGGCATTAGTGATAAACTTGCTGGGTTAAACGCTGCTCGATTTGGTGAATGGTCAATGCCTTTTACTGTTGATAATGCTCGCCCAGCGGTATTAGCGTTTAATGGTGATGTTTATACCGGATTAGACGCCAAAACATTTAATGAAGATGATTTTGATTTCGCACAAAAACACATGAGAATTTTGTCAGGATTATACGGTTTACTCAAACCTCTTGATTTAATGCAAGCCTACCGCTTAGAAATGGGTTCAAGGTTAGCGAATGATCGTGGCAGCAACTTGTATCAGTTTTGGGGAGACATTATTACTGACCATGTCAATGAAGCATTGGCCCAGCAGGGTGATAAAGTGTTAATTAACCTAGCCTCTAATGAATATTTTAAATCAGTAAATAAAAAAAAGCTTCAAGGTGAAATAATTACTCCAGCATTTAAAGATTGGAAAAATGGTCAATTTAAAATGATCAGTTTCTTTGCCAAAAAAGCACGAGGTTTAATGGCACGTTATATCATTGAACATCGCTTAACAGAGGTTGAACAACTTAAATCCTTTGATGTTGCTGGCTATCAATATAGTGAAGAAATGAGTCAAGGTAATGATTTTGTTTATACCCGTAAAGAAACGCAATAGTAGCGCTAATGCATAAGCCTGCTTTAGTTTATTTACTTAGTTATACTTAACCCACTAAGCTTTAAGTGGTAAATACATAGCAAGAGAACACAAAAAAGGAAAAGGAATGCTTACATTACTCGCTAAACTGTTCAATGCACTGAACTCAGAAAGCTCTACTCGGCAAATATCATTGGCCATAGCGTTAGGTTTTATCGTTGGACTATCGCCACTGCTTACCTTGCATAATATTGCTTTTATATTCGTGGTTTTATTTTTAAGAGTCAATATCGGCGGTTTTATAGTCGCTTGGGGATTCTTTAAAGGGTTAAGTTATTTGTTGTCATCATTGATCGTCACTGTTGGTGAGTCATTACTAACAGCAAAGTCATTACACCCTTTATTTGATGCTTTATATCAGTCTTCGTTATTTAAACTAGGCCATCTTCACCATACTTATACGTTGGGTGCTTTGGTACTTGGCTGTTTATTAGCGGTGCCGTTATATTATCTAAGTAATTTTTTAATTGAAAAGTATCGACTACATATTAAAGCCTTCTTTGAGAAGTTCCGTATTGTTAAGGCATTAAAAGCATCAAAGTTCTACCGTATTTATAGCCACGTTTCTGGCCAAGGAGAGTTGTAATGAGTCGTTTTATTCGTTGGAAAGGGCTAGTCGGTTTTTTTGTGGTCATGGGATTAATGATCGCTTTTATTTATTTATTTGCAGACGCTTTAGTTAAGAAAGGTATAGAAAAATCAGGCGAATGGTATCTAGGTGCTGAGGTTAATGTTAGTGAAGTTGAAATTAACTATTTACCCTTAACACTGAGTATTGAAGGTTTCCAAGCAACCGATCCTGAAAAACCTAGCCATAATTTGGTGAGTTTTTCACAAGCCTCAGCCGGTGTCGATGTTTGGCAATATTTATTTGGTAAGTTATATATTAGCGAGTTAAACGTTGCTGAGTTAAGAATCGATCAGCCTAGGCAGTCTGTAGGTGAAGTCTATAGGCTTGGTGATGATACTGAAAATGGCAGTGACGGTGTAGGTGATTCAATGTTACCTAAACTTGATGTTAGCCTACCTAAAGCTGAAGATTTACTCAATAATAGTGATTTGCTAACGGTCAAGCGTGGCAAAGCTTTAGAGCAAAGTTATCAAATCGAAAAGAAAAAGCTGCAAGCTGCTTATGAAACACTTCCGACTAAAGACGCGTTAGCAGACTATAAAAAGCAAGTAGAGCAACTCGCTAATATTAAGATAGAAAGTTTAGCCGATCTTGAAAAGCTTAATAAAGATTTTACTGCGCTAAAAACGAAGTTCGAAGCTGATCAAGTGGTCATGAACAAAGCAAAGCAGCAAGTTAGCGCTTCAAAAACATTATTAAGCGAACAAACTAAAGCTTTAAAAGATGCGCCAAGCGCCGATTGGAAAAACATTGAGAGCAAGTACCAACTTGACAGTGTCGATGGTGCTGATTTTGCTCACTTGTTGTTTGGTGAGCAAGCAAGAGAATACTTTGGTTATGCTGATACTGTTTATCGAAATATAGCACCGCTAATTAAATCTTCAAAAGTCGACAAAGAAGCACCAGTAGCAAGCGATCAAGGTCGTTATGTGCAGTTTAATGATGAAACACCTTTACCCGATGTACTTATCGAACAAGCAAATTTTTCTTTAATATTGCCACAAGGTGAATTTGCAATTAGCGGCAAAGAATTGACACATCAGCACTGGGTACGAGGTAATAACAGTGTTATTAACGTTAAAAGTGACAATGTACAGGGCTCGGGGAAATTAACCTTAGGGTTAGCTTTCTCACTAGATAAGCAAGATGTTTTAACAGGTAAGGGGCAGTGGCAACTTGCCGACGTTAACTTAAAAGATGTTTCACTACAAAAATCAAGTGCTTTTACTTTAGATCTTAACAGTGGCTTATTATCAGGTAAGGGGGCTTTTTCATTCATTGATGACCAAATTGACAGTGAAAATAAACTTAACCTGGCTAATACTCAATATAGTGGTGCTGGTACTTCAAAGTTAAGTACACTCTTTATTGACACAGTTCAGTCTCTTAAATCGTTGGCGTTAACCATAGCTGCAAAAGGTAAAATAACGGCTCCGACGTTATCTATCTCATCACCACTTGATAACCAATTAAAAGATTCAATGGTGCAGCAGGTATCAACTAAATTAACAAGCTTCAAATCTGACATTAAAGCAGGGTTAAACACTAAGCTTACTCAAGCTTTAGGGGGAAGTAATAAGGAAGCCGAGTCTCTAATGGATGTTGAAGCACTGATTGGAGATAGCGATAAAGCATTAGATGATCTGATTAACTCTGATATCGTCGCAGCGAAAAAGAAAGAGTTTGAAGATAAACAAAAAGATAAGCTCAAAGATAAAGCAAAAGAAAAACTAGGGAAACTATTTGGTTAGGCTTGCTTAGCTTACTCATCATTAATGACAAGTTTACGCTCAGCTATCGTAGCTGCCAAAGGGGAGCTGAGCGGCCAAGCTAAACTCGTTTAATAAAGTCGTTTTAGTTTTTTCTGTAAAAAAAGCCTCAGCTTATTATTAAGTTGAGGCTTTTTGTTGTTAATTAGCGTGTTGTTTTTACTAAGCTTTAATGCCTAAACTGCTAAGGCCACCACTTTTCTTGCCCTTACTATTGTAGGTCATTGATGAGCGGTTATGATTCTCAAGCAAGGAGTTTTTCATGCGTTCAGCGGCAAGTGAAGATTGCTGTATGATTTGACCGTTAACCTGATTTTTGTCTTTACAACGCAGTAAAATAGCTTCAATTTCAGCAATCTCTTGCTGATGAATACCTGATTTAACTTCGTTTTTCAAAATAATATTTTGAGCGTTTTGTTCATCAAGTTGCTGTATGGCTTTTAGCAAAGCCTCTTTTTGCTCGGTCACGGCAGTTAATGCTTGTGGGCTTTGTTTTTGTAAGACTTCTTTTTCAACGCTGAGCAGCTCTTCAAGCTGCTGTAGGTTATGTAACTGTTGAGCAATTAATTGCTCTGCTGCTAACGCTGTCATCAGGTGTAACTCCTGTGATTAGGTTAACAGTAAACTGTTAGCCTAGTTTAAATTCGAAATTTGCTATACTGGCAGCAAGCTTTTCAGGATCAACTTTATACTCACCATTTGCAATGGCTTTTTTGAGTTGATCGATTTTTTTCTGATCAACGGCTGGTGCGTCATTCGCTTTCTTTTGTAACTCATTTAACTGTTGAGCTTGTGGTGTTAAAGAGACTGAATCTTTACCTACAGATCTTCCTTGTTCACTACTTGCTGCATTTTGTGTGGCTTGCTGTTTGACTTGTACTTGTTGATCAAGCTTTTGCTTTACCTGACTGTTGTTTGACAAGTTATTGATATTTATAGCCATAATACTATCCTATAGATAACGGGTTGATATTCACTATCTTGTTATCGGCAAGCAGCCTAATAACTTAACCATTATTATAAATTAATTATCACTTCGTTGATAGCCGATACTCGCCCTGTTACCGTTCTACCACTGCCTTCATTTTCAACCGCTATTTGCTCGCCAAGCCCGCCGTCTTCAAGGGCTATGCCGGAGGTTTTTATTGTCAAGGTATTCGATTGCGCAATAAGCGTGACATGGCTGCCTTTGCAAACAAAACAAATATTTTTTTTAGTTAGAATCACACCCGCCCTCAACTTTCTTTTAGCTCGGGTACCAATAACGATTCTGGTATCATCTAAGCTCTCACCACGAATTCTATATTTATCGCGATATTCAATGGTGACATTTGAACTATCAACTCTACTGCCCTTACTAATGATACTTTTTGCAACAACTACCGGTATGACCACTTGAATTTTTGCAGGAATATAAAGATACCAAGACGATGGGTCGTCGCAATTTATTTTAACATTTACGTTTCTACCATTATGATTTTCAGGTATATTTGCGATTAAAGGTGTTAAACAAGGTTGAATAATAATTCTGGGATCTAAAGTAGAGACTGAAACGTTTATCTTTCCTTGCTTTGGCAATGGCGTGTTATTTTTTATAAATTGGGTAACAAAATCTTGAAGTTGCTGTCTGTCCATCGTTTGGGCAAAGGCTAGATTTGAAAAAAGCGCTGAGATTAGCGAAAGAATGATAAATATCTTGAATATGCTCATAAATTTGTCAACTATTTGCTAGGGAAATTAAAATACTCGTCTATGCTTAATTTATGTATAGTTTAACAATAATTAAAAACAGACGAATACGCACTAAACGTCAAAAAATTGAACGTTCAATATGTATCTGTAAGCACAATCAAGAAGTGTGCCTTTTTGTGAATTAAGTAAAATGAGGTTTGTATGGCAGGAATTTTAGACTCAGTAAATCAACGCACTCAGTTGGTTGGACAGAATAGGCTTGAATTATTACTTTTTCGTTTAATCGGACCACAACGTTTTGGTATTAATGTTTTTAAAGTACGTGAAGTTATGCCTTGTCCGCGCTTAACCTTACTGCCAGGACAAGACCCTTTTATTAAAGGTGTTGCCCATATTCGTGGCCAAACCATTTCAGTGATCGATTTGAGCAAATCGACAGGTGGCCCAGAAATAGTGCCAGATGAAAATTCCTTTGTCATTATTGCAGAATATAATCGCAGTGTGCAGGGCTTTTTAGTTGGCGGTGTTGAGAGAATCGTCACGTTAAGCTGGAAAGATATCATGCCCCCTCCAGAAGGTGCTGGCAAATCAAGCTATTTAACGGCGGTTACAGAAATAGACAAAAAAATGGTCTCTATTTTAGATGTAGAGAAAATTTTAAATGAAATTAGTCCTATTTCAACAGAACTCAGTGAAGGTGTTGTTGATGCGAGTGTCGGAGTTAGTCTTGGCGAACGGGTAATTATGATCGCGGATGATTCAACCGTAGCTCGAAATCAGGTGAGAAGAGCTCTAGAGCCATTAGGCTTAACAATGTTGTTAGCTAAAAATGGCCAAGACGCTTTAGATCAATTACTTGCTATAGAAGCCGAGTGTCATACATCAATTACCGAAAAAGTGGCTTTACTTATCTCTGATATAGAAATGCCTGAAATGGACGGTTACACCTTAACCGCTGAGATTAAAAATAATGATCGATTGAAAGCCATGCCGGTTATTTTACATACTTCGCTAAGTGGTGTTTTTAATAATGCCATGGTTGCTAAAGTTGGTGCAGAAGATTTTATTCCAAAGTTTCATCCTGATGAGTTAGCCACAGCAGTAAAAAAATGGTTAAAGAAAGATGAACTAGCAAATAATGCTAATTAACCCATTATTTTTAGCGTATTCTATCGTTAATAAATGATAATAATAATTTAAGGCGGAATATCGAAGTGTCAATCCGACAGCTTGATGATAGCAGTTATCATCAGTTTAGAGTCTTCCTAGAGAAACAATGTGGCATCGTCTTAGGTGAAAATAAACAATACCTAGTAAAAAGCCGTTTAGCCCCTTTAATGGCTAAATTTGATGTTACCACATTAGGTGATTTAGTCACTCGTACTCTCAGTCCAATTGAAAGGCAGTTACGCGCCGCAGTTATCGACGCCATGACGACCAACGAAACCTTGTGGTTTCGCGATGAGTACCCCTTTGAACTATTGAAAAAACGCTTACTTCCTGAGTTTAAAAATCAAAGAACGCCTTTAAAAATTTGGTCAGCGGCAAGTTCTTCAGGTCAAGAACCTTATTCTATTGCGATGGCAGTTCAAGAATTTAAGCAAAGTAATCCTGCTGCGTTTTCGGGAGGTGTTCAAATTATTGGCACTGATATCTCCAATACTATGCTTGAGCATTGTAAGTATGGCCATTATGACAATTTAGCTTTGTCACGAGGTTTATCAGCCGAACGCAAAAGAATGTTTTTTGAAAATGGCGATAAAGGTATGTCAAAAGTCAAAGACTCGGTTAAGAAAATGGTTAGCTTTAGGCAACTAAATCTCCTAAATAGTTATAGTTTAATGGGTAAGTTTGATATTGTATTTTGCCGTAACGTATTGATTTACTTCGCACCAGAAATTAAAAAGCAAATAATATCTCAAATTGAAGGCGTGCTAAATCCTAACGGCTATCTCTTTCTTGGCGCCTCGGAATCCTTAACGGGTTTAAACCAAAACTTTGATATGGTTCGCTGTAATCCTGGTATCATTTATCAAAAAAAGACTTAATATCCCCCCACTAAACTCCCCGTTGGCATAGAAATTGTATAGTTATCTTCATTGATTTGGAGGTAACACTATGGCTATCACTTTTGAAAAAGCACTTGGCATTCACCCACAAACACTTGCTGTTCGTTCTAAACGTGCAGAAGTTATTGCTAGTAATATTGCTAATGCAGATACACCTGGCTATAAAGCCAAGGGCATGGACTTTAAGTCTGCCTTAGCGCAAGCCTCTCAAAAGCAACAATCAGGTATGTCACGAACCCACGAAAAGCATTTTGATGTTCGCATTGCAACCAATAATGGGGTGCAATTTAGAACACCAGATCAACCAGATACTGGCGATGGTAATACCGTAGATGCACAAGTGGAACGAAACTTGTATCTAGAAAACTCAATGCAGTATCAAGCCAGCATTCAATTTCTTACTGGCAGGATTAAAGGCTTGAAAAAAGCCATCACCGGAGCAGGGCAATAATTATGAGCCTATTTAACGTATTTACTATATCTGGCACGGGTATGAGCGCTCAATCTGTTCGCTTAAATACCACCGCAAGTAACATTGCTAATGCTGATAGTGTTAGCAGTAGTGTTGATGCAACCTATCGAGCACGGCATCCGGTTTTTGCCGCAGAGATGCAAAAAGCTGCCGCAGGACAAGATGACTCAGGCGTAGGTGTCAAAGTTTTAGGCATTGTGGAAAGCGATCAGCCTTTAAACATTCAGCACTCTCCGGGACACCCAATGGCAGATAAAGATGGTTTCATTTATAAACCCAATGTAAACGTGATTGAAGAAATGACCAATATGATTTCAGCATCACGCTCATATCAAACAAATGTTCAATTGGCTGAATCAGCAAAAAATATGCTGAATAAAACCTTACAGCTTGGCAAGTAACAATTAAAGGTGGGATAAAATATGGAAACAGTAAGCGGAAGTAAACCTTTAGATGGCATGCGCTGGCAAAAGGAAGATGTTACAACGACGGATAATGGCAATGGTATGTTAACGCAAGAAGATTTCTTTGCGTTACTGACCAAAGAGCTTTCTCATCAAGATCCGACTAAGCCCGTTGAAAATAATGAAATGATTTCGCAAATGACCGCGTTTTCAACGACTGACGGTGTGGCAACGCTAAATGAACAGTTTACATCATTTGCTGCATCCATGTCATCGAGTCAAGCATTACAAGCCTCCTCGTTAGTGGGTCGTAGCGTTCTAGTTGATGATAATGTTTTTGGTATGGCTGAAGGTGAAGCCGTTAAAGGCAAAATGATCACTGATAAAGCGGCAAGTAATGTGAATATTTATGTTGAAAACACCGCTGGAGAACTTATTCAAACAGTTCCTGTTGGCAGTGTGGCTGCAGGTGAGTTTACCTTTAATTGGGACGGCAAGATGACAAATGGCGAGCCCGCTCCACAAGGTGCTTATCGTTTTAGAATTGCAGGATTAGTGGAAGGTGAAGCATCAGAATTACAAGCGATGACCTATCGTAAAGTTGATAGTGTGACGTTAGCCGGTGCAGGTGGAAATATTTTATTAAATCTTAATGGTGGCAGTTCCATGGCACTAGCAGATGTGGTGGAAGTATCAGAAGGTTAAATTAATAGTTCTTCGAACTAAATAAATTTAAGCCACTGTTATTTCAATGAAGAGTGAATACTCGAAAATTAGAAATAATTAAGATAAACAGTTTTTTATATGAGGTGCAATTATGTCATTTAATATAGCGTTGAGCGGATTAAACGCTGCTCAAAAAGATTTGGATGTTACATCAAATAACATCGCTAACGTTAATACCACCGGCTTTAAAGAGTCGCGTGCGGAATTTGTTGATGTGTATGCAGCATCATTACTTGCTTCTGGTAAAACAAAAGTGGGTGACGGTGTTTTGACGGCAGATGTCGCTCAGCAGTTTCAGCAAGGTAGTATTCAGTTTACTAATAACGCCTTAGATTTAGCCGTTACGGGTAATGGTTTTTATGCAACAGTACCTGAACTTGACTCCTTAGAAACGTCATATACCCGAGCAGGTCAGTTTAAATTAAACGACAGTAACTTTGTTGTTAACTCTGCGGGTGAGCATTTATTAGGTTTCCCCGTTAACCCTGACGGCACCTCTGCGTCGGTAAGTTTAAGTACGGCAGAGCCTATTCGTATTCCTACGGCCTCTGGTGCTCCTCAAAAAACCAGTGAAGTAGATGTACGAATGAACTTACCTGCGGGTGATTCTTTCATTAGTAGTGCGCCAGGTAACTTTGATCCCGATGATCCTTTGACTTTTAACCATTCAACTTCAGTGACTATTTTTGATTCATTAGGTGATAGTCATATAATGACTTATTACTTTATTAAAGATAATCCTTCGTCTGATGCTAACGAGTGGATGATGTTTGCTGGCGTTGATGGCATACCGGTAGATTTAGCTGATCCAGGTGGACAGACAGATCCAGATCCAACGGCAGCTCCAGGAACGCCAATAACAAATCCACAAGGTGGCGGTAGTTCAGGTCCGTTATCAGCAAGTGGCGGTGTTACTGGCATGCGTATGTACTTTGATTCTTCAGGTGATTTTGTTGCACAATTACCTATGCCAGGTGACGGTGGTGCTATTACCGTGGCACTTGGAGCGACAATATTAGCCAATGGTGCTGATCCAACTCAAACCGTGAAAATTAATTTTAATCTAGACCCTCTTGGCCCTAATCCAAATGAACCTACGCAGTTTGCTTCAAACTTTGAAGTGACTTCGCTTGAGCAAGATGGCTTAGCGGTTGGTCGATTAACCGGTATAGATATTGGTAGTGATGGTTTAATTCGAGCGACTTACAGTAATGGTACCTCAGAACCATTATCACGCATTGCTTTAGTAAACTTTGCCAATGAACAGGGCTTAACGCAAATTGGTAATACTTCATGGAAAGAAAGTATTAGTTCCGGTGAAGCATTGGCTGGTGAGGCGGGTTCAGGTACTTTTGGTACTATTAATTCATCGGCATTAGAGCAATCAAACGTTAACTTAACCACAGAATTAATCGACTTAATTTCAGCACAACGAAATTTTCAGGCTAACTCTCGTGCACTAGAAGTTGATAACCAGCTAAACCAAACTATTCTACAGATTCGATAAATAAATCTTTAAAATAATCTAGTCTATAATAAATAAAAGAGATAAAACGTAAAATGTTTTATCTCTTTTTCTGTTCAGGATGAACGGTATAGATGTAGAGCGAAACATAGCTATTCTTATGCATCCATGTCTTCATCGCATTAATACTTCTTTATGTGTCAATGCCCGAGCAGCGGATGGTCTTTATCAAACCACCTTTCTTTCAAAACCTCAGTCGGTTCCTTTTCGTTGACGATAAAACGATTATTTTTTCATCTTCCTTTTCCTGTTCTATTTCTTCTGGCACTGTTATTGCATTTCTCATTGTAAGATACAATTTTAGAGATCTGTTATGGACAAAATGCTTTATATCGCAATGAGCGGTGCGAAACAAAATATGCATTCGCTTGCCATTAATGCTAACAACCTTGCTAACGCTAAGACTACGGGTTTTAAAGCCGATTTAGCACAGGCGCGTTCAATGCAAGCTTTTGGCGAAGGCTTGCCTTCTCGTGTGTTTGCCATGACAGAAAATGCCAGCCAAAACTTTGACAGTGGTTCTTTGATGCAAACTTCTCGAGATTTAGATCTTGCCATTCAAGGGCCGGGTTGGTTTGCTGTTCAAGCTGAAAATGGTACTGAAGGTTATACACGTGATGGCCAATTTAGACTCAACGAAGAAGGTGCTTTAGAAACCTCTAAAGGTGAGCTTGTCTTAGGAGATACTGGCCCGATATTTATACCTCTACCAGTCAATAATATTCATATCAGTAAAGATGGCACCATCATGGTTCAGCCTGAAGGAGCACCGAGTTCTCTTCAAGAAGAAGTGGGTCGTCTAAAAATGGTTAACCCGAGGGTGCAAGAGTTAGCAAAAGGTGCTGATGGCTTGTTTCGTCGAAAAGATGGACTAAATGAGAATGCTGACGTCAATGTCAAAGTCGAAAATGGCATGCTTGAAGCAAGCAACGTAAACCCTATTGGGGAGATGACCGCGATGATTTCTTTGCAACGTCAGTTTGAAATGCAATTAAAACTCATGAAAACAGCGGAAGAAGTTGATGCAAGTTCAGCATCTTTATTACGTGCTTTCTAATTTAAATAAATAATTTTTGAGGTGATTTATGAACCCAGCATTATGGATAAGTAAAACAGGGTTAGATGCGCAAACAAAAGATATTGCGGTAATTTCTAATAATTTAGCTAACGCCAGTACCATAGGTTTTAAGAAAAGTCGTGCCGTATTTGAAGATTTACTCTATCAAACGATTAATCAGCCAGGTGGTCGCTCTGCACAAGATACAGAGATGCCTTCAGGCTTAATGCTTGGCGCGGGTACAAAAGTGGTGGCTACGCAAAAAATTCATACCCAAGGTGATATGCAAACTACCGATAACGCTTTAGATCTAATGATCCAAGGTGAAGGTTTTTTTGAAGTGCAACTCCCTGACGGTACATCGTCATATTCAAGAAATGGTCAATTTACCATGGATGAAGAGGGCAATATGGTTACACCGGGCGCGGGTTATTTAATTCAACCACAAATAACTATTCCGCCTGATGCGTTAAGTATTATTGTTTCTCAAGATGGTGAAGTCTCTGTAACTCTTCAGGGGCAACCTGATCCTGCTGTTATCGGTCAAATTAATACAGTTAACTTTGTTAACCCGACCGGTTTGCAGCCAATAGGGCAAAATTTATACATTCAAACAGCGGTTAGTGGTGCTCCACAAGAAGGGGTTCCAGGTTTAGAAGGTTTTGGCATGATAGTGCAAGGCGCGCTAGAAACCTCGAATGTAAATACCACCGAAGAACTTGTTAACTTGATTGAAAGTCAACGGGTATATGAAATGAACTCAAAAGTAATTTCAGCAGTTGATGAAATGCTTAGTTATATTAATCAGCAGTTATAGCGTTAAGGAATCTCTTATGAAAATTCACTTAGTCTTAGTTATCTTTTTTTTATCAATAACGGGTTGTGCCAGTGTTGAACAGGCAAAAACGTTACCTGACGATCCTGACTTTGCGCCAATTTTACCCGAAATGGAAGAAGCCTCTATTATCCCGACGGGTTCACTATTTAGAGCTAACTACGTTAATAATATTTATTCTGACTCAAAAGCTCATCGTGTTGGTGACATTATTTCAGTGACGTTAAGTGAAAGTACACAAGCACAGAAAAATGCTAAAACAGAGTTGAGTAAAGAAAATAGTGCCAGTTTAGATCCTATTATTGGTTTAGGCGGCGCTGCAGTAAACTTTAAAAATAATGCCATTCAATTTGGCTATAACCAAGGCTCTGACTTTAGTGGTGATTCAAAGTCTAACCAAGGTAATAGCTTAAACGGTCATATTTCTGTACATGTTTTGCGTGTTTTGCCCAATGGCAATTTGATGATCCGTGGTGAAAAATGGATGACTTTAAATAACGGTGACGAATTTATTCGCTTAACCGGTGTTATTCGCGCACAAGATATTAGCTCTAGTAACACCATTGTTTCTGGTAAAATCGCCAATGCGCGGATTGAATATGCAGGTACAGGGACTTTTGCTGATGTACAAGAACAAGGTTGGTTATCGAGTTTCTTTACTAGCTCTTGGTGGCCCCTGTAGGGTTAATTGAACAAAAACTTTCAATAGGTATTATTATGAACACTTTTTTCACAAGTATGAAAGTTACTGTCTTGGTGCTAACATTTTTGTTTAGTTCGATGAGCTCTGCACAGCGAATTAAAGATTTAGCCGATGTTGCTGGTGTCCGAAGTAATCAATTGATAGGTTATGGTTTAGTGGTGGGTTTACCTGGCACAGGCGAACAAAGTCCATTTACCGAACAAAGTTTTAAAACCATGCTAAGTAATTTTGGTATTACTATGCCGGCTAATTTAAAACCAAAAATTAAAAATGTTGCTGCGGTTGCTGTTCATGCTGAGTTACCCGCATTTACTAAACCCGGCCAAAGAATTGATATTACCGTTTCTTCAATGGGCAGTGCGCAAAGCTTACGTGGTGGAACATTAATACAAACTATTCTCATGGGTATTGATGGCAATGCTTATGCCGTTGCTCAAGGCAGTTTAGTCGTTAGCGGTTTAGGTGCTGAAGGTTTAGATGGCTCAAAAGTTATTGTTAATACACCAACCGTAGGCCGTATTGCTAATGGTGCTATGGTTGAACGTGAAGTTATTTCACCATTTACTTCTGGCGATTATATTACCTTTAATCTTAGAGATTCTGATTTCAGTAGTGCGAGAAGTTTAGAGCGAGTCATTAATAGCGAGTTTGCTAACATTAACGACCCCGCCACTTTTATTGCTCGCGCTATTGATGCAACCTCTATTCAAGTCAATGCACCAAGAGATGCGAGCCAACGAGTCAGTTTTTTGGCTGCCTTAGAAAACTTAGAATTCGAACCTTCACGTCCGGCGGCGAAAGTTATTGTTAACTCCCGTACTGGTACCATCGTGATCGGCTCTGATGTGCGCTTATTGCCTGCCGCCATTACTCATGGTGGTATTACGGTAACGATTAATGAAACACGAGATGTCTCTCAGCCTAATGCTTTTGCTGATGGTAATACGGCGGTGACGAATCAATCTATTGTTAACGTTAATAAAGATGATAACCGGATGTTTGTTTTTGATCCGGGGGTAAGCTTAGACACACTCGTTCGAGCGATTAATGAAATTGGTGCGGGCCCTGGTGATGTTATGGCAATTCTTGAAGCACTATCACAAGCGGGTGCATTACGAGGAGAATTGATCATTATTTAATGATCAATAAAGCTTATGATTACACCAAATCAATCATCACTAACTTCATTGACACCGCAAGCATCTGTGACCGCTAATTCTCAGAATTTTTTAGACATCAATGGCTTGAATTCTATTCGCCAACAGTCTAAAGAAACTGATAAAGGCTCAAAAGATGCGGCTTTACAAACAGCGGCCAAGCAGTTTGAAGCGATTTTTATGCAAATGTTGATGAAAAGTATGCGTAAAGCACAAGACGTTTTAGAGTCAGATAGTCCCTTTAATTCAGAAAGTACAAAATTTTATCGTGATATGCATGACCAACAAATGTCATTAGAATTATCCAATAACGGCTCTTTAGGTTTATCAGACTTAATCGTTCGCCAGCTAGGTGGTGACACTGAAAGTTTTACCCCGCAGTCATTTTTACAAAGTGATAATCGCTTCAGTAAAAGTAACGGCTTACTCAGTGAAGATAATAATAAAGGCAAGTCAATTGTCGACACAGGGATCCTTATTTCGGCCGAGGATCGTCAAACTAATGACTCAGGTGATCGTTCAACTAATAATCGACAATCATTATTTGATATGCCACAACGAGCGCCTTCTTCGTCTAACACGGTAAATTCGTTAGATAACAAACCGTCTGTTTATGAAATGCTTGCCATGCAAGAGCCTCAGTATCAACAACCTAAAGACTTTGTTATGGCATTAACTGAAGATGCTAAACGTGTTGAAGAAAAGTTAAATATTCCCTTTGAAGTTGTTATAGCTCAAGCCGCATTAGAAACTGGCTGGGGACAAAAAATCATCAAAACAGAAAGTGGTCAAAGCTCTAATAACTTGTTTAACATTAAAGCGGATAAACGCTGGGATGGCGACAAAATCAATAAGGAAACCCTTGAATTTGAACAAGGTGCTATGGTTAAAAAACGTGAGCCCTTTCGCGTTTATGAAACCATTAGTGACAGCGTTAATGATTACATGCAGTTTCTCTCAAACAGCGAACGCTATAAAAATGCATTAGACAAAGCTGGCGATGTGGAACACTTCCTGCATAACCTACAGAGTGCTGGTTATGCGACGGATCCCAAATACGCAGAAAAAATTAAGGGAACACTACGAACCGTAACCAGTTTACTAAATAAGTAAATAAGCGCTCAGCATATAAATGCATTGAGTTTTGGTTAGGTTAGGAGTGAAGTCATGTCGGTTAACTTATATAACACAGGTGTTAGTGGTTTACTTGCCGCACAGCAGCAGCTGGCGACAACGGGTCATAATATTGCCAATGTTAATACAGAGGGTTATAGCCGACAACGCGCAGAACAAAATTCATCGGTGGGGTTATTCAGTGGCGGCAACTATGTTGGCTCTGGTACCTATGTTAACGATATCACTCGTCTATACGAACAATTCTCCCATAAAGAACAACTACTTAATCAAAGCAAACTCGGTAATGCTGACTTATTACAAGGGCGCTTAACACAACTAGACCAAGTGATGAGTACCTCAGGTAACGCCGTGGTGGGTTCACTTGACAGTTTTTACCAATCACTCAATGGCGTTGCTGACAATCCTAATGATTTAGGTTTACGCAGTATTGTGCTTAATCAAGCGAATATTTTAAGCAAAGACTTTAATGAGCTGACTAATAATTTTGACAATATGACCAAAGCGGTCAACGGTGAAATTGAACAAATTGCTACTAAAATTTCTGAAATATCCAATGAATTAGCAAAAATTAATGAAACCATTATGCAAACTCAAGGGTTAAATCAAACAGGGCAACCTAATGATTTACTTGATAAACGAGATCGATTAATTGGTGAACTAAGTAAGTTTACCAAAGTGACTACCGTAGAAGATGCTAACGGTGTACTCACTGTAATGATAGGACAAGGTACGACACTGGTTGCCGGTATTACGCCAATGACAGTACAAGTTAAGGCTGGCGATCCCGATCCAAATAAAACCCAGCTAAGTTTAGTCAGTGGCAATAGTCGTGTGGCATTAAATGGTTCTACGTTAGGTGGCTCTTTAGCGGCAAACTTTGAATTTAGAGACCAGCATTTAAATCAAACGCGTAAAGAAATTGATCGCTTAGCTATGTCTATATCGTCAATATTAAATGACAGTCAAGCCAGTGGTTTAGATCTAAATGGTGTTCAAGGGGCAAATTTTTTCACCGATATTAATGCAACACAATTACAACAAGGTCGTGTGCTAGCTCCTTCATCAAACACGGGTACCACACAACCTCAAGTGGTTATCAACGACGTTTCTTTATTATCTACTGATGACTTTGAAGTGCGTTTCGATGGTACTGATTTTACGTTATATAATTTGACTACCGGTGGAAGCGAAAACCTAGGGATGCCTGGTACAGGTACGCCTGCAGGTACGCATACACCCACGACACCCGATTACGGTTTCTCATTTATTGAAACAGCGGGTGGCACGCTTCAGGCCGGTGACAAGTTTACTATTGTACCGACCAAAAACAGTGCGGCATTAATGCAAGCGACATTAACTGACGCTAATGCCATCGCAGCAAGTACAGCGATTGCGGTGACACCGTCGAGTAACAATATTAGCAATGGTAAAATAGAAATTACTAATGTGACTAACCCTGTTGCGGCGAGTGCATATGATATCACTGTTGATGTATATGAAACACCACCACCACCACTGCCAGCACCCCAAATACCTACCGGAATATTTGAGTATCGAGTCTATAACACATCAACGCCACCACCTGGAACGCCGGCCATAGCATCAGGTAGTTATGCAACAGGGGCGAGTGCTATTATTGATATTCCTGCCGGCTCACCTGATTTTCAAATTGAAATTAAAGGTGATCTTGCTGGTTCAGGCGCTAATGCACGTGAAACCTTTACCTTAGGTAATGCTTTTGGTGTTGGTAATGGTAATCATGCGGTTGCTATGGCAAAGACCCAAGAAATAGGTGTGGTCAATGCGGGAAAACAAACCTTTAGCGAAAGCTTAGCCGTTTCAACCTCAATAGTAGGTTCAAAAGCGAGTAATGCTGATTTATCAGCAGATACCGCACAGGCCTTATTTACTCAAGCTTATAACCGTAATCAAGCGACATCAGGTGTAAATCTTGATGAAGAAGCTGCGAATCTTTTGAGATATCAACAAGCTTATCAAGCGGCATCACAAATAATCTCTACAGCAAATACTATTTTTGACACCATTTTATCGGCAGTCAGGTAAGGAATTTTTATGCGCGTTTCTACAGCTCAGTTTTACTTACAAAGTTCACAGCAAATGAGCCAAAAAAGCTCTGATGTTAATGATCAAATGGCTTACTTATCAAGTGGTAAACGAGTGTTAACCGCAAAAGACGATGCTATTTCTTATAGTACCTTAGCTGGCTATAACAATGACTTAGCCAACATAGAAAAATATAAACGCAATATTACTATGGCTGAAAGTCATAATAATATGCAAGAAATTGTTTTTGCTGATGCAGACCTTATTCTAGATAAAATAAAGTCTGATATGTTGCTTGCCAATAATGGTCGTATGTCAAGTGAAGACCTACAATCACTCGCTGAACAAGTAAAAAGTAACTTCAGTCAGTTACTTGATCTTGCTAATAGTCAAAATGAAAATGGTGACTATATTTTTTCTGGCTATCAAACCGAACAAAAACCCTTCAGCCAAAATGTTGACGGCAGTGTTACTTATAATGGTGACTCGGGTGTTAGAGAGCTACAAGTCGCTAAGAATATTAATATAGCCACTAATCAAGCGGGCGACGCAGCTTTTTTAAAGGTTGGAAACGCCATCGGTGATTTTACTGCTAATTACACCGCGAACACCTCAGGTGTTGCAGTTGAAAGTGCCAAAATAACTAACCGTGATAGCTACAACTCTAGTGCGCTGCCGCACGACTACACCTTTACTTTTGACGCGGTCACTAATGATTTAACCGTAACAGGCAGTGCCGGCATAGTTTTTCCAGCCGCGCCCTATACCGCAGGTCAAACCATTTCCTTTGACGGCATCGACGTTACCCTAAACGGCAATCCTTTGCCGGGTGATAGCTTTACCATCAGCGAACAAGATGAAATGAGTGTTTTTGACACTATTAATGAGGCAATTTCTTGGATGGAACGAGGAAGTTCTACGATTGATCAAGAACAGCATCAAGTAGATTACAACACCTTACTTAACCAGCTTGATTCAGCGATGAACCATATAACGTCAAGGCGTGTTGACTCAGGTATTCGCTTACAAACACTTGAAAGCCAAGAGAACCGTCATCTTGATTCAGCCCTAAATCTAGCTAAAGGAAAATCTAATATCGAAGATTTAGATTTTGCCAAAGCTATTTCTGAGTTTGAACAATCAAAATTAGCCTTACAAGCATCACAACAAGCGTTTAGTAAGGTACAAGGGTTAAGCCTATTTAATTATATCTAGAGATTAAATACCGTCATTTATTAAGTGGCACAGTTCATGCTTTATTATTAGTACGAATAAAAGACAAATAAACAACAAAAGTCGATATTAAATAACGCAGTTGTTTTTCAATAAGAGTAAAGAGGCTTTTTAAGAAAGCTTCTAATAAATAACATTAATACATTAGGAGTTTTATCATGGCTTTATCAGTAGTTACAAATACCTCATCGTTAAACGCACAGCGTAATTTAACAAAATCTGGTGAAGGCCTTGCGACATCAATGCAACGCCTATCATCAGGTATGCGTATCAACAGCGCGAAAGACGATGCAGCAGGTTTACAAATTTCAAACCGTTTAACGTCACAAATTAATGGTTTAGCGGTAGCACAGCGAAATGCTAATGATGGTATTTCAATGGCACAGACAGCTGAAGGTGCAATGCAAGAGTCAACTAGCATATTGCAACGTATGAGAGAGTTAGCATTACAATCTGCTAACGGTTCAAACTCTGATGAAGATAGAGGAGCATTGCAAAAAGAAGTTGCTGCGCTGCAAACAGAATTAACGCGTATTTCTGACACAACTTCATTTGGTAGCCAAAAATTGATTGATGGTTCTTTTGGTTCTAAATCTTTCCAAGTAGGGGCTAATGCTAACGAAACAATCAATGTAACGCTAAAAAGTACAGCGGCTGCTAATATTGGTTCTTTTGAGTCAACTTTAGCAGGAGCTGCTGGTTCAGCTTTAGGCTTAGGTCGTGCTTCTGCTGCTGCTAATACAGATGCATTATCAGCGAATGGTGTTGCAGGCGGTGCTTTATCTATAAATGGTACTGCGCTCACTACAGCACCTGCCGCCAATGTAAGCGCTAAATCCATAGAAGCGGAAATTAATGCTATATCGAGCGAAACAGGGGTTACTGCCGATGCACGAACACAGGCGGAAGTAAAAGTTACCGCCGCTGGACAAATGTCATTTGATTTAAATGGAACGACAATTTCTGCTAATAATTCTGATATAACAGACTTATCTGAATTGACAGAAGCAATTAATGCTAAATCGAGTGATACAGGGGTTACTGCTGAAAACAAGGGCGGTAGCATAGTTTTAACTGATGAAAGTGGTGCGGATCTTAATCTCGCCGATGTTACTTCAGCCACGGGCGATCTGACAGTGGCAGGTATTGCGCAAGACGGCACAAAGCAAGGGACACCAATTTCTTTAGATGGGCAGCTTGCAGCGGCTGACTCTACAACGGTGGCAGGTAGTATTAAATTAAGTTCATCTGACTCTTTTTCAACGGTTACAGCTACTGATGCTGATTTGGGAGCTGATGCTACTTCAATTCTGAATCAAGTGTCAGACATTGATATATCAGTTCAAAATGGTGCTCAAGTAGCTTTGGATGTTATTGATGGCGCGTTAGCGCAAATTGATTCTCAGCGCGCAGGTTTAGGTGCGATTCAAAATCGTTTCAGCTTTACTATAAGTAACTTGGCGAATGTTCAGGAAAATGTATCAGCGTCTCGTAGCCGTATTCAAGATACTGATTTCGCTGTAGAGACTGCGCAAATGACAAAAAACCAAATATTACAACAAGCAGGTACGTCAATCTTAGCGCAAGCTAACCAGATACCACAAGCTGCCATTAGTTTAATCGGTGGTTAATACATTTTAAATTAAGGCAAATAGTAATGCTAAAGCTATCACTTTCTAGTGATAGCTTTTTTGTTTATATAAGGTTTTATATATGGTTATTCTTTAAGAAAAAATACAGTTATTAATGCTTTGGAGGTAAGACTAGTATTTAGTAAATAAAAATTATATTACATTATTAGCACCAAATTCTAACTACAGTGTTATGATTTAAGACGGTTTATCCATTAATTAAAATCCTATTTTTAATTATTTATCTTCTTTTTAATAAAAACATTAAAGTAATTTCAACAGCTGCCGTTACTGTTAATAGAACGGGTACTTAATGACACTTTTTTATTACGAAAAGCATCATGCTAGGTTCCTGACTTATTAACTTGTTTAACTAACGTATTACATATTGTAATCAGGAGTTTTAAAAATGGCTATTTCAATAATCACAAATACCTCGTCATTAAACGCACAACGTAATTTATCAAAGTCAGGCAGTGACTTAGCAACATCAATGCAGCGTTTATCATCTGGTATGCGTATTAACAGCGCTAAAGATGATGCAGCAGGCTTACAAATATCAAACCGTTTAACCTCGCAAATTAATGGACTAGGTGTGGCACAACGTAATGCTAACGATGGTATTTCTATGGCACAAACGGCTGAAGGAGCGATGCAGGAGTCAACTAGTATTTTACAGCGTATGCGCGAACTGTCTTTGCAATCAGCAAACGGTTCTAATTCTGGTGAAGATAGAGCAGCAATACAAAAGGAAGTGTCAGCATTAAGTACTGAATTAACACGTATCTCTGACACAACAAGTTTTGGTGACACCCAGTTATTAAATGGTTCTTTTGGTTCTAAATCTTTCCAAGTAGGTGCTAACGCTAACGAAACAATCAATGTAACGCTAAAAAGTACAGCGGCTGCTGATATTGGTTCTTTTGAGTCAACTTTAGCAGGAGCTGCTGGTTCAGCTTTAGGCTTAGGTCGTGCTTCTGCTGCTGCTAATACAGATGCATTATCAGCGAATGGTGTTGCAGGCGGTGCTTTATCTATAAATGGTACTGCGCTCACTACAGCACCTGCCGCCAATGTAAGCGCTAAATCCATAGAAGCGGAAATTAATGCTATATCGAGCGAAACAGGGGTTACTGCCGATGCACGAACACAGGCGGAAGTAAAAGTTACCGCCGCTGGACAAATGTCATTTGATTTAAATGGAACGACAATTTCTGCTAATAATTCTGATATAACAGACTTATCTGAATTGACAGAAGCAATTAATGCTAAATCGAGTGATACAGGGGTTACTGCTGAAAACAAGGGCGGTAGCATAGTTTTAACTGATGAAAGTGGTGCGGATCTTAATCTCGCCGATGTTACTTCAGCCACGGGCGATCTGACAGTGGCAGGTATTGCGCAAGACGGCACAACGCAAGGGACACCAATTTCTTTAGATGGGCAGCTTGCAGCGGCTGACTCTACAACGGTGGCAGGTAGTATTAAATTAAGTTCATCTGACTCTTTTTCAACGGTTACAGCAACTGATGCTGATTTGGGAGCTGATGCTGTTTCTACATTAGCTCAAATTTCTGACCTTGATTTATCAACTCAGACTGGCGCGCAAAATGCACTATCCGTTATTGATGGCGCGTTAGCGCAAATTGATTCTCAGCGCGCAGGTTTAGGTGCGGTTCAAAATCGTTTCAGCTTTACTATAAGTAACTTGGCGAATGTTCAGGAAAATGTATCGGCGTCTCGTAGTCGTATTCAAGATACTGATTTTGCTGTAGAGACTGCGCAAATGACAAAAAATCAAATATTGCAACAAGCAGGTACGTCAATCTTAGCGCAGGCTAACCAATTGCCACAAGCAGCACTAAGTTTAATCGGTTAAGCTCATAGTCCTTAAGGTTTAGGACTAGCCTAAAGCGTGAAAAAGGAAGGGGCAATTACACCTCTTCCTTTTTGTGTTTAATTAATCGTCGTTATTTTATGTTTAGACAAGGATATTCATTAGTCTGAGACAGCTGTTGAAATAACATAAGGAGTCTATAATGAGTGTAATAGAAAGTAGTACAGACGTTAGTTTGGCTAACTTAACTCCTGAGTTTAGAAAATCTAGCGAATCGATAGAAGTTACCGGTAATACTAAAGATAATAAACTCATAGTAAGTGATAAAAATTCTGCCATTGTTGTTAGCGAACAAGCGGAACAAGTTAGTGAAGAGCAATTAACACCACAACAACTCGAGAAAGTGGCTCAGCAATTGCAGGATTTTGTTGGAGAAATGAATCGTGGCTTAGAGTTTTCTGTTGATAAAGATTCAGGACGCGATGTGATTAAAGTTATCGATAAAAGTAGTGGTGACTTAGTTAAACAATATCCTTCAGAAGAAGTATTAACCTTAGTGGCTAAGCTGTCTGATTCTGTAGGCGGTTTTATTGATGCTAAGGTATAGTTGTTTCTAGCTTGTCTAGTCTCGATATTAAACTTAGTTTCACATATGAAATATTAAAGGGGGTCTTATGCCTAATTTAACGTTTACAGGGATAGGTTCTGGTTTACAGGTTAGCGAAATTGTTGAAGCTATTGTCGGTGCTGAAACCGCTCCTTATGTTTCTCGATCTAACAAACAGCAGGCAGCGATTACCACTGATATCTCTGCTATTGGTGCACTTAAATCGGCATTAGAAAGTGTTACTGACTCTATTGCTGATTTGGCTGACGCTGATAATTATCAATTGCGTAGAGCCAGTGGTGCAGATAGTTTTGTTAACTTAACGGCTAGTAAAGATGCTCAGATTGGTAACTATTCAGTTAAAGTGGATGCGTTAGCGCAATCACACAAGTTAATGTCTGGCGCTATTGGTGACAGTGAAGCTGTTGGCGAAGGTACTTTAAATATTGCTGTAGCAACCAGTAACTTTGATATTGCAGTTTCAGCAACCGATACCTTAAGTGATATTCGTGATGCTATTAATGACAGTGTTGATAACGATTCTGTTATTGCCACCATAGTCACCGATGATTTGGGTCAGCATCTTATTATGACCAGTAAAGAAACGGGTGTTGCTAATGCTATTACTACTACCGTTAGTGATCTTAGTGATGGTAATGATACTGATAATTTCGGCTTGTCTCGCCTTGCTTATGATGTTTCAGATGTCGATCCGCAAAATCACATTACAAATTTAGCAGAAGTTGACAAAGCTGTAGATGCGCAAATTACAGTTGATGGTACTTTGGTTGTTTCTAGTAGTACGAACGAATTTAAAAATGTTATTGACGGTGTTGATATCACGGCAAAAAAAATGCATGACGTTGATGATGATATAAGCAAAATTAGTTTTAGTGCTAATAATACTAATATTCAATCGGGTATTGAAAATTTTGTTGAAAGTTATAATGAATTATTTAAACTAGGCAAACAGCTAGGTGCTGCAGGAGAAGGTGGTACTGGACCATTATCTGGTGATTCATTATTACGTGGTGTTATGGGGAAATTACGCCAAGAGCTGAGTAAAAACTTTGATACAGGTAATGGTAATAGCATGTCTTTATCTGAACTTGGTGTGCGTAGTGACCGTTACGGCGTGCTGACTTTAGACTCTGTAAATTTGAATGAATTCATTGATAGTGATGTTGGTAGGGTAGAACAATTTTTTGTTGGCTCTGACTCAACTGATGGTTTTGCCAATTCACTTAAAAGTCTTACAGCGTTTTATACTGATTCAGACGGTATTATTCAAAGTCGTATTGACAGCGGAACCAGCCAGTTAGAGAGAATAGATGATGACCGTTTAGCGTTTGGACGTAGAATTGAATCATTAGAGGCACGTTTATATGCCCAGTATAATGCCATGGATTTGATCGTCGCCGGTTTGAACTCTACTAGCTCTTACTTAATGGCTCAATTAGATAATATGCCGGGTGTGGTACGAAAGAATAAATAAGGACATTTTGAATAAACTATTTTTTAAAAATAGAGATATCATCATGAAAATTTATAATAATGAAGAGATTTTATTATAAAGACTAGTGGCTTGGTTGTTTGATAAACTCTCCACTGAATGAGCTTTGCCAATGATTGAGCTGATCCTAATCACCTCTCTTGCAATTTCTTCAATTTTCTAGTTGCTTCAACTTGGGTTTCCTATTGTTGTTTTTCAATACCAAGCCTTGATATTTCAACAACATCAGAAGCAAATACTCCTAAATCAGGTTTTAATGGCCTGTCTTTCGTTATAGATGCAGATTTAGAACCAAGGCTACGCGCTAATCACTACTTGCGGTCAACGGATTTGCAACTGACAAAACAGCACTCCTGCATTGTTGCCAATATTCTCGGTATTGCGTGTAAAACAGAAAGTTGAATAAAAAAACAAATAGATATGTTGGTTTACTCATTTATAATACGGGCTTTGGATGAGCCTAATTGTCACGAGTTGAGAAAAGAGGGAAACAATTACTCGGAGTAGGTGTTAATACTTTTTATAGGACTTAATGATTTTTGTACTATTTTTGAGTTTAATTATTTGTTCAGTGATTATATTTTTACAGGCTTTTGATTGACTCGTTAATTCATTGTCAATACTGGTCATTTCAATTAATAGGACTTGCTCTGATGATATTTCGATAGATGAAAAATGACTAAACAAGTGAGTAATTAATTCTTTTCTTTGGGACATTAACTCAGGTAGTTGACTAATTTCTTTTGAATTTTTTTCTTTAGAAGTCTCAGATAAATCGTGAGTGTTCTGACTGTTTTTTTGAACAGATTGTATGCGCGACAATAACTGTCGCGATACATCATTTATCTGTTTAATGCTTGTTTTTATGCTGTTTGGCACTAAAAGCTGACCTGATTTTGATTTTCTAATGGTATTGAATCCCAGCCAGCTTTTATTGGTAATAAAATTTGGATGATCTCCTCAAGCTTATTAGAGTCATTGTTAGTACTAGCAACTAATAACTGTTCTGAACAAAACTTATAAAGTGAAGCTAAGTTCTCTGAAACTTCTCCGCCTTGTTTGAAGTCAAGAGAGGCTTCTAGAACACCAATGATAGCGATAGCATTAGATAGCTCAGTACCTTTTTTATCAAAATTGTTTTGTGAAATTGCGCCTTTAGCGGTAGCGATATTACCTAATAATTTTTGAAATAGCATAGCAACTAATTGATAAGGTGATGCCTGCTGAGCAGTACTTTTATTGGTTTGATGATACTTTTTAAGTGATGCATGTGTCATAGACACCTCCTCGTTAGCTATACCTTGAGTATAGAAAACTTGTAGAATTGAAACAATAGCTTTAGACGTTAACTTTTAAGTTAGCTAACTTAAACTAAAGGTTGGTTATTTACAGTTACCGCAAAGCCTTCATTTTGTGCTTTTTGATAAGCCTTTAGTAACACATCATGAGTTATATCTTCTTTGTTATTTAAGACACCGTTGCTTATTACTTCAATATTATCCCAACCGCGAGTGACTAAATACTCTTCTATTTGAGTGATTTGTTGTTCAAAAGGCATGTCTTTTGAAAACATATTGAACTCGTGACGAGTCCCTTTAGTAAACTCTTTATTATCATGCATTAATTCAGCAGTGCCATTTATGATCAACATCTGATTTCCTATTTTTAAGATATGGTTATTGATAAATATAACTATGCTTTTATTATGCCAAACTTGTTAACTTATTAGTTTTTTACTGTTTTTAAAGTTAAGTTATTGAAGTTGATATAAAAATAAAAAATATTTTTCACGGTTCTTTCTACATTAAAATTGAAAAGTGATTATTTATATTGATTACAACTTTTTGACACTAGTATTCGCTTAACAATTTTAAATATTGATTCTGTTGCAATATTTATTTTTTATCTGTAGTTGTTCTTACACAATAAGCTTGCCATATTTGTATTTATAGGAACTATAGGACTCTGCTATAAACAAATTATCCTGAAGCATTTATCGGCAAATTTTTACTTATCTTTAGACATTTTATATTTATATGAAGATAGCGATATTTATCATTAAGATAGAGTCTCACTATCTGACTTGGTTTATCGAGTAAAAAATCCTCATACTATTTAAGTCAATTTTATGACGTTGCACTGTCAATTTATTGTTGCTTATTTACTATATCTCGCTAGAATAAAATTATAGATAACAAAAATATGGTTTTTTTAGATATATGCAGGGTCAAAAACATGTACTTGTCGTTGATAACGACATTGCCAGACGCGATCAAATAGCGACCGTATTATCATTTGTCGGTGAACATTTTTATGTGTGTCCTGAAGATGATATTGAGCAGTATTTTAAAGAAACTGATAATATTCTTACGGTGGTTTTGTGTGGCAAGGTCAGTGATTTACTGGTCGATTTTGTTAAAAAACACCCTGAAACACCTTTTATCCTCCATGATGTACTCGACGCGACTTTATTAAGTGGTGCTGTTAATGTTTTAGGCAGTTTAGCTGTGCCTTTAAATTATGCTCAGCTTACCGAGCAAGTACACCACTGTCATCAATACCATAACCAATTACCCTCAAAGCGAAATCACAACGGTCCTAATTTGTTATTCCGCTCTTTGGTGGGCGCCAGTGAACCTATGTTACAAGTGCGCTTTTTAATTGAACAAGTGGCTAGTACGCAAGCGAGTGTCTTGGTTTTAGGTGAGTCAGGTACGGGTAAAGAAGTTGTGGCACGTAATATTCATAATTTATCTGACCGCGCTAAGGGGCCTTTTGTTCCGGTTAACTGTGGCGCTATACCCGGTGAATTATTGGAAAGTGAATTATTTGGTCATGAAAAAGGTGCCTTTACGGGCGCTATTTCTACCCGTAAAGGGCGTTTTGAAATGGCTGAGGGTGGCACGTTATTTCTTGATGAAATAGGTGATATGCCTCAACCCATGCAAGTGAAGCTACTTCGTGTTCTGCAAGAACGTACTTTTGAGCGTGTCGGTGGCGCAAAGAGTATTAAAACCAATGTGCGTATTATTGCTGCAACCCATCAGCACTTAGAAGATATGATCACCGCGGGCACATTCCGCGAAGATTTATTCTATCGTCTTAATGTTTTTCCTATTGAAACACCGGCATTACGTGATAGAAAAGAAGATATTCCATTACTGATTAAAGAACTTATTTCTCGTTTTGAAGCAGAGCAAGGACAAAGTGTTCGTTTTACTGAGCAAGCGATTGAATCTTTAAAATTACATGCTTGGGCAGGTAATGTTCGAGAATTATCTAACTTAATTGAACGTATGATCATTATGTTTGCTGAGCAAGTGGTTAATGTCAGTGAATTACCAGCAAAGTATCGTCATATTGATGTTGAAGAGTATCAACCTGAATACCCTGATGAGTTGCAAGAACGTGATGCGATAAATGAGCTATTTTCTGGCTTTGATTATGATGACGAAGAAGATACCAGTAGTTTTGCTGACCAACCAGAAGAAGCATCTGTGGTTGATGTTTTGCCAAACGATGGCTTGAATTTAAAAGAATACTTAGCAGATCTTGAAGTGTCGATGATAAACCAAGCACTTGAGAAAAATGACTGGGTTGTTGCACGTTCGGCAGAATTATTAGGGATGCGTCGAACCACATTAGTTGAAAAAATGCGTAAGTATAACTTACAAAAAAACACTAACTAATATCCTACGTTAACCAGGTGTATTGATTGTTATATCCGTTATTACAACAGCCGTTGTACTGGAAAGTATCGCGAGGGTTAGCGTTTTTATCTTTGGTTGAACTGAATATTCTTGGACAGTAAAGCCAAATCTTTGACGGCAAGAATTGTTCTAAAAATCGCTTCTAACATCATGTAAATTAATATAAAACCTCTTTGGCATAGTTAATGCTTTATTCAGTTGGTATTTTTAAATTGAGTAAAGTATATGGCCGTTGCAGTTTCACATTCATCAGCATCTTCTAAATTGTCTACACCCATTCATTGTGTGGAAGATAATCTGTTTCATAAAGCTAAGTTTGCTTTTACTCCGCAGTCATTTGCCCATAGCGATACGTTAGAAAGTGAAGCATACCGTGGCGAGCTATCGTTACTTCGTCAAAAGTCTAATCAACTTGAGCAAATTATTGATGTTATGCCGACCGGGATGATCATGCTTGATGGTAACGGTATTGTTATTAAAACCAATAAAATTGCTAGTTTGTTACTCGATGAACCGATTCTTGGTCAAGCTTGGTTTGATGTTATTAAACGCTCGTTCAAACCTCGTGCCGACGATTGGCATGAAGTGTCATTAAAAGACGGCCGCCGAGTTAAATTAGAAATTACTGCTTTAGGTGATCAACCTGGCCAGTTAATTATGATCACCGATTTGACCGAAACGCGTTTATTACAAGATAAACTTAGCCATATGCAGCGTTTATCGTCATTAGGTCATTTGGTTTCAAAGCTTGCTCATCAAATTCGCACACCACTTTCTGCCGCTATGTTATATGGCGCAAATTTAAAAAATAAAAAACTTTCTTCAGACGATCGAAGTAGCTTTCAAGACAAATTAATGGCGCGCTTGCACGACCTAGAACAACAAGTAAACGATATGTTGTTGTTTTCAAAAAGTGGCAAGCAAAAAGTTGTTGAACCACTTTCAATTAATAAATTGATTACCCATTCAGTTAACGCAGTAGAAGCATTAATTGTTCAAGCCAAAGCGAAAGTAAACATTAAGCTTTGTGATGACGATTGCCAAATCTTAGGTAATAAACGTGCGTTAAGCGGTGCTATTGAAAACTTAATTCACAACAGTTTACAAGTTATTAAGCAGGGTGCGGAGATTTCTATTACCACCTACTGCCAAAATGAATACGCTTATATTAGTGTACAAGATAATGGTCAAGGTATTAGTGAAGAGCTTGCCAATAAAATCTTTGAACCTTTTTATACATCAAGGGCACAGGGAACTGGCTTAGGTTTAGCGGTGGTAAAGTCAGTTGCTAAGGCTCATCAAGGCGATGTTCGCTTAGTGAGTAAGCCAGGAGAGGGCGCGCACTTTTGTATTCACTTACCTATTTTAGACACAAAAAATATTAACGGGGAGAACACTAATGAATCAAAGTAAAATATTAGTTGTTGAAGATGATGCAGGATTACGTGAAGCCCTGATGGATACTTTAAAGTTATCAGGTTATCAATGTATTGAAGCTCAATCAGGTGAAGATGCTTTACTCACGCTTAAAGAACAAAGTGTTGATCTCGTCGTTAGTGACGTGCAAATGGATGGTATGTCGGGCTTAACACTACTCAATAGTATTAAAAGAAATTGGCCAAATTTACCTGTGCTGATAATGACGGCATACGGTACGATTCATGATGCTGTTCAAGCGATGCGTGATGGCGCCTGTAATTATATGGCAAAACCTTTTGCGCCAGAAGTGCTGCTCAATATGGTTAACCAATATGTGCCATTGAATGTGACTAGTCGGCATGAACCTGTGGTTGCTGACGCACAAAGTATTGAATTATTAGCGTTAGCAAAGAAAGTCGCGACCACAGATGCTTCTGTTATGGTGCTCGGCCCCAGTGGTTCTGGTAAGGAAGTCTTAGCACAATACGTTCATTACCATTCGAACCGAAGTGATAAGCCCTTTGTTGCTATAAACTGTGCTGCAATTCCAGAGAATATGCTGGAAGCGACTTTATTTGGTTATGAAAAAGGTGCCTTTACCGGAGCCATTCAAGCGTGCCCAGGTAAATTTGAACAAGCACAGGGCGGTACTATTTTATTAGACGAGATCACTGAAATGGATCTTGGCTTACAAGCAAAAATTTTACGGGTCTTACAAGAGCGAGAAGTTGAACGCTTAGGGGGTCGTAAAACAATTAAGCTGGATGTTCGTGTTATCGCAACCAGCAACCGTGATTTAAGAGTAGCTGTAAAAGATGGTATCTTCCGTGAAGATCTCTACTACCGTTTAAATGTCTTTCCATTAACGTGGTTAGCATTAAATAAGCGCAGAGATGATATTGTGCCATTAGCCAAACATTTAATTACTCAAGCATCGTTAGCCAATAACATGGCTATTCCAGAACTAACCGCTTCGGCGAGAAATAAACTGACGAGTTACGATTGGCCAGGCAATGTTCGTGAATTAGATAATGTTATTCAACGAGCCATTATTTTGCATAGCGACCAGATTATTAATGCTGGTGACTTGTTAATTGAAAATTTCGACAGTGAAATTATTACTGATGTGGCGTTAGACAATAATAGCGAAGACATGCTGGGTAATGAATTAAAAATACAAGAGCATCAAATTATTCTTGATACCCTCACCGCTTGCCAAGGTAGCCGTAAAGATGTTGCTGAACGATTAGGCATTAGCCCAAGAACGCTTCGCTATAAAATAGCAAGAATGCGTGATTCGGGTATTCAAATACCAGCCTAACAATTGCTAAAAAGGGTAATATTCCTATAAAGCCAATATTTTCATTTAAAATATTGGCTTTACTGCTATCTACAGTTTTCACTGATTAAACCTCCCATAATCTCGATAATTCTTTAATTCTCATACTGGCACCATGCTTGCAATATCTTCGTTATATCGTTACTTAAACCGTTATTTATAGGCTTAGTAGCAAAAAATTGACACAAGTGAGTAGCTCATGAATATCGATACCAATTCTTTATACGCACAAATGCAAAATATGTCGCTTGGAAACTCTTCGTTGCAGGGGGCTTCATTTGAAAAAATGGGCAATAACCTTGGCATGGGAGACAGCGCTATTCCAGCGCTGAATAAGTCGACCAGTAATTTTGGCGATATGCTTAAAGATGCGGTGAATAATGTCAACGATATTCAAAAAGAGTCTGGAGCAAAGAAAATAGCTTTTGAAATGGGCGACCGCAGCGTTACGCTTGCTGATACTATGGTTGCTTCCGCTAAAGCTGGTATTGCTTTTGATGCCACCGTACAAGTACGTAATAAGTTTGTTGAAGCATATAAAGAAATAATGAATATGCCAGTTTAACAATACCTTAGTATTAAATAGATAGTATTTCGTAATAAAATCAAGTGGTAGTGGAGAAATTAAGTGGCTGATACTGATAATAATTCAATGGTTGCTGCCGATGGCGGCACCGGGTTAATGGCAAGTGATGGTGCTGATAATATGGCTGATGAGCAAAAATCAGGCTTTGCTTCTGCTATGGGTAACGTCGATTTATTACGCCAAGTCACCTTAATTATGGCATTGGCAATATGTTTAGCTATTGCTGTTTTTGTTATTATGTGGGCAAATCAAGCCGAATATAGATTTCTTGCCAAACAACCTACCGAACAATTAATCAAAACAATGGACTTTCTAGACGCTAACCAAGTGGATTACCGTCAAGCAAACAACACTATTTCAGTACAAAGTGATCAGTATCAAGAAATTAAAATTTTACTCGCTCGTGAAGGTTTATCTGATGAACCAACAGAAGGTAGTGAAATTATTATGCAAGATATGGGTTTTGGTGTCAGCCAGCGCCTTGAAACAGAACGTCTTAAGTTTTCTCGTGAGCAGCAATTGGCTCGCACCATTGAAGAACTGCAAGCTATCTCTAGAGCAAAAGTCTTACTGGCGATACCCCGCGAAAATATTTTTGCTAAACGTACCCGCAGCCCATCGGGCACTGTGGTACTAACTATGCGTAAAGGGCGGATGTTATCTGAAGAAGAAGTTGACTCTGTTGTTGATATTATTGCTTCTGCCGTTCAAGGGATGGAGCCTAACCGAGTTACAGTAACAGATCAAAATGGTCGTTTACTTAATTCAGGCTCACAAACCTCTGTTTCTTCTCGCTCACGCAAAGAGTTTGAAATGGAGAAAAAAAGAGAAAATGAATATTTAAACAAAATAGACAGCATACTCATCCCTGTTGTTGGCTTAGGGAACTACACTGCACAAGTTAATGTGACTATGGATTTCACCTCAAGTGAAGAAATGCAGCGTCGTTATAATTCAGATTTACCGGCACTGCGCAGTGAAATGAAAGTCGAAGACAACACGATTGGTGGTTTACTTGGTGGTATTCCTGGAGCGTTAAGCAATCAGCCACCACTTGATTCAAATATTCCAGAAAATGCGAATGGTGGTGCACAACAAAGATCAATGCCTGGTCGTAAACACCTTGAATCAACAAAAAATTATGAATTAGACGAAGCCATTAGCCATACCAAGCAACAAGCAGGTGTCGTTCGTCGAGTAAGCGTTTCTGTTGCACTTGATTACTTGGCAACTGCTGATGCTGAAGGCGCCATTACCGATTCACCGAGATCTGTTGAAGAAATGTCAAATATTCGTCGCTTATTACAAGGGAGTATTGGTTTTAATTTACAACGTGGTGATGTATTAGAAGTCGTTACCTTGCCATTCTCTCGTCAAATTATTGAGGATGCTCCTAAAGTTCCTTTCTATGAGAATGCCGACATATTAAAGTTTTTCAAATTAGGCATGGGCGCATTAGTCATTATTGTATTGATACTTGCCGTTGTTAAACCTATGCTTAAACGTCTTATTAACCCTGATCAAACACCTGATGACTACGGTGATAAATCACTCGATAGCCACATTGATTTGGGTGATGAAACCATGGATATGCTAACATCAGACTTTGATGCGGCGGCAGTAGGTTTCGCGCCTGATGGTAGTTTACAATTACCTGATTTACATCGCGATGAAGATATACTAAAAGCTGTTCGAGCGCTTGTTGCTAATGAGCCTGAACTTTCCTCTCAAGTGGTTAAAAGTTGGTTGAACGAAGATGAGTGATGAAATGCAAGAGTTAGCCCCTGCACCTAAGGGTTTTGACGTTGACAAACTTGATGGGGCAGAGAAAGCTGCGATATTATTGCTAAGCTTATCTGAAGAAGATGCCGCGCAAATATTAAAACACTTAGAGCCTAAGCAGGTTCAACAAGTGGGCATGGTTATGGCTGCCATGGAAGATTTCACCCAAGAAAAAATTACCGCTGTTCATAAGCTCTTTATCCATGAAATACAAAACTTCAGTACCATTGGCTTCCAAAGTGAAGAATTCGTTCGCAAGGCATTAACTGCAGCATTAGGTGAAGACAAAGCCGGCAATTTAATTGATCAAATTGTCATGGGAGGCGGTGCAAAAGGTTTAGATTCATTGAAATGGATGGACTCAAAACAAGTAGCCAATATTATTCGTAACGAGCATCCTCAAATTCAAACCATTGTACTTTCCTATTTAGACCCTGATCAATCGGCTGAAATTATGAGCCAGTTTGCCGAAAAAGTGCGTTTAGATTTAATGATGCGTATTGCTAACCTTGAAGAAGTTCAACCGGCAGCATTACAAGAACTTAATGAAATTATGGAAAAACAGTTTGCCGGTCAAGCAGGTGCACAAGCCGCTAAAATGGGTGGTTTAAAAGCAGCAGCTGACATTATGAACTATTTGGATACCAATGTTGAAGGCATGCTAATGGATTCAATTCGTGAACATGACGAAGAGATGAGTCAACAAATTCAAGACTTGATGTTTGTTTTCGAAAACCTTGCCGATGTAGACGACCGTGGTATTCAAGCGATATTACGTGAAGTACAACAAGATGCGTTGATGAAAGCAATTAAAGGCGCAGATGATGTACTGAAAGAAAAAATTATGGCTAATATGTCCAAACGTGCCGCTGAAATGCTGGCAGATGACCTTGAAGCTATGGGACCGGTGCGTATTAGTGAAGTTGAAGCCGCACAAAAAGAAATATTATCTGTTGCTCGACGATTATCTGACGCTGGAGAAATTATGCTTGGTGGCGCTGGTGGTGGTGATGAGTTCTTATAAACCTTATATTTTTAGGTCAGTCAAAACTTACTGTTATAAAATATTATGAAATTATTAAATAAATCGAATGCTGAAGTTATTAAACATAATCCCGAACAAGAAACCGATGTTTGGTCATTGCCGACGGTTAAATCTGAAAATAAAATTAAAGATGAAACAACCAATGCTATGGGAAAGAAAGCCGCTTGGCGTTTCGAGCCCCCTGAAGATTTTGTTGAAGAAGAAATCGCGCCATTAACGGCAGAAGATATTGAAAACATTCGTCAAGCTGCATTTGATGAAGGCCTTAATCAGGGCAAGGAAGAAGGTTTTGCTAAAGGTTATGAAGAAGGTAAAGTCTCTGGCCATGAAGAAGGTATGGTACTTGGTCACCAAGAAGGTCTTGAAACTGGCTTAGCCGAAGCAAAAGAAAGTATCGATGAACAATCAGCTGCATGGGCGTCACTTACTGAACAGCTTCATAAGCCATTACTCGATGTCGAAAAAAATGTTGAACAACAATTACTTCATCTTGTCGTAGAACTCACCGAAGCGATTACCTTAGAAGAAGCTAAAACTAACCCTGATATTATTATTGCTGCGATTTCTGCGGGTATAAAAGCTTTACCCAGCCAAGAAGCGCAAACGCAAATTTTATTACACCCCAACGATATTAAACGTGTTGAAAAGCAATTTGGCGCTAAACATGTGCAAGAACAAGGTTGGCGTTTACTCGCTGCCCCGCAATTAGTTCCGGGTAGCTGTCAAATTGAAAATAGCACCTCTAATATCGACCTGAGTGTTAAATCTCGAATAAAAGAAGTATTGGACTCGTTTTTGCAAGATGCACTACATCAGTAATTTCTTGTACAAAAGAGTCAAAATACCGCTATGGTTGATATTTCTCGCCTTAATGAAAGACTAAAAAACTGCCAAGAGTTTGTGCACCCGCATAAAGTCTCTGTTGCTGGGCGTTTAGTCCGAGTAGTCGGATTAACGCTTGAAGCTGTTGGCGTAAAAGCGGCAGTTGGTAGCCAATGTTTAGTCGAAACGGCACAAGGCGATTTAATCGCTGAAATTATTGGTTTTTCTAAAGACATAACTTTTCTAATGCCAGAGCAAAGCTTACAAGGTGTTTTACCGGGTGCGCGCGTTGTGCCACTGACAACTAAAGCTCGCTTACCCTTTTCAATGGATTTACTTGGCCGAGTCGTTGACGGTGTTGGTAAACCACTCGACGGCAAAGGGCCAATCAAGAACTCAGGCAACTATCAAATAAACAATAAGCCGATTAATCCGTTATCAAGGCGTGGTATCACTGAACCACTTGATGTTGGTGTGCGCGCTATTAATAGTTTTTTAACGGTTGGTATTGGTCAGCGTATGGGCTTATTTGCCGGTTCAGGTGTCGGTAAAAGTGTCTTGTTAGGCATGATGACACGCGGCACAACTGCTGATGTTATCGTTGTGGGGCTAATTGGCGAACGTGGTCGAGAAGTTAAAGAGTTTATCGAAGAAATTTTAGGCGAAGAAGGGCGAGCACGTTCAGTTGTTGTTGCGGCGCCTGCCGATAATTCGCCATTAATGCGTTTAAAAGGCTGTGAAACTGCCGTACAAATTGCTGAGTACTTTCGTGATCAAGGTCTGAATGTCTTACTACTGGTTGACTCGCTAACGCGTTATGCCCAAGCGCAACGAGAAATAGCACTGGCTGTCGGCGAACCACCGGCAACCAAAGGTTATCCGCCTTCGGTCTTTTCAAAGTTACCCCAACTTGTTGAACGAGCCGGTAACGGTGGCGATGGTCAGGGATCAATTACCGCATTTTTCACCGTGTTAACCGAAGGTGATGATTTACAAGATCCGATTGCTGATGCGGCGCGTGCTATTTTAGATGGACATATTGTTTTATCTCGTGCCTTAGCCGATTCAGGGCATTACCCCGCTGTTGATATTGAAGGCTCGATTAGCCGTGTTATGCCGATGGTGACCAGTGATGAGCATCAACAACTTGCTCGGCAACTAAAGCAAGTCTACTCACTCTATCAGCAAAATAAAGATTTGATTGCTATTGGCGCTTATAGCCGTGGTAATGATCCTCGCATTGATCAATCCATTGATTTAATGCCGGTGATCAAGTTCTTCCTACAACAAAAAATGTTGGAAATTATTCCTTATGATCAAAGCTTAACGCAACTTCAAGAAATACTTTCTGCAGCGCAAGCACACGCGCAAGCAAAACAAGGCCAGCAAAATGCCTAAACATAATAACGTTAACGCTATTTTCGAAAAATTGATTAGCTGTTTAGTATTATCTAGGAGGACGTTATGCCATTAAAGCAACTAAATACCTTACATCGCTATGAACAGGATAAAGAAAAAAAAGCAGCGCAAGCACTGCAAACTGCTGAATTTGAATACCAACAAAATCTTGAACGTTTACAAAGTGTCAGTGACTATCGTCTTGAATATATGAAACGTTTGAATGCTCGCTCTATGGTGGGTATTGATAGCGCGACGTTTAGTCATTTTCATGCCTTTATTGCCAAGCTCGATTATGCTGCTGGGCAAGTTGATATTGCGATTATGCAGAGTAAGGCGATGGTGGAAAAGAGCAAACAGCTCTGGCTAGCGCAGCGACAAAAAATTCAAGCGGTAGAATTACTGCTTGATAAAAAAACACAAGCGCTCACTCTTATCGCTAACAAGCAAGAACAAAAAATGTTTGATGAAATTGCTACTCAACAATTTGTCCGTCGTAAAATGCGGGGGTAAAGTGAATTAAATAGTAATTTCTAAGTGGAACAATACTTGCTTATTTAACTAATATAAAAAGTATTCGCAATAAACGACGTTGTCATCATTGTAAATATAGCTCAAATTTACCATTGAAATAAAAAGGTTTACTATGCCGCAAGTTACTCCATTAGCCATAGATATCTCGCCAAGTAAGGACTTTAGCCCTGTTCAGTCAGGAGCGATTAGCACATCCACAAATTCAACTAAAGATTTTGCACAAATGGTTGACCAGCATTATCAAAGTCAACAAAGCGGCAAAAAGCAACAGGCAAGTGGCAATAACATGAAACTTGCTAGCGAAATTAATGCTGAAAAGAAAGTACCCCAAGAAAAATCTTCCACAACGGATGTGCAACCAAAAGAAAAGGAAATGGGTGGAGTTTCTGATGAGAAGGTTAATACAGAAATTAACCAAAGCGAAGCTTCAGAAAGATTGCCTTACGATGATACAGCGACTAGTGAAAAAAATGTTCGAGTAGAAAATAGCCAAGAAGAAACACCGGAACACAAAGCTAGCGGATTAATTAATCTTGATACAAATTCCACCGCACCTGAAAATACAGATAAAAGTACCGAGCAATTAATGTCGTTGTTATCTGCGTCACAACAACTATTAAATGATACGGTGAAAAATGACGGTGCGATACCATCACAACTTAATGAAAAACCATCAATAGTTGTGGCTGGTAGTCATCAACAAGAAAAAACACAGTTAGCAGCAATGTTAAGGCAAGTGCTTGGTGGCAATAGCCAAGAAAATGTAGCGACCCGTGATAATACCTTAGCAAAAGTTAGCGTTGAGCCAGAGTTAGCTAAATCATTAACCGTTCCAGTAACGGTTAACAGTGAAATGCCAGCAAAGAAAGTTGACCTAGCTAGCGAACCCAAAGTCGTTGCTGATAAAGTTGTGCAAGGGGAGGCTGAATTAGCCTTATCTTCATTATTGGAGAAAAAAACAAACAGTGAAGGACAAGATCCCTCGCTAAAAACAACGAATGTTAATAGCCAGCTTTCCACTCACACCTTTCCTCCTGCTCAAAGCGAAACGTCGTTAAAAGCAGAGCCTATTGTAGATAAAACCAATAATTTACCGAAACAGGCGCTGCCTTTAAGTGATCTTGAAGCGCTATTAGCGGATATGGAAAAAGCGCCCACGGATACTGAACTTGAACAAATTAAAGTTGCACTTAACGCCAATCAAGACAAAGCTGTAATTCCTGATAAAAGTAATCAAAGTATCAGCAATAGTAAAGCGTCGGTCGATAAAGAGTTGGCCGGAGCGGTATTGCCTGTAACCCTTAAAAATGAAAGCTTGGATAACGAAATAGCAATTGATGCTGATAAGGTCAATACGGATAATGTTGTTTTTTCAAGTGTAGCTGTTCCAGGTGAAAAACAAGCTCAGGAAAATAACGCAAATAATAGTCGTGGGGTTAATCAGATAAACCAGAAAACCCTTGAAACACAGAGTTTAAATGCCGGTGAACAATTTAAAGAGCCAGCTAAAGATCAGTCGGCAGAGCAACAAAACCAAAAGCAGGCACAAAGCTTAACTCAGCTTGATAAAGTGGCTAACAATGATGCTCAAGTCAAAGAAAAAACCATTAATGAAATATTTGATAAGAAACAAGTCAGTACAAGTATTGAGAATACTCTTAATAGAGATATGCATCGAGCCAATAATGAAGTAACCAAATCTACGGCTTCTGCGGAGGAAATGATCACTAAATTAACCAGTGACCATGTGCAATCGACAGCCCAATCAGCAACAAATGCCAAGCAAGTGACAGCGTTACAAAATGAAGCCTTATCGGTATACCGTAAAGACTTTACTGGTGCATTGAATGATAAAGTCATGGTAATGATGAACCAAAAGCTTCAGCAGGTTGAAATTCGTCTTGACCCACAAGAATTAGGTAATGTGAACGTAAAAATAAATATGCAAAATGAGCAGGCGGTTGTTAATTTTACTGTACAAAATCAGCAAGCTAAAGAAGCGTTCGATCAAAATTTAGGGCGATTAAAAGAGATGCTTGCTGAAAGTGGCGTCAATGTCGGTGATGCGAATGTCGAACAGCAAAGTAAGCAAAATAATAATGAAGAAGAACTCGGTGAAGGTCGCCAAGGTGGTGGTGACGGTAACGAGAATGAATTTTCAGATTTAAGTGATACTCAAACACTACATTTGGTTAAAGGTTCGTCAACTGGTATAGATTACTACGCATAAATGACAAAACTCATTGGCTCGCTGACCATTCAACGATATAGTTGACTGAAAGTAATTTTAACATTTAAATAGATAATAAAGGCTTGATGATGGCTGATGATAAAGGCGAAGGTAAAGAATTAGAATTAGACGGTAAAGGCAAAAGCAAAAAGATGATCATTATCATTGCTGCTGTTGTGATATTGGCTGTTGGCGGTGGAGCGGCTTATTTTTTTCTGGCTGGAGATGATGCTGTTTCTCAAGAGCAACTTGATGCTGAGCTAGACGGTGATAGTGCCAGTGAAGGCGAAGCCGTTGAAAGTGTTAGTGCCAGTACAGGCTCTGCGCTTTATGTACCTATGCCAAGACCTTTTCGCTTTAATGTTCCTGGCGCTGCCCGCGACAGATTTGTAGAAATCAGAGTGCAATTATTAGTACGTGGCGCTGATAATGAAGAAGCGGCAAAGAAGCATGTACCATTAATTGAAAGTACTTTACTAGCGACTTTTTCTCAATCAAATGCCGATGATTTAGCAACCAGTGCCGGAAAAACCTCATTGAAACAGAAATCTTTAGTAGAAGTTCATAAAATTATGAAAGAAGTTGAAGGTAGCAATGTGGTTGAAAAAGTATTATTTACCGGTTTTGTAATGCAATAAGGCTATGCGATAAAACAATGCATTTAATTAAAGAGACTATTCAGTGAGTGATTTATTATCTCAAGACGAAATTGATGCGCTATTACACGGTGTTGATGACGTTGAAGAAGAGGAGCTAGTTGAAGACTTTGCCCGTGAAGCTGGCGGCACGTCTGACTATGACTTTTCATCACAAGATCGCATTGTTCGTGGCCGGATGCCAACACTGGAAATGGTTAACGAACGTTTTGCACGCCATATGCGTATCAGTTTATTTAATATGATGCGCCGCACTGCTGAAGTATCAATTAATGGTATTCAGATGATCAAGTTTGGCGAATATGTTCATACCTTATTCGTGCCAACAAGCTTAAATATGGTACGTTTTCGGCCATTAAAAGGCACTGCATTAATTACCATGGAAGCGCGGCTGGTCTTTATTTTAGTCGATAATTTTTTTGGTGGCGATGGTCGCTATCATGCAAAAATTGAAGGTCGTGAATTTACGCCAACAGAGCGTCGTATTATTCAAATGCTGTTAAAGTTAATTTTTGAAGATTACAAAGAAGCTTGGTCACCCGTGATGGATGTCTCTTTTGAGTATTTAGATTCTGAAGTTAACCCGTCGATGGCCAATATTGTTAGTCCTACCGAAGTGGTAGTGATCAGCTCTTTTCATATTGAACTTGATGGTGGTGGTGGTGATTTTCACATTGCTTTGCCTTACTCAATGCTCGAACCTATCCGTGAGCTACTTGATGCCGGTGTACAAAGTGATAAAGAAGATACCGACATGCGATGGTCGAAAGCCCTACGCGATGAAATAATGGACGTTCCCGTTGAATTAACCACTAAATTTATCTCTGTAGACCTACCTTTACAAAAGATTATGGACTTAGAGAAGGGCGATATTATTCCTATTGAGATGCCAGAACATATTACGGTATTAATTGAAGGTTTACCGTCGTTTAGAGCAAAATTAGGCCGTAGTCGCGATAATGTTGCGATTAAAATATCTGAAAAAATTAAACGTCCTGAATCAGTGAAAAACGAATTAACGATATTAACTAAAGGGGGTAAGCGCTTAGATAGCGACGCTGAATTACATCTTTTAGAAGACGATTTCGATTATTAATAATTTTATTAAAGCAGCAGTAAACAAAAAAATAAATTTGAGGCCAATGGCATGAGTGATAAAGACGATGATTTAGGCATGTGGGATGAAGCGATGGATGAACAAGCCGAAGCTGCAGCCAAAGCCGAAACTGTTGAGTTAGAAGAGCTTGAAGAAGATGCACCAATAACGGGTGATGAAAAACGTAAACTGGATGCGATTTTAGATATTCCGGTGACTATTTCAATGGAAGTTGGACGTAGTCATATTAGCATTCGTAATTTATTACAGTTAAACCAAGGCTCTGTTGTTGAGCTTGACCGAGTTGCGGGTGAATCCCTCGATGTATTGGTCAATGGTACGTTAATCGCGCATGGTGAAGTTGTTGTGGTAAACGATAAGTTTGGTATTCGATTAACCGATGTTATTAGCCAAATTGAACGTATTAAAAAGTTGAAGTAATACTGATGCGTTTTTTACTTTTTAGCTTGCTAAGCTTACTTACTTTTTTGGGCCATGCTCAAGAAAGTATCGTCGCAACAACCGTCGTTGAAAAAGACGACGCTCCCGTGATAGCGCAAACAGCACCGGCTACCGTTGAAGTAGGACGACATGTTATGGGTAATATTGATGCCGGTAGCATGATCGTTTCATTATTGGCGGTACTCGTTGCTATCGTTATTATTGCTTGGCTATTAAAAAAGCTTCAAGTAGGAGGCACCTCAGTAAATGGTTTGAAAGTGGTGACTAGTTTAAATTTAGGCTCCAAAGAACGATTAGTGGTGGTGCAAGTGGGTAAAAAACAATTGTTACTCGGTGTTACCGGTCAACAAATTAATATACTTGATACGCTAGCCGAACCTATTGAAGTTAAAAGTGGTGTGCCGATAGAACTTAGCCAAACATTAGCACGCTTTAGCCGTAATTCTGCGAATAAAGCCAATAGTGAAAAATACTCATGAAAGACTCGATATTAAACGATGGTGCTAAAACGGCGCAATGTTCTGCTAACGCTATGGCAAAAAGAAATCCACTCGAAAATTTACTGACCCGTTTATTTTCTGTAAAAGGTTTTATTTTTTTATTTTTCCTCCTTGTTGCTTTTTTTGCCAGTCAAACGGTATTAGCCGCTGATGATTTAGGTATGTCGGCATTGAAGCTGACCACTAACCCTGACGGTTCACAAGAATATACGGTAACCCTGCAAATATTAATGTTTATGACCGCATTAGGCTTTATCCCTGCTGCGATTATTATGATGACCTCTTTTACCCGTATTGTCGTGATCATGGCCATTTTAAGACAAGCGATAGGATTACAACAAACACCGTCTAATCAGGTGGTTATAGGTTTAACGCTTTTTATGACCATGTTCATTATGACGCCTGTCTATAATGAAATAAATCAACGAGCTATTGAACCTTATTTAGCCGACCAAATGACATCAGTACAAGCCATAGATAGTGCAAAAATTCCTTTAAGAGCGTTTATGCTTGAACAAACCAGAATTAAAGATCTACAAACCTTAGCCAATATGGCGGGTATTGTTGAAGTTGATCAACCCACTGATTTACCCATGACAGTGATTATTCCTGCCTTTATTATTAGCGAGTTAAAAACGGCTTTTCAAATAGGTTTTATGCTCTTTATTCCTTTTTTGATTATTGATTTAGTCGTTGCTAGTATTTTAATGGCAATGGGTATGATGATGCTATCGCCGATGATCGTTTCTTTGCCCTTTAAGCTAATGTTATTTGTGCTGGTAGATGGTTGGAACTTGGTGATAGGCACTATCGCAACGAGTTATGGCATGGGGAGTATTTAATGAATCCAGAAGTTTTTGTCGACATACTCAGTGATGCACTATTTTTAGTGATTGTTTTGGTGTCTGCGATTATTATTCCGGGTTTGTGTGTCGGCTTAATCGTTGCTGTATTTCAAGCGGCAACATCGATTAATGAACAAACATTAAGCTTTTTACCTCGACTAATCGTGACACTTTTAGCCCTTATCTTTGGAGGGCATTGGTTAGTACAAAAACTCATGGATTTTACTATCCGACTGATTGCAAGTATACCCAGTGTGGTGAGCTAGTGGAATTCACCGAGTCAGTTGTGATGCAATATATTGCTGACTTTATTTTACCTTTCGCGCGCATTTCTGCGCTTATTATGGCAATGATTGGCTTTGGTTCTAAAATCATTCCAGGTAAAGTTAAAATTTTTCTGTGCGTAACATTAACAGTCGCCGTTATGCCGGCAATCCCGCCAACACAAGTTGGCAGCCTGATTTCTTTTGAAACAGCGCTGCTTATGTTTGAACAAATGGTTATTGGTGTTGCGCTTGGCCTAGTTACCGTTATGGTACTTAATACTTTTACCTTAGCGGGTCAAATTATTGCCATGCAAACGGGCTTAGGTTTTGCTTCACTCGTTGACCCGGTTAGTGGCATGAATGTTCCTGCTGTTGGCCAGTTTTTCTTGATTTTATCTACCCTGATGTTTTGGGCGATGGACGGACATTTAGCCTATATACAATTTATTGTTGCCAGTTTTGAAACCTTGCCCATCGGGGAGTACAAGTTTACGGCCGATAAATTTAAAGAAGTGGTTGAGTGGGGCGAATGGATGTTTGCTACTGCGTTATCGTTAGCATTAGCGCCACTAACGGCTATGTTACTGATTAACTTTTCTTTTGGAGTTATGACGCGAGCAGCTCCACAATTAAATATTTTTGCGATAGGTTTTCCGGTAACTATGTGTGCTGGTTTGTTAATTATGTGGTTAACTATGGGTAACTTTTTTACGCATTATGAATTGCAATGGCAACGTGCACTCGACTTTAGCTGTTACCTCATAAATTGTAAGGCAAACTAATGGCTGATGCAGGTAGCGGTGAAAAAACAGAAGAACCTACGGCTAAGAAAATTGCTGATGCGAGAAAAAAAGGTCAAATAGCACGTTCAAAAGATTTAGGCACTATGTTTGTGTTGGTGGGGAGTGCTGTTGCAATAATGCTGGTCGGCGGTATGTTGACTGAAAGCTTAGCCGGAATTATGAAACGGTCATTTAGCTTGAGCCGTGAAGAAGTCATGGACATTCATGCGTTATACAATGTGCTTAGGGGCTCGGTAGGCACGTTAGTGGCACCAATGTTGTGGATATTCTCTATTATTATCGTCGCCGCTTTTATTGGTAATACTATGTTGGGAGGGATGAGTTTTTCTGCTGAGGCTATGGCGCCAAAGGCTAGTAAATTGTCACCTTTAGCCGGTTTAAAGCGTATGTTTGGCATAAAAGCTTTAGTCGAGTTATTCAAGTCGTTAATGAAGTTTTTTGTGGTTTTTATTGTCGCGTATCTGTTGTTGAGTAGTTTGTTTCCAGAAATATTAGGTCTTAGTTTGGAGCTGATCCCACTGAGTTTAGAGCACTCGGTAACTTTATTACAATGGATGTTTTTAGCATTAGCCTTATCGGTAGGTATTATTGCTGCGATTGATGCGCCCTATCAAACTTGGGATCACAACCGTCAGTTAAAAATGACTAAGCAAGAAATTAAAGACGAAATGAAAAATTCTGAGGGTAGTCCTGAAATCAAAGGTCGTATTCGTCGTACTCAATATGAAATGTCGCAGCGTAAAATGATGCAAGAAGTGCCAGACTCTGATGTGGTTATCACCAATCCGACGCATTATGCGGTTGCGTTGAAATATGATGTCACCGCCGGTGGTGCGCCAATGTTAGTGGCAAAAGGTATTGATGAAATGGCGATGCATATTCGTACTATCGCTAAAGAAAATAATGTTGAAATTATTGCTTCTCCGGCATTAGCACGGTCTTTATATTATAGCGCAGACGCCAATCAAGAAATCCCAGAAGAGCTCTTCGCTGCGGTTGCTCAAGTGTTAGCTTTTATTTTTCAACTTAACGAACATAAAAAAGGTAAAGCCAAAAGGCCGACACCGATTGCAAAAAATCTCCCTATCCCCGATGAATTCAAATATTAATAATCTTTACAATCATTGAGTTAAGTGTTTTTTTGTCGATTTATCCATCACTCTAATTATATTTAATCGACGTTGGTCTACTTATTGCTATTTCATGGTATGCGTCAAAAAAATATCATAAGAGTAATATGCAGTTAATTACTTCATTTAAAGAGTTCAAAAAAAGTAAAATAAACCTATTTTCTGGTTTAGGTACGCCAATATTAATTATGGCGGCGCTTGGTATGGTTATTTTACCTATGCCGGCATTTTTACTCGATATACTTTTTTCTTTTAATATTGCCTTATCTTTGGTGGTATTACTGATCACCGTTTATACCTTAAAACCTCTTGAATTTGGTTCTTTTCCTGCCGTACTGTTAATTGCCACTATTTTACGCTTAGCACTAAATGTCGCAAGTACACGAGTGGTGCTACTTGAAGGCCATGAAGGGCCTGATGCTGCGGGTAAAGTTATTGAAGCCTTTGGCTCTGTGGTTATTGGTGGTAACTATGCGGTTGGTTTAGTGGTTTTTGTTATCTTAATCATTATTAACTTTGTGGTTGTTACTAAAGGTGCTGGGCGTATTGCTGAAGTAACCGCGCGTTTTACCCTCGATGCTATGCCCGGTAAGCAAATGGCAATCGATGCTGATTTGAATGCTGGCTTTATTACCGCTGACCAAGCAAGAGAAAGACGTATCGAAGTCACCAGTGAAGCTGATTTCTATGGTTCAATGGATGGTGCCAGTAAGTTTGTTAAAGGTGATGCGGTTGCCGGCATATTAATTTTATTGATTAATATTATCGGTGGACTCGTTATCGGTATGGTACAACACGATTTAAGCTTTGACAGAGCGGTTGAAATATACACCTTATTAACGATTGGAGACGGCCTAGTAGCGCAAATTCCAGGTCTACTTTTATCGGTAGGTACGGCGATTGTTGTTACGCGACAAAATACCTCTCAGGACATGGGCGAGCAAGTCAGCAGCCAATTAGGTCAAGAACGTTCTTTGTATATTGCTGCTGCCGTTATGTTTGTCATGGGGGTTATTCCGGGCATGCCACACTTTGCGTTTTTATTCTTTGCTTTTATGATCGCTGGAACCGCCTTTTTAAGTGGAAAGTACAAAATTGCCAAAGAAAAACAATTAGCGGATAAGTCAGATGCTGAACAGGTTGAAACCCAGCAACAAGAAGCAGAAGTAAAAGACTTAGGTTGGGACGATGTTAACCATGTTGACATTATCGGCTTAGAAATTGGTTATCGCCTAATACCTCTAGTAGATAAATCTCAAGGTGGGGAACTCCTTAACCGTATTAAAGGTGTTCGTAAAAAACTATCCCAAGAGTTTGGCTTTCTAGTGCCGGCGGTACATATTCGCGATAATCTTGATTTAGACCCTAATGTTTATCAAATATCATTAATGGGCGTGACTATCGGTGAAGCTGAAATTAGACACGATCATGAATTAGCGATAAATCCAGGGCAAGTGTTTGGCAAACTTGACGGCGTGGCAACAATCGATCCTGCTTTTGGACTAGAAGCAGTATGGATAAAACCAGCACAACGCGAACATGCTCAGTCTTTAGGCTATACCGTGGTTGACGCATCGACTGTCCTTGCCACTCATTTAAGTCAAATACTAACAAATAACGCGGCACAGTTACTTGGTCATGAAGAAGTACAAAACCTTCTTGATATGCTAGGCAAAAATTATCCTAAATTAATTGAAGGATTCATACCTGATGTTTTATCACTGGGTACTTTGGTTAAAGTACTACAAAACCTAATGAATGAAGGTGTTGCTGTTCGTGATATGCGCAGTATTATTCAAACGTTAGTTGAGTATGGTCCTAAGTCCCAAGACCCTGAGATTTTAACCGCAGCTGTTCGTATTACCTTGCGTAAATTCATTGTTCAAGAGTTAGTGGGACCCGTGACTGAGGTACCTGTCATAACTTTGGCGCCAGAGTTGGAACAGATGTTGCACCAGTCTATGCAAATGGCTGGCGACGATGGTGCTGGCATTGAACCAGGTTTAGCAGAACGGTTACAAAAATCATTAGCTGATGGTGCTCAACAACAAGAAATGGCGGGTGATACGCCAATATTGTTAACCTCAGGGATTTTAAGAGCGGTACTGGCTAAATTTGTTAAATATACTATTCCAGGCTTGCGGGTGATTTCATACCAAGAAATTCCTGATGATAAGCAGATAAAAATAGTAAGCGCCATAGGTCAATAATTACGATATCAGTAATGAGCAGCAGAAAATATTTGCGGTTAAATGAATAAGTCATTAACAGCGATTGCAGTTGATAAGGGGTTAGTTTTGAAAATTAAACGTTTTGTAGCAAAAGATATGAGAAGTGCGCTGACACAAATCAAAGACGAGCTAGGTGCTGACGCTGTGATTATGTCAAATAAACGCGTACCTGAAGGCGTTGAACTAATGGCTGCGGTTGACAACAACGTAGAAATTAAGGCAGCACAACCCATAATGCAAAATTCTCCTGAAAACAACTCAACAGCGCAAGCAACAAACAGTTTTGACCGTTCGATTGACAATGATGTGGTCAATATTAGACAAAATAATCCTTTGACCAGTCCTAGTGTTTCGCACAACTCGGCAGCAGAAGATAGCCGCTTACCCTCAGACAGTTTAGCGGCTTTATTAAGCCGTCAAGTTCAGCAAGCACCTGCAAATATTGGTCAAGGTATTAATCAAGCTCAGCATGATAAAATCGTCCAGGCAGCCGCTAAGCTAAATAACCCTAGTAACTCAGCGCAAGTTTCAACGCCAACACCGTCAAGCAATATTGAGCAGCAATTTAAAAGCTTCACCGACCGTTTAGAGCAAAATAGCCAAGAACAAGGTGATGAACAATCAAGCGACTCATATCAACAGCCGGTGATGAACCAAGCACAGTCTTTAGTAAGCGATGGCTTACCGCCACAAAATGTAAATAACGCCGACTTAGAGAAAATGAAACACGAAATGTCTTCTATTCGTGAATTACTAGAACATCAAATTTCGGGGTTAATGTGGCAGGATATGGCGCAAAAAGATCCCGCTCGTGCGATGTTGGTTAATCGACTAATGTCTTTGGGTATGAGCGAACAAGTTTCAGATCAAATTGCAGGTTATATTCCAGCGCAAAAAAATGACCAAGATACTTGGTTATTAGCGAAGAAATTTATCAGCCAACAAATTAATACCACTAATAATGACATTATTCATCGTGGTGGCGTGGTTTCATTAGTGGGACCTACCGGCGTAGGTAAAACAACTACTGTAGCTAAACTCGCGGCGCGGTTTGCTCAGATTCATGGCGCAGACCAAGTGGTGATGATCTCAACAGATAACTACCGTATTGCTGGATTTGAACAATTAGCCACTTACGGCCGAATTATTGGTTGTGATGTAAAGCTTGCTGGTGATGCAAAAACCTTAGATACATTGTTGCAACAGTTCTCCAAAAAGAAACTGATACTTATTGATACTGCAGGTATGGGGCAACGTGATATGCGTTTAGCTAAACACCTAACTACTTTAGTTTCTAATGCAAGGGTCAGAATTCGCAACTATTTAGTGTTAGCTGCTAATACTCAGCAACGAGTTATGCAAGAAAATGTTGATCGCTTTAAAAAAGTACCTTTAGCTGGCTGTATTTATACTAAACTTGATGAAAGCCTTAGCATAGGAGAAATAATTTCCACTTCGATTCAAAACGGTTTAGCTATAGGCTACTTAACGGATGGACAAAGAGTTCCTGAAGATATTAAAGTTGCAAATGCTGAAAAACTCGTTACGCTAGCTGATAAAATGAGCGCGAAAAATCAAATTAATAATCCAATAAATTGGCGAACAGCACCGATGAGTGCTAATACAGCTGTATTTCCATAACTTGTTCTAAATATGTGAATTTTAACCCTATAAAAATATGCAGATTAAATGATTATAGGGTTATACTAAATTAATTGATGGCTATTCGTAAGAAAGTAGAGAAAGACGATAAATGAATGATCAAGCAAGTGGCTTAAGAAAAATGCAAAATTCAGCTCCGGTAAAAGTCATTGCTGTCTCTGGCGGTAAAGGCGGAGTAGGTAAAACTAACGTTTCGCTTAATACCGCTATTGCACTTGGACAATTAGGACAACGAGTTTTAGTTTTAGATGCCGATTTAGGCTTGGCTAATGTCGATGTTATGCTAGGTTTGCGGGTAAAACGTAACTTATCACATGTGCTTTCTGGCGAATGTGAATTAGACGATATAATTATTGAAGGTCCCGCTGGTATTAATATCATTCCTGCTACGTCAGGTTCACAATCTATGGTCGATTTAACGCCTGCTGAACATGCGGGTTTAATTCGCGCTTTTAGTGATATGAACACAAAATTTGATGTACTTATTGTTGACACTGCAGCCGGTATTTCCGACATGGTACTAAGCTTTTGCCGTGCCTCACAAGATGTGATGTTAGTGGTCTGTGATGAACCTACATCTATTACTGATTGCTACGCCCTAATGAAATTATTAAGTCGAGATCATGGCGTATTTAAATTTAAAGTTGTTGCCAACATGGTGAGAACGCCAAGAGAAGGACAGCAACTCTTTGGTAAGCTTTCTAAAGTTACCGATCGATTTTTAGATGTTGCACTTGAACTCGTTGCTGTCATTCCATTTGACGAAAATATAAGAAATTCCGTTAGAAAACAAAAAGCAATTGTTGAAGCTTATCCACAATCGCCTGCAGCGGTTGCTTTTAAATCTTTAGCAGGTAATTTAATTAAATGGCCGGTGCCTAAACAAGCGTCAGGTCATTTAGAGTTTTTTATTGAACAATTGTTAGAACATTAATAACAATAGTAATCAGATATGAGTACTTTGTTGAAAGTTCTATATCTTTCCTATAATTTAGCGAGTGAGCGATAGTGGTAAAACCAAATGCTTACAGTATTCAAACTGATAAATCTGCTATAATTTCGCAGCATACAGTTTTAGTGAAAAGAATCGCTTATCACCTATTAGCAAGGTTGCCTGCGAGCGTGCAGGTTGATGACCTTATTCAGTCAGGCATGATAGGCCTGCTTGAAGCGTCTAATAATTTTGATCACGGCAAAGGTGCAAGTTTTGAAACCTTTGCTGGTATTCGTATCCGTGGTGCTATGCTTGATGAAATACGCCGTGGTGACTGGACTCCCCGCTCTGTTCATAAAAATAGCCGCATGGTCAGTGAAGCGATAAAATTGCTTGAAGCAAGTTTAGGTCGTGATGTAACTGATATTGAAGTTGCTGAAAAACTTGATATTTCGTTAAATGACTACCATCATATTCTAAGTGAGGTAAGTACCGGTAAAATAATTGGTATTGAAGACTTAAGTACGGGGACAGATGCTATATCGAATATGGAAGATGTGAATAATAACGATCCCTATGATAATTTTGAAAAAATAGTTTTTAAAAAATCGTTAACAGCATGCATTTCCACTTTACCCGAACGCGAAGCTCTAGTACTGTCACTATATTACGACGAAGAATTAAATCTTCGAGAGATTGGTCAAGTGCTTGATGTAAGTGAGTCGCGTGTTAGCCAAATTCACAGTCAAGCGATGCATAGGTTAAAAGGACGTATGCAATCTTGGCAAAGTTGAGTAGAATATACATATAATCACAATTTTAAAATGTTCTCACCGGAGGGTGCCTTGGATAAAAATATGAAAGTTCTTGTTGTTGATGATTTTTCAACGATGAGACGTATCGTCAAAAACTTGTTACGAGATTTAGGTTTCACTAACATTTCAGAAGCAGATGACGGTAGCACTGCTTTACCGATGTTAAAAGAAGGCTCTTTTGACTTTGTTGTAACTGATTGGAATATGCCAGGTATGCAAGGTATTGATTTGCTCAAAGCCATCCGTGCCGATGCGAAATTATCACATATCCCAGTATTGCTGATCACTGCTGAAGCAAAGAAAGAACAAATTGTGATGGCGGCTCAAGCGGGTGTTAATGGCTATATTGTAAAACCATTTACCGCAGCGACGTTAAACGCCAAATTAGATAAAATATTTCAACGCTTAGGTTAATTCCTTAATTAGATAGATAATTAATTAATCTAAACGTGAGGTTTTTGCATGAGTGCGAATACAAATGTGCATGTTTCTTTGGAAGAAGCAAAGCTACTGGTCGAATATTTAGAAAGTGGTCAACAAGACAAGGCAGATGAATTAATTGCTGAAATTCAAAATCCAATTAATTCTGAATTGTTTGCTGAAATAGGCAAGCTGACTCGCCAACTACATGACTCATTAAATAATTTTCAATTAGATTCCAGGTTAAATGATTTAGCGACAGCAGATATCCCCGATGCTCAAGAACGTCTAAACTACGTTATAACGCGAACGGAAGAAGCCGCTAATAAAACCATGGATGCTGTTGAATCTATTTTTCCCGTTGTGGATACGATACAAAAGCAAATAAAGGCTGTTAATCCGTTATGGCAAAAATTAATGCATAACAAATTGGAATTAACCGAATTTAAAAGTTTATGTGTTGATATAGATTTATTATTAAAAACGACAGATAGAGAATCAGTGCGTATGCATGATTTAATGACTGATGTTTTGATGGCGCAAGATTTTCAAGATTTAACCGGACAAGTTATTCGTAAAGTTATTGATCTAGTTCGTGAAGTAGAGGATAGCTTGATTGGTATGCTAACCGCTTTTGGTATTACGACAGATAGTAATGCAGAGCGAAGTAAACCTAAAGTAGGTGATAACTTAGTTGAAGGCCCGATCGTTAATGCAGCACAACGTGATGATGTTGTCGCTGACCAAGATGATGTTGATGACCTTTTATCAAGTTTAGGATTTTAATAGGAGTTGCTGGATGTCATTTGAGCAAGATGAAGAGATTCTTCAGGATTTTTTAATAGAAGCTGGAGAAATACTTGAAACGCTTTCGGAACAACTCGTAGAACTTGAAAACGACCCCGATAATGCCGAATTATTAAATGCTATTTTTAGAGGTTTTCACACCGTTAAAGGTGGAGCCGGATTTTTAGCATTACATAATTTAGTTGACGTATGTCATGGCGCGGAAAATATTTTCGATCTGTTACGTACCAACCAACGTAGTGTTAGTGCAAGCTTAATGGATGTTATTTTACAAGCGCTTGATGTTGTAAATGAAATGTTTGTACAAGTTCAAAACGGCGAGAAACTTGATAAAGCTGATGCTCAACTACTTGCAGAATTGCATCGTTTAAGCCAACCAGAAGGCAAAGAGCAAGCGCCTGCGCCAGTCGTTGTTGAAGCAGTAGCTACTCATGAAAGCGAAAGTTCTTCTAGCGATGAAATGTCAGAAGATGAATTTGAACGACTTCTCGACGAACTCCATGGTGGTGGCTCAGCTTCTACGCCAGCCCCAGCACCTGTAGAAACAGCAACGTCTTCAGACAGCAATGATATTTCAGATGACGAATTTGAATCCTTACTCGATGAACTTCACGGTCAAGGTGCTTTTTCGCCTGAAGTCGCTGCTAATAATTCAAGTAAACCATCTTCATCGAATAGCAGTTCATCAGATGAAATAAGTGACGATGACTTTGAAGCTTTATTAGACGAATTACATGGTCAAGGTCAAGCGCCGAAATTATCTGTTACTCCAGCACCTAGTGCACCAACACCAGCACCAACACCTGTTGCTCAAACACCAGCCGCGAAGCCAGCACCGGTAGCTCCTGCAGCTAAACCTGTCGCTAAAGCGCCAGTGCCAGAAAAAGCGCCCGCTAAAGCAATGCAGGGTGAAACGACTGTTAGGGTTGACACTAAACGTCTTGATCAAATTATGAATATGGTTGGTGAGCTTGTTTTAGTGAGAAATCGCTTAACAAGTTTGGGCTTAACCAAAGAGGATGAAGATTTAACGAAAGCTGTTTCTAACCTTGATGCGGTAACGACTGATTTGCAAGGTGCGGTAATGAAAACCCGTATGCAGCCAATCAAGAAAGTCTTTGGACGATTTCCTCGAGTTGTTCGAGATTTAGCGCGCAGTTTAGACAAAGAAATTAAATTAGTGCTCAAAGGTGAAGAAACCGATCTAGATAAAAACCTTGTTGAGGCACTCGCTGATCCATTAGTGCATTTAGTGAGAAACTCTGTAGATCACGGTATAGAAATGCCTGATAAGCGCGAAGCATTGGGGAAACCAAGAGAAGGTGTCGTGGTGCTTTCTGCTTCTCAAGAGGGTGACCATATATTATTAACCATCAAAGATGATGGTGCAGGCATGAATGCAGAAAAGCTCAAAGAAATCGCGATTACTCGTGGTGTTCTTGACGCTGACTCTGCGGCTAGAATGACAGATAAAGAAGCCTTTAGTTTAATTTTTGCTCCAGGGTTCTCTACCAAGACTGAAATTTCAGAAGTTTCAGGCCGTGGTGTTGGCATGGATGTAGTCAAGACTAAGATCACCCAGTTAAACGGTACGGTAAGTATAGATTCTGAAATGGGCGTAGGTACAATCTTAGAGATTAAAGTACCGTTAACGTTAGCTATTTTACCGACATTAATGGTTATTGTTGGTAAGCAAACATTTGCTTTACCACTTGCTGGCGTGAATGAAATATTTCATCTTGATTTAACCACCACCAACGTTGTTGATGGACAATTAACCATTATTGTTCGTAAAAAGGCGATTCCACTCTTCTACTTAGATAAGTGGTTAGTACGTGATTTTGTTGAGAAGCCAAGAGAAAAAGGTCATGTGGTTATTGTTCAATTGGGCAATCAGCAAATTGGCTTTGTGGTCGACAGTCTAATTGGTCAAGAAGAGGTGGTGATAAAGCCACTCGACCGTCTATTACACGGCACACCAGGTATGGCCGGCGCAACAATTACCAGCGATGGTGGTATAGCGTTAATTATCGATGTGCCTAATATGCTGAAGTTTTACGCAAAAAAATCTGTTGTTAATAAAAAATTACGCTCTTAACGTATAATAAAGCCCTATTAAATTTTATTAGGGCTTTTTCATTCATAATAACAAATGAGATAATAAATGCCCTATAAGGTGTTGGTTGTTGATGACTCGAGTTTCTTTAGACGTCGAGTTACCGATATTTTAAATAAAGATCCGAACCTTACTGTTATTGATGTTGCTGTAAATGGTAAAGATGCTGTTGAAAAGGCTGTGTCATTAAAGCCTGATGTGATCACCATGGATATAGAAATGCCATTGCTTAATGGTATTGAAGCTGTGAAACAAATAATGGCGAAAGCGCCAACATCAATCTTAATGTTTTCATCGCTCACTCATCAAGGTGCTAATGCTACCCTCGAGGCCTTAGAAGCCGGAGCACTTGATTTTCTCCCGAAAAAATTCAGTGAAATAGCCAAAACAACTGATGATGCAGGTAGTTTGCTGCGTCAACGAGTGGTTCAATTAGCGAAGACTAACGGTTTATTGAAAAGAAAATTGGCAGTAAAAGCTCACGCGTCACGAATTAGCCTATCTTCAACGGCCACTAATCCGGTGAGTAAACCCGTAAATAAATTCGACATTCAATCGAGAACTCCGCTGCGAACAACTAAAACTGAACCGAGTCAAAGCGAAAGTATTCGCAGTCAGGTTGTTAAAAGAAGCTCAGGTAAAAGTTACCAACTACTCGCTATAGGTACATCAACGGGGGGACCAATTGCCTTACAAAAAATATTAACGCAATTGCCGCAAAACTTTCCGCTACCCATTATTCTAATACAGCATATGCCCGCTGCTTTTACTTTTGCTTTTGCCAATCGTTTAAATACCTTGTGCAATATTAATGTTAAGGAAGCAGCAGATGGGGATATTTTAAAACCTGGTTGTGCTTACCTAGCGCCTGGTGGCAGGCAAATGATTATTGACGGTACGCCAAAATTAGCCAAGTTAAAAATTATAGAAGATAAGTCTGAAAAAATTGCTTTTAAACCAAGTGTTGATGTGAGTTTTGGCTCAGCAGCTAAGGTATTTGGTGGCTCAGTATTGGGTGTTGTATTGACCGGTATGGGCTCTGATGGCCGAGAAGGTGCTCGCATGTTAAAAGGTAAAGGGGCGACAATATGGGCACAAGACGAAGCTTCTTGTGTGGTTTATGGTATGCCGCAAGCCGTTACCGTTGCAGGTATTTCTGTTTTATCTTTAGCATTAGAAGATATCAGCCAAAGTATTATCAAGGAAGTGGACCATGGATAAGTTAACCATTGCCGGGCTTTTTGTCGCAATTACGGCCATATATTTAGGTTTTATTCTCGATGGAGGCTCCCTCGCTGCGTTATTTGAGTTACCTGCCTTTATCATTGTCTTTGGCGGTACTTTAGGGGCTGTAATGTTACAGTCATCTTCAGCGCAATTTTTTCATGCGTTGTCTTTATTAAAGTGGATATTTTATCCACCCAAGTATGATATTGACCAAGGCATTGATTCGATAGTTTCTTGGTCTGAAAAAGCACGAGAATCTGGATATTTATCACTGGAAAATATTGCCGAAGAAGAACAAGATTTTTATACCAATAAAGCGCTTAACTTATTAGTTGATGGTATAGAAGTAGACAACTTGCGTATCTCATTAGAATTAGATTTAGATCTTTATCGCGAGCATAATTTGCGCTCTGCTCATGTTTTTGAGTCTATGGGCGGTTACAGTCCTACCATAGGTATTTTAGGAGCGGTACTTGGCCTCATTCATGCGATGAGTAACCTTACCGATCCCACTTTACTTGGACAAGGCATTGCAACGGCTTTTATTGCGACTATTTACGGCGTTGGTTTTGCCAATTTAATATACCTACCCGTTGCTAATAAAATAAAGGCTATTATTCACCAGCAAACCATGTACCGAGAAATGATTGCTGAAGGCCTTATTTCTATTGCATTAGCAGAAAATCCACATGCCATTGAAAATAAGTTGTCGGCCTTTCGGTTAGAGCAATGAACCACTTAAGGAAACGTCGACATTCAGTCGAAAATGATAATGTCGACAGATGGTTAGTTTCATACGCCGATTATATGACCTTGCTCTTTGCGTTATTTGTTGTTTTATATGCAATGGCAATGGTTGATGAAGAGCCCTATGAAACCGCGACAGAATCAATAGGTAAAGTTTTTCAAGCCAATAATAAACTACCTAAAAATCGGGGGCATGGTGACGATATCCTCGATGTTAACAGCTCAAAAACTAATAAGCGCTTGTATGGTAATGGCATTTTAGATGTCGCTGGCCCTGAACTTTTTGACGGTGAGAAAACACTTTCTAATGTTTCTGACAGTCAGGTAGGCACTAATCTAACGTCACTAGAAAAAGAATTACATACCGCCTTGTATGAATTAATCGAATCAGGTTATGCGCAACTGCAGATTGATGGTGATTGGTTAGAAATAGAATTAAACAGTGGTATGCTTTTCCCCAGCGGCTCATCATCAGCAACCAACAATGCAACAACAATACTTGCGGTTATTTATGATGTAATTGGTTCATCCAGCAATTTTATTCGCATAAGAGGCTATACTGATAACCAACCGATTAATACTGAGATATTTTCTTCAAATTGGGAATTATCAGTTTTTAGAGCAACGGCTATTTTACGAGTGCTTGAAGACTTATCCCTTGATCCTGCTCGTATGGCTATTGAGGGGTATGGGCAATATTATCCACGAGAAGACAATAAAACAGCACAAGGCCGCGCGCAAAACCGTCGTGTTGTTATCGCTATATCAAAATATGGTTTAGAAAAGTCAAATTTACTTGCGACCCCTACCATCAGCATTAAAGACGTCGAAGCCATAAAGCAGATAGATAATGGTGATGATGAGGATAATGAAATACGTATCATAAGACTTGATAATGGTGGCATTAGAATTACAACACGAGAAGATGATAACCCCTCTTCTGAGCAGAACAATAATTAGTACAACGAAATAAGTAGGTTAGCAACTTGGTAGTATGGACCGTAGCAAATCAAAAAGGTGGCGTTGGTAAAACCACAACAACAATCTCCTTAGGTGGCTTATTAGCTGAGCAGGGCTATAAAGTGTTGTTGGTAGATACTGATCCCCATGCTTCTTTGAGTTATTATTTTGGTATCGAATCTGAAGATCTTGAGTTAAGTGTTTACGATTTATTTGTTCAAGTTTCAACGAAAGAACAAATAATGCAAAGTTTATGTCCAACGAAATACGACAATATAGATATACTCCCGGCAACTATGGGCTTAGCTACTTTAGACCGTTCACTCGGTAATAAAGGTGGTATGGGCTTAGTGTTGAAAAAAGCGATGATAAAAATAGCCGATGAATATGATTATGTCTTAATTGATTGCCCACCGATTTTAGGTGTGCTGATGGTGAATGCTTTGGCGGCATCGCAACGTATTATTGTGCCAGTGCAGACTGAGTTCTTAGCCTTGAAAGGCTTAGACCGCATGATGAAAACAATGGATATTATGCAAGTTGAGCAAGATAAGCCGTTTAAATATACCATAGTGCCGACTATGTTTGATAAACGTACTAAAGCATCATTACTGACCTATAGAAAGTTACAAGAGCTATACGATGATAGTGTTTGGGCCGGTGTTATACCGGTAGATACTAATTTTAGAAATGCCAGTTATGCAATGCAGGTACCTTCAGATTACGCACCGTTAACACGTGGTGTTAGTGCATATAAAAAACTACTAAGCAGTTTATTAGAACTGCAAAAATTAGGTTAATTGTCCAATGGCAAAGTCACTCGCTGCAAGTAAGAAATTAATGCAGAATTATTTATCAGAATTGTTGACTGAAGATCAGCAAGAATCGGACCTGCCAATTATTTCTGTAAAAGCAAAATATCAGCAACCGTTAGAAAAACTTTTACAAAAAGTTGATATTACTGAACGTATTGCCGACCCAATAGATGAACCTGTTTATACTGTAAAAAGCTCAGTAAAAAATGAACGACCTAAAATAGTTGAAGAAAAAATTCAGGACAAAGTCGAAGAAAAAACGCAATTGACTCTTGATGAACCGCTTAAGACAAGAAAAAGTGATCAGCCATTAATTGTTCATCAGAGTAAAAATTATCGAAAGGGTAGTTTTCAAGCGATGTTCTTTAATGTTGCGGGTTTAACGATTGCAGTGCCGTTGATTGAATTGGGTGGCATACATAACGAAGACAAGACAACGAGTCTAATGGGTAAGCCTAAATGGTTTACTGGTGTTATGTTACATCGAGATGAAAAAATTAATGTAGTGAATACCGCTTTATGGGTAATGCCAGAAAAATGTGACGAAGCGTTAATAAATTCGCTAAACTATCAATATATTGTCATGCTAGGTAATAGTCATTGGGGATTATCGGCTGAAACATTAGTCGATACAGTGACGTTAGAGCAAGAAGATGTAAAATGGTTAGACCTACCGAACAAACGACCTTGGTTAGCCGGTTTAGTCAAAGAACGTATGTGTGCACTACTTGATGTCGAGTCTTTGATTAAGTTACTTGACGCAGGCGCAAATATTAACCAAGATTAATGGCTAGATCTCCAGATAGTATTATACTATGTACACTAGACGAATAATCAAACAGATTGATTTTCAATAAGATATTTAAGAGGCAGGCTGTATGGCTGATGATAGACGTAATGCAAATGAAAACGTAGACAACGATGAAGTGTTGCAATGGGTAACCTTTAAGCTTGATAGTGAAACCTACGGTATTAATGTAATGCAAGTGCAAGAAGTTTTGCGTTATAGTGAAATTGCACCGGTGCCAGGAGCACCTACATATGTATTAGGTATCATTAATCTGCGAGGGAACGTTGTTACTGTCATTGATACCAGACAACGCTTTGGGCTTAAACCTGCGGATATTTCTGATAATACACGTATTGTTATCATTGAAGCCGAAAAACAAGTTATTGGTATCTTGGTAGATAGTGTCGCTGAAGTTGTTTACTTAAAAAATTCTGAGATAGATGATGCTCCGAATGTTGGTAATGACGATAGTGCACGATTCATTCAAGGTGTTTCAAACAGAGAAGGTGAGTTATTGATTTTAGTCGACCTAAATCAGTTACTTTCTGACGACGAATGGGATGAACTTAAACAGTTCTAGGCTGTTTGCTGAGTCTCTTTAAATAAAGCCTGGCTTATCAGGCTTTATCTAGTTGTAATGGTTTAAGAAGCGTTTATGTTTATTATCTCGCCACTTTTGATTTTAGTCAGCAGTTTTGTGCTTTTTATAGTGCTAATGGGTTATATTTATCGCCAAAAAACTTATTTTCATCGAACTAATAAAGTGCTGAAAACACAACTTGAAACGCAAGAGTTGTTTATAAATGAGCTACAGTCGTCGCAAAATAGCGTAAATAAACAATTGCTTGAGTTTAATAATAAGCTTGAAAGTCTGCAGTTAGAAAATGAGCAAGTCAGTAAACAACTTGAACATCGTATTAAAATACTGCAACAAGAGAGTGGGCTACAAAAGCAATTAATAGATCAATTTCAAAATCAGCAACCGCAAGATAAACTCTATTCACGTGCTTTTAAACTCGTTGAGTTAGGCGCAGAGATCGATGAGGTCGTTCGAGAATGTGACATCCCACTTGCTGAAGCTGAGATGTTAATATCTGTCCACAGAAATAAAACATCGCCTTCTTAAAACCAATCATTTTATGGTTTTTCCGCAGATAAATAGTGAAAGCTTTTATGTTGCATTGCATTTTTGCGTGGTAAACTGCGTCATTATTTTTTTACTCAATATCAAGGACGCTAAGTGAAAGTAGCCGCTATATTTTCTTATTTGTTCAATAATCCAACAAAAAAAATTGTTGTCATTCTACTGGCATTAGTTATTTCTGCCTGTTCATCAACACCTGCTGAAAATAGTGCTAGTGTTTCAGATCCTAAAGATCCATTAGAATCAATTAACCGACCGTTTTGGACTTTTACCTGGGATTATGCAGACAAATATGTGCTTAAACCGACAGCCCAGGCGTATGTTGAATATATGCCAACAGACTTTAGGTCCGGGATACATAATGTTGCCTTAAACCTAAACGAGCCATCAACGGTTATAAATAACCTGCTGCAAGGAAAGTTTAGTGAAGCGGGTAAAAGTACGGGGCGTTTTATCCTTAACTCTACTATTGGCATATTTGGATTTTTTGACCCAGCAAGTGACTTCGAATGGATCAGAGCACAAGAAGAGTTTGGTGAAGTCTTAGGCTCATATGGTGTTGGAGATGGACCTTATCTAGTTATACCGGCTCTTGGGCCAAGCTCAGTTCGTGAAGAAGTGGGTGACTATGTTGATAAATACTACTGGCCATTAGCTATTATTGATTTTTGGCCTAACTTACTTCGCCAAGCCGTACTCGGGCTTGAACAACGAGCTGCGCTTGTTGATCAAGAGCAAATTATTAATGAATCTATTGATTCATACGAATTTGTAAAAAATGCTTACTTTCAAAATATGGAATTTAAAGTTTATGATGGTAACCCGCCCATCGTGATTGATGAAGACAGTGAAGACGAAATTAATGCCTTTTTAGAAGAACTCGATAACATGGCAGACGTTGATCAATAAACTTGCTTTGCAGAGTGAAGCTTAGAATACTTCAAGCTTCACTCATTTTTACAAAACTATTAATTAAAAAAAAGCTGTGGTGTTAATGTAAATCGCGGTTTTTTTGATGTGATAATTAAAGATTAAGCTAATTTATTATACTGCTTGATCGCAACACTGAGATATTTACGGGTAAAAATTAACGATACTGGCCGAAGTAAAATAAAATACACGGCTAGAAAACTAAACAAAGATACCACAAAGAGCAGCCCATCTAATTGTGCCATAAATATAAAAGGTGGCACCAACATGATTAACTTCAAAATATTTAATACGAACTTCTCTGGTGCGGTCAATTTAGCGGCAGCGAGTGTTAAAATCTGCTGTCTTTGCCCAAGCGTATAGCTTTCGAGTTCGGGAAGTTTATTTGTTGAAAATATAAAAGCCATAGGTATCGTATTTTTAGTGAGTAATAGCAGTATTCTACAGTATTTTTACACTTAATTAAGCAAACAAGTACCGAATTGTCTCTGGGTTTGGTAGAATTGCGGCAAATTTTTTGTGAGTGAAATATAAATGAATATCATTGAAGCTAATTTTGACGCAGCAGGTAAAAAGTTTGCCATCGTTGTTTCACGTTTTAACAGTTTTGTAGTTGAAAATTTATTAGAAGGTGCAGTTGATGCACTTAAACGCCATGGCAATGTTGCAGATAACGACATTACTATTGTTCGTGTTCCTGGCGCATATGAATTACCCCTTGCCGCTAAACGTATTGCAAGTAAAGGCGAGTTCGATGGCATAATAGCTATTGGCGCCGTTATTCGTGGCGGAACTCCACATTTTGATTTTGTTGCGGGCGAATGTAATAAAGGCTTAGCGCAAGTTTCAATGGAATACACTATTCCTGTTGCTTTTGGTGTTATTACAACCGATACCGTTGAGCAAGCAATAGATCGTGCCGGACTTAAAGCAGGTAATAAAGGCGCAGAAGCGGCTTTAAGTGCTTTAGAAATGGTTAATGTTTTAGATAAAATATAAGCGGGAATTTTTGTGAAACCAACTCCTAGAAGGAAAGCTCGTGAGTTAGCTGTTCAAGCTATTTACTCATGGCAGCTTAGCCAAAACTCAGTAACTGATATCGAAGTTAACTTTTTAACTGATAACAGTGCGCGCCGTTTTGATATTCCATATTTTCAACAATTACTCCACGGTGTAACCAAATCAGTTGGTTCTATCGATGAAGCTATTTCTCCGCATGTTGACCGTCCTTTAAACGACGTTGACCCAGTAGAAAAAGCTATTTTACGTGTAGCCATTTATGAATTGAAAGATTGTAAAGATGTGCCATACCGAGTTGTTATTAATGAAGCTATCGAATTAGCAAAATCTTTTGCTGCTGACGATAGTCATAAATTTGTTAATGGTGTGCTTGATAAAGCCGTTAAACTGATTCGTCCAGAAGAATAATTTGCGTTCATTTTCTCAAAGCAAAGCAAAGGATTGGTTGTTGTATGAAAGAATTTGAAGTCATTCGACGTTATTTTACTGAACAGGTAGTGAAGCGCAAAGACGTTTATTTAGGTATTGGTGACGATTGTGCACTGGTTACTCCGGGTGAACGCCAACACATTGCAGTAACGACAGATACCTTAGTGGCAGGTGTTCATTTTCCTTTAAATACATCGCCACGTGCTATTGGTCATAAATCGATAGCGGTTAATTTGTCTGATCTTGCCGCTATGGGGGCAGAGCCTAGTTGGGTTTCTTTAGCAATCACGCTTCCTGAGATTGATGAAAATTGGATCAATGAATTTTGCCTTGGTGTTTTTGACCTTTGTGAATTTTATAATGTCCAGCTTATTGGTGGTGATACGACGCAAGGACCATTGAGTATAACCATTACAGCGCAAGGACAAATTCCTTTTGGACAACATATTTCCCGTTCAGGTGCTAAAGCCGGAGAATGGTTATATGTTACCGGTGAGATAGGTGCAGCGAACCTCGCTTTACAACATATCCAAGGTAAAGTGAAAGTAGCAGCTAAATATCAGCAAGAAATACAAAAACGCTTAGACTTTCCTAAAGCAAGGGTTTTGGCTGGACAAGCTTTACGTAAATATGCGACTTCTGCGATAGATTTATCTGATGGTTTAGTCGCAGACCTAGCTCATATCTGTAATGCTTCGGGTGTTGGTGCTAATATTGTTCTTGATGCTTTACCACTTTCTGCCGCATTAAGTGATACTGTTGGTATAGACGCAGCGTACGATATAGCTTTAGAAGGTGGCGATGATTACGAGCTATTATTTAGTGTTACTGAAGATAACCGCGTAGGCATGGAAACAGCCTTAGCTAACTCAGGCAATAAGATCACCTGTATTGGCCAATTGAATGGTTCAGGAAAAATTACCACGACATTAAATAAAAAAGCAGTAAATATTAAGGTTCAGAGCTATCAACATTTCTCTGATACTCCTTCTACTAAATAATGTAAGTTAAATGTAATGAGTAAATCTACCGAGAACTTTCGTATAACTAACCCCATCCATTTTCTTGCTTTAGGGTTTGGTAGTGGTTTATTACCTAAAGCACCAGGTACTTATGGCACGCTTGCGGCCATTCCTTTGTACCTGCTGTTAGCGCCTACTTCAGTCAGTACTTATTTAGCTATTGTTATTATCATGAGCATTGCCGGTATCTATATTTGTGGAAAAGCCGCAGAAGATGCAGGTGTACCTGATCATGGCGCAATTGTCTGGGATGAAATTGTTGGTTTTTTAATCACTATGTTTCTTGTTCCTTTGACATGGCAAAGTATTGTTGTTGGTTTTATCTTATTTAGAATTTTTGATATTTTTAAACCTTGGCCTATTTCCTATGTAGATAAAAATTTACATGGCGGTCTAGGTATTATGGTTGATGATATTCTTGCGGGCTTAGCAGCACTGGCTTGCATGCACCTTATCTTTTAATCCATAGCACAGAACGTCGAGTTTTAGTGTCTGGTCACTTCTTTTTAAAACCTTGATTAAATGACGGGTTACTTGATACATATCAGCCTATTTATTTTTCAACTTGCTACTATAAATTAAAGACATACTTTAATGCGGTAGTGATAATGGAAGAATGGGTTGGTGGGATTTGGCATAAGTATATTACCCGTAAAGCCAGTACCGAATATGAGCAAGCAAGCGTGTGCTTTAGTGAGGTCAGTAAATCTGTTGGTATGGTTTTTCGTGCCTTAGGTGGCGACGTTGTTAAGCGTATAGAGGCGGCGAGTTCAAGAGATTATCTCGTTCGTCGCACCTTTCTGCAAAAAGTATCGGGTGAAAATCAACAAATCAGTCTTGCGTGGCAAGACCCTGAGAGTTTACGTTTACCTGAACGTTTAGCGGTATTTCCAACGACTGAACTCAATCGTGACCTTTATATTTGGCTAGCTATTTTAGCTGCGCATCATAGTGGACGCTTTCAGCATTGGGCGATAGATAATCAGCAACTCGTTGTTGAAGTCTTAACAAAATTTCCAGCATTAACTCCCCGTTATCAACGATTAGCCCAAGCTTTTTTAGTAAGCAGACCCCCGTTAAAAAAACTACCCGAGCAAGAAAAAATAATGGAGCAGGCGATTGTCCAAGCGATTCTAGAACCGGGCACTGTTAAAATATTTCCTACGGTTAATTACGCGCCGAAAGCGGTATTCCTTTGGTTATATCCTTCAGCTCATGTTGATCCATTACTCTTGCCTGATTATCAAGACATTACTGAAGACGAAAACCAAGCTCAAGAAAGTAAGCAATCAACAAAAAATAAAATTAGCCGTAAAAAAGCAGATCGCGAACAAGCAGATGAAAGTAACGATGGCATGATGATTTTTCGTTTAGAAAGCCTTTTTTCATGGAGCGAATTTTCAAAACTAGATCGAGGCTCTGACGATACCGATGAAGATGAAGAAGATTTATTACGTACAGCAGAAGATCTCGACAATATTACTTTATCGCAACAACAAGACCAAAAAAGTGCCAATATAAAAATTGATTTAGATTTACCTTCCGCGTCCGAAGATGATATTCCGCTTGGGAAAGGCATTTCTTTACCCGAATGGAATTACAGAACGCAGCAGTTAGAAGCCGACCGTTGTTTACTACAACCAATGCTGCCAAAAAATTATACAGCTCAATCTTTGCCTATTAAGCTTCAAAAAACGGCAAAGGCTATTCAAGCTCAATTTGAACAATTAACCAGTGTACGTTACTGGCTAAAAGCCCAACCGCAAGGCGAAGAACTTGATTTGTCTGCTTGGTTAGACTTTTATGTAGAAAGTAAAATAGCGCCGACTCAAGAAAAAGGACTTTACCAAAGTTTTAGAGGTAACAATCGCGACATTTCTAGTTTATTACTGGCTGATTTATCTATGTCTACTGATGCTTATTTAGATGATGATAACCGTGTTATTGACGTGGTTCGCGATAGTATGCTGTTATTTGGTGAGGCGTTAAATAGTGTTGGTGATAACTTTGCTATGTATGGTTTCTCTTCAGTAAGACGTTCAAATGTTCGTCTTACTATGCTAAAAAACTTTAATGAACCATACAATGATGAAATTCGTGGCCGCGTTCAATCTATTCGCCCCGGTTTTTATACACGAATGGGAGCGGCTATTCGCCAAGCAACCAAGGTTTTACAAGAGCAGCGTAGTACGCAAAAATTGCTACTGATTTTAACCGATGGAAAACCTAATGATATAGATCATTATGAAGGGCGTTTTGGTATCGAGGATACTCACCAAGCGATTGCTGAAGCAAATAGGTTAGGCATTAAACCGTTTTGTATTACCATTGACCAAGAAGCAGAAGAGTATTTACCTTATTTATTTGGTCGTGATGGCTTCACCGTTATTTTACGACCAGCACAATTACCGATACGTTTGCCGCAACTTTATCATCAATTAACGAGTCATTAATTATGTCTGCGAAACAGTTACCTTGTCTTTATTGCCAAACAAAAAATGAGATTAATAGGGAAAATTGTCAAAATTGTGGAATGCCGTTAGCAAAAGATCATCCTGACGGTGAAAATGCGCGGCAACGATTTTTTGTCAAAGCCTTCTGGGGTATTGTTATATTTTGTATCGTGATGATGATTTACTTACCGAGATATCTTTTTTAATCAGATTATGGGCTGTAAACTCTTTAGTGCAACTATTTGTTGACAGCTTAACCCTCAGAAAAATAACTCAATGCTATCATTAATACCAATTATTGTTCTCGCTGGTATAATGCCGCTATCTTATATCGTTATCTTCTATACTTACTTGTATTTTAAAACGTATTTTGACGTTTTATCAAAGTAAGCCATAAATTTCAGGAGTTCTTCAAGCAATGTCTACTATGAATTTATTAAACGAAACCCACAATTCAGCCCGAGTTAGTTGGCTTGTCACTGCGAATAAAGCAGATACCGACTTTCCTATTCAGAACTTACCTTTTGCGGTTTTTAAACGTGCAAATAGCGAAGAAGCATTCCGTGGTGGTGTAGCAATTGGTGATCAAGTTATTGACTTAGCTGCCTTGGCTAACGCAAATGTTTTTGACGGTCTAGCCCAAGCAGGCGTAAAAGCCTGTAATGCACCACAGTTAAATGATTATATGGCGATGGGTAAAGCGACATGGAGCGCTTTACGTTTAGCACTCTCTAATGCTTTGAAAGAAGGCTCAGCTTTACAAGATAAAGTGGCCGCTTGTTTAATTGCTCAAGCTGACGTTGAATATGCACTACCTTGTAATATTGGTGATTACACTGATTTTTATACCTCAATTCACCATGCTACGTCAGTGGGTTTGAAGTTCCGTCCAGACAACCCATTATTACCTAACTATAAATGGGTACCGATTGGTTACCACGGTCGTTCATCTTCTATTGATGTTTCTGGTCGAGATTTTAAGCGTCCTTCTGGACAAACTAAAGCGCCGACAGCAACTGAACCATCATTTGGCCCTTGTAAGCGTCTCGATTATGAATTAGAAGTAGGCATATTCATTGGTAAAGGTAATGACTTAGGCGATGCTATCTCTATCGATAACGCCGAAGATCATGTCTTTGGTTTATGTTTATTCAACGATTGGTCTGCGCGTGATATTCAAGGTTGGGAATACCAACCCTTAGGGCCATTTTTGTCGAAGAACTTTGCGTCAACAGTCTCACCTTGGATTGTGACGACAGAAGCATTAGCACCTTATCGCTCGGCTTGGACACGTGTTGAGACAGATCCTCAACCAATGCCATACCTAGAGTCAGAAAATAATCGTGCGGTCGGTTCATTTGATATCCAGTTACAAGCCTTGCTTGAAACCCAAAATATGCGTGAAAAAAGTGAAGAAGCGGTTGAAATGTCACAATCTAACTTTAAAGATTCATACTGGACAGTGGCACAAATGGTCGCTCATCATACCGTTAATGGTTGTAACCTTCGCGCGGGTGATATGTTTGGCAGTGGTACGCAATCTGGACCTAAGCCTGAAGAAGCCGGTTCAATGTTAGAGCTTTCAAATGCGGGTGCCGATCCTATTACTTTACCTAATGGTGAAAAACGTACTTTCTTAGAAGATGGTGACAACGTCATAATGAAAGGTTGGTGTCAAAAAGAAGGTGCAGTGCGCATTGGTTTTGGTGCCGTATCAGCGACAATTTTACCAGCGAGTTAACGGCTAAATTAGCTAATTGCTCATTGAGTTAATCGCAAAGCGTTGGTTGTTTATGATCAGCGCTTTTTTTATCACTAAATTTCAATAGTAATAATCTATTTTATTCCCCACTACTTCTCATTAAATTTTGTTTTGATCTAGATTATCTTTTTTATAAATCAGCCCTGCGAATACAAAATTATTCAATAAGTGTGCATAAATAAGCGACGAAATGCTAAAAAAAGACGATGGATTACTTTGTATATTGTATGCACTGTGAAGTTAGTGTTAATTTTTAGTGCTTTGACTGTGACTTCACTAAATAGTGCAATATTTTTATAATTTATTTTTATGTCAATTTGGAATAAGAAAATTCTTTTAGGTCTATTTAGGTCTATTTGATTACGAAAATATTCGGATATTAATTTCTGGTTAATAAGTCCACAGTCACTAGCCTGTATAGTCCTTATAGAGAAAACCTCTTTATCAATTACTAGACTTCTTTTCGTAATTAAACGTTATTTAATGAAGAACATCTATTTTCGCGCTATTTTCAATTAATTTCGCCCTTGTAAACACTTTTAGGCTGTTTTATAAAGTACCTGCAAGTCTAGGTAGTTTCACCTATTGACTACCTAGTCTAAAAAAACATAAAAATATAAAAATATAAACATAAATCTATGAAGGAAGTAACATGTCTACTCAATTATTTCGTACAGCAACGTTAACGTTAGCGGTAAGTATTGCACTAGGTACTGCCCCAGCATATGCAGAAGAAAACAGCTCAAAAGTAAAAGTAAAAGATGTAGAAAGAATAGCGGTTGTTGGCTCACGTTCAGCGCCTCGTTCTGTTGCTGACTCTCCTGTTCCAATTGATATTATTGGTGGTGAAGATTTAGAGAAAATGGGTTCAAGTGACATGCTTGATCAACTTGTCGGCAGTGTTCCTTCATTTAACGTACACGCTAACCCAATTAGTGATGCGGCGACATTAGTTCGTCCGGTAAACTTACGTGGTTTGTCTTCAGATAGCACATTGGTGTTATTAAATGGTAAACGTCGTCATCGCGCTTCAGTTATTGCATTCCAAGGTGGCGGCATTAATGATGGTGCACAAGGTCCAGATATTTCTGTTATTCCAAGCATAGCGTTAAAGCAAGTTGAAGTACTACGTGACGGTGCAGCAGCACAATACGGTTCAGATGCAATCGCTGGTGTAATGAACTTTGTTTTAAAAGATGCTGCAGAAGGCGGTAGTTTCTCTGTTAAGCACGGTGAATATTACGAAGGCGACGGCGCTACAACAACCTACGCAGGTAACGTTGGTATGCCATTAACTAAAGATGGTTTCGTTAACTTAAGTTTTCAATATAAAAATGCTGATGCGACAAGCCGCAGTGTTCAAGTAGCCAATGCTGCGACCATTGCAGCGGCAGGTAACTCATTCATCGCTGAAGAAGCTCAAGTTTGGGGCTCTCCAGAAGTTAATGATGACACCACACTTTTTGGTAATATTGGCCTTGATTTAGGCAATGATAAAAAATTCTACATGTTCGGTAACTATTCAGAACGTGATGTAAAAGGTGGCTTCTACTGGAGAAATCCACATAACCGTTCAAGCATTTATTCAAATGATGGTGGTGACACACTACTTGTTGGCGATTTAGATGGCGTAGATAACGGTATTACTTGTCCTACCATAGCTATTGGCGCTAATGTTTTAGACCAAGCTGATTATCAGTCTATTGCCGACAATAGTACGGCTTTAGGTAAAAACTGTTTTGCGGTTAACGAAACATACCCAGGCGGCTATACGCCAAACTTTGGTGGTAATGTAGTCGATACATCATTAACTATGGGTGTTGAAGGTGAAATTAACGGCGGAATGCTAGACGAAGTTTTCTTTGATATCAGTGGTTCTGTTGGTCGTAATAAATCAAGCTTTAGTATTGTAAATACCATTAACTCTTCAATGGGTCCTGAATCTCCACGTGATTTTGATTTAGGTGATTACACACAATTAGAAAAAACGTTTAACTTAGATTTATCTAAGGGCGTTGAAGTTGGTCTAGATTCACCAATGAATGTTGCGGGTGGTTTAGAATGGCGCGAAGAGACATTTGAAATTGGCGCGGGTGATCAATACTCATTCCTTGCTGGTCCATTAATCGACCAAGGGTTTAACCTAGGCTCACATGGTTTCCCTGGCTTTCAACCATCACAAGCCGGTGTATTCTCTAGACGCAGTGTTGCTGCATACGTAGATGTTGAAGCATACATTACTGACGACTTTTTACTTGGCGCAGCTTTACGTTATGAAGACTTCTCATCATTTGGTGATACGTTAAATTATAAATTAACGGCTCAATATTCTATTAATGATGAGTTATCAATACGTGGTTCTGTAAGTACTGGTTTTAGAGCTCCTACCGTTGGTCAAGCTAATGTAAGTAACGTTTCTACCGCATTAGAAGATGGTGAATTAACCGATTCAGCGTTATTACCACCAACAAGTGAATTTTCAAAATTATTTGGTGGTAAAGAATTAGAGCCAGAGCAGTCAAGCAGCTATGCATTTGGTGCTGTTTATCAAAATGGAGATTTTTTCTTTACGGCTGATTACTATCATATTGAAGTTGATGACCGTATTACACAATCTGACCGTACAAAATTAGAAGAAGCTGACTATGCTAAATTAGAAGCATTAAATGTAGCTAACCCTCGTTCAGTCGGTACAGTAAGTTTCTTTGCTAACGACTTTGATACCACAACACAAGGTGTTGATATTGTTGCAAACTACGGTATGCAGTTGTTTGAAGGTGATACTAAACTTAGCTTAGCTTACAACTGGAATGAAACCGATGTTACGGGTAGTTCTGATATTACAGGTGCTTTTAAAGTTAAACGCTTAGAAGAAGGTTTACCAAAGCATAGAGGTTCATTCACTGTTTCTCAAAGCTGGGATAATATCAGTATGTACGTTCGTGGTAACTACTTCGGTGAATACCATGCGGTACACGTAGATTATGACCTAGCCGCTCAAGATGCTGATGCAGCAATTACTTTTGATGCTGAAGTGAGTTACTTTATTAATGACTCATTTACAATAGCAGCTGGTGCACAGAACATCTTTGATCAACAAGCTGAAGAGTTAGAGTTTGAAGAAGCTTCACGTAATCATCCTGATGGCTTCACACCTAATAACCAATGGGGCGGTAAGTACTACGAAACATCTCCATTTGGCTTTAACGGTGGCTTCTACTACGTAAAAGCAACCTATAGCTTTTAATTGAGTTGTAAATAGCGGTTAGAACACTAATCGTCTTACTTAAAAAAGTCAGCTAATTTAGCTGACTTTTTTATATAAAAATATTGAGGAGTTGAATAGGTTAGTTAACTATGTCGAGAATAATAACCTGCTCACAGTGAAGCTAAATTAGCGTGCGGGCTGGGTAGATTTACTTGGTACTTGAATGATTTTTTGATTTTTCAGCCAAAGGTTAAAGATTGTTAGCTTGTACATGACCTACTTTAAAGCTCTGAACAAGTTCAATGCGTTTTTTATTTATGGCTTCTTTAATATCTGCACCTTGTATTCCTTGTTCGATAAACTCTTTAGCGGTTACCGTTAAGGCCGCTTCAAAAGCACTACGTAAGTAATCGACTTGCGGATAGGGTTTGTTCTCATTGTACAATCGACCGCGAAAATCAGCCGTACAGGCGGTCAAAAAATCAGTAAACTCTTCAGGCTTGCGCCATACATCTAAACTATTAAATAACTTAACTAGCGTGTTGGCTTTTAATTCAAATGCTTTATGGCAATGTAAATGAAATTCACAGACTTTACGCGCTAATATTTTGTGATCTTTAGGCACCTTTAATTGCTCACATATTTTGTCAACTAATGCTAAACCTGAGTTTTCATGACCCCGGTGGCTGGGCCAATTTTCTTCTAAGGTTAAAGACTTACCCAAGTCATGACAAAGTGCCGCGAACCGTACAGATGTTTTAAGGGAAAGCTTAACCGCTTGTTGCAGTACCATCATAGTATGAATACCCGAGCAAATTTCTGGGTGCCATTTTTCTGGATTAGGGATCCCCCATAGCGAGTTAAGTTCAGGCCATATTTTCGCTAATGCACCACATTCACGTAACACTTGAAAAAATACTTCGGGGTTATTTTCAGTCAAACTGCGCTGCATTTCTTGCCAAATACGTTCACCTGACAGTGTAGCTAATTCTCCGCTTTCACTGATTTTAGTCATCAAGTCTACTGTTTCTCGAGCAATGGTAAAACCATAATCATGATAACGGGCAGTAAATCGAGCTACCCGTAGAACACGAAGCGGGTCTTCAACAAAAGCTAATGAAACATGTCGCAGTATGCGGTTTTTTAAATCAACTTGGCCATTATAAGGGTCAATAATAGTGGTGTTATCAACGCTATCGTTAAAGGGCATCGCCATTGCATTAATAGTGAGGTCGCGGCGAAGTAGATCTTCTTCAAGGGTAACAGCGCTACTGGCATCGCAAACAAAACCGGTATAGCCTTGGCCTTGCTTACGTTCAGTTCTTGCTAAGGCATACTCTTCTTTAGTCTTGGGATGCAGAAATACCGGAAAGTCTTTACCTACTTGCGTAAAGCCTAATGTCAGCATCTGTTCAATCGTTGCGCCAACAACAACATAATCATGATCATAGACCTTGTGTCCTAAAAGTTTGTCGCGAACGGCACCGCCGACTAAATAGCGGTTAAGTACTGAAAGGTCATTGTTGATCATTATTACTCTTTATTTATTAAAGCTGACATATTTTCAGAAAGCTTAGCATATTTATATAAATTATTTACCAGCTAGTTTTGACTTATGACGGACTACAGGGTAGTTTCTATGACAGTTTATTGACTTTAAAAATTACTTAAATCTATTATGTATAAAGGTTATTTTGGTTTAAAAGAAAGCCCTTTTTCAATCGCACCTAATCCTCGCTTTTTATTTATGAGTGAACGCCATAAAGAGGCTTTGGCTCATTTAAGTTATGGCTTGGGTGAAACAGGAGGCTTTGCACTGTTAACGGGGGAAGTTGGCACCGGAAAAACCACGATCAGTCGGCGATTAATGGAGCAGTTACCCGAAAATACGCAAGCGGCTTTTATTCTTAATCCAACATTATCAAGCCAAGAGCTACTGGCTACTATTTGTGACGAGCTAAAGATTCGTTACCGAAAGACGGGGGCAACGTTAAAAACACTCACCGATAAAATATATGAAAAACTCAATAAAAATCACCAAGCTAACCTTAATACGCTATTAATCATTGATGAAGCGCAGCATTTAGCGCCAGAAGTTTTAGAGCAGTTACGTTTATTAACAAACTTAGAAACAGATACTAAAAAATTACTACAGGTCATTTTAATTGGTCAGCCTGAATTAAAACAATTGTTGCAACGTCGAGACTTGCGACAATTGGCACAACGCATTACTGCTCGCTATCATTTGCTGCCGTTAACTAAGGGCGAAGTAGGACATTATATCCAACACCGCTTGTCAGTAGCACAATGTGAACGTATGTTATTTGAACGTGCCGCAGTAGCGGAAATTCATCGCATTTCACAAGGTATACCGCGGATAATTAATTTGTTATGTGAGCGTTCATTGACCAACGCCTATTGCAGTAATAATGCTTTGGTGACTAAAAAAATTGTTTTATTATCTGCACAAGAAGCATTAGGCGATGAATATCAAGCGACCTATTGGTGGCAACACAAAGCGGTTAAGGCGCTAGCCGCATGTACAGTGTTAGCAGTTATTGTCAGTAGCTCGTATTTCCTAGGCCAATTCTTTGGTGAAGATATTAACGAAACGTCGGCGCTCAATATTACTGAGCCTGCGGTTAATAACCTTATAAGTGACACTAGCGCTCCAGCGCTTATTGTTGCGGCTAATGAAAGTTTAGCGACGAACAATAAAAAAACACCGGATGAAAATTTAGTTGCAGTAACAACAGACAATGCTTCTAAAGTGTTTGAAATAGAAAGCGATGGTGACAAAAAACGTGCTGTTGAGCAGCGTATCGTAACAGCCGATAACACAGCAAACGTACTTATGCCGGACAATAATTCTTCAGAGCAACTGTCTACATTAGCAGACAGTAAATTAACTGAAGATAAAGCGATAAACAAGGTTAAAGAAAAGCTTTCGGTGAAGGCGGTTGACGGTGTTTCTGATGATTTGCTGGCGCTTTTTCAAAGCGCAATAGATGATACCGAGCAAGACCCACAATTCAAAAATAGCGCAAACCAAGCTGTCGAACCTGAGGTTAATGCACCGACATTATCAGATATGCCTGCTTGGGTGCAAAGTGAGTTACCTTCATTAAATTTTCAACAACATATTTATACCAGTGAAGGTGAAAGTTGGGTAAAAGTTAATGGCAGAGATCGCTATGAAGGCGACACTATTTCTGAGAAATTAGTATTAAATCATATTTATGGTCAGAAAGTTATTTTAACCTTTAAAGGCCAGCAGTTTAGTTTGCCGGCGCTTTCTTCTTGGTAATATCATCGTTTTAAGTGGTCTGACTAATGTTTATCTTTAAGCGCTAAACGTTAGTCGATAAAGGCGGTTTTGAAGAAACCTAATAAATTAAGGTTAAATTCTTCAGGTCGAATACAGCAGTCAATTTGATCTTTGTATTTTGATTCACTCAAGTTAACTTCTTTAATCGGTATCGCTTGATTGAGGCGTATATTATAAAAAACGCGTACGTATGGGTGTAAGGGTTTTTGTTTATTTAAGCGGCTAATTAGCCCTAATTTACCACTGTTAAGTTTGACTAAGGTACCTACGGGATAAACGCCCATACACTGAATGAAGCTTTCAACTAATTCTTCGTCATAACATTCGGGGGACTCAGCAATAAGTTTCTTAAAAGCATTAATAGGGTGAACACTCTTTCTATATGGGCGATCACAGGTCATGGCGTCGTAGCTGTCGATGATAGCAAGCATCTTGCCATATTTTGATATGTCATCTCGCTTAAGGTTATTAGGATAACCCGAACCATCTAAACGTTCATGATGCTCTTGTATCATGGTCATCGCGACATGAGAAATGCTAGGACTGTCTTCTAATATCTTTAAGCCAAGCGCAACGTGACTGCGAATAATACTTTGCTCTTTAGCGGTTAACGTACCTTGTTTATTTAAAATATCGCTAGGTAATAATACTTTACCAATATCATGCAAAAAGGCACCCAGCGCTATTTCTTGGATCAAACGTTTGTCAAAGCCTAAATGTTTAGCAAAAACAGCCATCAAAATTGAAACATTGAGTGAGTGTTCAATAAGATAAGAGTCTTTAGTTTGAAAACGGGACATGCAGGTTAGGGCATCTTGATTTCGAAAAATAGAGTCAACCATAGCGTTAGCTGATTCTTCAACCTCGGCAATATTAATTGATTTTTTTTGTCTAATTTGCGAGAGGATTTTTTCTTGCAGTAATTTTGCGTTTTTATACAAGTCGCTGGCTTTTTTCATTTCGCTGTCAAATGATATAGCTAACTTTTCTAGCGAATTATTTTTTAGTTCAATAAGTTGCCTGGTTTTAATGTCAGCAAAAACCTTTTCAACATTAACGGTTTGCTTCTCTTTATCAGGCACAATAACGAACTGAACAATATCAGCGTTACGTAATTGAGTAATACTTTCAAGACACGAAATATAACCTTCAGATTTGATCGAAAGATGATTGTTATCGGAAAATGATTTTACATACATGCCAGGTTTGAGCTGATCGATAGAAATAATTTCGGTGATTTCGCTCGTTGTTATTTTGGACATATTGTTAGGCGGCTAGTTACAAAGCTATAATTGATAATAGCTTATTACTAAACAATACTTTAGATTAATTTTAGTCATTAGTGCAATTGATGGGTGAAAGGGGGGAGGGGTGAAAAAATAAAGCTTCATCTACAATTTATCGGTAAAGAGCAGATGAGGCTTTAGGACGTAATACTTTACTTATTGCCAGCTTGGCATTTTTGCTTCAAAAGCTTTTATCGTGTCTAGCTTGTTTAATGTCCAGCCAACACTGTCGATGCCTTGTTCTAAACAATATTGATGAAACTTATCTAAACTAAAGGTGAAACTTAATTCGCCACAAGTGATTGTGTTATTGATTAAGTCGACGGTTAACTCGAGGTTTTCTTGGCTGCTCATTTTAAATAACGTGTCAATTTCTTCATCACTAAGTTTTATTGGCAGTAAACCAATATTAATACAGTTACCATAAAAGATATCGGCAAAACTCGGTGAAATAATGGCTTTGAAACCGTATTCCTCTAATGCCCATGGTGCATGTTCTCGACTTGAACCACAGCCAAAATTTTCACGGGTTAGTAGAATGCTTGCACCTTGGTACTGAGGTTTATTCAAAATGAATTCAGGGTTGTTTACTTTCCCTGATACGTCTAAATAGCGCCAGTCATGAAATAAATGCTGCCCAAAGCCTACTCGCTCTGTTTTTTGTAAAAACTGTTTTGGGATTATCTGATCGGTATCTACGTTTGCTGCATCTAAAGGAACAACTAACCCCGTATGTGTTGTAAATTTTTCCATGATTATATTCCTTGTGAATTCAAGTCAACAAAATGACCGGTAATTGCAGACGCAGCAGCTAGCTCAGGGCTCACTAAGTGCGTTCGGCTGCCACGGCCTTGTCGGCCTTCAAAGTTACGATTACTGGTTGAAGCACAGCGGTCACCTTCTGTTAGCACATCATCGTTCATGCCTAAACACATTGAACAACCAGGTAAACGCCATTCAAAGCCGGCATTACTAAATATTTTGTCTAAACCTTCAGCTTCTGCCTGCGCTTTTACGCGATATGAACCGGGAACAACGATGGCATCAACATTTGCAGAGACTGATTTGCCTTGTGCTTGATAACTTGCAACAACACCTGCGGCTGCGCGTAAATCTTCGATACGTGAATTTGTACATGAACCAATAAAGACTTTGTTAATAGTAATATCTGTAATTTTTGTACCCGCCGTTAAGCCCATGTAGGTTAAGGCCGCCGCACAAGAATCTTTTTCTACTTGCTCGGTAAAGTCATCGGGCGATGGCACTACGCTATCGACTGAAGTAACCTGTCCTGGTGTGGTTCCCCAGGTGATTTGCGCTTTAATCTCTTCGGCTTTAAGGGTTAATATCGTGTCAAACTCAGCGCCTTCATCAGTTTTGAAGGTTTTCCAATCATTTAACGCTTCAAGCCATACGTCGCCCTTTGGCGCATATTCTTTACCTATTAGATAATCGAAGGTGGTTTTATCAGGAGCGATTAAGCCCGCTTTCGCGCCAAATTCAATGCTCATGTTACAAACGGTCATGCGCTCTTCCATGCTCAGTGCTTCGATAGCACTACCGCAATACTCAACGACATAGCCGGTCGCACCCGCACTACCTGTTTTGCCAATAATCGCTAAAATAATATCTTTTGCGCTAATTCCTGCGCCTACTTGACCATTAACTTCAATTTTCATGGTTTTTGCTTTTGTTTGGCGTAAGGTTTGCGTGGCAAAAACGTGTTCAACTTCAGAAGTACCAATACCAAAGGCTAATGCGCCAAATGCGCCATGAGTTGCGGTATGAGAATCACCACAGACAATTGTTGTACCCGGTAATGTTAAGCCAAGTTCTGGCCCAATAACATGAACAATACCTTGATTTTTATGACCCATACCAAATAGTTCAATACCAAACTCTTTACAGTTTTTTTCTAATGTTCTTAATTGATTGGCTGCGCCTTCACCCGCAGCATCAATTTCTATTGAACGGGTTGAAATGTTGTGATCCATCGTGGCAATCGTACGCTCAGGATGACGAACAGGGCGGTTATGAAACTTTAAGTTAGCAAACGCTTGTGGTGAGGTAACTTCGTGGATCAAATGACGGTCAACATAAAGCAAAGGTGTTTCACCCGCTTTTTCTTCAACAACATGCTGTTGCCATAATTTTTCATATAAGGTGGTAGCAGAATTTTTAGGACTCATCGGTTATGCCTCTGTTATTTTTTGATTAGCACTATTTTGTGCACTACTATGTTGCGCAATAATCTGTTGGCAAATATAATCACCCACTTCAGTGGTGTTTTTAGCCTGGTGTCTTTGGTTTGCGGGCAGTAAATCAGCGGTTAACACGCCATTGTCTAATGCGCTTGCTACGGCATCTTCAATCGCTTGTGCCGCTGCACTTTCATTTAAGCTGTAACGTAGCATTAATGCTGCTGATAAAATTTGCGCGATAGGGTTAGCGATACCTTTTCCGGCAATGTCAGGCGCACTGCCACCGGCAGGTTCATACATACCAAAACCTTCGCTATTTAAACTTGCAGAAGGTAATAACCCCATAGAGCCGGTTATCATTGCGCAGATATCGGAAAGAATATCGCCAAATAAATTAGGGCATAACAAAACGTCAAATTGGTTGGGATCGCGAACAAGTTGCATGGCGGCGTTATCTACATATAAATGCTCTAAGGCGACATCGGGATATTCACTCGCGACTTCTTCAACTACTTGGCGCCATAACTGACTGGTCGCTAAAACATTGGCCTTATCAACAGACGTTACCTTATTGTTACGTTTTTGCGCCGCTTGAAACGCCAAGTGAGCAATACGTTTAACTTCTCGACGAGAATAAAACATCGAGTCAAAGCCTGTTTCTTCTTCACCTTCACCGCGACGTCCTTTTGGCTCACCAAAGTAGATATCGCCGGTTAACTCGCGAATAACCAGTACGTCGAAGCCTTGCTGTGAAATATCACTGCGCAATGTCGATAATGATGATAAAGCCGGTTGTAAGGTCGCTGGGCGCATATTACAAAATAAATCAAAACGGCTACGCAAGCCTAATAATGCACAACGTTCAGGTTGTTGTGTAGGAGGTAAGTTAGCCCATTTTGGACCGCCAACCGAGCCAAATAAAATAGCATCGGCTTGTTCACAACCTTTCATGGTCTCATCAGGAAGGGCGTGACCGTGGCTATCAATAGCAGCACCGCCTATAGCGTAATCTTGTGTCGATATTTTTATATCAAATATTGTTGCGATGGTACTTAATACTTTTTTAGCTTCAACCATTACTTCTGGTCCGATGCCATCACCGGCTAATATTGCTATGTTCGACATGTCTTTTATACCTTTAATCAATCTTATATGTTTGAATTTATTATAATGAAGCTTGAACGTCGTTTTTTAGTTCGCTTTTTATTTCATTAATGGTGATGGCGCGATGAATACTATTCAGTGCGTGTATCAAGGCTTTTGCTGAAGCGTCGATAACATCGGTCGCTAAGCCGTAGCCATGAAATTTTCTGTCTTGCCAGGTAACCACTAAATCAGCTTTACCTAAACCGTCTTCACCTTCACCTTTATTTGATATTTTGTAATCAGCGACTTCAAAGTCAATATCAACCGCTTTTTTAATCGCTCTATATAATGAGTCAACCGGGCCATTACCGGTTTCAGAAACAATATGGCTTTCTTTACCGGCTAATAATTTAATACTTGACGTGGAAAACTCTCCGCCGCCACACTGCACGTTTAATGTTTCTAGATGATAAAATTCTTGCTCTTCACCTTGTTGTTGAATATTAAAGTGCAACGCTTCTAAATCATCATCAAAGACTTGACCTTTTTTATCGGCTAGCGCCAAAAAGTCACTGTATAACTCTTCTAAGTCAAACTCAGCTTCGGTATAACCTAAACTTGCCATGCGGTGCTTAATAACGTGACGACCACTGCGTGAGGTTAAGTTTAATTTTGTTTTACTGATGCCGACACTTTCTGGGGTCATAATTTCATAAGTATTACTGGCTTTTAACATGCCGTCTTGGTGTATACCTGACGAATGACTAAAAGCGTTACCGCCAACAATCGCTTTGTTTAATTGCACGGGCATATTACATAATTGGCTGACTAACTTTGAAGTGCGGGCAATTTCTTGATGATTAATATTGGTGTGTACATTTAAGAAGTCATGTCGGGTTTTCATGATCATCGCGACTTCTTCTAATGAACAATTACCGGCGCGCTCACCAATACCATTAATGGTACATTCAATTTGTCTAGCGCCTGCCTGTACTGCAGTCATTGAGTTGGCAACGGCTAAACCTAAATCGTTATGGCAATGCACCGAAATTACTGCTTGATCAATATTAGGCACACGATTAAATAATTGGGTAATAATGCCGCCAAATTCATTGGGTAGGGTATAGCCAACCGTATCAGGAATATTAATGGTGGTGGCACCGGCTTTTATGGCGTTTTCAACCATGCGACATAAATTGTCGATAGGGGTACGGCCAGCATCTTCACAAGAAAACTCGACATCATCAGTAAATTTTCGGGCAAATTTAATTGCATGGATTGCCATTGCTTCAACATCGGCAAAATCTTTCTTCAATTTTTGTTGAACATGAACATCTGACGTTGAAATAAACGTATGAATACGGAATTGGTCAGCGACTTTTAACGCATCGGCACAGGCTTGAATATCGCCTTCAACAGCTCGAGCTAAAGCACAAACTCGGGAGTTTTTAATGGTGCGGGCAATTTGTTGCACTGACTTAAAATCGCCTGGCGAAGAAACAGGGAAGCCAACCTCCATTACATCGACTCCTAAGCGTTCAATGGCTAGCGCAATTTGTAACTTCTCATGCACTGAAAGGCTTGCATTTAGTGCCTGCTCTCCGTCACGTAAGGTGGTGTCGAAAATAATTACCTTGCTGTCCATGTTTATTCCTTAATATTTATTGTGCTTAGGGTATTGGCTACTTACATAAAATACGGGTATAAAAAAACCCGCGGTAATATGCGCGGGTTTTAATGTTTATCTTTAATTTACAACAATAAAAAACCTATCCGCGCATTGATAATGTGAGGAGGAGGTTAATGCGAATAATATTTTTTATGGTAATGGTTGTTGTCATTAAAGTCGTCTTATTAAGTTAGTTTAGCTCGCTAGAGCAAACAGTCATCTATTAATAGCGTATTTACTCAAATAATGTCAATTAATTATTAATATTTAAAAAGTATAATGGTGGCGCTAATGAATATAAGGCGTTTAAAACTTCCAATAATTAAGAATTTTGCGTTGCTTTAAGTTTCTGATGATATTGCGCGGTAGTGTTTTTATTGCCTGTTTGCCCTTGAGTCTAATATCTTCTACAGCCTCTAATATCCGAAATGACGACTTACCATCACTATAAGGATGTAACTCTTGGGCATAACGATTTATCGCCAATATAAGTGTTTCTGAAGGCGATAATGCAACAGTTAATGCTTGGGGTAATTCTTTTGCATCGGTAATGTTAATTAAATAATTACCGGGTTGGCTATTATTGAACGCGATAACCGGCTTACCCAGTAAAGCAAACTCACCAATAACCGATGAAGTATCCGACACCATAATATCAGCCGACTGCAATAAGCTATTTATATTTGACGATGTTATTATTTTTAGGTTTTCTGAAGAGAGTTGAGCATAAAGCTCTAACCACTTTTTATCCATTTTTGGGTGAAACTTAATCAGCCAATTATATTTTTTATCATCCACTAAAGCGGCAATTTCTTCATATAAAAAAGGTGCGCAAGTCAACGCGGGTGAAAAAGTGGGTGCAAAGAGGATTGTAGGCAGGTTATTACTAAAATATTGCTCTTTGGGGGTATTAAATAAATTATCTAATTTTGGCCAGCCTGTTTCTTTAACATCGAAAAACTTATGCTGGTTAGCTAATTCATTAAAGCGATTGGTGGTCGCTGCCCCATGAGTACAATAGAGATCAAAGCAGTCTCTAATAACAAAGTGGCCTTTTTTCTTCCACTCTAAACCATGGAAAACTTGTACTTTAATACCGGGAATAAATCGTGGGATGATATTACCCGGCACAAAGCTAGCGACAGGGTTAAAACTAATCACATCAGCAACACTGCTAAGCACCACTTCATCGGCAGCAAAATTACTCAGATTAACATCACTACCAGCAACAAACCAGGCAACTTGGCTGCCTTGGCTTAGTATTTCTCGCTGTAAAGGTCGCAAAATTTCAAAAGAATAATTTTGTGAAATATAGAAAAGGTATTTAGATGCTTTCATTGATATAAACTAACTGGGATTTAATATGAACTCACCTTTACGGACAAACAAAATATCACCTGATGTGTATTTTTCATCAATGATATCTAATACATGTTTTGAAAGATCTTCGCATGTTAAAATATTGTCGTTGGGTAAGTCGAATTTGTCTCTGAACTTTGTCATTATTGCTCCAGGACACAAACAATAAGAATTAAAACCATCTTTAGCTAAACATTTAGATAGGGTAACAACACCTGCTTTTGAAGCACAATAAGATGACCAATCAGGGTAGGCATTAAACGCAGCCGTTGATGATATGTTAATGATAACTGTGTCAGGGTTTTTGGTTAATGCCGCTTTAGCGGTAAGGTAAGTGCCAATTAAATTGACTTGAATATCATTAATCCAAAGATGTGTGTCACTCTCTAATATTCTTTTTGGATGGATTGTGCCAGCATTGTTTATAACAATATCAAATGAATGGCTCTTAAAATAATTATTGACGCTCAATTCATTACTTATATCTAATTCAGTTCTGCTTGGTGTAGAGATTTTGAAGGCATTTTTGAACTGTTGATAAAAGCTTTGTGCCCAGTCACCCGCACCACCGGTAATTAATATAGATTTCATTATGCTTTCACATCTGGATTGATATGTTTGTCGGCATTAGTTATTAATTCTTTATACTGATCAACAATTTGAGCTTTTAAATTTGAGCTACTGATACCGGAGCCATAGGGAAAATAGAACACTTTAACACCAAGATCTCTGAGGTAGTCATATTTTCCTTTCCAGTCATCACCAATAACAAATATATCAATGTTAAGATCTTTTACTCTGTCTGTATGTTCTAGAGACCTTTGCGGGATAACGACATCAGGGTATTTTAAGGCACTAACAATTGCTATGCGTTCTTCAAAAGGTATTGCTGGAGGGTTTTTGTAGCTGCATACTAATTCATCAGTACTCACACCTACAATTAGTGTGTCGCCCAAACCTGCTCCATATTCAATCATTTTCAGATGGTTGCGATGAAACAAGTCGAAAGTGCCAGAAACGTAAACTACAGAACTCATATTATTAACCTAACTTAGTAAAAAAATATTATATATTTTTACATGTACAACCTACAGAGTAAATGTTTATTAATCAGTATGATTTATCAAATAATCCGCAATTCGCTTACTACAATTACCATCAACTTTACCAATAAGAAGTTCAGTTAATTCAAACCTCTGCATTTCTTTTAATTGAGGGCTCTTGAGTTGAATTTCAACTTGTTGAACTAATTGCTCAGTATTGATTACTTGTTGGGCTACTTTTGCAAAGTATTTTAAATCATCATCAAGACGCTTATTTAAACGCCACTTGAATATACCTCTGTAGCTCCAACGCACTTTAAAAAAATCACACCAAATAGCTGGTTTATTAAGCGCAGTAAATTCAAACAAAGTAGAGGATGCATCGCTGATTAACAAGCTTGCGGTATTCATAAAAGGGATAATACAGGCTTCCTCTATAGAAGAGATATATACGTTATTGTACTGAGACCAAGATTCAAAAATCGTTTGATGATTCTTGTATTTCTCTTTAGTTAAGGAAAAATAATGAGGTTTAATTATAAGGTTATATTCTTCTAAAAGTTCAGGGAAATCATGAGGTAAACATTCAATACTGCTTGGGTAATAGGTCGGTGCATATAATATCGTTTCTTTTTCTGGATCTAAACCTAACTGTTTTAAGTCTAAACTAGAAGATTCGTTATTAATGATAGGGTCTAATTTTGCATAACCCGTATCAATAAAGCTTTTAGAGGGAAATCGTTCTTTCAAACGTTTCAATCGGTGTTTCCCTTCGACAAACCGGTGCTGAATGTCACAATCTGACCAATCATAATAACACGACTTTGGGCCAACCCCGTGATTCATCATAGCTGTTTTAGAACATTGATGAACATTTTCTAGATGATGAAACGCATTACCAAAAATTATCCAGTCAGGTTTTTTATTAAAATAAAATTCTTTTGCTTCATTTGAATTATTTACAAGGGTGTAGTTTAATTTTTCACTTTCAACATAATTTATTAATATATCCTGCAGCTGTTTTTGATTGTATAAAATAAAGTGGCATGACACTGAATTTTTTTCAAGCACATCTTTTACCGGTAAATATTGTGGTAAATAATACAGGTGTTGAATATCAAAAAAAACATTCATAAATTACCAGTTATAACCCAAAGTTGCACGGTAGAAAGACTCTCCATAAATATCACTACCAGCTGTTAACGAATAATTAAGAAATCCATTTTTATATACTTGTTTTAAACTTAATTCTATCTCTTGGGCTCTAGAGTACTTATCTTGTGTCAAAGAATCTATAGCAGCGGTTCGAAATAGTGTTTGTAAATGATACTTGGGTGAAAAGTCCCAGTTTAGTCGAATTAACGAAGAATTCCCGGCTGATCTATCTTCCAGCTCTTTGTTATTACCCCACCAATGACCCATAACAACATCATCATTACGGTAACCTTCACCGTAAATTTTGTGAACATACCATGATTTGTGAAATTTAGAATGCTCAGCATACAATGAAAAGTCCTTGTTAATATATGGAAAGAATAACCCGTAGGTTTGACTTATGTTACCTAACTGAGTGTTCTTGTGTTCTTTGGTATCTTCACCTGCATATTCCATATAAAAGGTAAAAGGGAAACCCTGGTAAGACAAGTCAAATTTATTGGTTAACGAAGCAATTTGATTACCCACTTCTTCATCAGAATTGGCACAACCTGTTAAACCTGAGCCACAGTTATCTGAGTTAACGGGGTCAATAATCGCATTCCAAATATCACTTAGGCCAGTGCTTCTTTCGCCACCACCAAATTGAAAGGTTCTATTAGCACCTATCGTCCACCAGCTAAAGGGTTGAAAACTCATATGCATAGTCATTAATAATGGCTTTCCTGATGATGTAGAACCCTTATACTTTATACCCGCCATTTCCTCTAACTGTCCTAATGAAAATTCGTATTTAACATGCCAAGAGGTGATAGGTTTTACATTACTCATGGTAATAGAAAAGGTCGGAGCAGCGTTAGTAGACAGTAATGATGCACTTTCTTGTGAGGGTGATAGCCAATGTTCGCGGTAGCCAATATCAAATTGAGCATATTCATAACCCAATGAAAAGTAGCTGTTATGGGGAATAATATTCTTACCTTCGACGATGGTTCCCCCTAAATTTGCGATGGCGTATTGATTGAACTGATAAAATCCAGAAGCACTTGCTTGGGCCGTGCTGTCCATGGCAACACCACGATTATTGGCTATGGTGAAGTTTTTATTGTTAGATGTTGAAAGCGTGGTTGATAAATGAGTGATCGCACTCTGCTTTTTATAACGTTTTATATAAGCAGAAATTCTATAAAAAAGCTCAGGATGAGAACCTTTAATTTTGTTTAGATAATCAACAACCGTGACAATATGGTAGGGTTTACTCAACATTGGCATTCGAGAAATTGTCGCTAGACGTGCGATTTCAAGTTCAATAAGAGCATCAGTTTTTAACGGTAAATAAGGGCTAACACCATCGGCATTAGCCTGTTTTGTATAAAATAATATAAATAAAGCGATAAAAAATAAGTATTTAGTTTTGTGCACAAAAAAAGCCATCATATAATCTAAAAATCGCGGTGATTATACGTGAGTTTTTCTAACATAATAGGGGTTACTTCCAATTATCCATTGAGCCTTTGCGGCGAGAAGTTAATCTTGGCAGAATCAAACCTAAAAGTAAGCCAATAACTAACACTATAGCGCCATTATAAAACCATTCTTTTTTGATATTGGTATCTTGGTCTTTTAATTTGGCTCGTATCGTTATAAGTGTTTTATTAAGCTGGCTTATTTCATTGTTAAGTTGGGCTTTTTCACTGCTAAGGTTTTGAATAGTATTTCTACTCTGGGAAAGTTCCTCTGACATGCTGTCAGTATTGCTGCTGGTATTGGCTAATTTTTCATTCAGCTCGGCAATAACAAAGCGTAAGCCGGGTTTTAATGATAGATACTTACTTTCAACCCAGACATTTCTATTTTTATCATCAATGATTTCAGAGTAATCATTTTCATTTTTACCGGTTACTTTCACTTCAGTGCCTGAGTTTATACTGCCTAGAATTCGATAATTATTACCCGCTCCTGAATGCATATAAATAAATAAATCGTCTGAAATATAGCCAGAAGGAAGGTTGGTTGGGCTGTCTTCTGCAAAAAGTGGGGAAGATGAACTGAGGACTAAACCAACCAATAAAGCTTTTATTATTTTCATGAAACTACCATTAACCTTTATAAAATTATGCATAGCAAAATACTAGGGGTTTGGCGGATTGATAGCAAGTTAAGTTTACGAACATTAAGGTTTTATTGATAAAATAAATAAGTGTTCTCAATATTTTGTAAACAAGATATTACATAGTTAATTCATTATGATAGTTTTTACTAAAAGTTTGTTAGGGCATCAGCAGTCAGTTAAATTTTTTGTATATCGCTATATTATATGAAAGAAACTTATGGGAATTTGCATTCGCTATTTGTTTTCATATGTCGCTGTTGTAAACTCACTATGTTGACATAATAAAACAAATTATTGGAAGAATATGGTTACCGAAATTGAGCTTAAGTATTTTGTTACAAGTGATAATACTCAAGAAAAAATCACCCAGTTATTCACCACAAAACAGCTGTCATTTAGCTGTGAAACAAAGCAATTATCGAACTGCTATTACGATACAACTAATTTAGATTTTCGCCGTCATGATATGGGGCTAAGAATTAGAGGTTGTGACGGAAAGTTAGAGCAAACCATAAAAACAGCTGGGGTGGTAATTGCGGGCTTGCATCAGCGACCAGAGTATAACGTTAATATTGTTAATAACTTCCCTGAACTTTCCTTGTTCCCAAATGAAATTTGGCAGTCAACCCAAAAGGTAGAGCAGCTACAAGAATCGTTAATTCCCCTTTTTTCAACGGACTTTACCCGTATTATTTGGTTAGTTACTTTATCGTCGGGTACTGTGGTAGAAGTTGCCTTCGATCAAGGCGATATTAGTAGTGATGGTCGCAGTGTTAAAATTTGTGAACTCGAATTGGAACTTGTCAGTGGCATAACCTCAGATTTACTGTTGCTTGCCAAGTTATTATTTTCTGTACTGCTTGTTAGGCCAAGTAGCCAAAGTAAAGCAGCTCGTGGCTATGGTTTATGGAAAAACATCCCCGTTAATTACAAAAAAAATATTACCGATACTCTTCCCATCGACCGTAGTCACTCTATTTCTAATGCCTTTTCTACCGGTATCAATTATTGCCTAGTTAACCTACATGATCATATTGAATACTATATAACGTCGCCAAGCTTAGTCGAGTTAGAAAAAATAACAGAAACTTTAGCGTTAATTCGCCACGGTTTTTGGCTATTTGCAGACTATCTGCCCGAAGAAGCTGTAAAAATTCGTGATGAACTAAGCTATTTTGTCCACTTACTTTCGTGGGTTGATAATGCCGTTAATCTACAAGAGCTTACTAATAAAACGGGTAATTATAGACGCAAGTTAAATTACAGCGAACAATTGGTAGAACAACTAAGAATGGAGAAACGTCGTCTTCCAACGAGCGAAAATGTCATCGAATTATTGCATGGCCAGCGTTTTAATACCCTGCAAGCTCATTTGCTGGAAATGCTATTAACTGAAGATACACAGTTTATTGACTTGTTATTACCTTTTGCGCAGCAAAGTTTAACGAAAAGTATGGCGGTGTTATTTGCTGATAGCACGCCATCGCAGTCGCTGAGCAGTGAGCAATACTTATCACAAGCAAAACTGTTAAACCGAAGTTTACTGACAGGGACTTGGTTTGGTTTATTGTTTGATGAAGAAGAACGTAAACAATATCGAGCACCTTGGTTGGACATTCAGCAAGGGATCAGTGAATTACAAACATTGTGGATTATTCACCAGCAACTACAAACGTTAGATGAAAAACCTAAAAAACTCGTTTTATGGCAAGGAAGCAAAGTTGAAGGGTTACTCATCGCATTAGACAGCTCTAGAAATATGGCGTTATTAACAAAGCCGTACTGGTTAGATGAATCATAGCTGTTTATTGGTTCGAATAGAAAAAGGTTTTAAATAATGTTGAAGATAATTCGTAGGGTAATAAATTAATGAAGTGGGTTGTTAAATTAAGTTTATTGTTAAGTAGTTTTATTACTTGTGTAAGTTTGGCGAGTGTTTATAACCTCCCTGCCGCCAATTCAAGGTTAGTGGGCGAAGATATTATCCATAAAGCAGTAAAAGGTGATTACTTTCAAGCTTTAGCTGAAAATTATAACGTAGGTTTTTTTGCCTTACTTGCCGCTAACCCCGGTGTTGATCCTTTTTTATTGCCTCTTGACCATAATATAGTTATTCCTAAGCAGATGCTTCTACCCTTCGGTAAGCGTGAAGGTATTGTCATTAATCTCGCTGAGTTACGCTTGTACTACTACCCGAAAGGAGAGAAATTAGTTTACGTTTTCCCTGTGGGTATTGGTAGAGAAGGACTAGAAACACCACATTTAACCAGTACTATTGGCGACAAACGTAAAAACCCGAGTTGGCGTCCAACAGCAGAGATGCGCGCACGTTATTTTGCCGAACATGGCAAAGAGATGGTCAGAGAAGTACCCGCAGGACCCAATAATCCCTTTGGTAAATATGCATTACGTATTGGCACAAGTGAATACCTAATTCATGGCTCAAATAAGCGCTTTGGTATCGGTATGCGAGCAAGCTCTGGCTGTATTCGTATGTACGATGATGACATCGAATGGTTATATAATAATATTCCCGTAGGCACACCTATTCGCATATTCGAACAGCCCATTAAAATGTCTTATGAACAGGATGGCAAAAAGATAGAAGTACATCGTCCATTAACACCCGATGATGGCGCCGAAGTTGAATTAGAGATGACAAAGGCAGTAAAACATTTTATCGGTAATGATGTTCAAATGTTAAAAAAAGTGAGTTCACTACTAGCTAATCCAGAAGGTGTAGTTGTATCATTAAATTGAGCTAAAGGGATATTGTCAATTAGAGTAAAATAGAACTTCGTTAGGATGAACTCAAACTTCTTCAGGATGAATTCAAGCTCCGTTAGGATGAACTCAAACTTCGTTAGGATGAATTCAAGCTCCGTCAGAATGAACCCAAACTTCGTCAGAATGAAGCCAAACGCCGTCATCCTGAACTCGTTTCAGGATCTCGTCCCTAACAACCCAAAGCCCAGATACTGAAATGAATTCAGCATGACGAGAGTGGAAATTGAAATAAATTCAGGATGAACTCAAACTCCACCAGGATGAATTCAAGCTCCGTCAGAATGAACCCAAACTTCGTCAGAATGAAGCCAAACGCCGTCATCCTGAACTTGTTTCAGGATCTCGTACCTAAAAACTCGAAGACCAGATACTGAAACAAGTTCAGCATGACGAGAATGGAAACAGAAATAAATTCAGCATGACGGGAATGGATACTGAAACAAGTTCAGTGTGAACCCAACCTACCATTAGCATGAACTCAACCCCCATCAGAATGAACCCAAACTCCGTCATCCTGAACTTGTTTCAGGATCTCGTCCTTAACAACCCAAAGACCAGATACTGAAATAAATTCAACATGACGGGAGTGGAACAGAAACAAGTTCAGCATGAATCCAAACTCCATCAGGATGAACCCAAACCCCATCAGTATGAACTCAACCGCCGTCATCCTGGACTTGTTTCAGGATCTCGTTCTTAACAACCCAAAGCCCAGATACTGAAATAAATTCAGCATGACGGGAATGGATACTGAAATAAATTCAGCATGACGGGAATGGAAGCTGAAACAAGTTCAGCATGAATCCAAACTCCATCAGCATGAACTCAAACCCCATCAGTATGAACCCAAAACGCCGTCATCCTGAACTTGTTTCAGGATCTCGTCCTTAACAACCCAAAGCCCAGATACTGAAATAAATTCAACATGACGGGAGTGGAACAGAAACAAGTTCAGCATGAATCCAAACTCCATCAGGATGAACCCAAACCCCATCAGTATGAACTCAACCGCCGTCATCCTGAACTCGTTTCAGGATCTCGTCTTTAACAACCCAAAGCCCAGATACTGAAATAAATTCAGCATGACGAGAGTGGATACTGAAACAAGTTTAGTGTGAACCCAAACCCCATCAGTATGAACCCAATCGCCGTCATCCTGAACTTGTTTCAGGATCTCGTACCTAACCACTTAAAGACCAGATACTGAAATAAAATCAGTATGACTACAAGTTCTTTCATTTCATTATTATCGGGGCTGTAATCGGTTTTTTTAAACGGTCAAATGATGGCTCGTTAATGTGGCAATAAAAAAAACGAGACTTATTAAGTCTCGTTTTTTATTGTTTACGCTAAATACTCAGAAAAATTAATGAAGAATACGTGCGCGTATTGTGCCGTCAATTTGTTTTAATTCACGTAATGCTAATACACTATCTTGTGCTTCGATATCAATAACTACATAACCAATTTGATCGTCTGTTTGTAAGTACTGTGCAGCAATATTAATATTGTGCTTAGCAAATGCTTGGTTAATTTGGGTTAACACACCCGGTTGGTTACGGTGTATATGTAATAAGCGGCTTGTTCCCGTATGACCAGGCAAAGAAACTTCAGGGAAGTTTACAGCCGAAAGTGTTGAACCGTTGTCAGAGTATTTTGCCATTTTGCTGGCAACTTCTAAGCCGATATTAGACTGGGCTTCTTTGGTACTCCCACCAATATGTGGTGTCAAAATAACGTTGTCGAATGCGCGTAATGGTGAAATAAACTCTTCATCATTACCTTTGGGTTCAACAGGGAAAACATCGATTGCTGCGCCAGCGACTTTTTTACTTTTAAGCGCTTCAGCTAATGCGTCAATATCAACGACAGTACCACGAGAAGCATTGATAAAAATAACACCGTCTTTCATGAGTGCAAATTCTTTTGCTGCCATCATGTTTTGAGTTTGAACCGTTTCAGGTACGTGTAAGCTAACTACATCAGCTTCTTTTAATAAAACTTTTAAACTTGATGCTTGGCTCGCATTACCTAACGGAAGTTTGGTTTCGATATCATAAAAGCGTACTCGCATACCTAAGGTTTCAGCTAAAATGCCTAATTGCATGCCAATATGGCCGTAACCAATAATACCTAAAGTTTTGCCACGAGCTTCTACCGAGCCAGCCGCAGATTTATTCCATTCACCACGATGAGCTTTTGCGCTTTTTTCAGGAATACCACGTAATAATAATAAGGTTTCACCTAATACTAGTTCGGCAACCGATCGTGTATTTGAAAACGGGGCATTAAATACTGGAATGCCACGTTTTTGTGCCGCTTTAATTTCAACTTGGTTAGTACCTATACAGAAACAACCAATAGCCGCGAGTTTTTTAGCATGGCTTAGTACATGGTCAGTTAACTGAGTACGAGAACGAATACCAATAAAGTGAACATTAGCAATTTTTTTGATCAAATCTTCTTCAGCAAGGGATGTACTAATACATTCAATGTTGCTGTAGCCTTTCATTTTTAACTCTTCAACAGCGCTCGGGTGGACACCTTCAAGTAATAAAATCTTAATTTTTTCTTTTGCTAATGAATTATTGCTCATTTTCTAATATCTCATGTAGGACTATAGTGGTCATTGCCTTAACCAAATATAAAGTGTTTAGATGGCTAGATTTCTAAACTAGCATATAGTGTATAAACTCTAAAGATTTATTTTATGAGTTTTGCGCCATCTTGAGTGCCTAAAATTAAAACATCAGCGCCACGTAGTGCAAATAACCCATTAGTAACAACACCTACAATGGCATTAATATCGCTTTCAAGTTTTTTAGGATCAAGTATCTCTAAGTTATGCACATCGAGAATCACACAACCGTTATCGGTAATTACGCCTTGGCGATAGACCGGGTCACCACCTAACTTAACAAGTTCGCGCGCTACATAGCTTCGTGCCATCGGAATAACTTCTACCGGTAAAGGAAATTTTCCTAGCATTTTTACTTGTTTACTTTCATCGGCAATACAGACAAATGTTTTTGCTACGGCCGCGACAATTTTCTCTCGGGTTAGTGCAGCACCACCACCTTTTATCATCGACAGATATTCAGTAATTTCATCAGCGCCATCAACATAAACATCAACGCTACCGACATTATTCAATTCAAACACTTCGATACCATGGGCTTTCAATTTTTGAGTCGACGCTTCAGAGCTAGAAACTGCACCTTCAATGTCGTCTTTGATTGTTGCTAGGGCGTCAATAAAGTGATTAACAGTAGACCCTGTGCCTACGCCAACAATGGTATCGTTTTTAATAAATTCTAGTGCTTTAAGGGCTGCTGCCTTCTTCATTTCATCTTGTGTCATGTGAATCCTAATTAGCGAGGGGAAATTAGGTAGAAGTATATCAGCAGATGATTAAATATCGAAGTTATAGCTGGTGGTTGGAGTGATAATTTTAGGCAGTGGAATATCCCAACTTTCAAAGGGAATAGTGTTAACTTTTTGGCAATCGTGAGCTAAGCCAACTGGTAAGGGTTTAGCTTGTTTATTTTGTTGATATTGAGCATGCCAAGCCGAAAGTGTTCGGTCATAAAAGCCACCGCCCATGCCTAAGCGATTACCATATCGGTCAAAGGCGACTAAGGGAGTAAAAATAATATCAAGCTGAGCGACCGTTATTATATCTTGCACGTTAAGCTTAGGCTCTAAAATACCATATTTGTTTTTGACGAGAATAGACGTCTCAGCATATTTTAAAAAGAGTAAGTTATTCTTACTAAAAGGATGTATTACCGGTAAATATACGGTGATGTTATTTTGCCAGCACCAATCAATAAAAGGCTGAGTATTTAACTCGCCATCATTGGCTAAATAAATCGCGATGTGTTGAACGCCTTTGACTACTTGTTCTTTAATGAGTCTTTTAGATAATAAAAGTGATTGTTCCGCTTGCTGGTCAGCGCTCAATAAACTGCGTTGATAGCGAATTTCTTTGCGAAGCACATCTCTTGTTTTCATGATATTTAACCCCTTATAAAATAAGCCTAACAACAAGTAAGTTACAGTAAAAATTAGCTATAAAAAAGCCAACAATAAATGTTGGCTTTTCAAAATCACTTTAACGATGAACGATAGTTAACTAAGCGTTAGTCGTTGCCGTTGAACCATTTGCGTTAGTCGTAGATGCTTCTGAATCATCAGGCAAGTTTTCCCAAAATCTAGATTTGAAACCAACCAACAAAATGATTAAACCAATACCAATGCTAAATAAGCTAATTTGAATATAAAGCGAAGGTATTTGCGCGACGTTATTTGGATCGTAATTACCGGCTAATAAACCAGAAATTATATTACCTATTGAATAAGTTAAAACAAATACGCCCATCATTTGTCCTGCAAAGCGTTTAGGTGATAATTTACTTACCGCGCTAAGTGCTACAGGGCTTAAACAAAGCTCACCAACTGTATGTAGGAAGTAAGTTGCTACTAACCAGTAAGGGGCAACTTTCATTCCTGAAGCAGCATATTGTGCAGCAAAAAACATCACGATAAAACCACTCGCCATGATGATTAGTCCAACAGCACACTTTATACCATAAGAAGGACTTACCAGTCTTTTACCTAAGTTAATCCATAAAGCAGCAAAAAAGGGTGATAGTAAAACGATAAAAAACGAGTTTGCAGATTGAAACCAACCCGTAGGTATTTCAAATGATCCAATGACGCGGTCAGTATAATCGCGCGCAAATAAATTCATCGACGAACCCGCTTGCTCAAAGCCCGACCAAAAACAAGCTGATGCAATACAGATCAATAATAATGCCCAGAGTTTTTTCTTTTCATTTTGCGTTAGGTTACTACCAAAATATATTACCGCATAATAAATAACGAAAATTGCAGAGAATGCTACGGCAACGTATTGAGCGACAGTTACAGGAACAATAGTAATAATGCCTTGAAAAGTAGCATAGGTAACAAACGCAATAACCGCTAAAACAATACCAATAATTGTCCAGCTGGTTTTTTGTGCTTTCTCTGACATAGGATATACTGGCTTTTCTCCAATACCTTGAAGCTTAGGGGTAGTCAATTTGTATTGAATTAAACCTAATGCCATACCAATAGCTGCGGCGCCAAACGCCCAATGCCAACCAACATTTTCCATTAAGTAGCCACAAACTGCATAGCCAATAACTGAACCTAAATTGATGCCCATATAATAAATGGCATAACCACTATCACGGCGAACATCTTCATCTGAGTATAATTGACCCACCATAGCGCCAATATTTGGTTTTAATAAACCCGTACCTAAAATGACGACGATTAAACCAATAAAAAAGGTGGTGTCATTCGGAATAGCTAAGATGATATGGCCAATCATAATAATGATTGCGCCGTACCAAACTGCTTTTTGACCACCAATTAATCGGTCAGCTATCCAACCGCCTGGTAAGCCCATAAAATAAACACTACCAGTATATAAACCATATATAGCAGCTGCAGAAGCTACAGTTAAACTTAAGCCTCCTTCTTGTAAAGTAGCGGTCATAAATAATACAAGTAGCATACGCATACCGTAATAACTCATGCGCTCCCACATTTCTGTAACAAACAGCGTTTGTAACCCTGCCGGATGGCCAAAAAAAGAACCTGAATCAGGTTTGCTCATAAAAAATTCCTCTAAGATAAGTGTAAATTACAGATAAATATTATTATTTTAATTCGCTAAAAACATTTTAAAATATTGAAATAAGTTCTTTGCGCTGTAATTATTGTCAAATTTATTTGCGAAAGTCAGCGTGTGTTATACCTGTGCTTGCCATGAAAGGCAATAGTTTGGCATCGAGATTTGATTAAGCAGATGTAATGTTTTAGTTACTTTTGATATTTTTAGAAAGAAAAATAATAAACAGACTCCCCAAAATTAATTATTTGACGTTATAAAAGGTAAGCAAGTTACTTTATTCAATAGCTTGTTACTGATAAACTCCAAACGTTAATTTTAGAACTTATTTAGTCGATATATTTGGCCATTATTAATTTTTATGGTTTATAAGTATTGAGCTAATGTTATACCTCGCATTTATAGGAAATTTATTGCCCCAATGATGAACATTACTCGCTATCTTATAGCAACCTTTTTACTTTTTGCGCTTTCTTTAAATTTACATGCCCAGCAAGTGTCTGCTCAGCAAATTGAACAATTTAAAAAGTTACCTAAATCTCAACAACAAGCATTAGCCAAAAGTATGGGCGTCGATTTAAATGCTATTGAGGCTCAGTTATCAGGAAGTAATACACAAAACGCTTCTATTAATACACAGGTAATGCCACGCGATATAAATAGCCTGAACAATGAAAACCTTAAAGCCAAAGATGCCGAAGAAACAGAGAAAGCTGAAGCTATTTTTAAGACCTTGCCACGGTTCGGTTTAGATGTATTTGCAAATTCGCCAACAACATTCTCTCCGGTTATGGATATTGCCATTCCAGAAGGGTATATCTTAGGTACGGGAGACTCAGTTTCAATACAGGTTTTCGGTAAAGAAAATCGTGAAATGCAATTAACGGTGACACGTGAAGGTGAGTTGGTTTTTCCTAACCTGGGCCCCATTAGTGTTGCAGGATTAACATTTTCAGAATTAAAGACTTTTGTTGTTAATAAAATTCAACAAAAAATTATTGGTGTTAATGTGGTGGTTAGCTTAGCTGAATTACGCTCTATGCGTATATTTGTTTTAGGTGAAGCTTATAAACCTGGCCCCTATACGTTAAGTTCATTATCTTCAGTCACCCATGCCATTTTTGCTGCAGGTGGTGTCAGTGATATTGGCTCATTAAGAAATATTCAAGTAAAACGTTCAGGGAAGCTAATTCAACAAGTCGATTTATATGACTTATTAATTGAAGGTGATTCATCAAGTGATATTTTGTTGCAATCAGGCGATGTCGTTTTTATTCCTCCTCAAGGCAAGTCTGTGTCAATTGCCGGCGAAGTAAGACGTCCTGCTATTTATGAATTGAGCCAATCAGACGACTTTTCTAATGTCATTAAAATGGCTGGCGGACTTTTACCCGCGGCTTACCCAAAATCTACTATCGTAGAGCGTTATAACAAAAGCGATTTACGTAGTATCCTAAATATTGATTTATCTGATAAAACCCAAAAAGCTGAAAAAGTTCAAGCGGGTGATTTTATTAGAGTGTTAAAAAGCTCAGACTTATATGTCGATTCAATTACTTTAATAGGCGCTGTAGCACGTCCAGGTAAATACCAGTTACAACAAAACATGTTGTTATCCGATGTTATTACCAATGCTGACGCTCACCTATTACCTTACGCCGATTTAAATTACGGCATTGTCGTTAGAGAAATCGATAGTGCCCGTAATATTGAAATTTTACAGTTTAATTTAGCCAATGTGTTTGCTGATAAAAATTCTAAGAGCAATATCCAACTCAGCAGTAATGATAAAATTATCATCTTCTCGAAAGCCTTTAAATTCTCTGAAGAACAATTCTTATTAGACGAGCTCGCCTACACTCAAGAAGAGTTATTAGCGAAAGAAAGAAATTTAGCGATTGAAACGAGTAAGAAAAAAGAGTTTTGGGAAACCCATGAGCAAAATGATGTTATGGCTGAGACCAAAGATGAAAAAATTTATACCTCTATTAATAATATTAACAGTGGTGCAGAGCACGAAAATGTGACAATTCGAGAAATGGCATTGTTTTCTCGCCAACGTCTACTGGTGCCTATTGTTAACAAACTTCGATACCAAGCAGGATCTGGTGAAGCGGTAAAGTTAATTGAAATTGATGGTGAAGTTAAATTTCCAGGGGTTTATCCATTAGGTAAAGGGGCTCGGGTAATCGATTTAATTTTAGCAGCCGGTGGCGTTAAAGAGTCAGCTTATTTATCAAGGGCTGAGTTAACACGTAATGAAATGAGTGGTATTAACTCTGTAAAAACCTCTAAAAATATTCATTTAGTGAATGCCCTCAATAATATTGATGAAGATAATATTTTGCTAAAAAGTAAAGATCGCCTTAACATTCACCGTATCCCTTCATGGAGTGAAAACCATGTTATAGAGTTGCGCGGCGAAGTGCTTTTTCCGGGTAAATATACAGTCCGTCGTGGAGACAGCTTATCAAGTATTATTCTTAAAGCGGGAGGATTAACAGCTTTTGCAGATCCCAATGGCTCTGTTTTTTCAAGAACAAAGTTAAAACAACTTGAAAGACAAAACTTAATGAAAGTAAGTGCCGACTTACGTATTGAAATGGCAACTAAGTCTTTATCAAGCAACAGCGGGGTAACTTCATATAGTGAAATTCAATCGTTATTAGCAGACCTATCTAAGGTAGAACCGCTAGGGCGTTTAGTTATTAATTTACCGCAAGTTATAGCCAAAAATGATTATGATATTGCCATAGAGGGCGGCGATGTACTGTACATCCCAACTCAGAATCGTTCAATTAATGTTATGGGGCAAGTGCAAGTGAATAGCTCACACATGTTTGATTCATCAAGCAGTGTCGAAGATTATATAACGCAAAGCGGCGGCTTAAAAAAACGTGCCGATGATGAGAGAATTTATATTATTTCGTCAAACGGTAGTATCCAAATGTTTGAAGAAAGCAATTGGTTTAGCGGCGGTGCTGACTCAGCTTTAAAACCGGGCGATTCAATTGTTGTACCACTTGATTCAGAGTACATGAACAACTTAACCTTGTGGACAACAGCGACAACCATTATGTATAACACAGCGGTTGCCATAGCGGCCATTAGTGGACTTTAATATTTGTTTTATGAAAATTAAAAATAGATGATTTTCTAACAAAACAACAATGTAAAGTCCGATCTTTATCGGACTTTACATTGTTGAATAAAACCCAAACATAAACCAGTTCAGCAAATAAGAACAACCCCACCATCCGGAATACATACCCGTCATCCTGAACTTGTTTCAGGACCTGTACTTACTCTACAAAACCCAGATACTGAAATAAATTCAGCATGACGACAGAAGAACTACGTAATTCTACCTGTGTGCCCATTCAGCCAGACACCAACACCGTAATCCTGAACACCACCACCGTCATCCTGAACTCGTTTCAGGATCTGTATTTAGAACCAAAACCCAGATACTGAAATGAATTCAGCATGACGACAAAAGAACTACGTAATTCTACCTGTGTGCCCCCGTCAGCCAGACTCTCCACCGTCATCCTGAACTTATTCTACAAAACCCAGATACTGAAATAAATTCAGCATGACGACAAAAGAACTACGTAATTCTACCTGTGTGCCTGCGTCAGCCAGACCCTCCAACGTCATCCTGAACACCACCCCCGTCATCCTGAACTCGTTTCAGGATCTGTACTTAGAACCAAAACCCAGATACTGAAATAAATTCAGCATGACGAAAAAAGAGTAAAGCGAGCAACGTTATAATTAACAACCCCCTTTACTCTTAACAATCACCATCATCCTAAACACAAACTGTCATCGTGAACTCGTTTCAGGATCTGTACTTAGAACCAAAACCTAGATACTGAAATAAATTCAGCATGACGACAAAAGAATTACGTAATTCTACCTGTGTACCCCGTCAGGCAGACACCTCCACCGTCATCCTGAACACAACCACGTCATCCTGAACTCGTTTCCAATGCTGATCGTTTTAGATGAAATATAGTACTTGAACGATCTTTTGAGTGTGTCATATTTATTTCTTTTTACAGGAAATAAAGCATGTTAAGTGATGAGTTAGCGTATTTTTTTGACGA